>CAIPQN010000033.1 GCA_903867225.1 uncultured Pseudomonadota bacterium | reverse complement strand
TGTGGTGGTGCACCTTTATCCGTTCTGAAACAGTATATTGAACAACAGCAACGCCCTACTTAAATTTTAAAGCGGGGCTACGCCGATATTCCTTACATCCCCGACCTGAAGAGACGGGGCTTTGCGGAATTTTTGGTAAATTGACACGGTATTCTAATTTCCAAGTTTCTAGCTTTTCCGCAGATTGCTGAATGGATTTTACAATCATGTCGTAATCATCAGGATGTGAAACGGCAAAAATAGCTGAAGCATCGGTGAGAACTTCATGCGGCATGACTTCAAAAATATCATTTAGTCCATGACTTGCATAAGGCAAACACGACTGCCCATCTGGCAATTGTTTGAATTGATACAAAACACCAGGAACTTGTGAGGTCAGTTTATCGAGGTTTTCTTTATTTTTTCTATTGATGGCAACTAACGAAATCTGTGCTTCGGAGCTTTGAGTTTGTTGCAAAGAACAATTTGATATGCTGTTCGCTAGTACAACAGCAACACCATTTTCTGTTGGCGACCAAGGTTTGCTGCGCCCATGCCATTCTTCAGTCCATAAATCAAAAGATTTTCGTGGTGTTAAACGGAATTCGCCAGCCGCGTTTTGAATAAAACCCTCGTCGTATTTTCCCGCCCATTGAATCGTTTCTTTTTTTTCAGCACGAAACCAAACAATACAATTTTTCATATTGTCGAAAATTCTCACTGCAAGCAAACCTGACACAATACCGACATAATTACGGGCGGGTTCGTAAATTTCTTCTAAATGATTACAGCTAAATAATTTGTCTGAAGATTTTTGTTCGAGCCATTCTAATAAGGCTTCGGTTTCTAAAACAGTCGGGACATTTCCATAAAAATACTTTTCACCATGAATAACGGCGACTACTCCCGTTGCATTCAACAATGCTTTAAGTTCTGGCAACATATCTTGAAAAGTAAGTTCAATCGAACTTTTAGTTGAGCGTTCATGCAACGCTTCACTTAGTTTAGTTGCTTTATGGATAAACATTTGATGTTCCATCGCGGCAATAAACGTTATTTTTTCTGATGCTAATTTGCTGATAAAAATTGCCGCTTCCCGCATGGCAATAGAGACGCGTTTAGGCGATTTATGATGACAAATAATCAATCCCCATAACCGACCATTTTGCAATAATGAGATACACATCGAGGCTTGCACACCAATGTTACGCAAGTATTCTATGTGGATGGGCGATAGACTTCGCAAAGCGGAATAACTCATATCTAATGCTTCGCCTGTCGTTTGATTAAAAACAGACGTAATCGCAACGGGAATCGCATCAATATCGGCAAGAGTACGAACCGAATTTATTGTATAAAGTCTTCGGGCTTGAGCGGGTATATCGCTCGCTGGAAAATGCGCTCCAAGATAAGAAGGCGATGCTTCAACACGACTTTGACAAATAACTTCACCGTTCCAATTGTCATCGAAACGATAAACCATCACGCTGTCATAGCTTGTTATTTCACGCACAAAGCCAGCAATTTGATTTAGATATTCAGTAATGCTCGCTACAGAATCGGTAAGAAATTGTGACTTCTGCATTTCTAAAAGCTGAATAGCGACTTTGGCGTTATCAAAATTTTCTTCATTATCAATAACAAATTCAAGTACATATAATCTATTCGACTTATAAAGGTGGACATTGAATTCTTGCCAGACATTTTTACAATCGAAATTTAATTTTCCAACCGCGACATTATGTTTTTCAGCCACTTTTATCATCGCAACGACACGATTAAATGAGGCTTCGTCTACGAGTGTCGCAAGCGTATTTCCTAGAATGACATCGTGAGAAATACCAATAAAATTGCCTATATTTTCGCTGGTCTGAACTACTTTATAGTCGTTTGTGGAATCTAAAACCAGCGCAGCACCATGCGGCTGAATACTTCCAATTTGGTGAATCGGTTCTGATGCACAGTTTTGGAGTGCTTTTTCTAATTCGGTCTGTTTAATGTCTGTCACTGCTTTGAATCCTATAATCGATGCTTAATTTTGAGTTGTTTCTTGCAGATGCAATTCAATCAATTCAAATAATAAAACCGCCATTTCTCCAACATCTTCATATTGTTCAACGGTACAAACTGAATTAGCAAATTCCCAAAACTCTTGCCATTTTTGGTCTGTATTTGCGCCATATCCACTAAAAAATCGTATAGGAAATTTATCGCCAATTTTACGCGCTAAAAATTGCCCACCCATCGTAGAACCTTCTATCACATAAATTATTCCAACTAATTCCGCTACATTTTTTGGCATCGGAAACGCTATTTTTGAAATAAACGGGACTTTCGCAAGGTCTTTTAAATCTTCTTCTAACGCGGGAGTTTTAAGTCGAGATTCGTAATCAAATAAATCTGGTTGATTAGCCAAAAAATTCACAATGTTTTTTTCAATAGCTGCGTGAACGCCGTGTAATGCCGCAAGTGCATTAGCATATTCATCAATGGAAACATCTCGAAGCAACTGTAATAAAATCGGCTGATGCTCTAATTTATCATGTGCATTTTTAATCACTTTTTTTAAATGTAGATGCAATTCGTTTTGTTTATTTATTATCATAGGCTGTAATCCGTCAACGTTAATCAGTGGCGTAACAAGGTCGATTAGAATAGCTTATTTTTTAGGAGATGAACAGTTACCAATTATTAAACATTTCATAAATTTAGATTATAATTCAGTAGGTTAAATACAAGGAATACTATTAATGCCACAAAAAAAACCACTCATTCTTATTGTTGATGACAACCCAGAAAACATTCGTGTTTTAGGTGCTGCTCTAAAATCAACAGAATACAATCTGACTGTCGCTATGAATGGTCAATCAGCTATCAATACCATTGACAAAGACGTTCCGAGTTTAATTTTATTAGACGTTATGATGCCTGATATGACGGGTTTTCAAGTTTGTGAAAAATTAAAAAGTAATCCCAAAACGAAAGATATTGAAATTATTTTTGTTACTGCCGCCGTTAATGTAGATGACGAATTGAAAGGCTTGGCATTAGGCGCGGTTGATTACATTCATAAACCCATTTCTATTCCCATCGTTCAAGCAAAAGTATTACTACATTTAGAACGCATTAAAAATAAACACGAGTTAAAACTGAAAAATGAAGCGTTAGCCGAAGTTGATCGCTTGCGAAACGACATCGAACGCATGATGCGACATGATTTGAAAACGCCACTTCTTGTCATTATGGGTTATTCAGAACTCATGTCTGAATACGATATTTCTAACGAAGAAAAACTGTCATATTCAAAAGCCATCTACGCTGCGGGAAATAAAATTTTGTACATGGTTGATAATTCTCTCAACTTGTACAAAATGGAAATGGGAACGTATGAATATATCCCCGAATCTGTTGAGTTCAATGATTTAATCGAAGATGTGATTAAAGACTTGAAATCATTCGCTGCATCTAAACAACTCAAAATAGAGATTGAATCCACTGAAAATAAAAATTTTGAAGCCGCCGCTGAAAGGCATTTATCCTATTCGTTGTTCGCTAATTTACTTCGTAATGCGATTGAAGCCAGCTCCGATGACGGCGCATTAACGATAAAAATGCACCACGAAAATGACCAAAGTGTGATTGCTATTACCAATTCAGGCTGTGTTCCAGAATCCATTCGGGCAACTTTCTTTGAAAAGTACGCAACATCAGGAAAAAAGAACGGCAACGGATTAGGCACTTATTCGGCAAAGTTAATGGCAGAAACCCAACGCGGCACGATTGACATGGAAACAAACGACCATCAAACGTGCATTACCGTTCGATTGCCGCGTTATTTAACATCAACCGATACCATCACAAAGAGCATCGAAACGCTTTAACGTTTTACTTAAATTCACAACATCAAATAAATCGGCTTGTTCTTTTAACGTATTTGCCCATCCTTTCAACGATGGGCAATGATATTTCTCAGCGATTTCAACTAATTGTTCTGCCATTTCAGTCAACGAATACATATTAAACGACTCCGAATCTTTTACGCTGTTAATCTCATCTCGATACGTTGTTAATAACGCCAAGAATTCAGACAATTTTTCCGAATCCATCACAACGTCAATTCCACTTTTCAACACATCATTTGATTCAATGCTTATTTCAGTCGATTTTAAATACATACGCATTGCTTCTAATAAATCGATTTTCCTAACAGGCTTACTCAGTTCTACATCATAAAAAATAGCCGCTTGATCGTCGTCGGATTCTTTTGTCACCGACCCACTAATCATAATAATCGGAATATGTGGATTTAAGAATTTCATTTGCCAACAAGCGACATCACCGTCCATCATAGGCAATAGTCTGTCCATAAAAACTAAATCAAACGATTGTAGTTTTACCAAACTTAACGCATCTTCACCCGTTGCGGCTTCAACAAAGGTTAATTCCTTAAACTCCGCTAAATAAGTGCGAATCAATTGCCTATCAATAGGCATATCATCGACCAATAAAATTTTTGCAGGTTCAAAAAGAATCTTTATTTTCGCTGACGCGTCAGCGTCAGCGTCAGCGTCAGCGTCAGCGTCAGCGTCAGCGTCAGCGTCAGCGTCAGCGTCAGCGTCAGCGTCAGCGTCAGCGTCAGCAATCAGCACATGGTTCAAAATGATAGAAAAACAACTGCCTTCTCCTTGTGCGCTATTAACGAAAATGTAACTGTTCATCAATGCCAGTAATTTTCTACAAATACTCAAGCCAAGCCCTGTTCCGCCATATTCAACACTTTGATTCTCTTGTTGAGCAAATGCCAAAAATATCTTTTCTTGTTGGTCTTCGGGAATACCAATTCCAGTATCAAAAACATCAATCAGTAAATCCAGCGCGTTATTTTCAACATCAGTATGTAACACCGACACAATCAGTTTTACCCCGCCGTGGTGCGTAAATTTAATCGCATTACCCACGATATTTAACAAAATTTGCCGCAAACGAGTTTCATCAAGCATCAAATAAAGCGGGCAGTTTTCATCCATGGAAACAGACAACGACAAATTTTTTGAAATAGCGTGTTGAGAAAAAATGATATTTATATCTTCAATCAAATCTTTCATTGAAACAGGTTTGTATTGCAGCTCGATTTTGTCTGCTTCAATTTTAGACAAATCCAAAATATCGTTAATCAGTTGCAACAACGTTTTGCCACTGCGATGAATCGCATCTAAATAATGTTTATGCGTCGGATTGGTAATTAAAGGCAATAAAATTTCAGAAAATCCTAAAATTGAATTCATTGGTGTGCGAATTTCATGACTCATGTTCGCGACAAACTCTGATTTTGCGCGATTGGCGACTTCTGCTTTCACTTTAGCGACAAACAATTCAGCCGTTTTTATTTTCATTTCTTCTTCAGCCAATTTGCGCTCTGAAATATCGCGTGCCGAAACAAAAAGTACAGATTGACCGTTAAATACAATGTGATTAGACCGTATCTCAACATCAAAGGTTGTGCCGTCTTTACGACGATGAATGGATTCAAATTGAGCGGTAACGGATTCATTAAAAAGATTCTCTAATATCGCCATAATTTGCTCAGGTTCAATCCACGCCTCCCATTGTGAAACGTGCATACCTATTGTTTCATAACGACTGTATTGAAGACTTGAACAAAAAGACTCACTGCATTCGATAACATAGCCATGTTCATCTAGGATGTGAACGTTATCAGTCGCATTATGCAAAAACACCTGATTTTTATCCGATTCAAGTTTTAAAGCTAACATCGTTTTTTTACTGTCGGTAATGTCTTTATGACTAATCACCACACCCGAATTTTGATTACTTAATGGCGTAACGGATATATAAAACCAACGTTCTTCGGTCGGTGAATGGCAGGGATATTCATAATAAAAATTATCTCTTTTGCCTGTTAATACTTCCAAAATACCATTGTTCATAATATCCGCTTCGGTAGGGAATTCATCATATTCAATACCATTTTCACAAGTATTTAAATAATTCAAACCCACCGAATCACCAATCAGACCATTTTTTTTACCGAACTTTATCCACGCCTCATTCACGGCAATAATTACGCCTTCATTATTTAAAACAGCAATATGAGCGGTTAAAGAATTAAGAATGCTGTTTGTGAGTGCTTCACTTTCCATGATTTCTTGTTCTTTTATCTTCATTTCTGTGATGTCGGTTACAAAACCGTGCCATAAAATAGAGCCGTCGGGTTCTAATTCTGGTGTGGCATTCCCCAAAATATAACGTACTGTACCGTCTTCAAATTTAAGACGAAATTCAGTATTCCATACACTGAGATTCGCGGCGGATTCTTTAATTGTTTCAATATAACGTTGTAAATCGTCAGGATGAATTAAATTAAATACGGCACTAGCGTCTTCACGAATATCTTCGGGATTTAAACGGTAGATATTTTTTAAGGCTTCGTTTGTATAAGGTGCTAAAACACTGCCATCGGGCAGCATTTGAAATTGAAAAATAACACTGGTTAATTGATTCGCAATTTTATTAAAACGTTCTGCCAATTCGAGTTTTTCTGATTCAATGGTTTTACGCTGATTTTCTGTTGTTCTAATTTCTAAAAAAGCGATACCAATCAAAAACAAAAATAAGCAGTCACCCAAAAAAAGAAAATAACAATGAGTACGCCATGTCGTTAGATATTCGTCTTTAGAAACGCCTATCAAAATGTAAAACGGATAACCGTTAACTTTTTCAAAACTCGAAATTCGGTTTACGTTGTCAAGAATAGCTAGGTGTTCAAGTGTTCCAGAATAAATTCCTGAATCAATTTTTTGTCTTATTACATTTTGAGGGGACGCAATTTGATTAACAGCGGATTCAATCTGTGGATGCCGTATTATCAATTTATGATCTAAATTTCTAATTAACGCCGCCCCTTCATTGCCAATTTGAAATGATTTTAAAAATTCCGTTTCTTTCTGTAAATCCAGTAATGTAGTGACGATGCCTAAAAATTTTCCATTTGGATTATAAATTCCGTGCGCCATAACCAGTGACCAACGATTAGTCGTGCGTGCAATCATTGCATCTGAAAATACAACGTCATCGGATTGTTTTTCTTTTAACGTAATGAAAAAAGGACGATCGGCTAAGTTGATTTTTGGCGTGTTTTCATCAGATGAGTAAAGCAAATCGCCATTTGCATCGAAAACATAAGCGTTAGATATTTCGGGGAAATTTTGAACCAACCGCTGTATATTTGCGTTAATCGTGGATTTGTTTTTCTGCACCGATGATTGTGTTAATACGGCTTCTGGATATTCATGGGCTTGAAAATCCAATATCGATATAGTTCGAGATAAAATGTTTTCAAATCTTATTTCTAATAGTTTTGAAAAATTTTGAGTGAGTTTTTCCGCGTCAGTGATTGTCCTTTGATATTCTGACCAAGCAAAAAGACTGGAAAAAGTAACCACCATAATAAATACAATGATGTAAATAATTCTATAACGCAAAACCATAGCCTTTTATTTATGTGATTTTTTACAAAGTTCTTGTGAATCTTTTTTTACATTCTATGAATATCGCTAAAAATTGTCATCTGCTTTTTGAAATCGACATCTTTACAGGTAACGCCTCATTTTCTGCAGGTATCGGGTATTTCGAGTTAAAATATCCCCACGAACACACCTATTCAAATTCACACTTAAATTTTCATAAAAAAGGATAAATCATGTTTAAAAAATCGATGACGATTGCAGGTTTCGACAACGAATTACACCAAGCGATTCAAGACGAACACCAACGTCAAGAAGATCACATTGAATTAATTGCCTCTGAAAACTACGCCAGCCCGCGTGTTTTGGAAGCGCAAGGTTCACAACTCACCAATAAATACGCCGAAGGTTATCCTGGCAAACGTTATTACGGCGGCTGTGAATTCGTCGATAAAGTGGAACAATTAGCGATTGACCGCGCCAAAGCGTTATTCGGTGCGGATTATGCAAACGTGCAACCGCATTCGGGTTCACAAGCAAACATGGCGGTTTTCATGGCGTTATTGCAACCGCACGATACGATTTTGGGTTTGAGTTTGGCGGACGGTGGACATTTAACGCATGGCGCGAAACCGAATTTTTCAGGCAAAATTTATAACGCCATTCAATACGGTTTGAATGCCGCGACGGGCGAAATTGATTATGACCAAGTCGAAGCGTTGGCGTTAGAACACAAACCAAAAATGATTATTGCGGGATTTTCGGCGTATTCACGCATTTGGGATTGGCAACGTTTCCGCGATATTGCGGACAAAGTCGGTGCGTATTTGTTTGTTGATATGGCACACGTTGCGGGTTTGGTGGCGGCGGGTTTATATCCAAATCCTGTGCCGATTGCTGACGTGGTGACAAGTACGACGCACAAATCATTGCGCGGACCTCGTGGTGGAATTATTTTGTGCAAAAGCAATCCCGAACTCGAAAAGAAATTTGATTCCAACATTTTCCCTGGCATTCAAGGGGGTCCGCTGATGCACGTTATCGCGGCAAAAGCGGTAGCGTTCAAAGAAGCGATGGAACCTGAATTCAAAATTTATCAGCAACAAGTTATCGACAATGCCCGCGCAATGGCAAACGTGTTTATGGCGCGTGGTTTTGACGTGGTTTCAGGTGGCACAGACGATCATTTAATGTTGGTGTCATTGATTGCGAAAGGCATTACGGGCAAAGCGGCAGATGCTGCATTGGGTAAAGCGCATATCACCGTGAATAAAAATGCCGTTCCAAATGATCCGCAATCGCCATTCGTGACCAGCGGCATTCGTGTTGGCACGCCTGCGCCGACGACACGCGGTTTCAAAGAAGCGGAAATGATTGAAATTGCTGAAATGATGTGTGACGTAATGGAAAATATGGAAGATGAAAGTGTAATTGCAGCGGTGCGCGAAAAAGTATCGGTTTTATGTAAAAAATTTCCTGTTTACAGTTAAGCATTGATGTCCATTTTAGGAATAATTAGTAGGTGAAAAAATGTTTTCCGAAGAACGTGTGGCGCAAATGGCAGCTTTTCTTCTGCAAAAATGCGGCGGTAGAATGGCATATCTTAAACTTTTAAAACTGCTTTATCTTGCAGACCGTGACGCGATGGCGAAATGGGGTGATTCTATTAGTGGTGATTGTTTTGTATCAATGCCACACGGTCCTGTTTTATCTCAAACTTATGATTTAATTCGTGGCTCAAGTGCATCAAATGATCAAGGTTGGAATTATTGGATTCGAGGTAAAGCGAATTACGAAGTCTCGATTGCTCATAAAGTGGTCAATCGTGATGATTTTGACGAATTAAGCAATGCTGATTGCGCCATACTCGACGCTGTTTTTTTACGTTTTGGGCAAATGGATACTTTTGAAATTCGTGATTACACGCATGATAACTGTGCTGAATGGGAGGATCCGCAAGGCAGTTCATTTCCCATTAAACCAGAGGCGATATTTCACGCATTAGGTAAAAATGAAAATGAAATAAAGGCATTTGTTTTACACCATAACGTGCAACGGCAACTCGATGATATTAGAAATTTACTGAAATGAATTTAGGAAATCCGTTTAGGAAAGGCACAATTTTAATTCCAACTGGACCTTGTAATCATTTGCATATTATTTGTAACAATCCAGTATTTTATCCAAAGTTGGCAAAAGAATGTGTGCTTGCCGTTAACATTAGTACCGTGACCACTGATATACCTTACGATATAAGTTGTGTTTTAAATACGGGCGATCATCCATTTATCAATCGCCAAAGTTACGTCTATTATCGAAAAGCTGATATTTTTGGAGCAACTGCGGTAGCGAAAAATGTTGCTGATGGTTCATTTACAACACATCAACCGATTGACGATACTGTTTTTTCAAAAGTCTTATTGGGTTTTTCTATTTCTGACGAAGTCACGCCAAAAATTAGGCAGTTTTACAAGAATTACTGTATTTGATTTCAACAAAAAGGCGGCGTTGTGTCATACAACGCCGCCTTTTTTTAATGTTGATTTTTTACAAAACAAAACCCGATTTTTTCACCACGTCATCTAATGCCAACAACGTTTCTAATAATCCTTCCATTTCGCTTAATTTCCATGAATTCGCGCCATCGCTTAACGCTTCGGCAGGATTCGGGTGCGTTTCCATAAACAATCCCGCAATTCCCACTGCAACCGCTGCACGCGCTAAAACAGGCACAAATTCACGTTGCCCGCCTGAGCTTGTGCCTTGTCCACCAGGTAATTGCACCGAATGCGTGGCATCAAAAACCACGGGACACCCTGTTTCGCGCATTATGGCTAACGAACGCATATCAGATACCAAATTGTTATAACCAAACGATGCGCCACGTTCGCAAACCATAATTTGCTCGTTGCCTGTTGCTTTGGCTTTGTTGACCACATTCACCATGTCCCACGGCGCGAGAAACTGCCCTTTTTTGATATTCACGGGGATATTTTGCGCGGCAACCGCTTGAATAAAATTGGTTTGCCGACACAAAAAAGCAGGCGTTTGCATCACATCAACAACCGAAGCCACTTCAGCAAGCGGCGTATCTTCATGAACATCGGTCAAAACAGGTACACCGATTTGTTTTTTCACTTTTTCGAGAATTTCTAAACCTTTTTCAACGCCTAAACCACGAAAACTTTCGTGTGATGAACGATTGGCTTTATCGAAAGATGATTTGTAAATAAACGGAATCTTTAAACGGTCGGTGAGTTCTTTCAAATAACCCGCTGTATCTAACGCCATTTGTTCACTTTCAATCACGCACGTTCCCGCGATTAAAAAAAAGCGATGTTCTAAACCAACTTCAAAATTACATAATTTCATGGATTTTCTCTTTGTATTTTTAAATCAAACTTTGGATTTCGTCGTGACTTAATGCGGTTAGTTTTTCAATAATTTCAATGCTCAAACCTTCAGACAACATTCCTTTCGCAATCGCTTGTTTTGCTTTGCGCTGACCTTCTTCAATACCATGTTGAACGCCTTGCTGAATCCCTTGCCGAATCCCTTGCCGAATCCCTTGCTCAATGCCCTCTTCAAATTGCTTTTTCTTAGCTTCCTCAAAATTGTATTCTTCAATCATCCAATACTTTTCTTCGGGTGAAACTAAGTTTTTGGCAATCGAATCAATCACCGTTTGAAGTTCAATGCGTTGATAATTAGTTTCTTCGATTTTTTCACTCAAACTTTCGTTAATTGCGCTCAACCAATCTCGATACACTTCGGGCGTATTTTCATCAACATATTTCACCGCGAGATAAATCACTTTATGTTTGATTTCACCGAGCGAATTGCCATAACGGTCTTTCGGATCGAAATCAATCACAGCAACATCGGTTTTGTGTTTGTCTGCTGATGTTAAAACGACAATCGTATAAACCGTTAAATCGGTTTTGTAATTACGGTAATTTGCTGCCTGTTCAAGTAATGCCACGCAGTGATAATGCAGAAAACGGTCGTAATAATCGCTGCCATTTTGATGTTGAATTTCGACGATAACCCGATTTTTCAAATCCTCAGCATACAAATCAAATTCGACTTTAACATTGCCAATTTTTTGGGTGAATGATTTTTCGGTTTCAACTTTGTCACAACTAAACTCAATGCCTAAAATATCTTTCACAAAGGCATTGAAAACATCGCGTTGTGAAAAAGCTTTTTTGAAAATTACGCCATACTGTAACGAAGCGACTTCTTTCATCTTCTATTCTCAAATGCCGCTTGGACAAAACCGCTAAATAATGGATGTCCACGGCGTGGTGTTGAGGTAAATTCTGGGTGAAATTGACACGCGATAAACCACGGATGGTCTGGAATTTCAACGACTTCAACCAAACGCCCATCAATTGATTTACCTGAAAAACGCATTCCGCCCGCTTCTAATCGTTCAATATATTGATTATTGAATTCATAACGATGACGATGACGTTCAGTAATTACGTCTTTTTGATAAACTGAAAACGCCAATGTATCTTGCAATAATCGGCATTGCTGACTTCCCAAACGCATTGTGCCACCCAAATCCGAATTTTCATCACGGGTTTGCACGCTGCCACAATCGCCCATCCATTCGGTAATTAAACCAATCACAGGGTGCGGCGAATTCGGTAAAAATTCGGTGCTGTGTGCGCCTTCTAAATTCGCCACATTTCGGGCAAATTCAATCACTGCTGTTTGCATTCCTAAACAAATGCCTAAATACGGAATTTTGTTTTCACGCGCATAACGCACCGTCGCAATTTTGCCTTCAACGCCACGCTCACCAAAACCACCAGGGACAAGAATTGCATCGACATTTTTTAAGCGTGCCGTGCCTTCTTCTTCAATCAATTCAGAATCGATATAAGTAATTTTAACTTTTAAACGGTTGCGAATTCCTGCATGGGTCAAGGCTTCATTGATTGATTTATACGCATCGGTATGTTCAACATATTTGCCGACGATGGCGATATTCACTTCTTGTTCGGATGCGGCAATGGCTTCTAAAACAGTTTGCCATTCGTGTAAATCCGCTGACGGTACGTCTAAACGCAAACGGCGAACAACGATTTCGTCCAAACCTTGCTCGTGTAACATCAACGGAATGCGATAAATTGTGTCTGCGTCGATTAAAGAAATGACCGCGTGTTCTTCAACGTTTGTAAATGAGGCAATTTTACGGCGTTCACTGACGGGAATTGGCAACTCTGAACGGCAAATTAACACATCAGGTTGAATCCCAATGGTGCGTAATTCTTTAACTGAATGTTGCGTTGGTTTGGTTTTAATTTCACCTGCGCTACGAATGTAAGGAACTAACGTTAAATGCACGAATAACGAGCGTTCGCTACCCAATTCAAAGCGCATTTGGCGAATCGCTTCTAAAAATGGCAACGATTCAATGTCGCCCACCGTGCCACCCACTTCAATTAACGCTACGTCAATACCTTCTGCACTGGCATAGATACGGCGTTTAATTTCGTCGGTAATGTGCGGAATGACTTGGACTGTGCCGCCTAAATAATCGCCACGTCGTTCATTTTTCAAAACGGTGTCATAAACTTGCCCCGTGGTGAAATTGTTTCTTTTCGACATCGTAGTTTTTAAAAAACGTTCGTAATGCCCTAAATCTAAATCGGTTTCTGCACCATCTTCGGTGACAAAAACTTCACCGTGTTGAAACGGACTCATGGTGCCTGGATCGAGATTGATATACGGATCGAGTTTGGTCATGGTCACTTTCAAACCGCGAGCCTCTAAAATCGCTGCAAGCGACGATGCTGCAATGCCTTTGCCTAACGACGAAACCACGCCGCCAGTAATAAAAATAAATTTTGTCATTTATGTTTTTGAAGTTTTTAGGAAGGAGGAATTTGAAACATTTTACGCGACGATAAACAAACGGCGCAAACTGGATAAAAATAGATATTTATTAGCATCCACTTGTGGCATAGGTAGTTGTTGAATTACTTGCTGTTTCAACACGAACACGACCTGTTGCAGATATAACCACAGATCGAAAATCTGAAGACGAACAAAAAATAAAATGCCCACCTTTGGCGCGACCACTTGCATCATAACTAACAAAATTTTGATATGTTCCTTTTCCTGTTCCATAAGGTGCTGTGATAGTTGCGCTGAGTGCATCAAAAGTAGCAAAAGTAGGTTCTGCTGGGAGATTTTGAACATTATTGTCATTAGTATCTACAAAAACATCCCAACCTTTTTCCCATGTCGTTTTTTTAAATACAGCAACCGATTTATGCTGTTTTATTGCTTCAAATCGTGCAAGTTGCAACGCGCTCACCATTGCATTTGCCGCTGAAGTTAATCGAGTGCTTGCAATAATTGATTGAAAACTTGGCAAACCAATCGCCATCGTCATCGAAATAATTGCAACAACGATAAGTAATTCAATTAACGTAAAGCCTTTGTGTTTGGGCATAAATTGAGCCTTATAACAATTTTGATTAAGTCCCACAACCTATCACATGGTCACTGATAATTTCTCGGCTTGTACCATTTGCAGTTGAAATCACATCAATTTTATAAACTTCTTTAGGGCAAGCTGGAGAAGGCAAAATAGCAGGTGGTTCGCTTCTACACCTTGGATTTGGATTACTATTACTTGCATCTGGATTTACACATAACGGATCGTAAGGTTGATAGCAAATATCGGTCGGATTAGAAAAAAGAGCGGCTACTTCTTCAATCGTTTTACCAGTGCAATTTACATCACCACTTTTAGGGTGACACGTTAATGTCGCAGTCGTTTTATCATAAGAAGTACATTGCTGATAAGGTGAAAGGCAAGAGACTGATGAAATGATGCCGCTATCAATAACCCCAGCCAAACCTATTTGTTGTTTATAAGATGCCGTTGGTGTGCATTGATGGGCATTATCGTAAATGGAAAGTCTGGAATCAATTGGAAAATAAACGTCATTTAATGGGACAAAAATGGTTGTGTTGTTATTATCATGGCTTGGATAAGTATTGATAATATTTTTAGCATTCGCCAATACCGCTTCCGTGTCTGCAAATGCTTGTGTTAAAAGCCTAGCGTTCCCCGCCATTTGTAATTGCTGTTTATTTTGTTGAATCATGCGTGTTCCTGCCAATGTTAGTAACAACAACATTACCAAACTAAACGCTAATATCGCGCCACGTTGTTGTTTTAAACTAGAGAATTTCATCATATTTTCTCAATGGTCAGCAGCACGCAAATAAATCGTTTTTGAAAAAACTTTATAAAGTCGTTTTTCATCTATTGCAGGATATTCCGTTGCGCCACCTTCTATCGACCACCCTGTTTTAAAACGTGTTAAATTTTTATCCGCACTTCGCATAACAAGAAAAACTTTAACCGAAAATACTTTTGTCCAATCCGATACATCAGCGGTTTTTGCATAATAAAATTGGCTCGTTGTTTTGTCGTGAATGCCATATTTAAAAACTAATTGCTGCACATCCGAAATTAAGGGTTGAGATGCTGATTTAGATACGCAAGTCAGCGCATTCGTTGCATTGTTATAAATATGAACAGTGACTAAATCACCAATCGCATAAGAGTTTGCAATACATATTGAATTATTTAGTTGGCTCAAGCTACCTAATTTAAAACTGTAATATAATTCGTTATCTGTGCTGTTGGTACCAATATAGCCGCTAACAGCAGAACCATCTTCAGAATATCCAGCTAACAAAAGCCCTTTCGCTAAATCTTCTAAAATAAACGTACCATCGTCTGTCATATCACTTAAATTTCGTTGCATAGTGAAACTTTTTTGCGATTGAATAAATAGCTGACTAATACCTGCAACCAAAGCCAAACCAAGCATCATGCTAACCATTAATTCAATCAGCGTTACACCGCGTTGTTTTTTAATCATGGCGTGACCTTCAAATAAAACGTGGAATCTTTTGATAAAACTCCCACGTCTTTACTATTCGTTCGTCCCCAACGAGTAATTAAACATAATGCGGTTCCCGTAATATTTTCACACGGTGTATTAGCTTGAGCGGTGCGACTGATTTCAACCGTTGCGCCTGTTTTAGGTTTTGGAAATATAGCTTCTGCACTTTTCTTCCAATAACCGTAATCATTATTTGCCATCGTTTGTCCGTCACAAGGTGCGTCTTTTGTGCAATCACCTGTGCCAATTGTTACATTTGTCCAATTTGCTACGTTGTTTCCCCGAATCCGATCCTGCATTTCATAAGCCAACAACGTCGCTTGCTGGTAATAATAGGCATCTTGATTATCACGCAATGAAATTGCCTGTATTCCTGCTAATCCTAACAATCCAATCGCCAAAATCACCATCGAAATTAACACTTCAATCAGCGTAAAACCGCGTTGCAAAATCACTATTTAACCACCTCTTTCCAGTTTAACTGTCCGCGCGAACCAACTGTGCCACTTGAGAAGCAAGTGTTTGAAGTTGAGATTGTTGCATTGGTAAGCGTTGCATTGATTACCGTACCGAACGTTAACGCTCCTGAATCCATTATGCCGCTGGTTATTGTCCCTGCATCAACTCTTGTCTCGCCATTAACCGTCGTGGTTCTTGCATTAGTAATGGTTGCATTTTTCAATGTGCCTCGTGTTCTTCTGCCTTGAGTAATTACAGATGAGGAATTGAGAATTTCTGTCTCATAACCTCCACTCGTCGCACTACCTCGAATAGCATTACCATTACTGTCTGTTCCTGACGTAATCATTCCACTGAAAATAGTTGCTCTTGTGATGCTACCATCTTCTTTCGTTGTCGTTGGCAGTGTTGTTCCACCTGTTACTGGAATGAAAGACGTACCGTCATTTATAAGATTGCCATTTGAATCAACATAATCTGAGGCAGTGTCAATAAAAACGTTTTTTAACGTTACGTTAGTAAGTGTTACACCAGTGGCTTGCCCCCTATCAATTAATGCGTTGCTAATATCCATAGTTCCTTGTCCAGCTTCTTTCTCGCCGTATTTTATAGTTGCGTTACTTAAATCAATAGTCCCATCCTGAGTTGACGCATTCACAATTTTTGCTCTTTTAATCGTAACACCTGTTGCTGGACTTGTGGCTGGAATGCTGCTTTTAACACCACCATCATCACAATATATTATTTGTGGTGGAATAATATCTACATATTGATTGGTTTTCGGCAAAGGTTGATCGGGTAAATTTTGCTTTAATTCCACTGGGCTTTTCGGTTTGGGTGGCGTGCAACCAGTCGGTGTTGTATTTTCTGGGTCTGTACATTCTGACGCAACACATTTACCTAAATCATGTTTAGCCGAATCAAAGGCACTGCGTGAAATAAAACCCGTTGTGGTAGGTCGTATACAAACTTCAATGTCGTCGTTAATAACCAATTCACCACTTGTTTCATCATGCGTGCCTTGTCTCACCGCATCAACATCATACGTCTCAGGTTTTAGTTCTGTCGTAATTAACAATGTCCAATCTGTACCTGAAACACTTAAATACCCATCGCCATTAGTGTAAGTTGTTCCGTTAACCGCGACGCTAAACGTTTCGCTAGAAATTAACTGAGTTGTACCGACAGTTCCCCTTATCGTTGGCTTTGTATCGGGCGTATTCAACGTTGTAACCGTAGGCACGGAATTTATGCAAGCTGTTCCAGCAGTATTTGCTACTTGTGGCAAAGTACATTCCATTGTGACGGTTAATTCACCTGATGGGGAATTTTTTAGTCCAGTTTCTCCTTCCGCAACAACATCGTATGTTCCTTTTGCAATTGGGGCTGAAGGTGTAAATGTCCAATTTCCAGCTGTAATCGTTGCTGGACCTGTTGCTTTCACGCCTGTTGAATCTTGGATTTTAATGGTTAATGACGAACTCGATCCAACTGTACCCGTTAGCGTTGGAGCAACTTTATCTGTTGTGGTCGCCGTATTCACAGTCGGTGAAACAGGCGTTACACAAGCATTACTTACTTTGACTTGTGGCAAATCACAAACCAAGGTGATCGTTAATTCATTGAGCGTCGTATCTTTTGCTGTCGCATTGCGGGCGACTTCAACATCATAAGTACCAGCAAGAATTGCATCTGTCGCTGGAATGGTTAACGTCCAATTCATGCCAGTTATTTTCAAATCAGTTTCAGGCTTGGCATGGGTATAAATGTGCGGTGGCGTGCTTTTAATAGTTACTGAAAATGTTTCTGTTGAACCTAATGCCACTTCACCGATCGTTCCATGAATAACGCGTGCGGTAACATTTGAATTCCAAGCCGCAGATGAAACCGTTGGTACAGGAAGTGAACAGGTAGCGGGAGTGACTGAATCATTCACCACATTTGGCAAAGTGCAAGGCGTAATGGTTAAATTTCCCGTGCCTGTTGTGGCATTTGGTGCTGTGCCTCTTGTTGCAACGACAGAATATGGCGTTGCACTGCCTTGAATTTCACTACCTGTTTGAATGGTTAATGTCCATGCGAGTGTTGAAACCACTAAATTTGCATCAACACCGTTGGTATAAGTTTTACCATTGACTGCAACGGTGAAGGCTTCATTTGTTTCTAGTGCCGAAGTACCTACTGTGCCTTTGATAATAGGTGTGGTATCAAAGGTTGTTTGTGGTTCAACGGTGGGTTGTGGAGCATTACACGCCGTTGACGTTGCTATTTTTCCCGTCGCGCAAGTAACCGTCAAAGTTCCCGTTGCTGTTTTAGAATAATTATCTGTCACGGTAATCGTGTATGTACCTACTGAAACCGCACCTGAACTTATTGACCATGTGGTACCGCTAGAAATACTCAACGGTGTGCCAGCAACTGGAGTCGCTGGTACGCCTGATACTGCCGCGCCTAAACCATCTTTTGTTTTGGTTAGCGTTACACTTGAAATGGTGGTACTCGTTCCAATGTTACCGTCGAGTGTCACAGGTACAGAATCTGGTGTGCTTTTATCGTTAACTGTAGGGTTTGTGACTGTGATACAAGAAGAAGCGGTTGCCATTTTTCCTGTCGCGCAAGTGACAATAAGCGTGTTTGTTCCCGTTTTATTATTGCCATCTGTTGCTGTGATGGTGTATTTTCCCACCGCTTCTTTCATTGTTGATGGTGTTGGTGTCGTCCAAATGGTTTGCCCACTGGTTATATTACTGCCAACTGATACGGGTAAATCGATTACCGCAGCACCTAAACCATCTTCAAATTTGGTTAACGTTACGCTCGAAATAGTTAAGCTACTACCAGGTTGACCCGTTAAAGGAACAGGCGTGCCTTCGGTCGTACTTTTGACATCAACGGTTGGAGGAGTTATACACGCCGTTGCCGTCGCAACTTTACCTGTTAAACATTCAACCTTAAAAGTACCTGTGCCTGATAAATTATTCCCGTCTTTTGCCGTGATAGTGTACGTTCCAACTGCAACCGCTCCCGAAGTCACTGTCCAAGCGTTGTTTGTGACGGTGAGATTTGTGCCAATGGTTGAAGAAGTTGCCCCCGTAACCGTCGCGCCTAATCCATCTTTTATTTTCTTTAAAGTGACACTTAAAATGGTGTTGCTCGTTGTCGCGCCGCCGCTAATTGGCACTGCAATTAAATCGGTGCTGTTTGTGCTAGTGACTGTGGGTGCAACAGGTGTTATACACTCTGTTCCAGTCGCATTTGAAACTTGAGTAGAGGGGCAAGCCATTGGTACGGTTGTACCTGTTATCGTTTGTAGGTTTACAGCGGTAGTGTAATTGTCAGATTCAAAATTAGTCCCCCTCAAAGTTATCGACTTAATTTTTGAAGCTTCATCAGTAGCAAAGAAATTCAAAAACGCATAAGGTTCGCCACCATTTTGACCCGAGAAAGTTGTAGTTGGATTACCAAAATAAGCAGACTTTGGGTTTGAGGTAGCACTCCCTAATAGTCCAGTATCTATAAGAGTTTTGGTAGTATAGGTGTGAACTACATTGTCAACTGTGGTGATGTCGAGTATGTTGCCAGAATCCCCTGCACTCCACCATAAGCCGAAATAACCAATTGAACTAGGGAAAGATAACGTGAAAAGTGAATTGTTGGTGATGTAGTTTGTAGCTACTCCGGACTGATTGGCAGCTCCTCCGTACTTATCGGCAGGATTGATTTTGTATGAGCCAGAAAACGAACCAATTGCAGATGAATATATTGCTGTACTTCCACTTTTGCTTCCAGTTGTAAGAAGGTTAAACGTTTCTACATTTACCTGGTCAGCAGGCACAGTGGTGTTTTGCACGCCAGCAGCTTCAAAAGTAAAAACCAATGCCGCATTAGCATAATTCGGCAATAAAAAGGTCATCAACAAACTGATGATGAGAAATACGAAATTCTTTTTGATGTTCATTTGATTCACCTTTTTACGACTTAAATTTAAAACGGCTGATTTTTTATTTAATCGACGTAACTTAAACATCCACGCCGCTAATCCCACAAAACTTATATAATAGCGTGATTATTATAAGCGCGTTATCTAACGTCTGCCATTTTTTAAAGAACAAACAAATGACTCAAATTTATGATTTACATTGCCATTCCACTGCGTCCGATGGTGCATTATCCCCGACAGAATTGCTAAATCGGGCTGCCGAAAATGCCGTCACAACCTTTGCCCTTACTGATCACGACACCACGGCTGGACTTGCCGAAGCTAAAAATCGCGCCGATGAATTAAACATTAACTTCATCAACGGCATTGAATTGTCAGCACAATGGGAAAAAATCGGCGTACATATTGTGGGTTTGAATATAGAGCCACAACACGACGCATTACAAAAAGTAATCGCTGAACTTCATATTATGCGAATCGAACGCGCCGAAAAAATTGCTCAAAAACTCGCTAAAAAAGGCATTCCTGACGCACTCGCATTTGTTCAAAAAACAGTTACCAACGAAACGATTACGCGTGTTCATTTTGCCAATTTTCTGGTGTCACAAGCATACGTTTCAACAATTTCAGAAGCGTTTGACCGTTATTTGGGTGATGGAAAATCAGCCTATGTTTCGACAACGTGGACACCGTTAGAAAATGCAATTCAAGCGATTCGTGATGCGGGAGGCATTCCGATTGTCGCGCATCCGTTACGTTATAAATTGACAGCAACGCGCATGAAAAAATTGCTGGGCGCATTTAAAAATGCGGGCGGGTTAGCGATTGAAGTCGTGACGGGGCGTTACAATCCCGACGAAATGCGAATTTTATCGAATTACGCGAATCAATTTGAATTGGCAGCTTCGGTGGGTTCTGACTTTCATAGTCCCGAAAATGTATGGATTGAACTTGGGCGCGTTGCACCGTTGCCAAATAATGTCAAACCCGTTTGGGAGTTGTGGCAATGAGCAATTTTTGGGAAACAAAAACATTAGCGGAAATGAGTCGTGCCGAATGGGAATCGTTGTGTGATGGTTGCGGACGTTGTTGTTTACACAAACTAGAAGATGAAGACACAGGTGAAATCTATATCACCAGCGTAGCGTGTCAATTGTTGGATTTAAAAACCTGTCGTTGTACAAATTACACAGAACGTACGCGACTTGTACCCGATTGTTTAGAGCTTTATTCGGTTGGTTTCGAGCAATATCAATGGTTGCCAAAAACGTGTGCGTATCGTTTATTAAATGACGGTAAAAAATTACCAACATGGCATCCGTTGATTTCAAAACGTGAAAATAGCGTGAAAAAAGCAGGAATTACGGTGAGCCGTTACGCGATTTCAGAAACAACAGTAAAAGATGTGAATGATTTGGAAGATTACGTTTTGGAATTGCAATCTTAAAATGCAAAAAAGGTTGCGAACTAAAAAGCTCGCAACCCTTTTTTTATATGCGAATCAAATTAAGCTGCAGCTTGTTCTGCTGCATCTTTAATCGCTTCTTTGATACTCAAACGCACACGACCTTGTTTATCAATTTCTAATACTTTGACTTTAACAACATCGCCTTCATTCAAACGATCACTGACTTTTTCCACACGTTCATCTGAAATTTGTGAAATGTGAACTAAGCCGTCTTTGCCAGGCATGATTGCAACAAATGCACCGAAATCCATTAAGCGAATGACTTTGCCTTCGTAGATTTTACCGACTTCAACTTCTGCGGTAATTTCTTCAATCAAACGACGTGCTTCTTCGCCAGCCGCTTTATCTACTGATGCAACTTTCACAACGCCATCGTCAGTCAAATCGACTGCCGCGCCAGTTTGTTCAACGATACTACGAATCGTCGCGCCACCTTTACCAATAACTTCGCGGATTTTGCTTGGGTCAATTTTGAACGTAATAATGCGTGGCGCGAAATCGGACATTTCAGAACGTGAAACCGCTAATGCTTTATTCATTTCGTCTAAAATATGTAACCGTCCTGCTTTCGCTTGCGCGAGCGCGGTTTTCATAATTTCAGCGGTAATGCCTTGGATTTTAATGTCCATTTGCAACGCGGTAATGCCTTCGGCAGAACCTGCAACTTTGAAATCCATGTCGCCCAAATGATCTTCGTCGCCCAAAATATCAGAAATTACCGCAAAACGGTCGCCTTCTTTAATCAAGCCCATTGCAATGCCAGCCACTGGCGCAGATAACGGAACACCTGCATCCATCAATGCTAAACTGCTGCCGCAAACCGAAGCCATTGAACTTGAACCATTTGATTCGGTGATTTCAGACACCACGCGAATCGAATATGGAAATTCTTCCATGTTTGGCAATACAGCTAAAATGCCACGTTTTGCCAAACGACCGTGACCAATCTCACGACGTTTTGGCGAACCGACAAAACCTGTTTCGCCCACGCTGTACGGAGGGAAATTGTAATGCAGCATAAACGGTTCTTTGTATTCGCCAGCCAATGCGTCGATGATTTGTGCATCGCGTGCCGTGCCTAACGTTGCCACAACCAAGGCTTGCGTTTCGCCGCGTGTAAATAACGCGGAACCATGTGTGCGAGGCAAAACACCCGTGCGAATGCTGATTTTACGAACTTTATCAAGTGGACGACCATCGATACGTTGACCTTCATTTAAAATCGCGCCACGAACAACGTCATATTCTAATTGTTCGATTACGCCTTTAATTTCACGTTCCTCGTAAGCTTCATCAGCGGTTAATTTTTCAATTAACGCGGTGCGAACTTCTTTAAGTTTTTCTTGGCGAACTAATTTTTCAGGAATTAAATAAGCCGCTTTAACGTCAGCTTCAATCGCGCCAACTAAACGATTTAATTCGTGATTCGCTTCAGGTGCAACCCATTCAACCGTTCCACAACCTGCCATTTCAGCAAATTCGTTAATTGCGTTAATCGCGGTTTGCATTTGTTCATGACCAAATAACACCGCGCCCAGCATGATTTCTTCAGACAATGATTTTGCTTCGGATTCCACCATTAAAACTGCGTGTGCTGTACCCGCAACCACTAATGTTAAATCGGATTCTTTTAAAATTTCAGGCGATACGTTCAGTAAATACTGACCGTCTTTGTAACCGATTCGAGCTGCACCGATGGGACCATTGAACGGCAACCCTGAAATGGATAAAGCGGCTGATGCACCCAATAACGCAACAACTTCTGTGTCTACTTCGGGATTTAACGATACCACCGTGGCAATAATTTGCACTTCGTTGGTATAGCCTTCTGGAAATAAAGGGCGAATCGGGCGATCGATTAAGCGAGAAATTAAAGTTTCTTGTTCAGACGGACGACCTTCACGTTTGAAAAATCCACCTGGAATTTTGCCAGCCGCGTAGGCTTTTTCTTGATAATTTACGGTTAACGGGAAAAAGTCACCGCCCGCCGCCGATTTTTTGCCTACTACTGTGACTAAAATAGACGTACCGTCAATATCAATCATTACTGCGCCGTCAGCTTGACGAGCAATTTCGCCAGTTTCGAGGATAACTTTTTGATTGCCGTACTGAAATTCTTTCCTAATAGGATTCACTATGAGGGTTCCTTTGTTTGAAGGGTGTTTTAAAAATAAGTTTGTTTTTAGCTAAAGCAAAAACGGCACAGAATGTGCCGTTTTCTAAGTGGTTTTTTTATTTACGCAACCCTAAGCGTCCGATTAACGTGCGGTAACGTTCGCCATCTTTATTCTTCAAATAATCCAACAATTTGCGACGTTGATTAACCATGCGTAATAAACCACGACGTGAATGGTTATCTTTTTTGTGCGTTGCAAAATGTGGAGCTAAATGTTGAATGTGAGCCGTCAATAAGGCAACTTGAACTTCAGGTGAACCTGTATCGGTTTCTGATTGACGATAGGCTTCAACGACGGCTTTTTTTTGTTCTGCTGTAAATGGCATTTCGGATAAATCCCTAAAATTAATAAAATGAAAGTTTCCACGTTTAGGGTGTAGAAACTTGAAATGTTACTCGTTCAAATTGAACAATCTAACGACTGTTATCTTATCATTTAATCCAATTTCACCCAAACCTAAAAACAAGTTTTCTGCATATAAACGGACATTCTGTTTACTTTCATTAGTTTTAAAATCAATCGCTTGACCGTGACAAATAGCTAGTTTTTGTTCAGGTGATAAATGAATCGCTAATAAGTTTTCTAACGGTTTATCAACCGCCATCAAACTCGTGTGTAACTCGTCCGAAGTCATCGTAGCGAGTTGTTCAATCGTTTTCGCTTCATGCAAATGAAACTGTCCCGCTTGCGTTCTTCGTAACGCCGTTACTGTTCCGCCGCAACCCAAATCATGTCCAATATCTTCGGCGAGTGAGCGAATATAAGTCCCTTTTGAACAGGCAACGTCTAGGGTCAACGTTTCAGGTGTGAATTCGAGCAAGTTTATTTCATAAATTGTGATGTTTCGCGGTTCGCGTTCAATCGTGATGCCTTCTCGCGCCAATTCGTATAGTTTTTTGCCGTTATGTTTTAATGCCGAATACATCGGTGGCACTTGCGCTTGTGCGCCAGTGAATTTCGACAAACAGGTTTGAATTTGCTCACTTGACAACGTCGGCACAGGTTTAGTTTCGATAACTTGCCCTTCCGCATCACCTGTATCAGTCATGATGCCAAGTTTGATTGTGACTTGATAACGCTTGTCATCATCGAGCATCAAGGCTGAAACTTTGGTCGCTTCGCCAAAACACAGCGGTAATAAACCCGTTGCGAGAGGATCTAAACTGCCCGTGTGTCCTGCTTTATTGGCATTAAATAAACGTCGAACTTCTTGCAATGCTTTATTTGATGAAATGCCTAAACGTTTATCCAGTAAGATAATGCCATGAACATTTAACCCCGATTTGCGCTTACTCACTTTTCACCTCCAAAACTTAACACTGCACCGCCATCATTAGTCCAATCTGACAACACAAAACGCTGTGCTTTTTGACCATTTAACATGAATTCATGTTTAGCTGGTCGGTGGATATGACCGTGAATTAAACGGGTGCATTGATGTTGCTGCATGATGTTTTCGATGGTCGTTTGATTCACGTCCATCATGTAATCCGATTTTTGTTGTTTATGCCAAAAACTACGAATTCGATACCAACGCGCAACGCACAAGCGCAACCATAATGGTTTTGAAAGCACATTTTGTTGCCATTCCGATGTGCGCGATTTGATACGAAAAGTTTGATACGGAACATCATCGCTGCACAATAAATCACCGTGCGTTAATAATGTGCGCTCGCCTTCTAAATCAATCACGGCGTAATCATCCAACAAAATCACGCCTGTTCCTCGCGCAAAACGTTCACCAATTAGAAAATCACGATTGCCGCGTTGTAAATAAACCATCACACCTGAATCAGTTAATCGTTTTAATTCTCGACGAATTCTAGCGTTCGGTGCCGTAAAATCATCATCGCCGACCCACGCATCAAATAAATCACCCAAAATATAAACCGTGCGGGCTTCGCGTGCTTTTGTTCTTAAAAAATGGACGAAATGGCGCGTGATTTTAGGTTTATCAAACGATAAATGTAGGTCAGAAATGAATAAAATCATTATTCGATGATTTCAGCTTTTTCAATCACGATGTCAGTTTTTGGAACATCTTGATGTCCTGCACGGGTTCCAGTCGGTTCAGCTGCCATTTTATCTACAATGTCCATGCCTTCAATGACTTCTGCAAATACCGCATAACCCCAACCGCTGGCATTTTTACCTGTGTGATTTAAAAAATCGTTGTCTTTGTAATTGATAAAAAATTGCGCGGTTGCAGAGTTTGGAACATTGGTACGCGCCATTGCAATCGAACCGCGTGTATTTTTCAAACCGTTATCTGCTTCATTTTCAATCGGCGCGTGAACTTCTTTTTGATGAAAACTAGTATCAAAACCACCACCTTGCGCCATAAATCCTTTAATCACACGATGAAAAATGGTGCCGTTATAAAAGCCTTCTTTTACATACGTTAAAAAATTTGCAGAACTAATCGGAGCTTTTTCTGAATTGAGTTGAATCGTGATGTCGCCCATTGATGTGGTGAGTTTAACTTTTTGGTGAGTCATTTTATTTTCCGTGGCAAAAGCCGTTGTTGTCGTGAAAAGAAACAACATCGAGAGTAATAAGTTACGCATTTGTTTCCTTGAGAATGTTTTAAGAGCGTGAATTTTAGGCGTTTTTAACTTGAAATAGAAGTATCGACTTGTTAAATTGCTTTATCTTTATACATTTACTTGGTTTAAACAGAATGCTGAAAATCTACAACACCCTGACCCGTTCAAAAGAAATTTTCACACCGCGTATTGCTGGAAAAGTCGGTTTATATGTTTGCGGCATGACCGTTTATGATTATTGCCACGTTGGTCACGCTCGTGTGATGGTGGTTTTCGATACCGTTGTGCGCTATTTACGTTATTCAAATTACGACGTGACTTATGTGCGAAATATCACCGACATTGACGACAAAATTATTCACCGCGCCAATGAAAATGGCGAAGATTTTCACGCATTAACTGAACGATTTATTGATGCCATGCACGAAGATGAACGGGCATTATCGGTTTTACCCGTTGATATTGAACCACGAGCAACGACTTCAATTCCTGACATTATTTCGATGATTGAAAAATTGATTGCCAATGAATTTGCGTATGTTGGCACGAATGGCGATGTGTTTTATGCAGTCGAAAAATTTAAAAATTACGGGCAATTATCGGGTAAAAATTTAGACGATTTACAAGCGGGCGAACGAGTTGATGTCGATTTAGCAAAACGTAATCCGATGGATTTTGTGTTGTGGAAAATGGCAAAAGAAGGCGAACCATTTTGGGAATCACCGTGGGGAAATGGTCGTCCTGGTTGGCATATTGAATGCTCCGCGATGTCAACGTGCTGTTTGGGAAACTCATTTGATATTCACGGTGGCGGCATGGATTTGCAATTTCCGCATCATGAAAATGAAATCGCTCAATCTGAAGGCGCGACGGGTGAAAAATTTGTGAATTTGTGGATGCACAACGGTTTTGTGCGAATCAACGAAGAAAAAATGTCGAAATCACTCGGCAACTTTTTCACCGTTCGCGAAGTATTAAAGCAATATCGTCCTGAAATTATCCGTTTTTTTATTTTAACTAGTCATTATCGTAGTCCATTAAATTATTCTGATGAATCATTAAACGATGCAGCAGCAGGTTTGACGCGACTTTATACCGCATTGCGTGATGTTGAAATTATTGAAGCTGACATAGATTTGGAATTTAAAAATCGTTTTGAACAAGCGATGAATGATGATTTTAATACGCCTGTTGCGTTAGCTGTTTTGTTCGATGTAGCGCGTGAATTGAATAAAACTAAATCGCCCGTTTTAGCGGCAACGTTGAAATCATTGGCAAATGTTTTAGGCTTATTACAAAGTGATTCGGAAGTCTTTTTAAAATCGGGAAATAATGACGATGCTGAAATTGATGCTCAAATTCAAGCGCGAGTTGACGCAAAAAAAGCTAAAAATTGGGCATTAGCAGATCAAATCCGTGATGAATTAAAAGCTCAAAATATCATTTTAGAAGATTCACCTGATGGTTCAACGCGCTGGCGACGTTGAGTATATAATAGCTCCACTAATTTAACCGATTATGGATAGACAGACTTTAATCATGAAATCGACTCAATCTACTGACGAAAAAAATGTTTCTAAAATGCTTTCAAAACTTTTTGAGCAATTACAAGGTGAATTTGAAAGCACACTTGCTCGTCTTGAAGAACAAAATTGGATTAAGTCGCAAGTAACGCAAATTACATCTTCGATTTATCAAACAAAAAACTTTGCTGACTTAGCACAAACGCTTCTCTCCGAAATCGCTGCACCTTTGAATATCGGGCAAGGGGCGTTTTATATATTGGGTGAGAATGAGCAGCTGACTTTAATCGGTGGTTATGGTCTACGAGCCAATAAGAAACATTCAAGTTATCAACTCGAAATTGGTGAAGGATTAGTTGGGCAATGTGCGAAAGAAAAACGCCAAATCAAGATTGAAAATTTGCCTTCCGATTACGTCAAAATCAATTCTGCGTTGGGAAATGCGTTACCGCGATGTTTGCTCATCACGCCAATCATGCACATGGATTGTCTTTTGGGCGTTATTGAATTAGCGTCATTCAATACATTTAACGAGCGAGAAATTGCGCTTTTAGATGCCATTATTCCATTGCTTGCAATGAATTTGGAAATGATGGAGCGCACACTGCACACGCAACGATTGTTAGAAGAAACCCAAAAACAAGCTGCGATTATGAAGCAGCAGTCTATTGAAATGGCGGAAAAACAAATCCAACTTAAAGCGACGGAACGATGGTATCGCAGCATTGTGGATTCATCGCCAGATGGTTTGTTAATTACCGATGAAAATGGTTTGATTGTGTTAACCAATCCAAAAATCGTAGATATTTTTGGTTATCAAGCCGATGAATTGGTGGGTCAACCTGTTGAAATTTTAGTGCCGCAAAATGTGCGTGGCGGACATCACAAACATCGTGACGGTTATGTTCAATCGGGCGCGGCAACAAAAAATGGCGAAAGTCGTCAAATGGGTGTTGGTTACATGACATTACACGGCGTTCGTAAAGATGGCTCAGAATTTCCTGTTGATTTAGGATTGTCGAAATTGCCCGCGCTTGATGGAAAAGGCGTTTGCATTTGCGTATCAGTGCGCGACATTACAGAACGAAAAGCGATTGAACAAAAAATCAAACGCGACCAATTCCTTTCTGAAACGGCATTGGATTTAACTCACTCAGGTTATTGGCACGCGACGTTAACTGAAAAAGGCTTTTTTTATGTTTCTTCTGAACGCGCCTCCTCTATTTTGGGCGCAGATCCAGATAATCTTAATGACGATGATTGGTTATCGCCGATTAGCATTGTTGACGAAGATATTGCTCGCCATGTCAAAAAGAATTTCGATGACGCATTTTCAGGCGTAGGGTCTTCTTATGACTGTATTTATCCTTACATGCGCCCCATTGACGGTAGAGTGATTTGGGTTCACGCGATTGGTAACGTAATACGCGATGACGATAATAATTTCGTTGAAGTGTGCGGCGTGATTCAGGATATAACTGAATCAAAAAATGCTGAAAAAAAACTACAACTTGCCAAAGAACTCGCCGAAGAAGCGGGACAAGCTAAAACAGATTTTCTAGCGAATATGAGTCATGAAATTCGCACACCGATGAATGCCGTTATTGGTATGTCATATTTAATGATGAAAACCGATTTAACGCCGCGCCAGCTCAATTACATCAAAAAAATAAACAGCTCAAGCCAACATTTACTTGGCATTATTAACGATATTTTGGATTTTTCTAAGATTGACGCAGGAAAATTGACGATTGAATCGACTGATTTCTTTATGGATAAAGTCCTTACTAATGTCACTAATTTAATTGCCGAAAAAGTAAATGACAAAGAGTTGGAACTCATTTTCGATATATCGCCTGATGTGCCACGCCATTTAATGGGCGATCCATTGCGTTTGGGGCAAATTCTGATTAATTACGCCAACAATGCGGTGAAATTTACCGAAAAAGGTGAAATTGTCATTGAAGTTCGCCTTGAAGAAAATAATACAGATGATGTTTTGGTACATTTCGGTGTACGCGATACTGGTATTGGTTTAACAGAAGAACAAAAAGGACGTTTATTTCAATCTTTCCAACAAGCCGATACATCAACCAGCCGTAAATATGGCGGAACAGGTTTGGGACTTGCGATTTCTAAACAGCTCGCGCAGTTAATGGGCGGTGAAGTTGGTGTTGAAAGCGAGCTAGGAAAAGGCAGCACTTTTTGGTTCACCGCAAAATTAAATCGCATTAAAGAGGGTGAAATTGTCCAACAATCCACAATGGATTTGCGGGGTTATAAAGCGTTGGTTGTCGATGATAATTTCACGGCTCGTCAAGTATTGTCTGACCAACTGAATCATCTGTCTTTTCTTGTGACGCAAGCAGAATCAGGTAATGAAGCTATAAAAGCAATTGAACTCGCTGCAAAAAATCACAAACCTTTCGATATTGTTTTTATTGATTGGAAAATGCCAAAAATGAACGGCTTGGAAACGGCGCGTAATATCCATTTACTTGAACTAGAGCAAATTCCAAAAATCGTTATGGTAACGGCTTATGGGCGTGATGATGTTGTCGATGATGCGGCAAAAGTTGGCGTGGAATGTATTTTGACAAAACCAGTCAATTCTTCCACATTGCTGAATTCGATTATGCGAGCTTTCAAAGGCGAAGAAGTTAAACAACCAAATACAAAACGAAATACATCAAATTTGATAGAAAGTTTAACGGCTATCAAAGGAGCAGCAATTCTACTTACCGAAGATAATGAACTCAATCAAGAAGTCGCGTGTGGTTTATTAGAGTTTGGTAATTTTGATTTAGATATTGCAAACAATGGTCAAGAAGCTGTTGATATGGTTGGTATCAAGCATTACGACATCGTATTAATGGATATGCAAATGCCTGTCATGGACGGCGTAGCGGCGACTATCGAAATTCGTAAAAATACAGATTTAGATGCGTTACCGATTATTGCCATGACCGCAAATGCAAGATCAGAAGACAAAGAAAAATGTTTAAGTGCGGGAATGCAAGACCATATTTCAAAACCGATTGATCCCGAAGAATTATTCAATGCGTTGCTTACATGGATTAAACCGCGTGATGGTGTTGGTGAAATAATTGAATCTGAACAACAAACCAACCCTGAAAAATCCTCGCCAGAAATCAATTTGAATGATTTATTGGTCATTGATCATCTTGATGTGGAACTTGGCTTGCAGCGTGTATTAGGTAATAGAACGCTTTATTTGAATATATTACGCAAATACATCGGCAATCAAGATACCGCAGTAGAAGAAATTAGAACGGCTTTGAGTGCGGGTGATTATTCGACGGCAGAGCGTCTTGTCCATACACTTAAAGGCATGAGCGGAAATATAGGGGCAACACTTTTACAAAGTACGGCGGAAGAATTAGAAAATATGATTCGCAGTGGTGAGATTAACAACATTGACGTTAAACTTACCGTATTTTCAGAAATGCTTGATGCAATGGTTGCTAAAATAAAAAAGGGATTGCCCGCTGAAGAAGTGCATATTGTAAAAACCATTGATGTAAGCAAAGCTCCTGAAGTTATTAGACAATTAAAAGAATTACTCGCGGCTGATAGCAGTAAATCGGGTGCGCTAATTGATGATAATCTTGATTTATTGCATTTTATTTTGGGTGCGAAAGCATTTTCAAAAATAGATCGTGCTGTAAAACAATTTGATTTAGATGAAGCCCTAGAGTTTCTCGAAGAACGTATTACAGAACTTGAAATTTAACTGCAAAAAAATAATAAAATTATTTAGAGGAAAACAATGTCTTCAACTAACGAACCTACTGACAAAGCAACGATTCTTGTCGTTGATGATACACCCGACAATCTTATTATTATGAGTAATTTGCTCGAAGATAAATATATCGTTAAAGTAGCAAATCGAGGTGAAAAAGGCTTAAAAATCGCGCGTTCAGATTCACCGCCTGATTTGATTTTATTAGATATTATGATGCCTGAAATGGATGGTTATGAAGTGTGTGAACGTTTAAAAGCCGACCCAAAAACCGCAGATATTCCGATTATTTTTCTGACAGCTAAAAACGAAGTTGATGACGAAATTTCAGGTTTTACACTGGGCGCAGTCGATTACATTACAAAACCAATTCAAGCCGAAGTCACATTAGCCAGAATCAAACGGCATTTGACGATTAAAATGGCACAAGATAAACAACGCGCCACCGCCGAAAAACTGCGTAATCAATTACTACATCTGCAAAAAGTGAGCAGCATGGGGCAATTAACGGCAGGCGTTGCACACGAATTTAATAACATTTTAGGTGTTATCAGTGGCTATACTGAAATAAGCAAAATGATTCTTGAAGATATTCAAGATGACAATTGCAAAGACGATTTAGGGCAAAATTTATCTGCGGTTGAAAAAGGGGTCAAAAAAGCGACTAATTTAATTCAAAAAATGCTTGTTTATTGCAATCAGCATGATTTGAATGAAAGAAAAAAAATGGATGTTAAATCGACAGCGGACATTATCAATGATGTTTTATCAACGCTAGATGCGACGGATAAAGCGAAAACGACCTTAACGCTGTCATCGTGTGCAAAAAATATCGAAATAGATTCGACCGCATTAAATCAAATCGTGACCAATTTAGTGAGCAATGCACATTACACCATCAAAGATATTCCAAGTGGACGGGTGGAAATTTCATTACAAATGACTCAATTAGATGAATTGCATTGTGCAGCTTGCGGCAATGAAATAAGCGGCTCATTTATCAAATTAAGAGTATCGGATAATGGCAGTGGAATGGATTGCGAAACAGCCGCGAAAGTATTTGATCCATTTTTCACCACAAAACCTGTTGGCGATGGTGTCGGCTTAGGACTTTCGGTGGTTAGCGGCATAGTGCATCAATCGAATGGTCATATTATTGTTGATTCAACATTAGGTGAAGGCACGATATTTAAATTATTTTTCCCCATTTGAGTATTGTAAATTTTCATGTTCGTTCATTCACAAATTGAAATCCAAGGCATCGTACAAGGCGTTGGATTTCGTCCATTTGTGGCACGTTTAGCGACGCGATTTTTACAAAATGGGTGGATTAAAAACACATCAACAGGCGTTTTAATTTCAGTTGAAGGTTTACAAATTCAACAGCAAGAATTTCTCGATGCACTTCAAAATGAATTACCGCCATTTGCGGAAATTCACGATTTAAAAATTACTTCTGAGCCGTTACAAAATTTTAGCCAATTTGAAATTGTCCCCAGCGTTTCTAATTCTCAAACTTTTGCTTTTTCATTGCCTGATATTGCGACGTGTCACGAATGCGTTGAAAATATTTTTAATCCAAAAAGTCGTTATTTTCGTTATCCGTTCACCAGTTGTTGCAGTTGTGGCGCACGTTACAGCATCGCGACGCGCCAACCTTATGACCGCGAAAATACCAGCATGGCAGAATTTATTTTGTGTTCTGATTGTGAAAGCGAATATCGAACAATGGACAATCGCCGTTTTCACGCACAAACCATTGCCTGTCGAACGTGTGGTGTTCAACTTTCTTTTTTGGATAATTTTGGAAATTTTATCGCTGAAAAAGAAGACGCTTTGGAATCGGCGGTTAAAGCATTAAAAGCAGGAAAAATCATTGCGTTAAAAGGTATTGGTGGTTATCAATTAGTTGTCGATGCGACAAATGAAACAGCAGTTCAGCGTTTGCGCGAACGAAAAAAACGTCCGATGAAACCGTTTGCGTTAATGGTTAAAAATTTAGCCGCCGCGCATTTGTTATGCGACATCAGAGAACTCGAACAATCCGCCCTCACCTCATCTGCTGCGCCAATCGTTTTATTAAAACGTCGTGAATTCGCTGATATTGCCAAATCTGTCGCTCCGCAACAATCGTTGCTCGGCGTGATGTTGGCATATTCGCCATTACATCATTTGTTATTGTACGATTTCGGTTCGCCGATTGTTGCGACGAGTGGGAATCGTTCCAACGAACCAATTTGTATTGATAACACGCAAGCGTTGGAAAAATTAGCCGATATTGCCGATTATTTTTTGGTTCACAATCGTGCGATTTTACGCCCGCTCGATGATTCGATTGTGCGGGAAATCAATGGCAAAATAACGGTTTTGCGACGTGCGCGAGGTTTTGCGCCATTGCCAATAAAAATAAATGCAATTATGCCAAACACGCTTGCTGTCGGTGGACAAATGAAAAACACCATTGCGATTAGTCATAATAATCAAACGATTTTAAGTCAGCATTTAGGCGATTTGGATTCCGAAGCGACGCGCCAGCAATTTGAAAAAATACTCACCGATTTACAAAAATCTTATGCTTTTGAACCGTTGCGAGTGATGCACGATTTGCATCCCGATTATGTGAGCAGTCAATTTGCAGCAAATTTAAATATCGAAAAACACGCGGTTCAACATCATTACGCCCACGCGCTTTCGTGTATGGCTGAAAATAATGTGTTGCCACCCGCGTTGGGAATTGTTTTTGATGGTTCGGGTTTTGGTTTGGACGGCACGATTTGGGGTGGAGAGTTTTTGCTAATTGATGAAAAAGGTTTTGAGCGTTTCGCCTATTTTCACCCATTTCCATTAGTTGGCGGCTCAAAAGCGATTCAAGAACCACGACGTGCGGCGTTAGGTTTGTTGTTTTGTTGTTATGGCGAAGTGGCTTTTGAAAAGATGGATTTTGATTTTTCACAAACTGAAAAAACTATATTAAAAATCGCTTTGACTAAAAATTTGAATTGCCCAAAGACTAGCAGTGTTGGACGTTTATTTGATGCAGTGGCGAGTTTATTGGAGATTTGCCACGTTAATCAATACGAAGGTCACGCGGCAATGTTGCTGGAATCATGCGCTGCAAAATCTAAAACGAATGATTTTTATGCGTTTGAAATAAAAGAAAAAATAATTGATTGGAAGCCGATGATTGAGCAACTTTTAACAGATAAAAAATCGCAATTGACCAATTATTGTGCAGCAAAATTTCATAATACGTTGGCAAAAATTAGCCTTGAAATTGCTCAACGAGCGAATCAAAAAAATATCGTTTTAAGTGGCGGTTGTTTTCAAAATGCACAACTCACCACAAAGATTTTTGTCGAATTAACGGCCGCGAATTTTACCGTTCATACACATCAAAACGTGCCGCCCAATGACGGAGGTTTGGCATTGGGGCAATTATTCGCAGCGTCTTTTTAACTTGATTCAGTCTTTTCGTCAGTGTTTTTTTCGTTAAATACAAAATACAAATTGCGAGCATAAATAAATAAGCCGCTCGCTTGTCCTAAAATAAAAACAGGGTCTTGGCGATAAATTGCGTATGCCAATAAAGTTAGTCCACCGCCAATACTGAAATACCAAAATGCGACAGGAAAAACACTTTTTTTTGCTTTTTCACTTTTAAGCCACTGAATAATAAAGCGCGCTGAAAATAATGCCTGCCCTAAAAATCCAATCCCCAACCAAATAGTTTCTTGACTGATATTAACGTTCAATTTCGCTAACCTCGGTAAGTTTCATTCTTGTTTTTAACCAAATTACGCCCGCAATATCGCTAATTCCAACCCATAGACGGTCAAGTGTGCCGTAATTAGAAACGCCGCGTTCTCTGGCGCGATGCGTAACAGGAATAGAAACAACTTGATAGCCCGAACGAAGCATTAACGCAGGTAAGAAACGATGGTAATGATCAAAAAATGGTAATTGCAAAGCGGCATCACGCAAAAAAACTTTCAAGCCACAACCCGTGTCTGGCGTAGCATCACCTAATAATCGTGAGCGAATACCGTTAGCAAATTTCGACGAAAATAATCGCCATGCGGAATCGTGACGCTGATTTCTCCAACCTGCAATCATAGCAAGTTTTAAATTAGTTTCGCGTTGCGATTGTAATTGCGCGTATAAATTCGGAATATCAACTGGATTATTTTGTCCATCACCGTCAAGTGTTGCAATTACAGGAAATTTAGCGGCTTTGATACCCGTATAAATTGCTGCACTTTGTCCACAGCTTTTTTCATGATGAAAAACGCGCAGATTTGGAATCGTTTGTTGAGCTATTTTTAAAATTTCTAACGTGTTATCGCTACTGCCGTCATTGATATAAATAATTTCATAGTCAGCAAAATTTTGTAAAGTCGCAATGATTTCGTTTAATAGCGGAGTGATATTTTCAGCTTCATTATGAACAGGAACAACGATTGAAATCGTCATAAAAACCTCGTGATTTTAGAATTGAACCATAAAAAAAGGGCTACATTTTAAAATGCAGCCCTTTATTCGTGCCACTGTGTTGAGTAAAAACCCAACACAACAAGCCAAAACGATTAACGTTTTGAGTATTGTGGACGTTTTCTCGCTTTGTGTAAGCCGATTTTTTTACGTTCGACTTCACGCGAATCACGCGTTACAAAACCTGCTTTTCTTAATTCAGGACGCAATGTTTCATCATAAACCATCAACGCACGAGTTAAACCGTGACGAATCGCGCCAGCTTGACCAGAAGGACCACTGCCTTTTACGAAAACGTTGACATCGAATTTGCCCATCATCTCAAGCAATTCAAGCGGTTGAGTTGAAACCATTTGATCCGTTTTACGACCAAAATAAACGTCTAATTCTTTGTTGTTGACAGTAAATTTGCCTGTTCCCGCCACTGCATAAACGCGAGCAGTCGCACTTTTACGACGACCTGTACCATAGTATTGAGTTGCAGCCATGTTTATTTACTCACAAATAATTCTAAAACTTTAGGTTGTTGTGCTTGATGCTCATGTTCTGCACCAGCATACACTTTCAACTTTTTAAACATCGCACGACCCAATGGATTGTTCGGTAACATACCTTTTACAGCTGTCGTTAGAATACGATCTGGGAAGGTTTTTCTTAATTTACCTAACGTCGTTGTTTTCAAGTTACCGATATAACCTGTGTGATGTTGGTAAAGTTTGTTTTTTTCTTTATTACCTGTTACGCCAATTTTTTCGGCATTCACAACGATGATGTAATCACCAGTGTCAACGTGCGGGGTGTATTCAGGTTTGTGTTTACCGCGAAGGCGAAGTGCGATTTCAGAAGCTAAACGACCTAACGTTTTACCTTCCGCATCAACCACATACCAATCGCGTTTTACTTCTGCGGGTTTTGCGCTAAATGTTTTCATTTTTTTATTTCTACCAAAAATCTCAATAATTGAGAGCGAAAATTAAGTAAATCACCAACTTTTACAGCTGGTTCTTATGGCGGCTATTATAGACCAGTAAACACTTATATAACAACCGCGCATCGTTCATAGTTTGATATTAAGCGAATGCAATTTTCGATATAAATGTGTTCGCTCCATGCCAACAGCAGCCGATAATTTCGCCACGCTGCCACCTGTTTTTTCAAAATGATATTCCAAATAGGCTTTTTCAAAATGATCACGCGCTTCTTTTAGTGGCAAATTAAAAAATTCTGGGACAGATGACATCATCATCGAATCACCACTAATTCTCCCCACTGTATTTTTTACCTCATCTAACTCAATTGCTTCACCTACGCCCAAAATCATCAAGCGTTGCACCACATTTTTGAGTTCACGGACATTGCCACGCCAGCTGTAATTGCGTAAATAATTTTGTGCAGCCATCGAAAAACGTCTAAACGGTAATTTTTCATGCGTTACAAAATAATCCACATAAGAATTCAATAATGCAGGTACGTCTTCGCTATGTTCACGCAATGGCGCAATTGTTAACGTTACTTCATTGAGCAAATAATAAAGCTCATGTCGAAATCGTCCCAAACGCACTTCTTCATCTAACGCCATGCGTGTTGAAGCCATCACATGAACATTTACATTCACTGCTTCACTGCCACCTACTCGTAAAAATGAACTCGATTCCAACGCGCTCAATAAACGTAATTGGGTTTCTTTATCCATGTCGCCAATTTCACCCAAAAATAACGTGCCATTATTCGCGCGTTCGAGCAATCCTTGATAAATTCGATGTCCGTCTTCTTTCCCAAAAAACTCAACCGCTGAATTTTCAGGTGAAATGCTGCCGACCGCAACGTTGATAAACGCGCCATTTTTGTGTGCGCTGTGATTGTGCAAATATCGTGCATAAAGTTCTTTACCAACGCCCGCCTCACCAACAAATAAAACACGCGTGTCATGCTGCGCGAGACGTTTCAATTGTTCTTTGGTTCGCGCAACCGTTACACTTTTTCCTGTAGGCTCAATATCAATGTGAATCGTCGGACGCAAACCCGCATTTTGTTGACCTGCTTCTAAGGCTTTTTCGACAAGCAACAACAGCTTTGCCAGCGACAATGGTTTTTCTAAAAAGTCGAATGCGCCTAAACGTGTAGCTTCAACAGCCGCTTCAACAGAACCGTGTCCTGACATCATAATGACAGGACATAACGTTTTTTCTTCGGCAAGCCATTCCTTTAACAAGGTAATACCGTCTGTGTCAGGCATCCAAATATCAAGCAAAATTAAATCAGGTGACATGGAAACTTTTAACATTTTTGCGACGCTAGCATTTTCAGCCATGCTGACTTGATAGCCTTCGTCTTCTAAAATTTCACCTAATAAATGGCGAATATCGGGTTCATCATCTACAACTAAAATACGCGGGGATTGATTGCTCATAAGGTTTTTATTGATTGATTTAAAATGGCGCAAATCATGGCATTCTATAGTTTTAGATGCAATCGCGATTTTGAAGGGTAAAATTGAACGAGATGAAAATTAAAAGAAACCTCGTTATGATTCAAATTGTAATTTTATGGGTGGTACTAATTACCACCAATTTAGTGATTCGTCCGTTAATGCCGATTGACGAAACCCGTTACGTTAGTGTGGCGTGGGAAATGTGGGCGCGTGGTGATTTCTTAGTGCCGTATCTCAACGGTGAAACCTACAGTCACAAACCGCCTTTGTTGTTTTGGTTGATGCAACTAAGTTGGTGGATTTTTGGTGTGAATGAGTGGACACCACGTTTAATTTCGCCATTATTTGCGTTGGGTTCGACACTTTTATCTGGTTCTGTGGCGCGTGAATTATGGCGTGAGCGTCCGCAAGTCGCAGAAATTACGCCGTTCGTTTTACTCGGCACGTCGTTTTGGTTAATTTTTAGCACACTGACGATGTTCGATATGTTGTTAACATTTTTTGTGTTGTTAGCGATTTATAGTGTGTTGAAACTTTCACGTTCAAATTCGTGGCGTGACGTGTTTTTACTAGGTTTAGCTATCGGCGGCGGCGTATTAAGTAAAGGCCCTGTTGTGTTGTTGCAAATTTTACCTGTGGCATTGCTTGCGCCGTGGTGGTTGCAGCATAAAACCACTGATTTTCGGTGGCGCGATTGGTATTTAAAATTGCTTGCTGCAATTTTCATTGGCGCAAGTTTGGCGTTAGCATGGGCAATTCCAGCGGGAATTTCGGGCGGTGAAGATTATCGAAATGCAATTTTTCTCGGACAAACCAGCGGACGATTAGTGAAATCTTTCGCACATCAATTACCGTGGTATTGGTATTTAGAGCGTTTGCCGTTGTTACTATTGCCGTGGTTGTTTTTCAAACCGCTGTGGCAAGGTGCGAAACAACTGACATTAAACGATACTGGCGTGCGATTTTGTATCGCGTGGGCATTACCCGTTTTTGTGATGTTTTCATTGGTGAGTGGCAAACGAATTCATTATTTGTTGCCTTTGATTCCAGCGTTAGCATTATTGTTGGCGAGAGCAGCAGACGAAATTAAAGATATTAAACAATGGCAAAAGTCGTATTTCTACGTTTGGTTTATTTTTGCTTTTATCGCTGTGATTTTAGGTTTATTTCCCGCGTTGAATACCGTCTATCATTGGAATAAAGCGTTAAATGGGTTCAATCCAATTTGGGGCGCAATGCTCGAAATCATGCTATTTTTTGTAATTTTCTCCAATCGAACAAATATACGCCAAATCATTTTTTACACTTGTATCCTTTCGATTGCTGCGCCGACATTGATAGCAGCGAGTTATCTGAATGTGTATGCCGAACGTTTTGACACAAAACCGATTGCTGAAAAAATTGCTCAACTTCGCGTTGAAAATAAACCTGTGGCATTTTATACGGGTAAATATCACGATCAATTTCAATTTCACGGACGATTAATACAGCCGCTGACGCTTTTGAATTCGCCAGAAACTTTACAAACTTGGGTACAAGAACATTCGGATGGATTTGTTTTGGTCGATTCCGAAAAATTGCCAAAAGATGTCTTGGTTTATTCGCACGCTTATCGAGCGGGACAATTAGGATTTGTTCAAACTGAAACTTTGAAAAAATATCCCGATTTAATTCACACTTTGCAGCCTTAAAATTATGTTTAGACTTAGCCAGTATATGCGCGAAGTGATTGCGCCAACACCGTTAAAACCCACGCGAAAACCCGTTGCGCCTGTGGTGATTTGGAATTTAATTCGGCGTTGCAATTTAACCTGCCAACATTGTTACACCACATCAGCAGACAAAGATTTTCCAAACGAACTAACTACGCCTGAAATTTACACGGCGATGGACGATTTAAAAGCGTTTAAAGTTCCCGTGTTAATTTTATCGGGTGGAGAACCCTTGTTGCATCCTGATATTTTTGCCATTTCACAACGCGCCAAAGACATGGGATTTTATGTTGCGTTATCGAGTAACGGCACGAAGATTTCACACGAAAATATCAACCAAATTGCAGCAATAAATTATTCGTATATCGGTGTGAGTTTGGATGGCATTCAAGACACACACGACGCTTTTCGACGCTCGAAAGGTTCGTTTAATCAAGCATTGCGCGGTATCGAATTGTGTTTAGAAAAAGGCATTAAAGTTGGCATTCGCTACACTTTAACGCAATCGAACGCACATGATTTTCCCGCGATGTTGCAATTGATGGATGATTACAATATCGATAAATTTTATTTGTCACATTTGAATTATGGCGGACGCGGTAATAAAAATCGAGGTAATGACGCGCATTTCACGATGACACGCGACGCAATGGATTTATTGTTTGAAACTTGTTATCGCTGGGAGTTGGAAGGCAAAGAGCGCGAATTTGTCACGGGCAACAATGACGCTGATGCTGTTTATTTTTTGCATTGGGTACGCGCTCGCTCTCCTGAAAAAGTCGCGCATATTCAAGCTAAATTAGAACAATGGGGTGGTAATTCGTCGGGGGTGAATGTGGCGAATATCGATAATCTTGGCAATGTTCATCCCGACACATTTTGGTGGCATTACAATTTGGGCAATGTGAAAGACCGCCCCTTCTTTGAAATTTGGCAAGATACCCGCGACCCGTTAATGGCGGGTTTGAAAAGTTCACCGCGTCCACTCGAAGGACGTTGTAAAACTTGCCATTATCAACCGATTTGTAATGGCAATACTCGCGTCCGTGCGGCACAAACAACTGGAAATTATTGGGCAGAAGATTCAGGTTGTTATTTGAATGATGATGAAATAACGCCTAATTAACCGTTTATTTTTTCGCAACGTTAATTTTTTGTGGTTCTAAATAAGCAACATTCAAATGGTCATCAATCAGATATTTTCGCGCCACATTCCGAACTTGTTCCGCTGTGACTTGATTGATTTTTGCTACATATTCACCTTCTTTTTTCCAACCCAAACCAACAGTTTCAAGCATTCCAAGTTGCATGGCTTGATAAAAATTTGAATCGCGTTGATAAACTTCGCTGGCTAACACTTGCGCTTTGATGCGTTGTAACTCAGCGGGTTCAACGAGTTTGGTTTGTAGCTTTGCAATTTCTTCTTTCAAAGCGGCTTCAATATCCCAAACGGTTTTGCCTTCTGCTGGTGTGCCTTCCAGTTCAAATAAATCGTCTAAACGCGAGGTTAAGTTATAACCTGCATTAGCTTCGACGGCGATTTGTTTGCCGCGAATTAATGAGCTACTCAAACGCGCACTGCTGCCACCATCTAACACACCTGCTAACACTTCCAGCGCGTAGGCTTCCGATTCATCTTTCACGGTTTTCAATGTTGGAACGTGATAACCCAATAAAACCGATGGCAATTTCGCGGGAACTTTCACCGTCATTTTTCGCACGCCGATTTGAGGTGCTTCAGTTTGAGGTTTGAGTGGCAAAATTTCGCTGGTTTTCAAATCACCAAAATACTGTTGAGCTAAGGCAAAAACGTCAGCGGTTTTCACATCACCAACCACCACCAACGTGGCATTATTCGGCGCATACCAACGTTGATACCACGCTTGTAAATCTGGCGCAGTATAAGCCGCAATATCTGTTTGCCAACCAATAATCGGGTGTTTATACGGGCTACTCGTGTAAGCCATCGCGGCAAATTGTTCTGCCATTTTCGCTTGCGGATTATCTTCGGTACGCATTCGGCGTTCTTCGGTGACAACTTCCAATTCTTTCTTTAATTCTTCGGGCAAAATGTGTAAATAACGCATTCTGTCAGCTTCAAGTTCAAAACTTACCGCTAATTTTGAAGCGGACATGGTTTGAAAATACGCGGTGTAATCTTGTCCTGTAAAAGCATTTTCTTCGCCACCATTTTCCGCAATGATGCGTGAAAATTCACCCGCTGGATGTTTGTCTGTGCCTTTAAACATCGTGTGTTCAAGCATGTGCGAAATGCCCGTGATGCCATTTGGTTCATAACTTGAGCCGACTTTATACCAAACTTGCGACACGACAACAGGCGAACGATGGTCTTCTTGAACAAGAACCTTTAAGCCGTTTGACAAAACGTGTTCAGAAATTTGTGGCATGGCAAAACTGGTCGCGGGTAAAAGTAACAACAAAGATAAAAATTTTTTCATAAAAATTCCATATCAAAAAATAAAGTTAATGCCTGATGGCATTTTAAAAATAACAGTCATCGTGCCATTTTTGTGGATTTGTTTGAACATACTCGGCAATTTTTACATAGGCTGTTTCGTTGCGAATGATGTGTTCATGGTAATTGCGTTGCCATAATTTGTTTTCAAATGGTTGCCAATGGTTTTGTCTGACATTTCGGATATACTCGTTTGTTGTCATGGTTTTAAACCATTGCACGATTTCATGTAGGGGCGCACCTGCGTGTGCGCCCTCCATTCGCACAACTTCCACTTCCACAATGGGTGTCTCGTTCATTGCAGGGCAGACACGCAGGTCTGCCCCTACGATTTCGATTATTCCGTGAAAATGATTCGGCATCACCACAAATTCATGCAACGCCAATTGCCCAAATTTACACGCCATTTCAAACCACCATTTTTCAATCATTTTTCCCGCATCATTTAACAACATTTCACCATTCACAATTTGTCCAAACAACGACAACCGATTATTCACGCAAATCGTCACAAAATATAATCCCGCCTGTGAATAATCATAATTTTTCAACCGAATCGAACGCCGATGATGAATATCAGGATTGTATTTCATAAAAAATCCAAAAAATTTTATTTGTACGGGCGCACCTGCGTGTGCGCCCTCCAATTCACGCAACGTCCAGAATGGAAGTTTTGTTCGTTGCAGGGCAGACACACAGGTCTGCCCCTACATCAAAACGCCCATCCACCAAATCCCGCCCCACAACAAAACAAAAGGAAAAAACACTGTCGCTACCTAACCAACCGAACAAAATAGTTATTGACCATATCGAGGTAGTACGAACCGCCGTTGTTGAAGAAGACAAACCACGCACCACTACTTCCAGCAAGAGGCGAAGAAGACCAAAACCAATTGCTTTGTGTATTTGGGAAATACGTTGTGTTAATCGTTGGCGAAGTCGTCGTTAAAGTGTAATTGGGCGCACCATTACTTGAACAAATATAACCAGTTTCATCTTTGCTCAGATTTTTGTATTTACCATCAGAGCAATAAACCAAACCTTTAAGTTCTTCATTGGTCGGCAATCGCCAATCTGTTGTGCCGCATAAAGATTGATTATTTACTGCATTGACAAAACCATCCGTGTTTGTGTTGTCGCCGTATTTGCCAGTAAAACCAAATTCCTTACAGTTTCCAGCACCGTAAATGGCATCATCACATTTCGGATAATCGGGCGTGTAATTGGTGTAAGAATTATTCATATCCCGCAAGCCGCCATCCGTTGTTTTCACTTCCCAAATCAAGCCTGTTTTGTTGTCTTTGGTGCAAGCCCAATCGGTTGGAGCTGTACCGAGTTTTGCAGAATCTGAAAGTACAGAACCGTTGTTGGCGATTTTTGTGTAGCCTTCGGTTGGTTTTATTGAAGTTGAAGTTGTTGTTGCAGTGGTAGGCGAAATAACATAAGTTCCATCAGACGTTGAACCTTGTAAAACATTATTATTATAAATTCCAATTTTATAAGTCGCTGTGCTAACACCACTCGGCAAAACGTTCGATGACAACGTACAAGTTTTAGCAAAACAAGTCATTGCTTTTAAACCGCCTTTGCCAAAGTCGATTTTGACTTTATAACCAGTCATTAAAGGCGCATCTAACGTCGCCGTAAATTTAAACGTCGTTCCTGTTGCGCTTGTTTTCGTGATTTCTGTAGCTTGCGCTATGTTCACAACTAAAAACGCAAGTGGTATTACTGCTTTCAGATAATTCATTATTTGACCTATTTCTCGCATGATGAAAATCCCTTTAATAAAAACGGCGCATTGCCAAAACAATACGCCGCCGTGTTGAACAAATTAAAAACGCGACTATTAGCCGTCTGCGTTGATTTTAGCAATAATATTTTTCAAATCTTGTTCACAACCTTCGTTAGCCACTTGGCACGTTCCAGCATTCAAATGTCCGCCGCCGTTGTAACTCAAACATAATTCGCCCACATTGGTGTTTGAAGTACGATTCAAAATTGATTTACCAATTGCGAAGACCGTATTTTGTTGTTTCATACCCCACATAACGTGGATTGAAATGTTGCAATCAGGATAAAGCGCGTAAATCATGAAACGATTTACCGCATAAATAGTTTCTTCGTTGCGTAAATCCAAAACAACCAAGTTGCCGTGAACCGTTGAACAACGTTGAATTTGTTCTTTCGCGGCCGCTTCGTGTTCTTTAAATAATTTCACACGTTCTTGAACGTCTGACAATTTCAAAATATCGTCAATTGAATGGTCTTTACAATACGCAATCAAGTCCATCATCAATTGATAATTTGAAACGGTGAAATCTCTAAAGCGACCCAAACCAGTACGCGCATCCATCAAGAAATTCATCAACACCCAACCATCTGGATTCAAAATTTCGTCTTTGTTGAACTGTGCCGCATCACCTTTATCAACCGCTTCCATCATTTCATTCCAGCTTGCTGGAAAACGTGATGCGCCACCGTAATAATCATAAACCACACGCGCAGCAGAAGGTGCGTCAGGTGAAATGATGTGATTATCTTGTTTTTCGTTACGAATGGTTTCGCTCAAATGATGATCAAATGCCAAATGCACGCCTTTTACATACGGTAAATTGGTAGTGATGTCGTTGTCGGTGATGTCGATAATTTCATCTTGCATATCTTTTGGATGAACGAATTTAATTTCTTCAATTAAATTCATTTCTTTCAAAAGTACCGCACAAATTAACCCGTCGAAATCGCTACGAGTCACTAATCTAAATTTTTTTTCTGTCATGATTTTCACCTTAAAAATATAAAAAAACGTTCTCCGTAAACGTCACGGATTATTTATTGTAGCATTTAAAACAAACCAGTAATTTTACCATTATCATCAATATCGATTCGTTCAGCGGCTGGCACTTTTGGTAAACCTGGCATTGTCATCATATCGCCTGCAATCGCAACGATAAATCCTGCGCCATTTGCTAAACGCACATCACGAATTTCAATTGTGTGTCCAGATGGTGCGCCTTTCAAGGCAGGATTAGTTGAAAATGACATTTGTGTTTTTGCCATACAAATCGGGAATGTGCCGTAATCGGCATTCCACGCAGCGAGTTGTGATTTCACTTTCGCGCTAGCTGTAACGCTGCCAGCACCATAAAGTTTGGTCGCAATCGTTTCAATTTTTCCCCACAAACTTAAATTTTCGTCGTACACAAATTTAAATTCAGGTTCACGATTGTCAACGATTTCAGTAACAGCATTTGCTAAATCTTCTGCTCCTGCACCGCCATTTGCCCAATGTTTTGAAACGACGCATTTTGCGCCTAAATCCGCACATTTTTTTTGTAATAAGGCAATTTCTGCTTCGGTATCAAACGTAAAATGATTCACGCAAACGACACATGGCAAGCCGTAATGCTCAGTGATATTTTTGTAATGGCGTTCGAGGTTTTCAAAACCTTTTTCAACAGCGGCTAAATTTTCTTGATTCAAATCGTCTTTTGCAACACCGCCATGAAATTTCAAGGCGCGAATCGTGGCAACTAAAACGACTGCTGACGGTTTTAAGCCTGCCATTCTGCATTTGATGTCGATGAATTTTTCTGCGCCTAAATCAGCACCAAAACCCGCTTCGGTGACAACGTAATCCGCCAGTTTTAACGCAGTTTTCGTAGCGGTCACAGTGTTGCAACCGTGCGCGATATTCGCAAAAGGTCCACCGTGAATAATCGCAATGTTGTTTTCCAATGTTTGCACTAAATTCGGTTTAATCGCGTCTTTCAAAAGTGCCGCCATTGCGCCATGAGCTTTTAAATCGCGTGCATAAACAGGTGTCACTTTGTCGAATTTGTAGCCAATAACGATGCGACCTAAACGCTCTTTTAAATCTGCGCGTCCCGTTGCTAAACATAAAATTGCCATGACTTCGGAAGCGACCACAATATCGTAACCATCTTCGCGCAAATAACCGTTTGCCGCGCCACCCATACCAACAACGATATTTCGTAATGCACGGTCGTTCATATCGACAACGCGCTTCCATTGAATTCTGCGTGGGTCAATATCGAGTTCGTTGCCGTGATTGATGTGGTTATCGATTAACGCCGATAACAAATTGTGTGCGACACCGATTGCGTGAAAATCGCCCGTGAAATGTAAATTGATGTCTTCCATCGGTACAACTTGCGCGTAACCGCCACCCGCCGCGCCACCTTTCACACCAAAACAAGGTCCAAGAGATGGTTCACGCAAACACATAATCGTTTTTTTATTTAAACGATTCATTGCATCACCTAAACCAACCGTTGTTGTGGTTTTGCCCTCACCTGCTGGGGTTGGACTAATCGCCGTGACGAGAATCAATTTGCCATCTTTTTTGCCTTCTAAACTGTTCACATATTCGAGTGAAAGTTTTGCTTTGAAATGCCCAATCGGGTCTAAATGTTCAGGCGCAATGCCGTAATTTTGCCCAGCAAGTTCAATAATCGGTTTCATGGTAGCGCGTTGCGCGATTTCTATGTCTGACATTTTTTTAAATTCCTAAAAGTTGAATGGCGATAAATTTATCAGCAATCGTTACAATAGCCAAACACATTAAGTAATCACAATCACTTTATGAAAAAATTATTAGTTTTATTGCTCGTTAGTAGCACTTGCTTTGCTGTCGAACCCTCACTTGAACGACAATCGGAATTACGTTTGTTATTAAAAAACGATTGTGGCGCGTGTCATGGTTTATTATTGCAAGGCGGTTTAGGTTCGCCTTTACAACCAAAAGATTTAGTGGGGAAATCTGACGCATTTTTAATTGAAACTATTGAAAATGGGCGAAAAGGTACCGCGATGCCACCGTGGAAACCATTTGTAACAACAAGCGAAATAACGTGGTTAGTGAATTTATTACGCTATCCAAACTAAAAAGTTAAATCCTCTATTTTAAAAATCACTGGACAGATAAAGAATGTACACGCTCCTTATTGTTGATAATGACCCTGCTATTGTGTCTTTATTAACGTGTAGTTTTCGCAAAAGCTATAACATATTATCCGCATCAAATGGCGCAGAAGCGATTGCGATTCTAAATGAACAGCCTATCGATTTAATTATTTGCGACCAAGAAATTCCTGATATTAATGGCATGGAAATATTAAGTTATGCGTTGAAAGTTCAACCAGATGCTATTCGTATTTTATTAACAGGCGGTTATATCCATGTGGACGACTTATTAAAGTACATCAATGAAATTAATATTTATAAATACTTCAAAAAACCATGGAGTCAGGCTGATTTAAAATTAAGTGTGGCGCGTGCGTTAGAATCACTCGATTTGAAACGTGATTTACGCGAAGCCCGCGATTTATTTGAATCAGCATGTAAAGATGCGGTTGTTATGTTGTGTTTAGCTGCCGAAGGTAAAGATCAAGATACGGCAAGTCATTTACAACGCGTACAAAATTACACCGAAGCATTGGCTATTGCGATGGGAATTGGCAAAAAAGAAGCTGAACACATGGGACTAATGAGTATGTTGCATGATATTGGCAAACTTGCTGTTCCAGATGAAATTTTGAAAAAACCTGGAAAATTAACCGATGAAGAATGGGATGTTATGCGAGAACACCCAATGGCTGGTGTGCGGATTTTAAGTTCAAATCCATTTTATGAAGTGGCGCGGGAAGTTTCAGCAGGACATCATGAAAATTTTGACGGTACAGGTTATCCCAATAATTTATGTGGTGAAGAAACGCCTCTTTCGGCGCGAATTGTAAAATTAGCAGATGTATTCGACGCATTAACAACGACACGCCCTTATAAAGATGCTTGGACAATGACAGATGCCGTGGATTATATCGAGTCTTTTTCAGGCAGTATGTTTGATCCGAGCATCGTAGAAAAATTCAAAATGCTCCATCTCGATGGGACATTAGAACGCATTAAATTATCGGCGTAAAAAAACCGCGCTACTTTAAAAAGTAGAGCGGTTTTTGTATTCGCGTACATTTAAATTAAAACCAAATTGTCACGATGTATCAATTCCAAATCGTCAGCGTAACCCAATAATTTTTCAAATTCTAAGCTGCTTTTCCCTGCAATTTTCTGTGTGTCTTCGCTGCCGTAATTTATTAAACCGCGTGCAATCTCAAGACCGTCTAAATTCAAACAAGACACTAATTCGCCTCGTTCAAATTGCCCCGTTGCCCATTTCACACCAACAGCTAATAAACTTTTGCCATTATTCTTGAGCATTTCGACTGCGCCATTGTCTAAAACTAATTGTCCTTTGACTTGTAATTGTCCAGCAAGCCAGCGTTTTCGCGCTAATAAAGGCTCAATGTCAGGTAAAAAATGCGTGCCTAAATTTTCGCCATTTAAAATTTCGTTAATCACATTGACTGTTGCACCTGCTGCAACGATGGTTGCCGCACCAGAACGAGCCGCAAGTCGCGCAGCACGAACTTTTGTAGACATTCCACCTCGTCCCAACCCGCTACGGCTATCACCCGCCATACTTTCCAAACGATCATCATCAACACTGATTTGTGAAATTAGCATTGCGTCAGAATTTACGCTGGGATCAGTGGTAAATAAACCTTGTTGGTCAGTAAGAATAATCAACAAATCGGCTTCAACCAAATTAGCGACCAACGCCGCCAATGTGTCGTTATCACCAAACCGAATTTCTTCCGTCGCTACAGTATCGTTTTCGTTAATCACGGGAACAACACCGAAATCCAACAACGTTAAAAGTGTACTTCGTGCATTTAAGTAACGTTGACGATTTGATAAATCGTCGTGTGTCAGCAAAACTTGGGCGGCGTGTAAATCATATTGTTGAAAGCTGTCGTCGAACACGCGCACTAACCCCATTTGCCCAACGGCGGCAGCGGCTTGTAATTCATGTAAAGCGGAGGGTCGCGTTCTCAATCCCAATCGCCACACACCTTCCGCAACAGAACCCGACGATACTAAAACCACATCTACGCCTTCTTTGCGTAACATTGCCATTTGTTTAACCCAATCAGCAATTGCGATTTTATCTAAGCCTTTTCCGCCTTTGGTAAGTAACGAACTGCCAATTTTTATAACGATACGTTTTACATTTTTAAAGTTTTCACGCTTGTTCATCTTTCACCATTTGTCGTTGCATTTCCAAAAATTCCATAATCGCAAACATCAATTCGCGTGTGCCTTGCCCGTTAATCGCGGCGATTTTAAATACAGGTGCAGTCCAATTTAGCGCGTCGATAATTTCTTGGCAATGCGCGTCGAGTTCTTCATCTAAAACTCTATCGACTTTATTTAAAATTAACCAACGGGGTTTGTTTGCTAAGTTTTCATTCCATTTTTCAACTTCGGCAATAATTTTCTGGGCAGCAGAAATGGGCGATTCGCTACTTTCATACGGTTCAATATCCACCAAATGTAACAACAACCCCGTGCGCTCTAAATGCTTCAAAAACTGCAAACCTAGACCCGCGCCTTCGGCTGCGCCTTCGATAACGCCTGGAATGTCGGCGATAACAAAACTGCGTAATTCGTCAATACGCACCACACCTAAATTCGGATAAAGTGTGGTAAAAGGATAATCGGCAACTTTCGGCGTAGCTGAGGAAACAGCACGAATTAAGCTCGATTTTCCTGCATTTGGCATTCCCAATAAACCAACGTCTGCAATTAATGTCAGTTCTAAATTCAGCAAACGATGTTCACCTTCACTGCCTTTACTCGCAATTTGCGGCGCACGATTGATACTGCTTTTGAAGCGTGTGTTGCCCAATCCGTGAAAACCGCCTTGTGCAACTAATAATGTTTCGCCTTCTTTGACTAATTCGCCCAAAATTTCGTTCGTTTCAGAATCTGAAACTCGTGTGCCGAGCGGAACAGAAACATAACAATCGTCGCCTTTTCTGCCTGTGCAATTTCGCGCCATACCATTTTGACCGCGTTGAGCGCGATAAACAGATTGATAGCGAAAATCGACCAACGTGTTCATATTTTCCATACCGATTAAATAAACACTGCCGCCGTTACCACCATCGCCACCATCAGGTCCACCGAGTGGGATAAATTTTTCACGGCGAAAACCAATTGTTCCATTTCCACCATCACCCGCTTCGACACGCACCTGCGCTTCATCAACAAATTTCATACTTTACTCAAATAAAACTGATATAAACAAAAAAAGCCCCAACCATTCGGCGGAGCTTTCTCAGTCGTTGCCGCTTGCCACGAAGGCGAGCGATTATTTATGCCGCTGTTACGATGCTAACAAACTTGCGGTTTTTAGGACCTTGTACTTTGAAAAGAACTACACCGTCCGCTTTCGCAAATAATGTGTGATCTTTGCCGATGCCAACGTTTGTGCCAGCGTGGAAATGTGTGCCACGTTGACGAACGATGATACTACCTGCGGTAACTGTTTCGCTGCCATAACGTTTAACGCCTAATCTTTTTGATTGGGAATCGCGTCCATTGCGGGTACTACCGCCAGCTTTCTTATGAGCCATTTTAAACTCCTATTTTTTAAGCAGAAATGCCAGTAATTTGGATTTCGGTATAGTATTGACGATGACCAGCAGTTTTCATGTGGTGTTTACGTCTTCTAAATTTAACAATTTTGATTTTTTTGTGTCTACCTTGAGACAAAACGGTGGCCGTTACTTTTCCGCCTACAATGAAAGGCAAACCCACTTTCACATCGCCGTTTTCTTCAATCATTAAAACTTTGTCAAATTCGATGCTATCGCCTTCGCCAAGTTCTAATTTTTCTACTTTTAAGTAGGTACCATTCTCTACGCGGTACTGTTTACCGCCTGTTTCAATTACCGCATACATCGGCGTAAGCTCCATTAAGCATTTAATCTATAAAATATAGTAAGCGTGCGATTATATTTTTATAACGCAGTTGCGTCAATGTTTAGATTAGTTGGCGTTACTTTGAAGATAAAATGTGAATTGTCTTATTTAAATCTATGACTTAAAGTGTTCTCTTTTATATTTTCTTCTTTGTAACCCTAACCATGAAAACACTTTTTCCGCCTCTTGAACCGTTCAATCATTTCTTTTTAAACGCCAACCATGGACACTCGATTTACGTCGAACAATGTGGCAATCCAGAAGGCGTACCGATTGTTTTTTTACACGGTGGTCCTTGTTCAGGCTGTAAACCTGATCATCGTCGTTTTTTTGATCCTGCGTATTATCACATTATTTTATTTGATCAACGCGGCTGTGGACGCTCATTGCCATTTGGTGAATTGGCGCACAATACGTTACCCGACTTAATCGCCGATATGGAGCGCATTCGGCAGCATTTGGCGTTAGAAAATTGGGTTTTATTTGGTGGTTCATGGGGTGTTACGCTGGCATTAGCTTACGCACAAAAGCACGTCAAACAGGTACGAGCAATGATTTTGCGCGGCAGTTTTTTAGCGCGATTACAAGATATGAAATGGTTTTTGAGCAATCATGGCGTTTCGCTGATTTACCCTGAAGCATGGCAACATTTGATTGATAGCATTCCCGCTGAACACCGCACAGACGATTTAATTGCCGATTTAAATACGATTTTATGGGGCAACGATGAATTAGCCAGTCGGCGCGTAACGAAAGCGTGGCAAGCGTGGGGCGGACAAGTGGCGTTGGGCAATGCTTATCAGCCTTACGACTCTCACCTCACTGAACATGATATTAAACAGGTAAAAATGGAGCTTCATTACGCTAGAAATCATTATTTTTTAGCTGAAAATGAATTGCTCACACATTGCGAAAAATTACGGCATTTGCCTGTGACGATTATTCACGGACAACAAGATTTGGTTTGCCCAATAGAAGCAGGATGGCAATTACATCGTGTTTTACCGCAAGCAAATTACGTTGTATTGCCGAATTCGGGACATATCGCGCAAGGCGAAGAAATGATTGATGCCTTAGTCAGCGCAACAGAGGCACTAAAATGATAATCCGACAGAATTAAATGTCACAACGTCGTCATGGAAATAACCTATGCTGATTCCGTTATTATCCGCATAGGAAAATTTTTCATGTCCGCTCTGCAACAAGAACTTATTTCAATTCTTGAACATAAAAAACTAACTCCCCACTTTCAACCGATTATTTCATTGACGCAAAAAAAAATTATTGCGTATGAAGCTCTGATTCGTGGACCCTCAAACAGTCCTTTACATAGCCCACTGAATTTGTTTGATATTGCCGATCGCTATGGTTTAAGTTCACAGTTAGAATTTGTTTGCCGTGAATTAAGCATTCAGCATTTCACAGAATTTAACTTAGATGCAAAATTATTTCTTAATGTTAGCCCACACGTTTTATTACAACCTGAATTTAAAACAGGAGAAACGCTGCGTTATTTAGAAAAATTTGGGTTAAATCCCCATAATGTTGTCATTGAACTCACCGAACATAAACCAACAGATGATTATGAATTGATGCGTGAAGCCGTTATGCACTATCGAGGCATGGGCTTTGAAATTGCGTTAGATGATTTAGGTGCTGGTTATTCAAGTTTACGATTGTGGTCAGAATTGCTCCCCGAATACGTCAAAATCGATCAGCATTTTATTCAAGAATTACAAAATGATTCGATTAAACTTAATTTTGTACGTTCGATTCAAGGCATTGCCAGTTCACTGAATTGCCATGTCATTGCGGAAGGCGTTGAAACTGAAGCCGAATTTAACGTGATTAAACAACTCGGAATTAGTTACGGTCAGGGTTATTATTTTGCACGTCCATCGGCTATCCCGTTGGTTGAACTCGATGCCGAAATTTTCTTTCAAAATAAATTTTCCGAAGAAACAAAATCACACTGGTCAAACTCAACATCTGTCGAAAGTATTGGTCAATTTATTACGCCAATTTCAGCCGAAATGCCGATTAGTGACGTGATGAATCTATTTCAACAAAACAGCGAATTGTCGATTCTTCCATTGGTCGATTACGATATAGGTTCGGGTATCATTTTTCGAGATACTTTTCTGTCGAAATTATTTTCAAGTCGTTACGGCATGGAATTACATGGGCGGAAACCGATTAAAACGTTTATCGAACAAGTACCACTGAGTATTGATTGTGATACCCCGATTGAATTAGTAAGTCAGCAATTAACCTCGACGATGCGCCATGAACAGGCGTTTCTTATTACTCGTGAAAATAAATATATAGGCGTAGCGACGATTTTATCGCTGTTAGAAAAAATCACCACGCAACAAATTGACAACGCAAAACACGCGAATCCACTGACATTATTACCTGGCAGCGTGCCGATAAATGAACAGATAAATCAATTGCTCGCGAGTAAAACACCGTTTGCATTTGGTTATTTTGATTTAGATAATTTCAAACCATTTAATGATATTTACAGCTACAGTGCGGGCGATGACATTATCAAAGCGGTTGCAACAGCTTTGACAAAATGTGTTCCGCCAGAAAGCGGGCGCATTGGGCATATTGGTGGCGATGATTTTATTGTTATTTTTACAGGTGATGATTGGTTAGAACGCTCTCAAAAAGTTCTCGCCACGTTTGAAGCAATGGTGCCAAATTATTACACGCCAACTGATGTCAAAGCTGGCGGCATTCAAGCAGAAAATCGTAAAGGTGAAAAATGCTTTTTTCCATTGACCAGTTTGTCCGTTGGTTTAGTTTCACCTGCAACCACGGCGCATTGCCAATCACATGTCGATATTGCTGATTTAGCGTCGGAATCTAAAAAAATGGCAAAAAAAATTGATGGAAATAGTTATTTCGTCAATCACCGTCAAAGCCCAAAAACGTTAGAAGTCATCAACGTCATCAATGATGATAACGATGATTTTCAACAGCGTAATGTTGTGATGAAATTGCACTCAGTACGATGAAAAAGGCAGTGAACTTTGGATTGCGTAAAAAACGCAATCCGCATCTCGAATTTGATTTTACTTCAACATTTCACGCGCTTTAACAAACGCATCACGGAAATCTAAATATACTGGTTTTTCTGTTTCCAACATTGAAGCTAAAAGCGCGTGTTGAATTTGATATTTCACATCACCAATTGCTAATGCACCGACTCCGACTGCATTACAATGTGTCGCATGAATTAACGGTGCGCCAACATCACCACGATCAACACCTTCAATACCCGCAGGCGGTACGGCATTGACATCACCTGCTACTTTTAGCTGCGTGACTTCTTTTAAAATCGTCGCATTTAATACTTGAACGCCTGCTTTTGCAGTACAAAAAATCACGTCTACATCTTTTAATAATTCGATTTTCTCTTTATCAAAACTTGCTACTGCCGCTTTTAAATTACAACCAAAACGACGGTTATAAAGCGTGGCTATATCAGCAGCTGTGTCCAAATATAAATGATCAACAATGGTGGTGTCTGCGCCCGCAAGTGATGCAATAATTCCCGTTGCAATCCCAACAGGACCTGTCCCCCCAAAAACAACCGCTTTACAACCAGCTAATTCTTTACCGTGTTTTTCTCGCAATTCTCTTTCAACACACGCCACCAATGCCGCAGACGTTGTAAATGCTCCGCTTGGATCGGCAAATACTGAAATTGCAAACGGTGACATCATCGCTTGTTTAGCTTCATTGAACATATCAATCGCTAAACCTAAATGTCGTCCACCAATAAATAGTGCAGTGCGTTTCAATCCCGCAGGACTGCGTGAAAAAATGGCATCTTGCGTCAAACCGTGAACGTTTTCTAATTTCACATTGTTATACGGCATCAAAAGATCAAAGCCTGCATCAACCGCCATGTTAATATCGAAAGGACTATTATTTGGCATTGGATCAAGCATGTGCAGAATACTACGTTTCATAAAATTCCCGATTAAGACGATGCTTGAGTAGATTTAATGTATTCACGCGCAACTTCAAAAGCGTGTTCAAAATGTAAATAAATGGGTTTAACACTTACAATCATGCGTTTTAATAACAAATTTTGGGTTTGATATTTCACATTACCAATCGCTAATGCACCAATACCCACCGCGCCACTCGTTGAGCTTTCAATAGCCGCACCATCATGAAACGCATCAACTCCTGAAATACCTGCGGGAGGTACAGCATTTACATCTGCAGCGACTTTCAACTGTGATGCAGAAGCAATTAATTCTGCGCTCAATAATTCAATACCTGCTGCACCCGTTGCAAAAACCACATCTGCTGTTTTGATATATTCGCCTTTATCAGCATCTGCGCCTGCAAGAATGTTAGTTTGACCTTCACCAAACTCACTGTTGCACAAATCGGCAATGTGTTGCGCCTTTTCTAATTGACGACCAACAATGCGAACGTTTGCGCCTGCTTTTGCTGCAATAACAGCAGCAGCTTGACCGACAGGACCCGTGCCACCTAACGCCAAAATATTTTTGCCTTCAAGCGTCGTATTAAATTTAGTTTTTAATTCGCGTTCGATGATAGCCACCATTGCAGCAGCAGTGGTAAATGCACCACTTGGATCAGCAAAAACAGACACTTCAAAAGGCGGAATCATTGAGCGTTTCGCGATTTTCAACATATCCATCGCTTGTTTCGTGTCACGTCCACCGATAAAAATACTGGTGCGTTTTAAGTTTTTGGCACTGCGCGAGAAAATTACATCTTGAACCAAACCTTGAATTTCACTGGCTTCAATATTGGTGTACGGAATGGCAGAAATCCAACCTGCATCCATCGCCATATTGACATCAAATGGACTAAGATTTTTAGCGGTGGTGAGCATGTGTAAAATGAATGGCTTTTCCATGAAAACTCCTGTGTTAAATGAGCTAAACAGTATAAAAGAAAAGGCAAATGATTAAAACCGATTGTGACGTGGGATGGCGGGCAAAAAAAATACCGCATCGAAAATTATGATACGGCATTAAGAAAAGAAGGATGTTAAGACTCTTTCGCCTAGAGGAGCATTTAAAGAGTGGGCGTATTTTAGTCGCAAATTTTAACATTGAAAATGTGACAAATTGTCGCGTGACAATTTGTCGCAGAACTTGAATTACAAGGCTTCAACAACTTTTCGACTAACGACATTTGCCATCAATGCAAAATCTCTTAAACTGATATTTTCAGCGCGTAAACTCGCATCAATTCCCAGTGCGGTAATTTCAGCTTCTGATAATGAATTTTTTAATGAATTTCGCAACGTTTTACGACGTTGTGAAAATGCTTCTGTGACGATTTTACCAAGCATTTTTACGTCATCAACTTCAACGGGCGGTTGTGTGTGTGGTACTAATCGAACCATTGCCGACATCACTTTCGGAATAGGATTAAAACTTTCTGGCGGCACATCGAACAACCATTCCGTCGCGCAATAATACTGCATCATCACACTCAAACGCCCGTAAGAATTGCCATTTGGTTTAGCGCAAATACGATTCACGACTTCTTTTTGTAACATAAAAATCATGTCCGCAATGCAATCTGTCGTTTCGAGCAAATGAAACATCAACGGCGTTGAAATGTTGTACGGTAAATTACCAATGATATGCAGTTTTTCACCTTCAGGCGCGAGTGCCGCGAAATCAAATCGTAATGCGTCCGCGCTATGAATGTTTAAGTTCGTTTGTGCCGCGAATTTATATTCCAACCATTTCACCAAATCGCGATCGAGTTCAACTACGTCTAAATGCGTCACTTTTTTAAGCAACGGTTCAGTTAATGCGCCCTGCCCTGCGCCGATTTCAACCCAACGTTGACCGTTGCGAATCATCGCGTTGCCAACAATGTTGTTGATGATATTTTGATCAGTCAGAAAATTCTGACCGAATCGTTTGCGTGCTTGATGCGCCATTAAGAATCACTTTTTTCAGAAGAAAGAGTTGCAAGAAAAGTACGCATTTCATTATTTTCAACGCGCTGATAAATATCTAAAACCGATAACGTTAAATCTATCGACGTGAACGTAATTTCGTCGTCAATAAAATAAAACATAGATTGCCACGCGTTCGCACGGCGACAAACTTCAATTTCAACGCGGTCTTGTTCAATCAAAACGTATTCTTCTAACGTTGGAATGGTTTGATAAACCTGACGTTTAAAGGTTTTGTCATATTTACGGGTAGAATCCGATAAAACTTCGACAATAATGCGCGGGAATTCGGCGTAATAATCGTCTTTATCATCGTTTTCACACGCCACCAAAATGTCGGGGTAAAAGTATTTTTTACCGTTGTCCGCACGCACTTTTACGTCTGAACTAAAAACTTCGCAAGGTGTGTCTTTTAAGTGTAAATGCCACGCGCTCGCAAGCGTCATAATTAGGCGTTGATGATTTTTTTTCGCGCCAGTCATCACAAAAATTTCACCATCAACGTATTCGTGTTTAATTTCGCTGTCCTTTTCATCGTCGAGATAGTCTTGCTCGGTGATGTAATCGTTTTTGTAATTGGGTAAGCCCATTTTTTGCTCCAAGTTAGTTTGTGGAACACATTGTGATTGCTGTTTTTAGTGCAAATTGCAAGCTGCCCAAATCCGCTTTATTTGTCCCTGCTAAATCTAGTGCTGTTCCGTGATCAACAGATGTACGAATAATCGGCAGTCCAAGTGTAACGTTAACCGCTTTACCGAAACCTTTGTATTTCAAAACGGGTAATCCTTGATCGTGATACATTGCCAAAACTGCGTCGGCGGTTTGTAGATATTTATTCGTGAATAACGTATCAGCAGGTAACGCACCATCTAAATCCATACCTTCGGCACGAAGTTTTTCTAAAATTGGATTGATAATGTCGATTTCCTCACGCCCTAAATGACCGTTTTCACCCGCGTGTGGATTCAAGCCGCACACCAAAATTTTCGGTTGTTCGATATGAAAACGTGTTTTTAAATCACGATGTAAAATTCGTAACGTTTTTTCGATAAGTTCAGGCGTAATCGCTGCGCTAACTTTTGATAGTGGCAAATGTGTTGTGGCTAATGCCACACGCAAACCTTCTGTCGCCAACATCATTACAGGGTGTCCGCCCGTTTGTTCGGCAATATATTCCGTGTGACCTGTGAACACAAAACCCGCATCGTTAATTACGCCTTTGTGAACGGGCGCAGTAACCATTGCAGTGAATGTTTTATTTAAACAGCCTTGTGTGGCACGATCTAAAAGTTCAAGAACATATTTACTATTTTCATGATTCAACACGCCAGCTTCTACAGGTACTTTCAACGAAACAGGCAAAATCGTCAAGTGTCCACACGGCAAAATTGTTTTTGGTTTGCTAGGGTCGAAATGATGCAGCGTGAGAGGTAAATTCAATTTTTTGGCACGTTGTTGAAGTAATTCGGCATCTGCTAGAACAATTAATTCGCACGCGGGCAAAAGATTTTGAACGAGTCGAACACACAAATCTGCACCAATACCCGCAGGTTCACCAGCGGTTAAAGCAATGCGTGGCAACATTATTCAGATTTCCCATAATGTGTTTCGATGTAGCGTTCAACAATCGCTTGGAATTCTTCGGCAATAAAATCGCCTTTTAATGTGACGGTTTTTTCACCGTCTTCATAAACAGGCGCAACAGGTGATTCACCCGTTCCAGGTAAACTTATTCCGATGTTGGCATTTTTACTTTCACCAGGTCCATTCACAACGCAACCCATCACTGCAACTTCCATTGATTCAACGCCCGCATATTTTTCACGCCAAACAGGCATTTGATCACGCAAAAAAGTTTGAATGTTGAGCGCGAGTTTTTGAAAATAATCGCTGGTGGTACGTCCACAACCTGGGCAAGAAATCACCATCGGTGTAAATGCTCGAAAGCCCATAGTTTGTAAAATTTCTTGTCCGACAATCACTTCTTGCGTGCGTGAAGTTCCAGGTTCTGGCGTAAGTGAAATCCGAATCGTATCGCCAATACCTTGTTGCATTAGCACAGATAACGCCGCTGCCGATGACACAATACCTTTTGAACCCATTCCCGCTTCGGTCAATCCTAAATGCAGCGCGTAATCACAACGCGACGACAAATCTTCATAAATCGAAATCAACTCTTGGACGTTGCTGATTTTGCACGACAGAATAATTTTATCTTTACCAAGTCCAATTTCTTCCGCTTTCGCGGCACTTTCTAACGCAGATAAAACAATCGCTTTTCGTGCTACAGCCCCAAGCGGTTCGGGTTGTGTAAGTTGACGATTTTCATCCAGTAAACGTGTTAAAACCGATTGATCTAAACTGCCGCCATTCACACCAATTCGCACGGGTTTATTGTATTGGCACGCAAATTCAATCATTTGCTGAAATTGTGGATCACGCGATTTTCCGCGTCCGACATTACCTGGATTGATGCGGTATTTATCTAACGCCGCCGCACAATCAGGATATTTTTCGAGCAATTTATGCCCGTTAAAATGAAAATCTCCAACAATCGGCACGAAACAATTTTTAGCAATTAATTGCTCTTTAATTGATGCTACAGCCGCTGCTGCTTCTTCAGAATTAACCGTAATTCGCACCATTTCTGAACCCGCTTTCGCCAATTCCATGATTTGATTCACGGTGGCTTTGATGTTGACGGTGTCAGTGTTTGTCATGGATTGCACCACAATCGGTGCGCCGCCGCCAACCTTTACATTGCCGACTAAAACTTGTTGAGTGATTTTTCTGAGGCGTTTAGACATAGTGAAATTAAATAAAAATTGAGAATGGTAATAATTGTACAGGTAATTGCTATTTTTTTGTTCTGTGGCACGAATAAATACAGTTGAACAAATTTTGCTTAATTCACACAAAATGTAAAAACCGTTCAGGTTACAATCTACATATTGACGAGGTAACAAAATTTTTTTAACCAAAAAAGGATTTCAACATGGCTGTAAAAACATTAACCGCAAAAAATACTAATTTCAAAGGCGTTAGCTCAAATGCAGATAGCGTTATTGGTTCAAGCATTGCCGACAACATTTTAGGTGGAGGTGGTAACGATACCTTAATGGGTAATTCAGGAAACGATACGATTGATGGTGGCAACGATAACGATAGTTTATCGGGTGGTGCGGGTGACGATAAATTGTTGGGCAGTTCAGGCAGTGACACATTACTTGGCGGCGATGGTGACGACACGCTAAATGGAGGAGTAGGCAAAGATACTTTAATCGGAGGAAATGGCTTTGATGTGTATTTGTTAAGTAATCTTGAAGACAAAATTATTGAAGATACCGATGCTGGCGAAGATTTAATTATTTCAACCGTTAGCTATGATTTAACACAAGCTACTAATGTCGAAAATTTAACATTATCAGGTTCAAAAGCAACTAGCGGTAAAGGTAATGAATTAAATAATTTCATTCGTGCAGTTGAAGGTAGCAGTATCAAAGTTTTCCTAGATGGTGCAGATGGTTACGACACACTTTTAGGCAGTAAAAATAATGATAGTTTGAAAGGTGGGACAGGCGACGACACGTTAGACGGCGGTGCTGGCAAAGATACAGCCATTTTTGTCGGCGTTCAAGATGATTACAACATCACAATTGAAGCAGATACTGTTATGGTTGAATATATCGGTAATGACGACATAAACGACGGCACAGACACGTTGTTTAATATCGAATATCTGCAATTCTCAAATTCAAAACCTAAAACACTTCAAACTTTTCTCGACGAAAAAGCCGCAGCTGAACAAGCGATTCTTGATGCTCAAGCTCTTGAAGATAAACAACTTGCCGAGGCTGAAAACAAAGCCGTAGCCGATGCGAAAGCCGTTGCAGATGCAAAAATTGCAGCTGATGCGAAAGCTGTTGCAGATGCAAAAATCGCCGCCGATGCAAAAGCTATCACAGATGCCAAAGCTCTTGTGGACGCAAAAGCCGTTGCAGATGCAAAAATTGCAGCTGATGCGAAAGCCGTTGCAGATGCAAAAATTGCAGCTGATGCGAAAGCTGTTGCAGATGCAAAAATCGCCGCCGATGCAAAAGCTATCACAGATGCCAAAGCTCTTGTGGACGCAAAAGCCGTTGCAGATGCAAAAATAGCAGCTGATGCGAAAGCTGTTGCAGATGCAAAAATAGCAGCCGATGCGAAAGCCGTTGCAGATGCAAAAATTGCAGCTGATGCGAAAGCTCTTGCAGATGCAAAAATTGCAGCAGATAACCAGAAAGCTTTAGATGACAAACTGTCAGCTTTTCGTGAGGATAGATTAGCTAAGTCATTAGCCTTCGACCCCAATGCAGGCAGGACTGGCAAGACACTAATGGTAGCTGACACAACGCCTGTAACTAAGCAAGATAACCCATGGTCAGCCGAAAACATAGCTAAAGACAACGCTGCGAATAAGTATTCTACTGACATATATGCACAAAGCCTACATAACCCTTTTTCAGGCGGTAGGTACGATACTACGAACAGCTCAGGTAATTTAGCATTGGACGCTATGGAGCAAGCAGACGCAGCACAGCGAAAAAGACACCTGATACAGGTATCGCTGCGCTGGCTAAAACCATCAACGACGAAGTGACAACGCCAAGAGCTTCGACACTAACTAACCCTGATACTATAAAAACTGAGCCTACCGCAGCCTACCAGCTAAAAGGTTCTAACGGTTTACCTATTGGTTCAAATCCTGTTCAAGTGTCTACAGGCGCGACGGTAGGTCAAATCCCGCTAATTGGCGGCGCGGGAAATGACACTTTGTCTGGTCACATAGGAAACGATATATTAAATGGAGGAATGGGCGTTGATAATTTGAATGGTGGCAGTGGTGCAGACACATTTATTTTCACCGTGATTGATTCAAGCGTAGGCATTGGCAACCGCGACATCATTACCGATTTTGATGTTTCTGTCGTTGGCGAAGTCATGGATTTAAGCGCGATTGCGGGTGGCACGTTGAGTTTTGTTGGCACGAAAGCGTTTAGTGCAATCAATCAAGTGCGTTATGAAATGGATTTTGTGAATTCGACCACGATTGTAAAATTGAACCTCGACAACGACCCGAAAACCACCGAAATGGAGATCGAATTGACTGGCTTTAAGAATTTAACGGCGGATGATTTTGTGTTGGTGAAAGGAGTTTGAAATGCAAATAACCATTAACGTACCTGACAATTTGCCGCCTGCGATTGTTCAGCAATACATTCACAACGTCGAATCACAAATGACATTGATGGCACAATTAACACAAAATTTACATAAACCGAATGCCGTGAAAAAACGGGTGTTTGGGCAATATCGTGGACAAATGCAAATTGCAGATGATTTTGATGATGAATTGCCGTTAGATTTTTGGCTGGGTGAATCAGCGTGAATTTGTTGCTCGATACGCATATTTTTCTGTGGTTGAATCAATCGCCCGAAAAATTGCCGTTTGATTTACTCGAGCTTTGCAAGGATTCGGCGAATACGTTGTTTTTAAGTCATGTTTCGCCGTGGGAAATTCAGATAAAAACGAATTTGGGAAAGTTGGATATGAATGTGCCGTTGCACAAAATGATTGAAACTCAACAGCGCGACAATGATTTGAAGTTGCTGCCGATTGAGTTAGCTCACATTTATGCGTTGGAAAAATTGGAACATCATCACAATGACCCATTTGACCGATTGTTGATTGCTCAGGCGATGGTAGAAAATATGCCTATCGTCACAGTGGACAGCAAAATCAAACTTTATACGTCGGTGAAAATTTATGGGCTTTAAGTTGTGACGGCGGATGATTTTGTGTTGTCGGTGGTGAGGGTTTAAAGCAAATCCCACTCTGCACTTCGTGCCTCTCCCTTCAAAAAGGGAGAAAACCATTAAAATCAAAAGCACGTTTTTTAATCTTTCGCCCCCTTTTTAAAGGGGGCAGCCTGAAAGGCTGGGGGATTTGCTTTAACCGCCCTTTGTAGAAACGCGAAGGGCGGTTTTTTTGTTTGTGATAAAACGTTGATTTTTATGAACAGGCGAAAAAAAACTATCCCAAATTTTGCATTTTTTTAATAGTCACAATGCTCTCATCATTTTGCTCTGTGTTACGACGTTCATTACCTTTTTGAATCAAATCTGCCAGCGTAACGTTCGATAAATAACCATAAATATGTTCGCTTAACCCTGTCCACAAATCATGCGTTAAACACATGCTTTCTTGTTGGCAATTCGCTTCACCGCCACATTTGCGAGAATCAATCGAATCATTTACTGCTTCAATAACCGCCGCGACAGTAACTTTTTGTGGGTTTTGACTGAGTTGATAACCACCGCCAGGTCCCCGAACACCTCGTACAATATCGGCTTTTCGCAACCGTGCAAAAAGTTGCTCTAAATAGGATAACGAAATAGTTTGTCGTGCCGCAATTTCAGTGAGTGTCACGGGTTTTTCTTGACTGTGAAGTGCTAAATCGAGCATCGCAGTTACAGCATAACGACCTTTTGTAGTTAAACGCATAATAAAATCCTTAGTAAAAATATGGAGAATTACGTTTAATATACTTAACCTAGCAAAATAGTCAACTATCGAAACAATTACACATCAATACTTTTTAATTGATATTTTTTCACTCGATAACGCAGTGTTTCACGCGTGTTACCTAAATCTCGCGCAGCGGCAGTCAAATTATTTTCAGCGCGTTCCAATGCCGTGCTGCAACTATTGCTCTGGAGAGCAATGAACCGTCTACAAATAAAACACAACGCTCAATGGAGTTCGTTTGTTTATGAAATTGATGAAATCAACAATCTGCGACACCATGGCAATGAAATTGCTTTATTTATCCATTCAACGATTGGAAATTGAATTCAAAAAATACCTAGTAGTAGTAGTAGTAGTAGTAGGAATATTATCTATTACCTGATAAATTATAAGTATATTTATTATTTAAAAAATATTTCCGCCAATAACTGGATTTAAAAATTTAACTGTGTTTTACAAATGAGAATAAATTGATGAGTAATGAAGCCGATAGTGACACATCCAGTACGTCTAGCGCACAACAAACTGCCTTTTTGCGCGTGCCAGCTGAAAAAGTATCACGACTAATGGACATAGTCGGCGAACTTGGTTTGAGTGTATCGGAAACTATCAACTGTTCCGAATTGCAAGGTTTGGAATTAGACGAATTTGAAAAATCCGCTCATCGTTTAAAAATGATTGTGCGTGAAATTCAAGAAATTTCGACAGAATTACGTCAAGTTGAAGTGGGCGAAGTTTTTCGACGAATGCGCCGTATGATTCGCGAATTAGAACGCCAAACTAACAAAAAAATCAATTTGGTACTTATCGGTGAAGATCTTGAAATTGATAAAGTCGTTGTTGATAGACTTTATGAGCCTTTAGTCCATATTGTGCGTAATTCAGCGGATCATGGTTTGGAATCTACCGCCAATCGCATTGCAGTCGGAAAACCTGAAGTCGGCACGATTACGTTATCGGCAACGCAAGTCGGTGGCGACATTAACATCACCATTGCTGATGATGGCGGTGGTTTGCATCGTGAACGAATTTTAGCGCGAGCGCGGGAACGTGGATTATTTGGTGCAACCGAAGAACCGCCTAACGATGTGCTTTGGAAAGTGATTTTTCAACCAGGATTTTCAACGGCGGAAGCGGTCACAAACCTTTCTGGGCGCGGCGTGGGCATGGATGTTTTAAATAACACCATCAAAGAATTGCGTGGACGAATTGCGATTCACAGTGAAACAGGCGTGGGCGCACGCGTCACGTTATCGATTCCACTCACGTTGGCATTTCTTGATAGTTTAGTAATGCGCGTCGGTAATCGTCTTTATGCCACGCCAATTGACGTAGTTAGTGAAATCTTTCAACCGCTCGATTCTCAAATTACGCACATTTCTGCCGATGACAGTTCAGAAGTTGTCAAAGTACGCGATTGTTTTATTCCAATTTGTCGGTTGGACGAATTTTACGGTGAGGCGACCCAAGAGAAAATTCCACTCATCTCGCAAATTATCGTTATTTTTACAACCAGCCAAGGTCAAATTGGTTTGCCTGTTGATGAAATTTTTGATCAACAACAAGTCGTCATGAAACCGTTACCGCCTTCTTTAGGAAAAATTCGTGCAAGCATGGGGTGTGCGTTGTTGGGAACAGGCGAAGTTGCTACGGTATTAGATTGTGAACAACTCATTTCAGGGAAAACATAATGGCAATTTATATGACTTCAGATGCTTCTGCATTTAATCGTATTCGCGCTTGGTTAAATAAGCGTTGCGGCATGCACTATCCCGAAAAAAAACAAGAATTATTACTGCAACGATTAATGCACGTTTGTGAAACTCAAGAATTTTCTAATTTATTTGAATTAGCTAATGCCCTTGAAAATCCTGATTTGCGTGAATTACATTCACAGGTTATCGATGCCGCTTCTACCAATCACACTTATTTTTTTCGTGAACCACAAGTGCTTGATTATTTCCGAGATTTCATTTTGCCGACGTTGAACAAAGAGGATGTGCGTATTTGGAGTGCGGCGGCTTCGACGGGCGATGAAGCCTATACAATCGCAATGATTGCTACTGAAGCGAAAGGTATGGAATGGGCGCGAAACAATTTAAGTATTTTAGGAACAGATATTAATAAGCAAGTAATTGCTCACGCTGAACTCGCAATTTACCGTCGAACCGCTATTGAACATACGGCAGACGATATTGTAAAACGCTATTTTGAATCAGTGGGTGACGGACAGTATCGTGTTAATAAACAGATTCGTAACTTGTGTACTTTCCGAAATATGAATTTAAAAACTGCCCCGTACCCTTTTATACGATTATTTGACGTTGTTTTTTGTCGAAACGTACTTTATTACTTTGACGAAGTGCATCAGCAAGAAATTATTGAAAATATCTACGACGCAACCCAAGACGGTGGCTGGCTTTTAACGAGTGTAACCACGACATTGCGTCATCTCAAAACGCGTTGGATTAACGTTGGGGCTGGAATTTATCGGAAGGACATAAATCATGTCTATTAGCAAAAAACGAATTCGCGTTTTAATTGTGGATGATTCTGCTTTGGTACGAAAAATGCTCGTGCGTAATATGTCAGAAGATCCTGAACTTGAAGTAATTGGTGAAGCGGCAGACCCTTACAAAGCGCGGGATTTAATGGTGGAATTGGATCCAGATGTAATTACGCTAGATGTTGAAATGCCGCGTATGGATGGCATTACGTTTCTTAAACGATTTATGGAAGTGATGCCGATTCCAACAGTGATTATCAGTTCACTGACACAAGCAGGAGCGCGTATCACGCTCGATGCTTTAGAAGCAGGTGCTGTAGATGTTATTGCAAAACCGACACTAAACGCGGTTGACCATTTGGCAATGTCAAAAAATGAAATCAATCAACGTATTAAGCGGGCGGCGGGCATCACTGTAAAAAAGATAGTGCATAGTAATAATGCACGGGGATTAGCGGGATCGGTTTCTTCTTCCTGCGACAAAACAGGCATTATTGCTATCGGTTCATCAACAGGCGGCGTAGAGGCATTGGGTCGGATTTTACCTACTTTTGCAGCAGATTCTCCTGCCATTTTGATTGTTCAGCACATGCCAGGCGGAATTACGACGGCATTTGCAACTCGACTGAATAATTTATGCCAAATGCGCGTAAAGGAAGCTGAAAACGGTGATTTAGTTGTTCCAGGACAAATTTTAATTGCACCAGGTGGTTTATTTCATACGCGAATTATTCGTTTGGGTAATCAGTATCGAATTAAGTTAGAAGAAGGCGAGCTTGTTAATTATTGTCGTCCAGCAGTAGATGTGTTGTTTCATTCGATAGCGAGTGAAGCAACTTGTAAAGTAGCTGCTGCGGTTTTAACAGGTATGGGAAAAGATGGCGCGGAAGGATTGTTGGCTATTCGTCAAACTGGTGGACACACTTATGCTCAAGATGAAGCGACTTGCGTTGTTTTTGGTATGCCAAAAGCGGCACAAAATTTAGGAGCCGTGAAACAACTGCTGCCTTTAGAACAAATCCCTAAAGCGTTAATTAACGCGCTTAGATAATAAAAATGAATCATTACAAAATTTAGGAGGGTGCAAATGCAAAACGATACGCAGCAAGAAACAACGCAACGAAAAGTTGACGATGATGAAGTTAATTTAGTATTTAACGATGAAAATGATATTAACGACATGTATCTCACTTTTGGTTTGGGAGCTGAGGAATATGGCATTGGGATTAATTTCGTCACTGAAATTGTTGGAATGCAGCGCGTGATGGAAGTTCCCGATGTTCCTACATTTATTAAGGGTGTCATCAATTTAAGAGGGAAAGTTATTCCAGTAATGGATGTTCGTAAACGCTTCAATATGCCTGAAGAAGTGTATAGCGAACGTACCGTAATTATTGTTCTCGATATTAATGGTGTGCTGATTGGCTTGATTGTCGATAACGTGAGCGAAGTAATGGAAATTCCTGAAAGCCAAATTGATCAACCGCCACAATTCGGAACGAATAGAGAAGGCGTGATTCGCGGTTTGGGAAAACAAGGCAGCAAAGTTGCCATTTTATTGGATGCACAATGCTTAATCTCTGAACATATTATTGATTTAAAACAAACGCTTTCGGCATTTAAATCCGAATAGCTGAGAATTGAGCATGAATATTCTCATTTTCAATCAAAAAGGCGGTGTGGGTAAAACGACAACAGCGTTGAATTTAGGTGCAGGTTTGGCGCGTTTTGGCAATTCACCAGTGACCTTAGTTGATTTAGATCCACAAACTCATTTAACCGCTGCACTGGGTCATAGAGCAGAAGACTTTGCCTGGAATGTTAGTGATTGGCTAGCGGGAAAACCTGGAAAATCGTTAGAAATCGCTGAAAATTTATCATTGATTGCAGGGGATTGTAATCCTGCTACGGAGCCTGAGATTTCGAGTTCCCGCATGAAACCAGAAGGTTTTGTCGTTATTGATGCTCCACCCGTTTGGAATTCAAGCGTCGCACGTTTGATGGTAGAAGCCGATTGGATTTTAACACCGCTTGAACCTGAATTTTTGAGTATGCAAGGTGTAAGTCGTTTGTTTAAAACGATGGAGAAATTCAATATTCCACGCACAAAACTGCGTTTGTTATTGTGTCGATATGATGCTCGATTGCTTGTGCATCGAGAGACTCGCGAAAGTTTAACACAGCGTTTTAGTGATAATTTTTTTGGTGGCGTAATTCGTAAATCGGTGCGGCTTGCTGAATCACCAGGTTATGGTTACAGCATTTTCGATTACGCACCTGATAGTTCGGGTGCTAATGATTATTTGTCCTTAACAAATTATTGGTTAAGACAAAATAATCCGAAAATTTAAGAGGGGGAAATAAATGGCAGAAAGACGCAGACGAATACAGAAACCACCGAATGATCCGTTGGCGTGGGTGGACAAAGAAACAAGCAGCACAACAGATATAAAAACAGATGCGTCACAGGAAGAAACGCCAGTGATAGAAGCGTCGAAAACTAATTTTTTAAATGGGAAGTATGAAATGACTGAAGAATTAAAGGGGCAAGACGCTGTTATAGCGGAGCTTGATAAGCTCATTGTAAAAGTTAAAGCAGGAAATCAAGGCAATCGACTTGTGATACCTGAAATTGCTGGTGAACAAAGTGCGTTAATTTCTAAAATAAACGAGTTAGTTCACAATATGCAAGTGAACAGTTTGTTACCGCATTTGCTTGAAGGCGTATCGACCTGTGTGCAATTAGCAGATGAAAATTACAATATCATTTATATGAATCCTGCGTTAATTGAAATGTTCAATAAGGCAGAATCCGATATTCGTAAAGATTTACCGCAGTTCAATAAAAGTACATTGATGGGTTCTAACATGGATATATTCCATAGAAATCCTGCACATCAACGTAAAATGATGGATGGATTACGCGGTAAATCTATGGCGGAAATAAACCTCGGTGGTCGTACTTTTTCTTTATCGGCAACACCTTTGTTAGATAAGGACGGTAAGCGTACAAATACTATCGTTGAATGGAATGATGTCACTGCGTTTAAACAGGTAACGGATGTTTTATTTTCTGTTGCAAGTGGCGATTTAACTCACAATTTAACGCCTTGCGATGATGAAGGCACTGTTAAAAAATTGCACGAAAGCGTTTGTCTTTTAAAAGAGAACATTGCTCGAATGGTTAGTGATGCCAACATTTTATCGGTTGCAGCGGTTGAGGGGCGTTTAGCAACGCGTGCCGATGCGACAAAACATCAAGGTGATTTCCGTAAAATTGTGGAAGGCGTGAATGGTACGTTAGACGCGGTAATTGGACCATTGAATGTTGCCGCCGATTATGTGGATAAAATTTCACAAGGCAACACGCCAGCAAAAATTACCGATACTTATAACGGTGATTTTAACGTATTGAAAAACAACTTAAACACTTGTATCGATGCGATCAATCAACAAGCTGCGGCAGCGAAAGGCATTGCAGCAGGTGATTTTAGTGTCAAGATTGATGTTCGCTCTGAAAATGATGAGCTTTCAAAAAGTTTGGTTCAAGTAATCAATGTTCTAAAATCATTACAAGATGAAATGCAACGATTAACCGTTGCATCGAATGAAGGCTTGTTGTCAGAACGCGGAAAACCTGAAAAATTTCAAGGTGAATATGCAGCGGTTGTGAACGGCGTAAATAATATGCTGGACGCAATTTTATTACCCATCGGCGAAGGTAATCGCATTCTTTCATTGATTTGCGGTGGTGATTTACGTCAAAAAGTCGAAGTGGCTTGCCAAGGCGACCACGATAAAATGAAGCAAGCCATCAACAGTGTACATGGTTGGTTATCTGATTTAGTGGCGTATGTGACTAAAATTGCGAATGGCGACATGACTGCTGAAATGGCAAAAGCCTCTAATGATGATCAAATTCATGAATATCTGATTTCGATGCGAGAAAGCATTAAACGTTTAGTTTCTGATGCCAACATTTTGTCAGTAGCGGCAGTGGAAGGTAAATTAGCGACGCGTGCGGATGCGACGAAACATCAGGGCGATTTCCGTAAAATCGTGGAAGGCGTGAACGACACATTAGACGCGGTAATTGGACCATTGAATGTGGCAGCGGATTACGTTGATAAAATTTCACAAGGTAACATTCCTGCAAAAATTACCGATACATACAACGGTGATTTCAACGTCCTGAAAAATAACTTGAACACCTGTATCGATGCGGTCAACGCTTTGGTTTCAGATGCCAACATTTTGTCTGTCGCGGCGGTAGAAGGTAAATTAGCGACGCGTGCGGATGCGACGAAACATCAGGGCGATTTCCGTAAAATCGTAGTCGGTGTGAACGACACATTAGACGCGGTGATTGGACCGTTGAATGTGGCAGCGGATTATGTGAACAACATTTCCCAAGGCAACATTCCTGCGAAAATTACCGATACCTACAACGGTGATTTCAACGTGTTGAAAAATAACTTGAACACCTGTATTGATGCGGTCAACGCTTTGGTTTCTGACGCTAACATTTTGTCCGTGGCGGCAGTGGAAGGTAAATTAGCGACTCGTGCTGATGCAACGAAACATCAAGGTGATTTCCGTAAAATCGTGGTCGGTGTGAACGACACCTTAGACGCGGTGATTGGACCGTTGAATGTGGCAGCGGATTATGTGAACAACATTTCCCAAGGCAACATTCCTGCGAAAATTACCGATACCTACAATGGTGATTTCAACGTCCTGAAAAATAACTTGAACACCTGTATTGATGCGGTGAATGCTTTAGTTTCCGACGCTAACATTTTGTCAGTGGCGGCAGTGGAAGGTAAATTAGCGACGCGAGCCGATGCCACTAAACACCAAGGTGATTTCCGTAAAATCGTGGTCGGTGTGAACGACACCTTAGACGCAGTGATTGGACCGTTGAATGTGGCAGCGGATTATGTGAATAACATTTCCCAAGGCAACATTCCTGCGAAAATTACCGATACCTACAACGGTGATTTCAACGTGTTGAAAAATAACTTGAACACCTGTATTGATGCGGTGAACTTCATTATCGAAGATGCGTCAATGATGTCCAATGCAATTGTTGATGGTAACTTAGCCATCACTGTGAATGCAGACAGACATCAAGGCGATTACCGTAAAATTATCGACGCATTTGAAAGCGCGTTGGTTGGTTTGAATGATACGTTCTATCAAATTAACGATGCTATTCAAGAAGTCGCATCATCGGCAACGCAACTCAGTGCATCGTCACAAAATATGGCGGCGAATTCTGAAGAGCAATCTTCAGCGGTAGAAGAAATTACGTCAGCACTTGAAGAAACGGATAGCCAAGTTAAAGCCAACACCGAAAATGCAAACTCAGCGAATCAGTTAGTTATGATTACTTCTGATGCGGCGAATCAAGGTCAAGCGAAAATGCAAGCCATGTCTGTAGCGATGAGTTCAATCAACGATTCGGCACAAAGTATTGCTAAAATCATCAAGGTAATTGACGAAATCGCATTCCAAACTAATTTGTTGGCATTAAATGCGGCGGTTGAAGCGGCAAGAGCTGGACAACATGGACGTGGTTTTGCGGTTGTTGCTCAAGAAGTGCGTAATTTGGCGGGACGCAGCGCGAAAGCGGCTCGTGAAACAGCGGATTTAATCGAAGATTCAACTAAACGCGTCAGCGATGGTGTGAATATCGCCGCCGAAACGGGGCAAGCGTTGGATAAAATTGTTACTAATGTTACTAAGGTAAAAAATCTAGTATCTGAAATTTCAACAGCGAGTATGGAACAATCACGCGGCGTGTCGCAAATTAACATTGCGATGGGACAAGTGGCTTCGGCAGCCCGTGAAGGTAGCTTGCAATCTGAAGAGCAAGCGTTATCTTCTACAGGACTCACTGCAGTTGCATCGCGTACGCAACAAGAATTGAGCAGATTCAAATTGCGGTCGCGTCAACGTTCATCGGGATTGCTAAGTTTAGACGGCATTACGCCAGATGTATTACGTCAATTGCAAGCGATGTTAGCACAACAAAAAGTCGCCCCAGCTGCGCCTAAAGCGGCACCAGCTAAACCCGCGACTGTTGCTGCTGCACCAGTGAAAAAATCACCTAAACAGGTGATGCCGTTAGATAGCGACGAACGTGGGTTTGATAAGTTTTAAAATTACGATTAATCACAGGGGTGAGTGTTAATTTACTCATCCTTGTTTCAATAATAAAAATGAGGGGGAAATAGAAATGGCTTATGAAGTAATGATAGTAGACGACTCGGTGATGATGCGAAATGTGATTCGCGGAATTATCAGTAAATGGGCAGGCTTTACCGTGGTAACGAATGCTGACAACGGCAAAAAAGCGTTACTTGAGTTAGCAAAGTTTCCTAATTTATCGTTAATTATGCTGGATATTGAAATGCCTGAAATGGATGGACTTGAATTTTTACGTCAAGCACGTCCGAAAACAAAAGCAAAAATTGTCATTTTGTCATCGGTGGCATTGGAAGGCTCACCGTATGCGGCAAAAGCCCGTTTATTAGGTGCAGATGCCATTATTACCAAACCATCAGGTGCGGTATCGTTAGATTTAGCCGCTGTTCGGGGTGCAGAAATGGAACGAACCATTAAAAAAATACTCGGCGGTTAAAAACACATTTAACACGCACTAACCGATAAATAACACTCATATTGATAACGATAACCCATAGAAGAAAAATAAAATGTCTGATGAATTAGATGAGGTTTGGGGGCTTTATGCCGACGAAGGTGAGCAATCTTTAGAAGCGATGGAAGATGCTTTGCTTATTTTAAAAAGCACACCCACAGACACAAACACGATTGGCAGTTTATTTCGTGCTATGCACACGTTCAAGGGTAATTCGCGCGTCATGGGATTGTCTGTCATTGAGTCACGCGCTCATGTTGCAGAAGATTTAATCGGTTTAGTGCGTGATGAAGGTGTGCCATTAGATGACGAATTGACTGATTTGTTATTGGAAATGGTTGATATATTACACCCGATGTTGTCGCAAGTGTGCAGCACACAACTCGATGCGACACCAGACACATCAAACGATCTTGTTGATCGCATGAAAGATAAATTGGTACGTTGTCGTGAAATAAAAAGCGGCGTACCTGCCGTAAAAAAATCACCCGCTGAAAAAAGTACGCCTGTTGTATTAGAATCGACTGTTGAAGCTGAATTAGAACCTGAAGTTGATAATTCTGCTCCGCTAGCGATGATTTTTGATAACACAGAATCTTTAGCGAATGACCCAATGTTTCGTGAATTGTTTTCGTCAATGGCGAAGGATATTTTTCAAGAAATGGATGTAGCACTTGCTGAATTTGCAACAGATTCAACATTGGCACAAACTCATTTTTCCGAGGCATGTCAACGTCTACAAGTCGCGGCTGAACAAATAAAATTGCCAGAATGGCAAGCGATTTTAGGTAAATTCTTAGCAATTTCCAAACCCAAAGAATCACAAATAAAAACATTACATACTCGTTTATTAGCGTTGTTTGAATCTGATTTTGGTAGTGCGGAGACACTTATTGAAGAATTACTTGTTGAAGATGACGATGGGGGCGAATTAGCGTTTGTTATTGGTGTAGATGAATCGGAATTAGTTCTTAATGATGACGAATTAGAATCTATTATTGAAGACGAAACACCATCCGCACCACTAGCGATTATCTTTGATAACTCGGAAACCTTAGCAAATGATCCGATTTATAGAGAGCTATTTTCTTCAATGGCGGACAGTATCTTTAAAGAAATGCAGGATGCACTTGTTGAATTTGAAACGGATTTTTTAGAACAAGCACAAATTAATTTTTTAGAAGCAAGTCAACGGTTATTAGTTGCTGTTGAACAAATAAAATTGCCTGAATGGCAAGCAGTTTTAGGTGATTTTTTTGCGATTTCTAATGTAACAGAAGAAATTGCAAATGCTTTATATACACGATTATTGATTTTATTTGAACGTGATTTTGGGAATGCTGAAACACCTATTGAACTTGAAGCAATACAATCCATGATTTTTGATAAAACGGAGTCGCTGGCAAACGACCCTGTTTATTTAGAGATTTTCGCTGGAATGGCACACGACATATTACGCGAAATGAAGAATCAATTGAGTAATTTTATAGAGTCACCCACTATGTCACAAACGCATTTATTAGAAGAAACGACTCGTTTATTGTTTTACTCGAAACAAATTGGTTTACATCACTGGCAATCTAAATTGGAACAATTTTTAGCACTTGAATTGCCAACGTTTGAACAAGCTGAAACGTTGATTGAACAATTAACCGCGCTCTCTAATAATCTTCGCGTTATCAATCACGGTAATGTGGATGACAACGATTCAAATGTGCAATTTTTTGCCAAATTGCAAAAGCCGTTGCGTGTTTTTTCCATTTATTCGCAAATTGAAAAAGAAGTGAATGTTACCGTTGGCATTGGAGAATTATCCGACGCAACACGCGAAATTAAAGCGTTGGCTGAGAGTTTTGGATTTTTACACTTAGTTGATGCTTCTGAGCGTTTTCTTGCGGACGTAGAAACAGGTGAAGCTATTGATGAAGTGGTACATCGTTTTGAGTTTCAGTTGTATGAAGGCTTGGTTTCTATTGAAAATGTAGCTTCATCACAACAGATTAATACGGGATTTGATGCAAAATCTTTTTTAGGGGGGGTGTGTGCAAATCGTGTATTTGAAAATTTACTCACGATTAACAACATTTTAGATTCTGTTAAAAATCAAATCGAAGTAAGTGCAAATTGTGTACATATTACTCAACTTTTGCGTGAAGTTTATTACGCTTGTTTGCATTATAAATTAGATACAGCAGCGCATTTGTGTACAGCATTAAGTGATTTATTTGCGCGTGTTTTAAACGATGTTATGAAACTTGATGCAGTAATGGTGCATATCGCAAAATCATTTATTGCGGATTTGGAATTGGTTTTAGCAAGTGTGGGTTCAGGTGATATTCCTGATATGAAACTCATTGAAAAATTGTTAGACGAGACTTCAACTGCAACATTTGTTTCAAGTGGCACGCTATCATCACAAAGTATAGAAGCAAGGCTCAGTTTGCCTAAATCTTTCCATAAAGTATTAACGGCTGAAAGTGTTAAGGTGGCTACCGTTGCACTGGATAGTGGTAATAATTTTTATATTATTCGTGCTGATTTAGAACAAGACGAAGATCTCGCCTGTAATTTTTTAAATTGGATAGAATCTGGTGCCGTAAAATCAATTAGTAATGTTACGGTATTCCGTGATAATCGTACATTATTCGATTTTTTATTAGCAACGCCGTTAAATTTCATTCAAATTACCGAAGCGTTAATAACACTTGATCCTTGTGAAAAATCGATCGTTATTGAAAGAGAGTTGATAGATCGAAAATCAGGCATAGATAAAGATAACGTGCCGAACGATAACGTATTTTTAAATGAAACTGATGTTCCTGTAAATTCAAATCATGGGCAAATGTCCAGTAGTATGTTGGAATCCATTGGTGAATTGGTAACGCATCAGGCAATGGTTCAGCATTTATTAGACGAATTAGCCAAAGATGATTTAATTAAAACTGTTTCTTCCAAAACAAAAGGATTGCATGGTCAACTGGCAATCGTGCGTGAAGAAATTTGTAATTCTTTACTTGTCTGGCAAGAAAAGATTGAAAAAATGGTACAAATTGGTGTGCAAACAGGAAGTTTATTGAGTCAATTACAAGAAGAAGCTATTTCAGGACGTATGCGTTCAGTTAGCCAATTGTTAAAACCACTTATCCCATTTGTAGAAGGTCTCGCACAGAAAAATCAACGTATTATAGATTTCACAATGGAAGGTGATGATATTTCGTTGGATATTACGATGCTAGAAAATATGAAATCACCGTTACGCGCTTTGTTAGGTTTTTGTATTTTACAAAGCATTGAGACTCCAGAACGTCGTGCGGCAACGGGTAAAGATGGACGTGGTTCGTTGCGTATTATGCTAGTTGAACGTGATGATCATGTGCAAGTTATCATTGAAGACGACGGTGTTGGTATTGATTTAGAACGTGTTTCTCAACGTGCTATGCAGTTAGGTTGGCTCAATGAAAAACCTAAACTTGATATGGTCTTTCGTAAAGAATATGGCATAACGACTAATGATGATGCAACTTACGGAGGATTGTCTTTTTCGGATATTAAAGAGTTTTTAAGTCCGATTGGTGGTAATTTAAAAATAGCAAATTTACCTTCTGGCGGTCTTCGGTTGACTTTAACGATGTCACTAACCATGTTATTACTCGATGGCATGGTGGTTCGTGTTGGTGCAGTACAATACATTGTTCCTATTGATAGTATACAAAGTATTGTTCGCACGGATAGCGATAGCTTAATGCGTTTATCAGCCGAAGATGGACGTTATATGCTAAATATTGAAAATGGCGACATTATTCCAGTGCAATTTTTAAAAGGGAATCATGAGGGAGCGACATCAATGGAGGAAGAGTTCATTCATGATGAAAAGCATTTATTTGTTATTATTATCAATAAGCAAAAACAATGTGTCGCAATTAAAGTCAATGAATTGATTGGGCAACAAAATATATTATCGAGACCTTTACAAGGTTATTTGTCACATATTCGCGGTGTAATTGGTTGTACTTTACTTGGTAGTGGTGACGTAGGTTTAGTATTGGATATTAACGCATTATTTGGCGATAGCTACTCACATTGAATGCAGCGAGAATAGATTTTAGTTTAAAGTCAGTGGTTCAGATAAAAATTAACCCGACTGCTATTACTAAAATATGGTGAATTTTCAAAAGGAGATTACAGAATGTCGCTTTACTGTTTAGTTTACACAAGTATTTCAAATCAAAAATTTTCTGAAGATGATTTGAAAAAACTATTACATAAATCAAGATTTAAAAACGAATCTATAGGAGTTACTGGATTATTACTATACTTAGACCCATATTTTCTTCAAGTATTGGAAGGTGAAGAACATATCGTTAACCAATCTTTTCATGAAATTAGCAAAGATATAAGGCATAAAAAAATCACATTAATTTATAGGCAGCCATTAGAAAAATTAAAATTTCCAGATTGGAGCATGGGATTTAACAAAGCCGATGTTACAACGATTGATGGATTTAGTGCGTTTCTAAAACAACCTTCACATGAAAGTCCAAGAAATTTTAAAGATGAAATTGAAGAACTACTTGATATGTTTAAACATGAGACTTTATTTTAAATAAGTCATTCTGAACCCATATTGATTGCTATGAAAAATGAAGATTACTGCGCTCAACATCAATAATTGTCTTTAAAAATTGTGCAATCACAGTTTCATTGTTAAATCTTTCTTTTACGTCTAACGCTTTCAGTTTAAATAATTCGGATTTTGTAATCATCGTTGAACCCATTAACCAATCAGGGAAATTACGAACGGCAATAGATTTATCCATAATTTTAATTATATCTTTATGTTTAGGACTGCTAAAAATACGATCATAGAGTTTATTTGACATCCTCACCGCCCTAAAGAGGCGGTGATTCCTACAGCTAGACGCTTATGTCCAAGCGCGAGAATGTTCTTAGCCGCATTAACATCTCTGTCATGCGTCGTGCCACACTCGGCACAAGTCCATTCTCTTATTCC
>CAIPQN010000032.1 GCA_903867225.1 uncultured Pseudomonadota bacterium | reverse complement strand
GTTTTTAATTGACCCCCTATTGAAGTGTGGTTTATGACTTCAATCCATTGTCGTTATTGATTTCTACGATATTCTATTTTTCGTTAAATGGATTAGCTTATTCCGTTGCTAAGGGGTCAAATTTAAAGCGTTGGTAACATGGGGAAGATAATGGCATTGGTAATGTTTGATACACATCAATTTATTCAAACTTTGCAAGCGTCGGGTTTTGAGCAAAAACAAGCAGAGGCGGTATCGAGTGCGTTTCGTCAAGCACAGGAACAAGTTGAACTGGTTACAAAACACGATTTGAAAGAATTGGAATTGACGTTAAAAGGTGAGATGCAAGAAATTAAAGGCGAGATACAATCGATGCGAACAGAAATCCAAGCAGCAGAATATCGCATGACGATTAAATTGGGTGCGATGATGGTTGTAGCGGTTAGCGCAATGGCAACCTTGGTGAAAGTTCTGTGATTATTTGATGATAAAAAACCGCCTTTCGGGAAACCGAGGGGCGGTTTTTTGTGTGTTATGATTTGGTTTTTGATTTTTTAAAAAGAGGAATTGAAGATATTGCTGAATAAAAAAACCCGCTAAGTCATACAACTTGCGGGTTTTTAAAATTCTTTGCATTTCACTCGATGTATTTGGTACCGAGGGCCGGAATCGAACCGGCACGGAGTCACCTCCACCGGATTTTGAATCCGGCGCGTCTACCAGTTCCGCCACCCCGGCAAAGTGTTGAAATTATAACAATCTTTTTATAAAAAACCAGTTTTTTATAATTTTTTTTTGTTCTCAGCTAAAATAAGCACTCTTACAATAACTTTCATTTTTGTTTTATAAGGGAAATCACATGAGTCAACAAGCAACTCTTTCTTTAGTTGAAAATTACTACGCTGCATTCAATAACGCTGATATGGACACGTTTTTAAATTTACTGACCGATGATGTCATTCACGACATCAACCAAGGAAATCGAGACATCGGCAAAGAAGCCTTTACGCAATTCATGGCGTGCATGAATTCAAATTATAAAGAACAACTCGTCGATATGGTCATTATGGCAAGTGCCGACGGCAAACGTGCCGCTGCTGAATTCGTCGTTGTTGGTGAGTATTTGAAAACAGACGAAGGCTTGCCCGAAGCGCAAGGTCAAAAATATCGTTTGCCAGCGGGTGCATTTTTTGAAATCCGTGACGGTAAAGTGGCGCGTATCACGAACTATTACAATCTCCAAGATTGGATTGCTCAAGTTAGCGCGTAGTTTTTTGTATTAAAAAACGGACAGAATCTGTCCGTTTTTTCAAAACGGTTTTACTACTGCCAAAATAATTATCGCCACCAAAAAAAGTACAGGAATTTCATTCATCCAACGATAAAAAACATGGTCACGCTTATTTTCATTTGCACGAAAATCTTTAAACCATTGCCAGCAAAAATAATGATAAATCACCAAACAAACTAGCATTAAAAATTTAACGTGTAACCAACCCGAGTGTGAATACATCTGCCACGCGCCCGCGATTAACAACCAAATTCCAAACACAAATGTGGCAATCATCGACGGAGTCATGATGCCAAAAAATAATTTTCGTTCCATGATTTTGAAACGTTCGTCACTCGCGGCATCGTCGCTCATCGCATGATAAACATACAATCGCGGCAAATAAAACAATCCTGCAAACCAACATACCATCGCAATTAAATGTAACGCTTTTAACCAGAGCATTTTTATTCCTTCAAAAGATTTTCAATCTGCGGCTGTAATTCAGCCAATTCAAATAAACCGATTTTTTGCCACACAATTCCACCTTTCGGATTTAGTAAAAACGTCGTCGGCGTAACACTGACATTACCAAATTCTTTTGCTAATTTTGCCTCAATATCTAACGTAATCGGGTAGGGCAGGGCGTGCAATTTATTAAATTCAATAACGTGATTCGGTGGATCGTAATACATTGATACACCAATAATTTCAAAACCTTGTGCGTGATAACGTTGGTATAAATCCAACCACATCGGAATTTCTTTAAGGCAACTTTCACAATCGGTCGCCCAAAATGTCACAATTACGGGTTTGCCACGCAATTTTTCAAGTGACATTTTTTCGCCATTTAACGCGATAAAAGTGGCATTCGGAACGGTTTTATTGAAACTAAAAAAAATGCCTGCAGTTAGTGCAAGCATGATGGTAATGATGATAAGTAGTTTCATTGGGAAAGTTTGAAAGTGCGACACGGGTGTTGTGTCGCACTAATGGAGAAAAATTACAACTGAGGACCAGCTTGTGTGAAATCGAATTCGTTATTTGCGCTGGTGTATTTTTTGAAATTAGTGACAAACATTCCAGCTAATTTTTGTGCTGTTTCGTCAAAAGTCGCTTTGTCTTCCCAAGCATTTCGTGGGTTTAACAAATTGGTTTCAACACCAGCCAACGTAGTTGGAATGCTCAAATTGAAATACGGCATCGTTTCAAAATCAGAATTATTGATGCTGCCGTCCAAAATCGCATTGACACAAGCGCGTGTGCCTTTGATGCTCATGCGTTTTCCCACGCCATAACCGCCACCTGTCCAACCTGTGTTGACCAAATAAGCATTTACGCCATGTTGTTCCATTTTTTTGCCAAGCAACGTTGCGTAAACCGTCGGATGTAAAGGTAAAAATGCTTCGCCAAAACACGCTGAAAAAGTCGCTTGTGGTTCGGTTACGCCGCGTTCTGTGCCTGCCACTTTCGCGGTATAGCCAGACAAGAAATAATACATCGCTTGTTCTTTCGACAATTTTGAAACGGGCGGCAAAATACCAAACGCATCGCAGGTTAGGAAAATAATGTTTTGCGGTTGTCCCGCGCGTAAATCGGGTTCGTGATTTTCAATATGTTCAATCGGATACGAAACACGCGTGTTTTCTGTTTTTGAACTGTCGTGATAATCCACTTCGCCGTTGTCGTCATAAACCACGTTTTCAAGTAGCGCGTGACGACGAATCGCCGCAAAAATTTCAGGTTCATTTTCTTGTGATAAACCGATACATTTTGCGTAGCAACCGCCTTCAAAGTTGAACACACCTTCATCGTCCCAACCGTGTTCATCGTCGCCGATTAACTTGCGTGACGCATCAGTTGAAAGTGTAGTTTTTCCTGTTCCCGATAAACCGAAAAATAATGCCACATCGCCGTCTTTACCGACGTTCGCGCTACAGTGCATTGATAAAATTCCTTCGAGCGGCAACCAATAATTCATCATGGTGAAAATGCCTTTTTTCATTTCACCGCCGTACCAAGTACCACCGATGATGGCGATATTTTTTTCGACGTTGAAAATGCAAAAAACTTCAGAATTTAAACCGTGATCTTGCCACTTGTGATTGCTGTAATTACTGGCGTTGTAAACGCGAAAATTCGGCGCGAAATTCGCCAATTCGTCACCTTCGGGGCGAATAAACATATTTTTAACGAAGTGCGATTGCCACGCGAATTCAGTAATAAAACGTACTGATTTGCGTGTAATACCATTGCCACTAAAACCGTCTGTGACATAAATATCTTTGTCCGACAAATAGGTGATCACGTCAGCGTATAAATCATCGAAAATTTCTGCTGAAACTGATTTATTGACGTTGCCCCATGCGATATTTTGATTTGATGGTTCTTGCTGCACAAAAAACTTATCTTTTGGTGAACGTCCCGTGAATTTCCCTGTATCTACGGTCATGGTGTCATTGCTTAATACTTGCCCTTCTTGATTTGCAACTTCATGATCGAAAAGCGCATCATAGCTCAAGTTATGATAAACCTGACCGACGCTGTGAAGTCCCAATTTTTCTGCGCTTAACTCACTCATTATTACGGCTCCTAAGATTTTATAATCGTTCTTTTTGTACGGCTTCTACCGATTCCGTAAATGTAGCCGAAATTAGATTTTTAGACAAGGATTTGCAGCTCTAATTAACGGATAACACAACGAATAGATGATTAAAAACTCACAATTTGATCATTTCTTAAGCGGAAATTATTTAATTGCCATCCAAATCATGAATTTACTGTTTTGTGCGACAAGATTTACATTTTTTTTGCCAAAAAGTCGCGCCAATGTCACGCCATAATTTAAATGTCGATTGCCAATCACCCATAATTCGCCTTTATTTCGTAACACGGAATGCGCTTGATTAAACATCGTTTGAGCAATGAAATCGCCAATAACGTGTTGTTGATGAAACGGTGGATTACACAAAACAAAATCTGCTGAATTCGGTGCAAAATCTGTTAAACAATCGCCGACATAAAAATGCGCTGTTCGATGTTTAAATACTTTCTCAAAATTTTCTCGTGCTGATTCAATCGCCATGAACGATTCATCAACAAAATGAATGTGTGCCATTGGATTTTTTTCGGCGGCAATTAAACCGACAATTCCGTTACCACAACCCAAATCAATAAGGTCACAAGCTCTTTCTGAACAAGGTAAATGTTCCAGAAAAAAGCGCGTACCAATATCTAATTTTTCACGCGAAAAAACGTTCGCGTGATTAGTAATTTCATAATTAGTATTTTCTAAAATATACCGAATTGGATAAGGATTTTGTGGCACGGGTAAATTTAGATTAAGCGTTGCGAAAATCAATCGTGCTTTTTTTTGTGCTAACGATGTTTTTGTTTCGCCAATAATTCGCGTCAACAAATTCCAAACGCTTGGCGTGAGAATTTTCAGCATTCCCGCCACAATAATCTGTGTTTTTTCGGTGATGTTTGAACGTAATTGCAATAATTGAAATTCCAATAATGCCAATGTTTTTGGCACTTTTATTATTACGACATCAAAAATATGCGGAAATGATTCGACACTTTGAAGCAACGTCACCGCCAGTTCGGGTAAATGATTTGCAGTTAAATTTAGGCGGGTCGCTTGTTGTGAAAGATACGAATCTGAAATCGCATAAGGTTGAAATAAATGCAACGCAATCGCTAACGCGCCAAAACTGTCGTTGATAATTAAAATTTTTGCGGTGTTCGGTAAATTCAAGTTCGCAATATGTTCCAAAACATATTCATCGGCGGCATCCCAAGCGCGTAATGATTCGTGAACATTTTTTGGTAAACGTTGTAATTCAAATTCGCTGAGTTTTTTAGTCATGTAATTTTTTGACAAACATTGGTTTAAAAACCCGTTCGGAAACCTGCGTAAATCGCTGCACCATTAAAATTAAAATCAAGAAGTTCTGGTGTGCGTTCATTCGTAACATTTTCACCTCGCACATATAGCTCAGTTTTTTTCGTTAGCTGATATTTCAGTAAGGCATTAAGGCGCGGTGCCGTATTCGCTCTTAATTTATTAGCGGCATCAAACCAATAACTACCATGTACGTTTAATTCCACGCGCAATGTTAAAGGTTGCGATAATTGCACTTCATTCCAAAATACACCTTGATGTTCAGGGCGATAGGAAACGTGCAAATGTGTGATTGAATTGATTGCATTCATATAGCTGTAATTCAAACCGCTTTCCCAAATACTTGACCAACGATGCCTCGATTGCATTTCTGAACCCCAAACATCTACATCCTGCAAATTTTGTGCTTTGAGTACGCCCCTTTCATCTGACATCAATACAATCATTTGTTGATAATTTTGATGATAACCACTTATTTTGATTTCACTGTCGGGCAATGGATTCCAGCTTATTCCAACTTCCCCGCCCGCATTACTTTCGCCCTGCAAAGCGCGATTGCCAAAGAGCGGATTCATCAATTCACTCACACCTGGTTGACGATACCCTGTGCCGCCGTTCGCAAAAACATTCACATTCTGGGGTAATGAACGATTCAAACCGAGCGAAAAAACTTGATGATTTCCATAAGTGTCACCGTTATCAAAACGTCCATCGGCACTCCATTTCCATTCGCCCATCACCAATTCACCACGCACATTTGGACTAATCACAGTTTGCGATGCTGGCATATTGAGCGTTTGTTGATGTTGCGTATTCACGCCCCAAACAAGTAATGCCTGATTTTTATTATTTTCATCGAGCGGCAGCAAATGTGTATTCTTCCAATCCACCATGAATAATTGATTACTTATTGAAAATGGTTTGACGGCAGTTGTGACCATTTTTTGTCTGTCTTGCGTAAAACCTAATTGCAGCGAACTTTTCCAATAAGACGCTAAATCATATTCGCCGTGTAATTGTGTCACCCATGTTTCATCTGAAAGTTTACCGCGTTTGTCATCTACCCAACCGACTACTCGTCTTGCTGGCACTAAACCAGGACCATCAGTATTTTCATCGCTGCGGACAAAATAAAGTGACGCATCTAAACGCCCGCGTCCGAAATTTTTAAACCAATTTGCTGACGCGTGTGTCATGCCAAAATTATCACCTTCTGTTCCATTTTGAGCTTGACTGATGCCGCTAAAAATATCGCTTTGCCCAACCACTGCAGAAAAATCACCTGCTGCGGTTGTTAATCCGCTACCGATGGCACTGCGAACTGTGTCGTAACTGCCGCCTTCAACGTGCAAAAAATTATCTTTTTCTTGCATACGACGAGTTTGCAAATGAATCGTGCCACCGAGTGTTCGACTTCCTTGTTTCTCGCCGCTCGCGCCTCGTGTGATGGTGACTTGATCAAAAGCATCAAGTGGATAATGACTTAACGAATACATTCCCGCGAAGTTGCCGAATAAAGGAACGCCATCTAATGTGACCATACCTTGTCCGCTGCCACCTGCACCTCGTATATGCACAGCTGTCGGCATTTGTCCGCTGCCTTGATTCAGCATCAATCCCGATTGATTTCTCAATACGTTATTAAGGTCAGGCATTTCTGCTGATTCTAAATCGTCTCGAGTGAGTTCATTTTGCATTTGCGATGCGGTAAATTCAGACGAAATCGCTTTGTTATAAATCGTCATTTCAGGCAACGAAATAATGTCATCGTCCGCCATTACGACTACGACAGTCGATAAGCAAAGTAAACATACGATTTGCAGAATTTTTTTAGACATTTTAAGCACGGGACATAAATTTACCTGTTTCGGTATTAACTTTAATCATTTCGCCCGTTTCTAAATACTCTGGCACTTGAATTTCTGCGCCTGTGCTTAAACGTGCTGTTTTCGTTCGACCACTTGCCGTCGCGCCTTTAATCGCGGGTGGTGTTTCTAAAACTTCTAAAATCACCACGCTTGGTAATTCAATTCCCAATACTTCATCATCTACAAGTAACGCAATAATGCCTTCTAAACCTTCGCTTAAAAAATCAATTTGGTCTTCTAAATCGTCTTTGCTCAATGTGTATTGCGAATAATCTTCGGTGTTCATGAAAATATAATTTTTGCCATCGATGTAAGAAAACTGCACTTTTGCGCGAACCAAATCCACATCTTTCAAAAAATCGTCGCCTTTTAAAGATTCGTCATGTTTTTGTCCTGTTTGAACATTGTTAAAACGAATTTTATACAACGTCGATGCACCGCGTGATGAAGGACTTTTAACATCTACATTTTTAACAACGTGCGGTACACCATTGATTTCGACCACCATGCCACGTTTTAAATCACCTGCTTTTGCCATGTTTTATGCCTCATTCGCTGCTGCTAACATTTGCGCCAATTCCCCTTTTTTGTACAAATCAATCATGATGTCGCAACCGCCAATCAATTCGCCTTTGATATAAAGTTGCGGATAAGTTGGCCAGCTTGAATAGGCTTTTAACGCTTCGCGTAATTCCGCATCTTCAAAAATGTTGAAGTCTTGGAAATTCGCTTCACAGGCTTGCAGCACTTGTACAGCTTGACTTGAAAAACCACATTGTGGGAAATCAGATGTACCTTTCATAAATAAAAGTACAGGATGAGATTGTAATAATTGTTCAATTCGGGCGGTAACACTCATAAAAATAACTCCAAGTTAAAATAAAAAGACTCAACGATTTTAGCAACATTGTGAAAACTAACGAAATGTTAATTGTCACGGGTAGGCTTGCAAACTATAATCCGCCCTTTTTTTGTTGACAGGCAAAACCTTTATGAGCAGTCACATTATGCCCACTTATGCACGACTTGCCGTGACCTTTGATCGAGGTGAAGGCGCGTGGTTGTGGGACGAAAATCAGCAGCGTTATTTAGACGCACTTTCAGGCATCGCGGTTTGTAATTTAGGACACGCACACCCAGCGGTTCACGAAGCAATTTGTCAACAAAGCGCGAAACTCCTACACACGTCAAACCTTTATCAAATCGCTAGCCAAGAAAAACTCGCTGACAAACTCATTCAAATGAGTGGCATGACGAATGTATTTTTTAGTAATTCGGGTGCAGAAGCCAATGAAGCGGCGATTAAATTAGCGCGAAAATTTGGACATTCCAAAGGAATTGAAACGCCTAAAATTATCGTGATGGATAAAAGTTTTCACGGTCGAACGCTTGCCACATTAAGCGCGACGGGGAATGCGAAAATTCAACAAGGTTTTGAACCGTTGGTTGAAGGTTTTATTCGTGTGCCGTATAACGATATTGCGGCGATTAAAACAGTTTTGGCTGAAAATCCATCTGTTGTGGCTATTTTAGTTGAACCGATTCAAGGTGAAGGCGGTGTGAACATTCCTGCTGCGGATTATTTGAATCAAATTCGCGCATTATGTGATGAATACGATGTTTTAATGATGCTCGACGAAATTCAAACAGGTATTGGACGTACTGGAAAATTTTTAGCTTTCCAACATAACGAAATTATTCCAGACGTTTGTACTTTAGCAAAAGCGTTAGGCAATGGCGTTCCAATTGGTGCCTGTTTAGCACATGGCAAAGCCGCAGATTTATTTGTTGCGGGTAATCACGGTTCAACATTCGGTGGTAATCCGTTGGCGTGCAGTGCGGCATTCGCAGTTTTAAATACGTTAAAGAATAGCGATTTAATTACTCAAGCAACAGAAAAAGGCAATACGATTTGTGACGCATTTCAAGAAAAACTAAACTCGAATGCACACGTTTTAAACATTCGCCACTTAGGTTTAATGATTGGTATAGAATTGGACACACCTTGCACTGAACTCGTTGGAAAAGCGTTAAGCGCGGGCTTGTTAATTAACGTGACGCAAGACAAAGTGATTCGTTTATTACCGCCTCTTGTCATTGACACAAATCAAATAACCCAACTCGTTGATACGTTATCAACACTGATTCAAGAACATACAAACCCATGAAAAAACCAAGACATTTTATAAGTTTGCTGGATTTAACCAGCGATGAATTTCGTTCGTTAATTGAACGTGCAATCATGTTAAAACACGTCCGTGATCATGATTATCAGCCATTGAAAGGGCAGGTTTTAGGAATGATTTTTGAAAAATCATCGACTCGCACACGGGTTTCGTTTGAAACAGGAATGGCGCATTTTGGGGGACACGCTTTGTTTTTATCACCGCGAGATACTCAGTTAGGACGGGGTGAACCGATTGCTGATAGTGCAAAAGTCATTTCACGCATGGTAGATTGCATCATGTTACGGACACATGAACATGAAACGGTGACGCATTTTGCTGAAAATTCCCGAGTGCCTGTGATTAACGGATTGACTGACAAAGAACATCCGTGTCAATTGCTCGCCGATATGCAAACGTATTTTGAGCATCGTGGTGACATTCGAGGCAAAACGGTAGCATGGATTGGTGATGGCAATAATATGTGTCACTCTTACATTCATGCGGCTATGATTTTGGATTTCACATTACACATTGCTGCACCACCACGTTATATGCCAAATTCAGATATTGTGGCATTAGCAGGAAATCGAATTAAATTTTTCGATAATACAGTTGACGCTGCAAAAGGCGTAGACTTAGTAGTCACCGATGTTTGGGCAAGCATGGGACAAGAAGAAGAGCAAAAATTGCGTGAAATCGCTTTCAAAGATTATCAAGTTAATTCAACCGTAATGGCGGCAGCGAAATCGGACGCGATATTTATGCACTGTTTGCCTGCTCATCGCGGTGAAGAAGTGAGTGCTGACGTTATCGACGGCGCACAAAGCGTTATTTTTGATGAAGCAGAAAATCGTTTGCACGCCCAAAAAGCTCTGTTGGAATTGCTCATGTGTGGCAATGCGAAAATTTCTTTACTCAATGATTAACAGCGAGAAATTATGAAAAAAATAATTTTGTCAGCGTTAATGTTTGTCAGTATGGCAGCTAACGCCAGCAATGATATTGTTTATGTTGCCGACGATTACAATTTAACGCTTTGGGGGACGTCAAATTACACAGGCAAAGTTAAATCTTTGCCAACAGGAACGCCTTTAACTATCATTGCTGAACACCCTACAAGTAATGGCTTAATAAAAGTTAAAACGATTGACGGCACAGAAGGTTTTGTTAAAACGAAATACATTAAAAACGAAGCTCCTGAACATGACCGTGACGATATTGCTGCAAAAAATATCGCGGCATTGCAAGGTCAAATCGGAAAGTTAGAAGGCGAACTCAAAGCCGCAAAAGAAGTGATTACACCAGGCACTACGCTTGAACAATCGCTTGCCACAGAACGTGATAAATTAAGTCGTGAATTGAACGAACTTAAACGCATTTCAGGTAGCGCAGTTCAACTCAAAAATGAACGCGACGAATTACAAGAACGTTTCGTCACCGTTGAGCGTGATTTGCAGCAAGTTAAACTTGAAAACCAAGCGTTGCTCGATACGGCAAATCAAGACTGGTTTTTATACGGTGGAATCTTAGCGTTGGTTGGTGTTTTACTTGGTTTCATTTTACCGAAATTGAGCTGGAAACGTAGTCGTGGCGGTTGGGATAGTTATTAAGCAAATGGGAGATTAAGTTGCCAACACTATCAACATTTTACGGAATTTTTATCCGTATGTATTTTTCACCAGGTGAACATCCACCTCCGCATTTTCATGTCTATTATGGTGAACATACGGCAACGGTTGATATTCGTACTTGTGAGTGGATTGAAGGCGATTTCCCTAGAAAACAATTGAAATTAACCCTGGCATGGGCGGAATTGCACCAAGAAGAATTGCTCGAAAATTGGGAATTGGTCATGTCAGGAAAACCGCCTTCAAAAATTAGTCCGCTACGTTAAGAGGAATGATAATGTATCCGTCCGTAACTGCTGTATTTGTTCAAGATAATTACCAGCTCGGCATCACATTCAACAATGGCGAACGCGGCGTATTGGATATGAAACCCTATTTGGATTTTGGTATATTTCAAAAACTCAAGGAAACGATTTCTTTTTCAAATGTGAGAGTGGCTTTTGATACCATCGAATGGTCTGACGTAGACGTGGATCTTGATCCCGAGTTTGTGTACGAAAAATCCGTAAAAACACTTATTTTTTAACCTTTTTCTTTCCTAAAATTTTATGACAGATACTAAAAACACACGCACCTTTTCATCTTTAGTGGTTGACGGCATGGAACGCGCCCCCAGTCGTGCCATGTTGCACGCGGTTGGTTTTACCAATGACGATTTTAAAAAACCACAAATTGGCGTGGCTTCAACATGGAGTATGGTTACGCCGTGCAATATGCACATCAACAAACTCGCTGACGAAGTCGCAAAAGGCGTGAATGCCGCAAACGGTAAAGCCGTTATTTTCAACACAATTACCATTTCTGACGGCATTTCGATGGGAACGGAAGGGATGAAATACTCGCTCGTGTCGCGCGAAGTCATTGCCGATTCGATTGAAACTGTGATTGGTTGCCAAGGTTTCGACGGCGTGATTGCCATCGGCGGTTGCGACAAAAATATGCCTGGTTGCATGATGGCGATTGCGCGGTTAAATCGACCTGCAATCTTTGTTTATGGTGGAACAATTTTGCCAGGTTGTCACAAAAATCAAAAACTCGACGTGGTTTCGGTTTTTGAAGCCGTTGGCGCACGCGCAAACAATAAAATCGACGATGCAGAACTCGCTGAAATCGAAGCTAAAGCCATTCCTGGTGCAGGTTCATGCGGTGGAATGTACACGGCAAACACAATGGCTTCGGCAATTGAAGCGTTAGGAATGAGTTTGCCAAACAGTTCAGCGCAAGCCGCCGTTTCGGAAGATAAAAAACTCGATTGCGAACGCGCTGGCGCAGCGGTTTTGAATTTGCTCGAAAAAGGCATTTTGCCTAGCGACATCATGACGAAAGAAGCCTTTGAAAATGCGATTACGGTTGTGATTGCGTTAGGTGGTTCGACAAACGCGGTGCTGCATATTTTGGCGATGGCGAATGCGTCAAAAGTTGATATTACGCTCGATGATTTCACCCGTATTGGCAAACGTGTCCCGATGCTCGCGGATTTGAAACCAAGTGGACGTTATCAAATGGCGGAACTCATTGAAATTGGCGGCATTCAACCGTTGATGAAAATGTTGCTCGATAGCGGTTTATTGCATGGCGATTGTTTAACGGTAACAGGTAAAACGCTGGCAGAAAATTTAGCCGACGTGCAACCGTATCCAATCGGTCAAGACATGATTCATGATTTGGAAAATCCGATTAAAAAAGATAGTCATTTAGTGGTTTTATATGGCAACTTAGCGGCTGAAGGTTCAGTTGCAAAAATCACAGGGAAAGAAGGCTTACTTTTCACTGGCAACGCAAAAGTATTTGATGCCGAAGAACAAGCATTGCAAGCCATTTTGAATGGCGAAATCGTGAAAGGTGACGTGATTGTAATTCGTTACGAAGGACCAAAAGGTGGACCTGGAATGCGTGAAATGTTGTCGCCGACTTCTGCGATTATGGGCAAAGGGTTAGGCAAAGAAGTCGCGTTAATTACTGACGGACGTTTTTCAGGCGGTACACACGGTTTTGTGGTTGGACACATTACGCCAGAAGCATTTGTTGGCGGTATATTAGCAATCGTTGAAAATGGTGATTCCATTACGATTGATGCTGAAAATAATCAACTCACTTTGCACGTTAATGAACACGAAATTGCTCGCCGTTTAGAAAAATGGCAACAACCCGCACCACGTTATACACGCGGCGTGTTGGCGAAATACGCAAAATTGGTTAATTCTGCTTCGCTTGGCGCAGTGACTGACAATTAAAATAACTTACGTTATAACCAGAGAAAAAAATGAGTTCAAAACAAGAAGAAAGAACAGTTTTACAGTTTGTTGCTCGTGATGATGGTACTGCTATCGATTCCATCACAGGCTTGACATGGTGTCGCTATTTAGTTGGGCAAGAATGGAATAAACGACGGGCTTTAGGCGAAGCGATAGAAATTACGTTGAGTGACGTAATGAAGGAGATAAATTCCGTCAATGCAGCCATGTTGGGAAGTTTTTATGATTGGCGATTACCGACACAAGATGAATTAAACGTCATTACAGGAAAAGGAAAGGTAATTATTGGCAGCGATAATAGTCTTCGTGCCATGAATGCAGTGATTCTCTATTCTGCACCTAAAGACCGATTTTGGACACAGGGAACGGCGGCACAAGATTTTAGTATTGAGTCAACAGCAAGCTACTACGGTGGTAAAGTGGCTCGCGCTGAATTTACTCTTAAATACGCACGCTTAGTGCGTGGTTAATAAAATAAATAGGTTAAGTCTAAAGGAGTTTTTATGTTACCCACGGTTCAAGTTAAAGCAGGTACTGTTATTTTTAAAGAAGGTGCGTACGATAAAACCATGTTTATTGTTCTCTCTGGCAGCGTTCAAATTTACGTCGAACGAAATGAAGAAGATATTCCGTTGGCGGTTATTAACAAATACGACTTTTTCGGTGAAATGGCACTTTATCGAAATCGTCCGCGCAGTGCTGGTGCAAAAGTATTAACCGATGCAAAATTAGTTGTGATTAAAAACCAAATGCAGCTAGAGCAATTCATCACTGAAAACCCAAGTTTTGCTGGAAAAATGATGGTTATTATGGGAAATCGTTTAGCGAACACAAACGATTTGTTGCTTGAAAAAATGGGTGAATTATCGACCACAAGTGTTGAATTTAGTGGCGAAGAAGAAAATGAAAGAGCGACATCTGTTAGAGTTGGAACGCAACATGTTCGAGCAGCTAGTAAATAATTAAACATTCTATTTTTGTGAATGAATCTGAAATTATATTGTGTTAAAAATTGGGCTTACAGGTGGAATCGGTTGTGGAAAATCAACCGTTTCACGTTTATTTGAACAGCTTGATGTGCCAATTCTTGATGCTGATGAAGTTTCACATCGACTGGTTCAAATCGGACAACCTGCATTAGAAACTATTCGATGTGTTTTTGGCTCAGAAATGTTGCTTGAAAATGGCGCGTTAAATCGGGTTGGATTAAAAAATCTTATTTTTGAAAATCTACTTGCTAAAAAACAGTTGGAAGCCATTTTACACCCGCTTATTTTTCAAGAAATTAGTAATCAAATCGCTGTATTAACTGCGTCTTATTGTATTGTGAGTGTTCCTTTATTATTTGAAACACATTCCGAATCATTGGTTAATCGTATTTTAGTTGTGAATTGCGACGTAGAAACTCAAATTGAGCGCGTAATAAAACGTGATAATTTACCGTTAAAACAAATTCAATCTATTCTTGCGACTCAGGTATCGGCGGCATTTAGGCAAAATCACGCTGACGATATTATCGAGAATTCAAAAAACAATACCACGCTTGCAGAACAAGTTAAAAAATTACACAATTTCTATCTTTCATTAAGCCCTTTGTAGGACATATCACTGCTGTGAAAACCTCGATTATTTACGAATTTCCACTTAACGAACGCATTCGCGTTTTTATTCGCCTTGAACAACTTTTTCAACAATTTAAATATCATTTACACGGCGAAAACATTATCAATAAACGGGCTGCAATCAATGTGTTTCTTGATATTGTGGCGATTTTTAAACGTAACGATTTGAAATCAGAAATTCTTAAAGAAGTGGATCGACACGCGAATGCGTTAAAAATGAATCCAGAGATGAATCAAAATGTGACGCAATTGACCGAAATTAGCAAAACACTGTACGCATCGACGGGGAAAATTGGCAATCATCTTATCGAAAATGATTTATTTCAAAGTATCTTGCAACGTAGCAGCATTCCGAGTGGAACGTGTTCGTTTGACTTGCCAGAATTTCATTATTGGCTCACACAAAGTAACGAAAAATATCTTCAAGATTTAAATAATTGGAGTCAACCTTTTATCGATATTAGTGTTGCAATTGATTTGATTTTAAATTGCATTCGTACCAGTTGTTCTGAAATCGAAGAAATTGCGTCATCAGGTTTTTTTCAAATTACATTGGATACTCGATTACCGTATCAACTACTTCGTGTAAACATCGACAAAGAACAGCCTTATTTTGTCGAAATTAGCGGTGGAAAACATCGTTGCACCATTCGATTTATGTCGCCATCACACAAAAATCAACGCCCATTACAGAGCAATGAAAACATTCCATTTAAGTTAAGTCGCTGTATTTTTTGAGAATTCATAAATTTCAGTAAGTGAACTGTCACATTTACAACAGCTTGTGCCGCAGGCTTCTTTTGCAGAATTTTTCGTGACGTAACCTTTTGAAATTAAAACCTGCAACATGCCGCGCAAGGCTTCAGCGTCCGTATCGAAATGCAGCATCAAATCGCGTAATGTGACGCTTTTTCGTTCTTTTAAATAACGTCGTAAATCTGATAAAATCATACGGTTTTTTCCTCGCTTCGACCTTGCAACCACAATTTAAAAATCATCGTCGCTAACAAACTATTTAACCCAAAAATCCACGAAAGTGAACTTTCGGGATGTTGCGAAAATGTCGCTGTTTGATAAAAAAGTGTTGCGGTTACATACGCAATTCCCGTTGTCCAAGCGACTGTAAATGCTGCCCAACCTGCTGATGTTTCACGATAAATCGCCGCCGTTGCCGCAACACATGGCGTGTAAAGCAGAATAAAAAGTAAATACGCAAACGCGCCAGCTTGCCCGTCGAAACTGTGTTGCATTGCGGTAAAAGTCGCTGCTTTGACATTTTGCGCGGTGGCAGCTTCGTCCGAATTTTCTAAATTTCCCACATTCAAACCCAGCGGATCAAGCAAACGATTGGCAACATTTGACAAATTTTTCGGTACAGTCAACGCCGCTTCCGTTAGCGCATTTTGCAAATTAAATTCCGACTTTTCAGCATCTAAATTTTGATTTTCAAGCTGCCCATAAAGCGCGTCGAGCGTTCCAACTACCGCTTCTTTTGCTAAAACACCCGTGAAAATTCCAACCGTTGCAACCCAATTATTTTCATGAATCCCCATTGGTTCAAAAGCAAACGTCAATTTGCGACCAATTTCACTCAACACCGATTGATTGGTATTTTCACGTCCAAAACTGCCGTCTGTTCCAAGCGCATTTAAAAAATTCAACACCAAAACCATTGGCACAATAATTTTGCCAGCATTCACAATAAACGATTTCAAACGATCGCCCGTGCGAATCAAAACGCCTTGAAAGGTCGGCAAATGATAAGCGGGCAATTCCATAATAAAGGGCGATGTTTCACCTTTGAAAAGCGTGTGCCGCATAATCAAGCCCGTCAAAACGGCAATCGCAATGCCAATTAAATACAAACCAAACACAATGTTTTGCCCGTTAATCGGGAAAAATGCTGCCGCAAAAAGTGCATAAACTGGCAATCGTGCGCCGCAAGACATAAACGGATTCATCAAATTGGTGAGAATTCTGTCGCGCGGATTTTCAAGCGTTCGCGTCGCCATGATTGCAGGCACGTTGCAGCCAAATCCCACAATCATCGGCACAAACGCTTTGCCTGGTAAGCCCAAAAACCGCATGAATCTGTCCATCACAAACGCGGCGCGTGCCATGTAGCCTGAATCTTCGAGCATCGACAAAAACAAAAATAAAAATCCGACTATCGGAATAAACGTTGCCACGACCTGAATGCCACCGCCCACGCCTTGCGTCAGTAAAACATTGAGCCAATCGGGACAAGCGTAAAGCGTTAATAACTCGCCCAAACCATCGATTAAAAATGCGCCAACGATTTGCTCAAAAAAATCCACAAACGCGCTGCCAATGTTGATGGTGAACAAAAACATCGTGTACATCACAAGCAAGAAAATCGGAATTCCTAAAAAGCGATTTAACACGATGCGGTCGATTTTTTCGCTGGTGTGGCGACTGACTTCTGACAGTTTGCAGACGGTTTGTTTGGTCAATTGATTAACAAATTCATACCGCGCATCGGCGGCTAAAATGTCGATTTCGTCGTCGGTTTCAATTTCAATTTGTTTTTGTAAATTTGCGACAAAGGGCAATAAAAGTGCGCCTGAAATGGTTTGCGCCAGCGTGTCATTTTCTAAAAGTCGCATCGCCAACCAGCGCGAATCGCACGGATAATGTTGAGAAATTTCTGTTAGTTTTGGCGAAAGCTGTGAAATTGCATATTCAATTTCGTTGCAATACGGAATTGCTGTATTTGGAATAGGTTTTGAAATAACGGCTTGATTGATAGCGGTTTTTAATTCAGGAATACCTTGTTTTATCGCGGCTGAAATCGCCACAACAGGACAACCGAATTGTTGCGTTAAAAGGTCTAAATCAATTTTAATGCCGCGTTGTTTCACTGCATCCATCATATTTAAAACGACCAACATCGGTACGCGCATTTCAATCAATTGCGCGGTTAAATATAAATTGCGTTCGATATTTGACGCATCGACGATGTTAATAATTAAATCGGCTTCGCGTGACGCAACATAATCACGAGCGATTTTTTCGTCGAGTGACACGTTGTCATCTGACGATTCAAGCGAATAAGTACCTGGTAAATCAACGCATTCAAATCGTTTGTCGTTAACAGTATATTCACCTGTTTTTTTTTCAACGGTTACGCCAGCCCAATTACCCACATATTGTTTTGAGCCTGTTAATACGTTGAAAAGCGTGGTTTTTCCGCAATTTGGATTGCCGACAATGCCGACGATAAAATCGTTTTTCATACGACGAGTTCCGCCAAAATTGCTGAGGCTTCTTCTTTTCTCAAGGTGAGTGAAAAGCCGCGTAATTTAATTTCAATTGGGTCGCCAAGTGGCGCGAAACGGGTGATTTTAAATTCTGTGCCGCGTGTTAACCCCATGGCAAGCAATCTTTTTCTGTAGGCTTTACCCGCAACATCAAATCCAGTAATTTTACCCGTGTCGCCGACTGAAAAACTGTTTAAACGATTTGTCATTTATGTACTCCATTAGTCGCTCAATAATAACCATTCTCAAGTAACTATAACACACGGCATTGATACATAAATAGATGTGGCGCAGGTGTGATTAAAAAATGATCGAATTTCAAAAAAATTACACAGCAACTAAATTCCAGTACGATACATGCAAGATCTATAAAATCGCAGCAATGAACACAAAGCAGATATGAAAAATTACACTATAGGTTGGGACATCGGCGGCGCACACGTTAAAGTTGCCGTTATTTATCAGCATCAAATTATCGCTATTCATCAAGCACCGTGTCCGTTGTGGCAAGGGTTGGCGCAATTAGAATCTGCGGTGCGAATGTTATTGGCAAAATTACCAACGGAAACTAATCAACGTCACGCAATTACGATGACGGGGGAATTGGTCGATTTATTCGCTAATCGCCATGACGGCGTAAAGCAAATTATTGAAACCATGACGATGTTATTGGTAAATCGTGACGTACATATCTTTTGCGGAAAACAAGGATTGTTGCCTGCTGCTGAAATTAATGAAACGCATTATGACGCGATTGCTTCGGCGAATTGGTTAGCGAGTGCGACATTTGCGGCAAAAAAAATTCAAAATTGTTTGTTTGTCGATATTGGCAGCACCACGACAGATATTTTGTTATGTGAAAATGAAAACGTTCAAGCGCAAGGTTATAGCGATTACGCAAGATTGATTTCGGGCGAATTGATTTACAGCGGCATCGTGCGAACACCTATCATGGCAATCGCACAAACAGTTTTTGATAACGGACAGAACGTGGGCGTAATGGCAGAACATTTTGCTACAACGTCGGACGTGTACCGTTTGACAGGCGAATTATCAGAACATCACGACCAAACACCGACGGCAGATGGAGCCGAAAAAACTATTGAAGCCAGCGCACGACGTTTATCACGCATGGTTGGCGATGATTTCAACATTGCCGAATTGGCGCGTTGGCAAGCGGTGGCGCGAGATATTCGTCAGCAACAATTACAACGCATTCAACAAAGCTGTGTAGCGCAATTGGCGCGACATACTTCAACAGAAAAATTACCGTTTATTGGCGCGGGGGTAGGGCGGTTTTTAGTTCAAGAAATCGCGGCAAATTTGAATTGTCTCTACGTTGATTTCTCAACATTATTCACACATCACAACGCATTAGAATTTAGTTCTGCGGATTGTGCGCCAGCAGTTGCAGTGGCTTACTTGCTCAGTTAAAAATTTAGTCGCAGCAGATTTCACTTTGTAACGATATACTTGTCGCTTTATTTTTATTTTTCGAGTTTATCAATGCAACCATCTGTTAATTTTTCCAACATCGACATTTCTGCCCCGTTATTACAAAGTATCGAAGCGTTGGGCTATAGCGAAATGACTCCGATTCAAGCGCAAAGTATTCCGTTCATTTTGGCTGGCGACGATATTATCGCCAAAGCAAAAACTGGCAGCGGCAAAACAGTAGCATTTGGCATGGGTTTATTATCAAAAATCGACGTGAATCTTTATGAAACGCAGGCATTAGTCTTGTGTCCGACGCGCGAATTAGCCGACCAAGTGAGCAAAGCCATTCGCAGTTTGGCGCGATTTATTCCGAATATAAAATTGCTGACGCTTTGTGGTGGTGTGCCGCAAGGTCATCAAATTGCGTCACTAAATCAACACGCGCCACACATTGTCGTTGGTACACCTGGACGAATTCAAGACCATTTAAAACGTCAAAGTTTGAGCTTAAAAAAATTGCGCGTTTTGGTTTTAGATGAAGCAGACAGAATGCTTGATATGGGTTTTGAAGATCAAATTTCATTTGTTGTTAAACAAACCTCAAAAACCAAACAAACGTTGTTATTTTCGGCAACGTATCCTGATTCAATTCTGGAAATGAGCGCACATATTCAACAATCGCCTGTCGAAATTACGGTTGATGAAACCCATGACGATGGGCAAATTGAACAGCTTTTTTATAAAGCCGAAGAATTACAAAAACCGTTAGCCGTCGTTGCGTTATTGGCGAAATATCAACCTGAATCGACCGTTATTTTTTGTAACACAAAATATAATTGTCAGGTAATTGAAAATTGGTTGGGACAACAAGGTTATTCAGCACTTTCGTTGACGGGGGATTTAGATCAGCGTGAGCGTGACCAAACATTGCTGCGGTTTGCGAACAAAAGTTGTTCAGTTTTAGTGGCGACCGACGTGGCGGCGCGGGGGTTGGATATTAAGGATTTGTCAGCGGTGATTGTCTATGACTTGTCGCCAGACCCAGAAGTTCATGTACATCGTGCGGGTCGAACAGGTCGCGCAGGACAAAAAGGATTGGTGTTTAGTTTGTGCGCCGAATCTGAAGTGGAACGTGCAAAAGTGATTGAAGCCTATCAAAAAATTCCGATTAAATGGGACAAATTTAATCCCGCAAAACTTCCCAAAAATACAACGCTCAGACCTGCGATGGTCACGTTAGTGATTGACGGTGGACGTAAAAGTAAAATTCGTGCTGCTGATATTTTAGGCGCGTTGACGGGGGAGGCAGGTTTAGCGGGTAGCGAAGTCGGTAAAATTGATATTTTTGATGTACGAACGTATGTGGCGATTAAACGTACCAGCGCGAATATAGCGTTATCCCGTTTGCAAACGGGAAAAATTAAAGGTCGGAAATTACGCGTTCGAGCGTTGGGTTAATTGTTCTAAAACAGAGAAATCATCATGGATTTATTATTACGTTATTTTGATATGCTTTCTTTGATTCCGAAAGCACCTGATTCAATTTCAACATTAGAATTGTTGGAAAAATTAGAAAATACAGGTTACAAGATTGATTTGCGAACGATACAACGCGATTTAGTTAAATTATCTTCCTCACACTTATTTCCAATTTCTAGTTCGGAAGGAACAAGACCGTTACGTTGGTTTTGGAAAAATAATTCCGATAGATTGCAATTTCCAATGATGTCTACGGATGAAGCTTTAACTTTCAAATTAGTTGAAATGTTTTTAGCTTCATTGTTGCCGCCTGCTGTTAAATCACATATTACGGACTATTTTCAAATAGCAGATAAAACGCTCAAAACCTCACCATTAGCTTCTTGGATTGATAAAGTTAGAATTATTCCAAGCAATCTAGCTTTATTGCCCGCTGAAATTCCATATCCAACTATTACGATTATCTACGATGCGTTGCTTAAAAATCAGCGTTTTAATGCAATCTATCAACCTATTGATAAGCCGCTTAAAAATTACGATGTCAATCCACTTGGCTTAGTATTTCGTCATAATTTGATTTATTTGGTCGCTACTATTAACGATTATGTAGATATAAAACAACTGGCGTTACACCGTTTTCAAAGCGTGGAATTAAATGAACGAGCTGTTTTTACACCAAACGGATTTAATTTAGATGATTACATTACTCAAGGTGAATTCGATTATCCGATTGACGATGAAACTGACCATATCGCGCTCAAATTAAAAATAAACGGTTTTATAAAACAGTTGTTATCCGAAACACCTTTGAGCAATGACCAATATATTACTGAATTCGATGAAGAATTTTTCGTGTTAGCGGCAACGGTGAAAAATACTCAGCAGTTACGTTGGTGGATTCGTAGTTTTGGTGATGCGATTGAAGTATTTGAACCTATTGCCTTACGAGAAGAATTTATATTGCAAATAAAAAACCTCAGCAAAATATATTTGTAAATTTTTCAAAAAAATATATTTTTCCGACATGATTTGTCGCCTCAATGTGATATGGTTTAGTTATCTGAAATTTCACAAAGGTAATCATCATGGAAAACACAAATCTCCCCATTGTTATTGATAACGAAACAGGCTTTGTTATCAACGAAGCAAATGAAGAAAGCGAGGCAACAAAAACAATCGAAACGCTTTTTGAAACAGAAGTTAATGCTCAAAAAACAGGCAATATCATTTCAACATTCGTTGATTCTTATACCCGCCACAAAAATTCCCTACCGCTTGATGTTTGGTTAAATCAAGAATTTGCAAATCATCCAACACTTTGGCAAAACGACGAAGAACGTTTTGAAACCACAGCAACAATCATCAAAACCGTTCAAGAAGCCAACGATTCAAAAGCGGATTTATTTGCTCATTTAGACAAAGGAAAAAGCCGCGAATCGTGGCTTGCAAAGAAAATTGAACAAAATGCGAATCAGGCTGGCGTAGTTAATGTCGGCAATTATGCCCAGCGAATTGACAACGCTTTAGGCACCGCTAATCAAAACAACTGGAACGTAATTACGCGCAACGATGGCGCGATTAGTCAGGCGCGAAATTTGGATGGTTTCATTGCCGAACATCATCACGCGAATACATTTAACGTTGATGCCGCGAGTAAAGGCAGTCCTTATCGTGCAAAAGTATTAGAACCAGCGGCGGGTGAAACCTACGGCAAAAATTCAATGGACATCGGTATTTATGACAGCGATGGCAAATTGGTTCGGCGTTATCAAGCAAAATACGGCGCAGATGCGGATAAAACCACTGAATTATTTGAACGAGGTGATTATCGTGGACAACGCAAATTAGTTCCCGAAGGTCATGCGGATGCAAATAGCACGGAAGTTATTGAAATTGACGGTGTGAGTTCTAAGCCGCTTTCCAAAGAAGCCGCCAAAGAATTACAAGAAAAAGCCCAACGTGAAGCCGAAGCCAAACAATATGATTGGAATGATGCCAGCCGCATAGATATTGCGAAAAATATCGGCAAACAAGCGGTGGTTGCCGCCGCCATGACAGCAGGTTTTCAAGGAGCGCGGATTTTGGGGCGACGTGTTTGGAATTCGATAACAGGCAAAGAAAACCAATCTGCGAATGAAGATTTAAAAGAATTTTTCGATTCCTCCATCAGCAGTGCAGCAAATGTCGGTGTGCAAGTCGCTGTGTCTGGTGGTTTGGTTGTTGCCGCCAAAAGTGGTTGGTTGACAGTTTTAAAAGATACGCCAGCAGGTCAAATTGCCAATATCGCTTACGTCGCCACCGAAAATGCAAAATGTTTGTATAAATTCGCAAAAGGGGAAATGTCAGCAACCGAAACACTCGATGCAATGGGCAGTACCAACGCTAGTGCAATCGGTGGACTTTATGGCGCGATGCAAGGCGCGGCGTATGGTTTAGCGTTTGGTGGTGTGGGAGCTTTTGTTGGCGCGGTGGTGGGTGGCTTGGCGGGAAGTTCGGTTGGCGAAGCCGTTTATCAAGGCAGTAAAGCGATTGTTAAAACAGCTGTGTCTGTAGTTAAATCAGCTTATTCAAGTGTAAAATCTGTTGCGAAATCAGCATGGAACACGGTTAAAAGCTGGTTCTAAATTTTTAGTTTCGTTCTCGTGTGAAAAACACGAGAACGAATTTATTTTTAATTTTCAATTTGGGAAAAACCATGCCTACGATTAGTTCGTTTTACGGAATTTTTATCAAGATGTTTTTTGATGACCACGCTCCACCACATTTTCATGCCGAATACGGTGAATTTGAACTTGTAATTACGATTACACCAATCAAAATTATTAGAGGCGACGCACCAAAGCGCGTGAAATCAATGGTTTTAGAGTGGACAGCCTTGCATCAAGAAGAATTATTGCGTGATTGGGATTTTTGTAAAAATATGCAAACGCCTTTTGAAATCGAACCATTGGACTAACGTCATGTTTCACAAAATAAAAATCATTGAACCAAACCCTGAAAATCACAGTATTCAAATAACCTACAACGACAATGTTGTGATTACGGCGAATTTTAATGTCGAAAAAGGCATTATGACATTGTTAAAAAATTCGGCAGCTTTCAATCAAGTTGAGATTGCCAGTAATGGACGCTCTATCATTTGGCGCGACTTCGACATCGATTTTTGCGCCGACAGTTTAAGATTAAAATTTCAATAACCACAAAGAGGAAAAACTATGAAAACCATGAAAACCATCAAATTCGATTTAAAACTTAAAAACGGCGAAATCACACTCCGCACGATTGACGACCTCGAAGAAAATTTATCGCCCGAATTATTCACGCATTTTCACACAGGCAAATTAGCGAAATGGTTGCGCGTTCGCAAACTTGATGAATTGGCTGAAAAAATGGAAGCCTTACGCGCTCAACATCTCGAAGATAAAAACGAACTCGATGTAAAACTGTTCAAAAATTTGTGTGAAATTTTCGTGAGCGAAGTCAGCGAAGAAGATGCACGCGAAGCGATGCAGGATTATCAACCTGCAACGATTGAGCAAAATTCAAATGATGAAGAAGTTGAACAATTAAAAGCCCAAATTGAACAATTAAACGCTGAAATCGAAGCATTAAAAAATCCTCCAAAACCTAAAGAAAATATCGTCGAAAATTTTATTATTCATGATGATGGAACGGTTACAGATACAAAAACGGGGTTGATGTGGAAACAGCAACATGAATCTCAACAACTCAATTGGGATGATGCTATTCAGCACGCCAGCAAATCCAATTTTGCAGGTTATAACGATTGGCGACTTCCAACGATTCAAGAATTGAAATCGTTAATAAATGAAAAATATACACCAACTATTAATCCAACAGCATTTCCAAATACACCTGAATATTTGTTTTGGTCTTCCCCGCCTGATACTCTCAATATTGGCTATGCGTGGGTTGTCGCAACGGACGGCGGCAGTTCAAGCCTCAGCAGTAAGAGGAATAACGGTTTTGTTCGGTTGGTGCGTGGGTGACAGTGAATTTGCGTTTTTGTTTGTTTTTAATTGAAAAAGGAAAAACTATGTCAGCCGAAGCAATTCACAAATGAAATACCAACCCCCATTTCAAATTACGCCCAAAATTCTCAATGCCGTTGCAGCGATTAGCGAATTGGTGGGCAATCATTCTGCAAAAAACGGTCATCTTTCGCCACAACTTCGGCGTGAAAATCGAATCCGTACCATTCAAGCCTCGCTGGCAATTGAACAAAACAGTTTAACTGTGAATCAAGTCACCGCGATTTTAGACGGCAAACGGGTTTTAGGTTTGCCGCGTGAAATTCAAGAAGTGCGAAATGCTTTTACAACGTATGAAAAATTGCCCGATTGGCACGCTGAAAACGTGGCAGATTTACTTTCGGCGCATCAAACGATGATGTTTGGTTTGATTGATGACGCAGGGAAATGGCGCAGTAGCGGCGTTGGTGTTTTTAGAAATGATGAATTAGTTCACATGGCACCGCCAGCGTCACAAATTCCGAGATTGATGTCAGATTTATTGGAATGGCTTGCTGAAACTGAAAATCATCCGTTAATTACAAGTTGTGCCTTTCATTATGAGTTTGAGTTTATTCATCCGTTTAGTGATGGAAATGGCAGAATTGGGCGGTTGTGGCAGACGTTGATTTTAAGTCAATGGCGAGCGTTGATGGCATATTTACCTGTTGAAACGTTAATTAGCGAAAGGCAAGACGAATACTATTTTGTATTAGGACAATGCGATAAGCATTCAGATAGCACCCTTTTTATTGAATTCATGCTACAAACGATTGAAAACGCATTGCGTGAAAGTTTTTAAATATCTCCTCTACGATTCAAACATTTTCCGAGAAAACAAAATGACCAGCACCGAAAACCTTTACAGCAACATTCGAGAGTAATCATCATGCAACTAACTATTAACGTTCCCGATACGTTACCGCAAGAGCGTTTAACACAAATTATCAAAGAAGTTGAGCTGCGTTTAATCAACGAAGCTAAATCACTTGTTGGTTTTTCAAAAAAACAAACGGCTTCTTTTGTAAGCGATGATCCTTGGATAAATCCGAATGTTGATTTGCCCTGTTTTACTGAAAAAAGACAATATCCAAATTTCGTAGATTTCATTAGAAATTCGCCACTGATGAATACTGACGTTGATTTTGAACGCGATAATTCGCTTTGTCGTGAGGTTGAACTGTGAGTTATTTGTTGGATACAAACGTTATTTCAGAATTAAAACGCCCTAAGCCGAACGAAAACGTGGTTGATTGGTTTTCAAAAAAAGATGCGGATTTGCTTTATTTAAGCGTTTTAACGTTGGGTGAAATTCGCAAAGGCATCGAAAAAATGCCTAATGGGCAACGTAAAAGTTCGCTGATAACTTGGTTAGAAAAGGATATTCCGTTATGGTTTGGTTCGCACTTATTAACGGTAGACCTTGAAGTTGCTGATTGTTGGGGCAAATTACAAGCACAATCCAATCGTCCACTACCCGCTATTGACAGCTTATTAGCGGCAACAGCGATACGTCATAATTTGTGTTTAGTTACTCGGAACGTCAGTGATTTTGATTATCCGAATCTGACAATTTTAAATTTATGGTCGCAAATACCTGTTTAAATTTTACCAATCGAGAAAAACAAAATGACCAACACAGAAAACCTTTACAGCAACATTCGCATTCACGTTGAATCACATTATCCGATGTTGTATTTCGTGACGTTTGAAGAACAATACGCCGACGAGTTAATTCGCAAACTCGCCAATGAAGATAATCGAAAAGTTATTGAGTGGGATTTTGCGCGTGGCGAAGTGGATTTTAAAAATAAAAGACAATTAAAAAAATGCGAGTTGTCCGAAACGCTTGAAAATTGGCTCGTTCACGAAGATTTAACCAATCATTTTTTAATCATCAAAGATGCACATTTAGTCATCAAAGAAAATTCACTCGTTGTGGCGCGTTTAAAAGCACTCGCGCAAAAGATTCTGCATGATGCCGAATCGAATGCAACGGTGATTTTTGTTTCATCGCAAGCGTGCATTCCGCCTGAACTTGAAAAATTTATCACGTTATTTGATTTGCCGTTGCCAGACGAATCCGCGATTAACGGAATAATTAAATCGTTTGTGAATCGACTTGGTGAAGAAAATATCAATACGAAAGATTTGAACGATTTAACGTTGGCATTTCGTGGTTTGAGCGAACATGAAATCACGCAATTATTGCATCGCGGTTATCAACAAGATGGACACGTTGGCAGTGAAGACGTTGAATTGGTTTTACGCGAAAAAGAACAAATCATTAAAAAATCAGGCATTTTGGATATGGTTTCAGCCGTTGAACAATTCGACAATGTAGGCGGTTTATCAAATTTGAAAATGTGGCTTAAACAAAAAGCCGACGTGCTACACAACTTAAACGAGGCAAAAGCGTTTGGCGTGGAAGCACCAAAAGGCGTGATGATTGTCGGAATGCCTGGTTGCGGAAAATCACTCACCGCAAAAGCCACGGCTTCTTTATTCAAATTACCGTTATTGCGTTTAGATGTCGGTTCGTTGATGGGAAAATATGTCGGCGAAAGTGAATCGAATATGCGCCGCGCGTTGAAACTTGCCGAAGCCGTTAGCCCGTGTGTTTTGTGGGTTGATGAATTAGAAAAAGCCTTTGTCGGTATTGGCAGTGGTGGCGCGGGTTCAGAAGTCGTGACACGCTTGTTTGGATATTTTTTAACATGGATGCAAGACAAAAAAGATGCGGTGTTTGTCCTTGCAACCGCTAATGATATTTCTGCTTTGCCGCCCGAATTATTACGCAAAGGACGTTTTGACGAAATTTTTTACGTCGATTTTCCTAACAAATCCGAACGCGAAAACATTTTTAACATTCATTTACAAAAACGTAATCAAAACGCAAATATCGACGTTAAAAAATTAGCTGAAAAAACAGACGGTTTTTCAGGGGCAGACATTGAAGCGGTTGTGAAAGAAGCGATTGAAACGGCGTTTGTGCAAAATCGTTCTGCGCTGACAACAGAAAAATTGCTTGATGTGGTTCAAAATACACATCCGTTGAAAGAAGTGATGAAACACAAAATCAAAGAATATGAAGATAAATTTAAGGATTTAAAAATTAAAGCGGCTTCGTAATTTTCATTTTTTTAATTTTAGCATTCCCACCCAAATGATTAATTTTGGGTGGAGATTTTGTAAATTACAAATCAAAATACTTCACTGTATTTGCCAAACTACGCGCTTGATCTTCCAATGTTTCTGCCGCTGCTGCCGCTTCTTCAACTAATGCGGCGTTTTGTTGTGTTACATCGTCCATTTGCCCAATCGCTTGATTGACTTGCTCAATTCCCATTGTTTGTTCATTAGAAGCCGAACTAATTTCAGACATGATTTTCGTTACACCACGAATAGCGTTCACGATTTCTTCCATTGTTCGTCCTGCATTTGCTACCAATCGAGAACCGTCCTCGACTTTCTCAACAGAATCGCCAATTAAACTTTTAATTTCGCCAGCCGCTGCTGCTGCGCGTTGTGCAAGACTTCGGACTTCGGTTGCCACCACCGCAAAACCACGTCCTTGATCACCTGCGCGTGCCGCTTCAACCGCTGCGTTCAATGCCAAAATGTTTGTTTGGAAAGCAATGCCGTCAATGACCGAAATAATATCAACGATTTTTCGTGATGAATCGTTAATGGCTTCCATCGTACTCACGACTTGCCCAACTACTGCAACACCTTTACTTGCGATATTTGATGCGCCTTCTGCCAATTCATTCGCGTGTTGAGCATTTTCACTATTATGTTTAACCGTTGACGTTAATTCTTGCATACTTGCAGCGGTTTCTTCCAAGCTAGACGCTTGTTGTTCTGTACGATTCGACAAATCATTATTTCCAGCGGCAATTTCTTTCGCACTCATGTTAATCGTGCCAGTCGCGTCTTGAATTTGATAAATCACTTCGCGTAATTTTTCAACAGTCGCATTCGCATCATCTTTTAATTGCCCAAACATTCCCGAATAATTATTCGTAATCGTTTTGTTCAAATTACCTTGCGATAGCGCATCTAAAACCCGTCCGATTTCGTTCAAACCGACAGAACTGGTTTCAATTAATTGATTGATATTTCTAACTAACTCTAAAATAAAACCGCTACGATTGCTTTCATTCACACGTTGTTCAAAATCACCTTCTGAAGCTGCTTGCACGATATTAGTGATTTCTTGAATCGCTAGTATTTCTGCGGTTCTGTCTATCCATTCCGCTACATAACCAATTCGTTCACCATTTTTATCCAAAACGGTACTCGCTACGACATTCATGTGATGTCCGCCGATAATCATTTCGGACGAAGAAAAATCGGTTAAATCGCGTAGCATTTTTCGTTGTTTCGCAGGATCAACGTGAAAAATATCGATATTTGAACCTAGAAGTTTACTGGTATCAAAATTGGGTAATTGTTGTTTAATATCTTTTTCAGCCGCTTTAAATAACGTCATCGCACTTTCATTGGCGTAAATAATTTCAAAATTATTATTCGCCACTAATACAGCTGAATGTACCGTGTCTAAAGCTCTATTGATTCGTAAGGCTTCCGCCATAACTTGTTTTGCTTGGGCAATATCTAAACTTAAACTCACGTCCATCGAAAATAAGCCGCGATAAAAATCGCCAATAACGCCTTCTTTTTTTAAATCAAATTGATTACCGAAACCTTTTGCGGCGAGTCGATAAAAAGTTCCAACACTTTTGTCGAGAGCGTTATTTAAGTCTCGAATAGTTCCGATATTCATTGCCGCACCTGCGCCGACAAGAGATAAAAGTCCTGCTAACTCAAAATAACTGTGTGCTAAAAATAATTCATAACTTGTCATTGCAACAGGAATTGAAAATATCGTTAATGAAGCGATTGTTTTTTTCCATATTGAAATATCTTTAATGGCTTTAACTAATGCTTTTGTACCTGTTGGGTTAATCGTCGTTGTTTTATTTTTTAATTGTTCATATAAAGTGATTCCTTCCGCTAATTCTGCTTTTTTAGGGGCGTATCGCACCGACATATAGCCGATTAATTTTCCTTGTTCAAATTGCGGAATAACATTGGCATGAACCCAATAATAATCACCATTTTTCGCACGATTTTTAATCACACCTGACCACGGACGCATCGATTTAATCGATTTCCACATATCTTCAAAAAGTTCTGGTGGCGTATCGGGATGACGAATAACGTTGTGCTGTTTACCAAGAATTTCGTCACGGGTGTACCCACTTATTTTTAAAAAATCATCATTTGCAATAATAATTTTTCCTGTTAAATCGGTATGAGTAACGAGAATACTGCCTTTCGTCATAACAATTTCGATGTTTGTGACTGGTAAATTAAGTTTCATAACATTTCCACTAAGCGTGCGCGTTAAATAAAGTTAAAAGATTAAAAATTACATTATCAAAATTGACAGCAAAATTTGCGCCGTAATTCTTGCACATTGTGGGTAAATATCGGCACGCTTACTTATATCTTAATTTTGATTAGTCACAATTTTGCATTTCAATAATAAAATTGGCAGCGTTTGATTGCGCTTGTGCGCCGTCATTTCGCAAGGCTTCAATGCGTTCTAAATACGCATCGTCAATGTCACCCGTTACATATTGGTGGCTGAAACAAGATGTGTCGAAGTGCAAAATTTCTGGATTTCCTTTTTGAACCGCTGCAATTAAATCGTCCAAATCTTGGTAAACCAATTTATCTGCGCCAATCGCTTCACAGACTTCATCTTCTGTGCGGTTGTGTGCAATCAATTCATGTGCGGCTGGCATATCAATACCGTAAACATTTGGATAACGAACAGGCGGTGCAGCAGAAGCGAAATAAACTTTTTTTGCACCTGCATCACGCGCCATTTGAATAATTTGCGCTGACGTTGTCCCGCGTACAATTGAATCATCGACCAATAAAACATTTTTACCGTTAAATTCCAAATCAATCGCGTTGAGTTTTTGACGGACGGATTTTTCACGCAATTTTTGTCCAGGCATAATAAATGTGCGTCCAATGTAACGGTTTTTAATAAAGCCTTCGCTAAATTTCACGCCTAATTTATTTGCCATTTGTAACGCAGCAGTGCGACTGGTGTCGGGAATTGGAATAACAACATCAATATCGTGATCTGCCCATTCGCGTTCAACTTTTATGGCTAGTTTTTCACCCATTCGCAAACGCGCTTTATAAACTGAAATGTTGTCGATAATTGAATCTGGTCGTGCAAAATAAACATATTCAAAAATACACGGACACAAATCAACTTTTTCAGCGCATTGTTGCGTGTGTAATTTACCCGATTGTTCGATAAAAATAGCTTCGCCAGCGTCGATGTCGCGAATAATGTCGAAACCTAAAACATCTAACGCTACACTTTCAGAAGCAATCATAAATTCGCTGCTGCCTTCGGTTTTTCGTTCACCAAAAATAGCAGGTCGAATGCCATGAGGATCACGAAAACCTAAAATTCCAACGCCTGCAATCATAATTACAACTGCATACGCGCCACGGCATCGACGATGCACACCTTTTACTGCGTTAAAAATATCTGCAACCGTGAGTTCTGATTTGTGCAGTGTTTGTAGTTCGTGGGCAAAAACATTGAGCAATACTTCCGAATCAGAATCGGTATTGATGTGGCGTTGATCTTCGTCAAACAACGCTTTTTTGAGTTCTTCTGTGTTGGTTAAATTACCGTTATGTGCCAAAGTTAAACCAAACGGTGAATTCACATAAAATGGTTGCGCTTCGGCAGAACTGGTACAGCCTGCGGTTGGATAACGAACGTGTGCAATGCCCATGTTTCCACGCAACCGCAACATTTGATCGTTTGTAAAAACGTCGCGAGTTAATCCATTATCTTTGCGTAAATGCAAACGTCCATTTTCACATGTCACAATGCCTGCCGCGTCTTGTCCACGATGTTGAAGCACCGTGAGTGCGTCATATAAATCTTGATTTACGGCTTGATGAGAGACGATAGCAACAATACCACACATTATTTTTTCACCTAAGTTGGAAGTTTTAACGAAAAATGAGAGCGTGCGCCATTTGCGGTGCGACGTGGTCGCGTAACCAAATGACAAGAATTTGAAAAGAGGGTAATAAACTGGATTCTTGCCACCACGAATTTGTTGGCACGGCGGTAAGTCCAGCGAGAAAAACGACGATTGTCGTAATAACCACACCTTGCATGATTCCGCAGGTCAAACCACCTAAAAGTTCCATGATGGCGGTGTGATTGTAATTTTGTTTGACACGGTTTGTGAGCCAATGCTGTAAGAAGCTGCACACTAAAATGGTTGAAATCAATATCGTAATAAAGGCAATGGCGAAGCGTTTTTGATGATCGGAAATGAACGATTGCAATGTGGCTGAAATAGAAAGTGAAAAATGCAAACTCGCCCAAAATCCAACCACCCAACATAATAATGAAATCACTTCGCGACTAAAGCCACGCATTGTACCGATAATCAACGTCACACTGACTAGTGCAACTATACTGTAATCAACCCAAATAAATGGCTTTAGTGCTACGGGAAACACGACTTTATTCAGAAACTAAAATAGAAGTAATGTGTTGATCATCCATTTTTTTCTTCATCTCCGCCGCTCGTTTTCCATCTAATTCAGGTCCTACACGCAAACGGTAAAATGTACCTTTGTCGTTTTGAATAGGGGTTAACGTTGCAGGTAAACCTTGTGACTTTAAGCCTTCGAGTAAACTTTCTGCTTTTGTTTTGTTGGTTAAACTGGCTAATTGAATAAACCAGCGACCCGATTTTTTAGATTCAGGTGCAATGACTTTTTTCACATCAGCAACACTGGCATCAATCGGTGCAATGGTTTTAACGGCTGCAACATCACCATCCAATAATTTTGCTGCGCGCATTTGTTTCAATAATTCTTCTTCTGGTTTGCCATTTGCTTTTTTAGTTTCTAATTTTAGCTTCATTGGCGGTTCATCATCCACTTCGTCGGCACTTACACCGTAATTTGTGGTTTCAGAATAAGCTGGTTTTTCGACGTGTGGTTTAGCAACAGGCGGTTTGGTAATAACAGGTTTTGGTTGTAATTTTGGCGCGGGAGCTTCATCCATTTCGTCAGGGCGTAACGAATTTTTTACAACAGGTGTTGACGATGGCGCGAGGGCGGCGACTTCAACTTGCGGTTGTTGTGGAATGGCTAAAACCTGCTCTGAACTTGCAGGTGCTTTAACAGCGGGTTCTTCGACAAACTGATTTTCCGAAGGCAATGCCAATGTTGTTACCGCTTGTCCGTCATCTTCAATCGGGTCATCAAACAACATCGGAATGAAAATCGCCGACAATATCGTGACCACTAATGCGCCAATCAAACGTTGTTTTAATTCATGATCCATTTTTATTCACCTATTTTTAAATTCGTACAACAATCTGATACTAAAAAAAACGACCCAAAAACTAAAATTAAATCACCACTTTTCGCGTTATTTTTAGCGGCTAAAAAGGCTTGGGAGAAATTTGTAAAACCGAAATTTGCGTTTGAAATTTCACATTTAGCAAAGAGTTCACGCATTTTTTCTTCGGAAACGGCACGCGGATTTTGTGGCAACGGCGCAAAAAACCAATTTGAAACAACGGGTTTCATCAATGCCAAAACACCTGAAATATCCTTGTCTTTCATCATTGAAAAAATGGCATGAACGCAATGATTTGGGAAGTTATCAGCAAGATAATCGACTAATGTTTCAACCGCTTGCGGATTATGTCCAACGTCCAAAAGTATGGGGTTTTCACCGTCAATCAATTGAAAACGTCCCGCTAATTTCACATTTTTCAAACCCATTTTTAACGATGTTTCACTGATAGGCAAACGATCTGCTAAACATTGCGTCGCAAAAATTGCCGCTGACGCATTACGAAATTGGTGATTCCCTTTCAATGCTGGATTTGGCAAATTTGAAATGGTTTGCGACAAACCTTGCCACGTCCACGAGTCGCCATTTTTTTCGTAAAAAAACGTTTCACCTAAACGAAGCAAAAGCGCATTTTTTTCATAAGCATAATTCAACAATGAGGCGGGAGGGCGTAAATCACTAACGATGGCGGGCGTATTCGGACGAAAAACGCCTGCTTTTTCTAGCCCAATTTCATCGCGTGTTTTGCCAAGATATTCAACATGGTCAATCGCAATACTGGTCACGATTGCCATATCGGTATCGACGATATTCACTGCGTCCAAACGTCCGCCTAAACCCACTTCTAAAATTTGTACCGCTACGTTTTGTTGCAAAAAAATCAGCAAGGCAGCGAGCGTGCTAAATTCAAAATAACTCAACGAGGTTTCGCCACGCGCTTTGTCGATTTGTTCAAATGCCGCGCAAATTGTGTCGTCAGAAACCGATTTACCGTTAATTTTGATGCGTTCGTTGTAGCGCAAAATATGCGGTGATGTGTACGCGCCAACTTTATGACCTGACGCAAAATAAAATTCCTGCAAATACGCAACGGTTGAACCCTTGCCATTTGTTCCCGCAACGGTAATTGTCGGCGGTTTTTGATTTTTATAATTCGGCAACAACGCTTCAAAAACGCGCTTCACCCGTTCCAAACCCAAGTCAATCGGCAACGGATGCAAACTTTCTTGCCATGCGAGCCATTCATTTAAGGTATTAAAACGGTTCATTTTACTTTCAGCCAGCGTCTTGAATATCGTTATAAATCAACAAATCATCAATGATAATTTCAGGCATCGAAACCACTTTATTTGCCGTCAACATCGCCAAAATGCTCGCAATTTTTTCACGAATATCACGACGATGAATAATCATGTCGATGGCACCGTGTTCTTGTAAAAATTCGCTGCGTTGAAAACCTTCAGGTAATTTTTCGCGCACGGTTTGTTCAATCACACGAGGTCCTGCGAAACCGATTAACGCATTGGGTTCGGCAACGTTAATATCGCCAAGCATCGCTAAACTCGCCGATACGCCGCCCATTGTCGGGTCAGTCATAAATGAAATGTACGGAATGCCACGCTCAGAAAGTTTCGTTAAAGCCGCGCTGGTTTTCGCCATTTGAAATAACGAAAATAACGATTCTTGCATTCTCGCGCCACCACTAGCCGTGAAAACGATAAATGGCACGCCAAGTTCTAAACTTTTGTTCACGCCACGAACGAATTTTTCGCCTACAACCGACCCCATCGAGCCGCCCATAAAATTGAAATCGAACGCTGCTGCGACGATTGACTGACCTTGCAATTCGCCTTTCATGACGATTAAAGCATCATTTTCTTTGGTTTGTTTTTGGGCTTGGGTGATACGGTCTTTGTATTTTTTACTGTCTTTGAATTTCAACGGATCAATCGGTTTGACGTTTTTGCCAATTTCTTCGCGTCCGTTTTCATCCAAAAATAAATCCAAACGCATTCGCGCTGAAATTCGCATGTGATGGTCACATTTTGGACAAACACTGCCATTTTTTTCTAATTCGCTGTTGTACAAAATTGCGTTACAACTGGGACATTTTGCCCACAAACCTTCGGGAACAGTCGTTTTTTTGCCTGACGATTCGGTTCTGATAATCGACGGACGTAATTTTTCAAACCAACTCATGTTTAGTTATCCATTGCCTGACGCATTGACGTTAAGAGTTCAATAATGGCGGTTTTTGCTTGTGCGGGATTGTGTAGATTTGCTTCTATTTCTTTAATCAACGCGCTTCCAACCACAACACCGTCGCCTAAGTTGCCGATAATTTTGGCGGTTTCAGCGTCTTTCACACCAAAACCGACTGCAAGCGGTAATTTTGTATTCGCACGAATTTCTGCGAGTTTGGTTTCAACTTCAGCCGAATTCAAATGCCCAGCACCTGTTACACCTTTGAGCGAAACGTAATAAATATAGCCTGAACCAATTGCATCCATAATTCTAACGCGCTCTGGTGTACTATTTGGTGCAAGTAAAAAAATCGGATCAACATCACGCGCTTTTAATAACTCAGCACATTCTTCGGCTTCTTCGGGCGGCAAATCTACGGTTAAAACGCCATCAACACCTGCAGCTTGAACGGCATCCGCAAATTTTTCATAACCCATGATTTCAACAGGGTTCAAATAACCCATGATGACAATCGGCGTATGTCCATTGGTTTTGCGGAATTCTTTGGCAATCGCTAACGTCGTTCGCAAACTTTGGTGATGTGCCAAAGCGCGTTCACTGGCGCGTTGAATCACGGGACCATCTGCCATCGGGTCAGAAAATGGCACGCCCAATTCAATAATATCAACGCCTGCACCAACCATTGCGTGCATTAACGGCACGGTAAATTCAGGATTTGGATCGCCAGCGGTCACAAATGGAATTAACGCTTTGCGATTTTTTTGTGCCAATTCGGCAAATAGTCCAGCTAATCGGCTCATAGTTCAATTCCTTCTCGTTTTGCCATTGTTTGCATATCTTTGTCGCCACGTCCCGATAAATTCACAATGATAATTTCATCTGATTTCATCGTTGGCGCGAGTTTCATCACATAAGCCATCGCGTGACTGGATTCTAACGCAGGGATAATCCCTTCCATGCGAGTTAGCGCGTAAAAGCCACCGAGTGCTTCATCGTCCGTGATATTCACATATTGAGCGCGACCAGAGTCTTTCAACCAAGCGTGTTCAGGACCTACGCCTGGATAATCTAAACCTGCTGAAATTGAATGCGTTTCGATAATTTCACCGTCGTCATCAGACATCAAATAAGTGCGATTTCCATGCAATACGCCAGGACGACCTGCACAAAGTGGCGCAGAATGACGACCTGTTTCGATGCCATCACCTGCCGCTTCAACGCCAATCAATTTTACGTCTGCATCATCAATGAAGGGATAAAAAAGCCCCATTGCATTTGAACCACCGCCAACACAGGCGACTAACGCATTTGGTAATTTTCCTGCTTGTGTTAAACATTGTGCTTTAGCTTCGCGTCCTAAAATCGCTTGAAAATCACGCACCATTGCAGGATATGGATGAGGACCTGCAACCGTTCCGATAATATAAAACGTATCGTCGATATTTGTGACCCAATCGCGCAAGGCTTCATTTAAGGCATCTTTCAACGTTTTTGAACCTGATTCAACAGCAACAACCGTTGCGCCGAGTAATTTCATGCGATAAACGTTTAACGATTGACGCGCTACATCGACTGCGCCCATATAAATTACACATTCCAAACCTAAACGTGCCGCGACGGTTGCTGTGGCAACGCCATGTTGACCTGCGCCAGTTTCAGCAATAATGCGCGTTTTACCCATACGTTTAGCGAGCAAGGCTTGACCAACCGTGTTGTTAATTTTGTGTGAACCCGTGTGATTTAAATCTTCACGTTTCAAATAAATTTGTGCGCCGCCGAGTTCTTTTGTCCAACGTTCTGCATGATAAAGCGGTGACGGACGACCGACATAATGCTGCATATCCTTATCTAATTCCGCGATAAACTCAGCGTCTTTCATGTAATGCTGATAAGCCGTATTTAATTCCGTAATCGCGGGCATTAAAGTTTCAGCAACAAAAATGCCGCCATATACACCAAAATGTCCCCGTGCGTCGGGTTTATTATATTTTTCTGTCATAAAGTTTCTCTGTCACCTTCTTGAACTTGTTGTGTAAATGCAGTCATTTTGACAATGTCTTTTTTGCCTTTTTCTAATTCGACACCGCTACTGACATCGACTGCGTAAGGATGGGCGATTTGAATCGCTCTTTTAATGTTTTGAACTGTTAAGCCGCCCGCTAAGATAATTGGAATCGGGCGTTTTGTGGGCAATAAATCCCAATCAAATTGTGTTCCTGTGCCGCCTTTTGCGTCAGGATGATAAGCGTCTAAAAGCAAGCCTTTTGCATCGTGATATTCAGTATTTAATTTGTCGAAATTCAGACCTTTTTTCATACTTATTGCCTTGATGTAACGCTTGCCATAAATTCTACAATCTGCCGCTGGTTCGTCACCGTGAAATTGTAAATAATCAATTGGCACTTGTGCTAAAACATCACGAATCACGCTTTCTTTTTCATTTACAAACAATCCAACAACGCTGGTAAATGGTGGCAGAGATTTGGTGATTTCAATCGCTTTTTCGATAGTGACGTGACGCGAACTGTTTTCAAAAAAAACTAAACCAATCGCGTCAACGCCTAAATTTGCCGCATAAACAGCAGATTCGACATTAGTAAAGCCGCAAATTTTAAGACGTGTTCTCATTAAATTTGTAGGTTAAAAAAAGAAAAATCATGGTGCGTAGCATAGCATAAAATTACAGCATTGCTTTTTCTGTCACTGTTCATCATTAGGCGCGGCAACAACCGATTTTATTGGTTCTGCACTCGCTTTATTTAGCATGGGCGAAAGCGTTGGCTCTAAAAATCTCAAAATATGCACTGGCAACGAACTCGTAAAATGATAACTGCCTGCATTTTCACCTGCGACATAAGCGGTAATCACACCAAAAAATTTATCGCCCAAAAAGAACGTGAAGGTCGCAGCACGACTAATAAATTTGGTTTCAATCAATTGTCCATTCGCACCATGTCTATCTTTACGATGGTCGCCTGTTCCTGTTTTACCACCAACTTCCAGCCATTTTCCGTTGGCATCTTTATAAACACCATTCATTGCTCCAGCCGTACCACTTGCTACCACGCCAATCAACGCACTGCGTGCTGCTCGAGCCACTTCGGGAGATAAAATTTGTTGCCCATTTTCAATGGTTTTATCCAAAATGGTTTCATAAGGCGTGGCTTTCGCGTAATGGAAATTCGCAAAACGTACCGCTGGCAATTTCACACCGTCGTTGCTGATAATTCCAATTAAATCCGCCAATGCAGCGGGTCTATCACCTGAAGCACCGATTGAGGTTGCATAAGAGGGTGTTAATGATGCAAATGGATAACCGACACGTTCCCACGCGGCATGAATTTGTTTAAACGCATCATCTTCAAGCAACGTCATAATGCGACGTTGTTGGGCAAAATGATGTGTATTTTTAAACAACCAACGATAAACATCTTGGCGTTGTTCGGCACTTGCCGCAATGACCTCATCGCGTGTCGCCGTTGGGTGTTCGGATAAATAACGTACCATCCATAATTCTAATGGATGTACTTTTGTGATGTAGCCTTGATCTTGTAAATCAAAATTATCAGGTGTGTATTTGTAAAACAAATTGTCGATATTTTCACTTACCAAAACTTGTATCGGAATATGCGCTTTTAGATATTCTTCAAGTGCAGCGCGGTCACGCTCAGGATAAATCGCTTCATAAAGCATCGTTAAACGTGACGGTTTTGGATACACTTTTTGCGTCAATGTTTCCAAATTATCGTCGGTACTTTTGCCTTTATAACGGGCATAAAAACGACGTAAATAAACCAATCCTTCGCGGTCTGCAAAACGAGCAAGATATTCTGCACGTTTAGAATCATCTGGATTTTCCAGCCAACGTGCAATACCTTCAGGTTTGTACAAATGGTGATACGTTAAATCACGCATCATGCGAATAAACACTAAATTCACTGAATTTCGTAGCGCATTTCGCACTGACAAAATTCTTAAATCATCATCTTCGCTAAAATTATTGAAATGATGAACGCCGCCACCTGTATAAAAATACTCATCAGGACTAGCAGAATACTTGCGCTCTAAGGCTTGATCTAAAATTTCGGTCAACGTCATTTTTGGATGCGCTTTTAACTGATCAACGACCCATGCCGACAAGAAATCACGCGGATGTAATTGAACCTTTGCCAAATCTTTTGGCGTTTGACCTTGATACGTTTCGTAAATTTCACCAATTAATTCAAGATAATGTACCAATGTTCGCAATTTCGCGGTTGAACCCAAATCAAGTCGAATGCCTTCGTTAATATCAAGCGGCTGGTCGTAGTTATCGGTTTGAACACGCAACAAATTACCTCTGTCGCTACGTTCAAATAATACCAAACTGTAAATAATTGAACTCAAATCGTTACTTGGACTCAGCATCCGTTCACCGATTAACCCAGCGGCTCGCGCATTTATAGGGTCACTCAATTTTTTCAACGCAGCGGTGACTTGTTGCTGCATACCAAAATCAATCGTGCTTTTAACGGTTAAATCTAGGCGGTCTAAATCGTAATTGGTTTTAATCCCCAGCATTTGCGCCAAACGAGCGCGAAGTACGTTTTGCGTTTTTTGTTCGGTAACAAATAAATAATGTGAACTGCTTTTCGGAACACGTTCCACTTTCACAGCTAACGCTGCATCACGCAACGCAGGTGAAATAACACCTTGTGTCGCTAGTAAACGCAAATAACTGTCGGTTAAAGTTTGAAGCGCGTCGAAACCTGCACCAAGTAAATAAGTCGGGCGACGTTGTGACAGCAAAATACTTAACACTTCACGATACGCTTTCGCTTGTTCAGGATTAATCGTTTCAACATCTTTTAATCGTTGCGGCGCGAGTAAATTATTCACTTCTTTAAAATCTGCACCAAACCACGAAACTAAACCATCGCCTAATCCATGAACTTCACCTGATTTTTCAGATGCAGCAAGCGGCATGGTATTCAAATAAGCGAGTGCAATTTGACGACGCATTTCTCGTGTATCAACGCCTAGCAAATAAGCGCGAATCGACGCGCTTGCCATTTGACGCACTTTCTCATAAACGGATTCGGTGTAACCGTTGGGCGAATGACGATATTTTTCAATTTGGGTTGCAAGCGTACTGCCACCAGGAACATTGCCATCAACCCCCAGCTTTTTCGCCATCATTTGTAATACGGCAAAGCCTAAACGATCCCATTCGACAGCAGGATTTACATTTTTGCGGTTTTCATCAAGTAATTCACGATTTTCAATATATAACAGCGTATTCAAAATCACAGGTGGAATTACGTCAAAGTTTGGATAGCCATAAGTCGGATAAGCTGCAGCAAATAAGGGGGCATTAGCGGTATCTACTAATCGCAATCCCGCTTGGTTTTTTTCGTGATACAGCGGAAATAGCCCGTATTCGTCCATTAACTGCATCATCATCGGCGATGCGGTGGCTTGTGCCGAAATACCAAAACCTTCTTTTTGCAAGCGATCAATTTGGTCTGAAAGCAGCGTATAACCTAATCGTCTATCGTAAGGACCATGATTCGGATAACGAATTGAGTTACTGGCTTTGCTTTCGAGTTTAAAACTGAGTTGCTTACTAATTTCGGATAAATATCGTGCTTGATAGCGCGAAGACTGAACTTCGTCTTTAACTAATTTAAAAACGACACCCGTTACCGCGATTGAACCAACAACGGTGTAAGTGAGTAAAAGGCGAGAAACGACACGCGATTTTTTTTTCATGCGTTAGGAAAAAATAAAAGTGCGGGTGAAAAATATGTCATTGAAATGAGAGATTAGGGCGAAGTTTGATGTCGATAATTATAACCATTGAATGATGATAATGGTAATGCAATGCGAAGATTCGGCGTAATTCTCAAATAAAAATCCGCTATAATCGAGCGGATGACATTATTTGGGAGCGGTAAAAAATGGATAAGTTAACGAGTATGAAGGTGTTTGAGCGGGTTGCTAAAGCGGGAAGTTTTGTCGGTGGCGCACGCGAATTAAGCATTTCACGCGCAATGGCAACTAAACATATTATGTTTCTTGAGGGCGAATTGAGAACCCGATTATTTAATCGCACCACGCGCAGTTTGAGTTTAACCGATATGGGTGTGTCGTATTTAGAACGCTGTTCACAGGTTTTACTCGATATTGAAGACATGGAATCGGCAATTACACATTTACAAACAGAACCGCGTGGTACATTAAAAATCAGTGCGCCGCCTGTGATTGGCGCGACACATATCACTCGAGCAGTTGCTGAATTTTTAAAAATTTATCCAGATTTAAATGTTGAAATGATTTTGCAAAGTAGTCATGCCGATTTAATTGATGATGGTATAGACATTGCCATTTATTTGGGGGATTTAGATGATACCAGCATGGTGGCGCGAAAATTGGCAAGTTCGTCCATGATTGTTTGTGGTTCTCCCGAGTATTTGGAAAAATATGGTGTACCAAAAACGCCTGAAGATTTACTAAATCACAGTTGTTTAGTGAATTGGGCGAGTGCGCCACAAGATAAATGGAAATTTAAAACCGATGTCGGTTTTACGACTATTAATGTGTCGGGACGGATGCAAACAAATGTTGCTGAAGCTAATCGGGTCGCAGCGTTAAATGGTTTAGGATTGGTTGTTTTGGCGACGTATGTTGTGCGCCGTGATATTGAAAAAGGTAAATTAAAAGCTGTACTTCAAAATTATGCACTCCCACCACTCGACATTCATGCCGTTTATCCACATCGCAAATATATGTCTGCCAAAGTACGTTGTTTTTTAGATTTTTTACAACAATGGCTAGAAACGCGTGTTTCTATTTCGTGGACAAGAGAAATTCAATGAGCATTGGTAAATTCAACTAATTCATCAAGTAAGACATTGAGAATTTCAACACTACGCTGGTAAGTTTTGCAATCAATCAAAAAATTGTAACGATAGGCTTCTGCACAAACTGTGACGGTATTTAGCGCGTCGAAATAATGCAATGAATCCACTTCAAAACTCGTTTGTTTTGCAAATTGTTCTAACAGCTTGTTAAGTTTGTGCGTGTGTGGATAAGCCCCAAATTCTGTTTTGGTTTCAAGCAAATGCTTAAAGAACAATTCAAACATTTGCTGATAATGAAAGCAGTGCATCGCACAATCTTTAATGCCTGACTTTTCAGCCAAATCAATCATAACGGCGTGTTCCCATGCCTTACCGCCTAAGTTTTCAACGTTCTCAAATTGTTTTAGTTTTTCTGCATACATGATTTTCTACCTGTTAATTGTTGTGCTTTGATTGTGTAACGCATTAGTTGAAATCTTCAGTTTGTGAAATTGCCTCTTTTTTCAAAATAGCCGATGAATAACGTAAAAATTCATCTAAATGCTGCGTAATCACATTGACCGTAATCACATATTGCAATTTTTTGTAATCATGCACAGCAATGTTGCGAAATCCCACCATTCGTTTGAGTGATTCTGCCAGAGTATCATCAATCCAATTTGCCTTCGCTAACAGCGCAAAAACATCCCGCGAACTTTGTGGCACGCCCAAATTATCACGACGAATTAAATGTTGCCCCATATCTAATGCGGCTTCACACGCTCGTTGAATGTTTAAAATGGCAGCATCTTGACGGGTGTAATTAGTTTCAAAACTATCAGGATTAAAATCGTATTCTTCTCGAACTCGTGCCACGCAACGTTCAATCGTGTCGGCTTTATTGATTAAGACATCATCCATAAACGGTTCCTCTCTTTTGAATATCGTCTAATAGTCCCGCACGGGCTTGGTCAAAATATAATTTTTCGCTTAAAACAAAACATTCAAATAAATCGGCTTCTAATTTGTTTGCCCATAAACAGCGACTCGTTTGCAAAATTTGATATTGCATGACCGTTGAAGCCGCTCGCATATCGAGTAAATCCACATCACAACCTGCGATTTCAGCTAAATCATTCGATATATCCCAAAGTTGCAAAGGCTCTGCATAACCTGCAACCAATACGGCTAAATCTAAATCACTGTCTGAATGTGCTGTGCCGTTAGCACGACTCCCGAAAAGATAAATAGCTAATGTGTTAGGAAATGCGGTGCGAATACTTGAAATTGCCGCTTGCGCTAATGGTTCTGAAATAGTGACTGAAATCATGGTTAATCCTCCAAATCGACATTTGTTGTGCTTTGATTGTGTAACGCATTAGTTGAAATCTCCAGCTTTTTTCATCAACGCAATAATTTCTTCCAACCGCGCAATCTCACGTTTTTGAAAATCAATAATTTCGTCTTTATGATTGAGCGTTTCATCTTTGTGCGTAATTGCCATTTGTAGTTTTTGGATTTCAAAAGCGATTTCAGCCGATGAACCAATGACGTTGCAAAGGGAGTGGTTACTATCACCGATAAAAATAACGTGACCATCACCCAAAGACATTAACTCCAGTAAATCGACATCGAATAGCTGTGCAAATCGTTCAAGTTTGTGATGGTCAGCTTTTGATTGACCCTGCTCGATTTTGCGATAGCCACCAACAGACATATTTAATTTTTCAGCCATATCGGCTTGTGTCCAATTTTTGGATTCACGCATTACGCGGATTTTTTCATTTATTTTCATAGAAGTGATACAAACACGGTTAGTGGTACTACGTTTTGATGATTGTAGCAGTAGCAGCGAAAACTTAGAATTCGCACGCCTCAATTTTTAAGGTTTTAACATTTTTAAATTTGGAGATTTTTATGAAAAAAGTAATTTTTATGGCAGTAACCATGCTGACAATGGCATCCTCAGTAAATGCTGATCAGTGGGAGCAAGATCAACGGAATCGAATGCAGCAGTATGAACAGCAGAGTCAGCGTCAGCAGGATCAATTTAATCAAAAAATGGAAAATGATCGTCAACAGTCGCAGATAGATCAGCAACGGCGCGACATGGATTGGCAACAGCAACAGCAACAACGTAACAGGTACTAATCCCGCCCCCCAAACAAAAGTAGATGTTTTTTTTATTTCAGAAGAACACAAAAAACGCGACCCTAAAAAGTCGCGTTTTTTTATTGCAAAAGTTTTACTTCAACCCTGCCAAAACCTTAGCCACCGTTTCCCCCATCGCCGAAGGCGTTGGGCTAATCGTTACGCCTAAATCCCGCAACATAGCAACTTTTTCCGCCGCACTTTCACCCGCTGACGAAATAATCGCCCCCGCGTGACCCATACGACGACCTTCAGGCGCAGTCAAACCTGCAATGTAGGCGACCACAGGTTTTTTCATGTTTTCTTTCGCAAAAATCCCCGCATCGACTTCTTGCGGACCACCGATTTCACCAATCATCAAAATGACTTTGGTTTCGTCGTCTTGCTCGAATTGTTCAAAAATATCGCGGTGCGAACTGCCGTTAATTGGGTCGCCTCCAATGCCCACAGACGTTGAAATACCAATGCCTAAACGTTTCATTTGGTCGGCGGCTTCATAACCGAGCGTGCCTGAACGTCCCACCACGCCTACGTTTCCACGCATATAAATATGACCTGGCATAATGCCAAGCATCGAACGCTCAGGCGTAATTGTTCCCGCGCAATTTGGTCCTGTTAAAACCATACGTTCTTCAATTGGGAAACGACGCAAAAAGTTTTTCACTTGCATCATGTCTTGTGTCGGAATGCCGTCAGTAATCGCGACGCAGTATTTAATCCCAGCTGCAGCCGCTTCCATAATCGAATCTGCCGCAAACGCTGGCGGCACAAAAATAATGCTCGCTTCTGCGCCTGCGAGTTCAACCGCTTCTTTTACTGTGTTGAAAACGGGACGGTCTAAATGTTTTTGTCCGCCTTTGCCTGGTGTGACACCGCCAACTACGTTTGAACCGTAGTTAATCATGTCTTGCGCGTGGAATGTGCCGATTTTGCCTGTAAAACCCTGAACGATAATTTTTGTGGTTTCGTTAATAAAGATTGCCATGGTTTATGCTCCTTGATTTGCGACAACTTGATTGCGTGCGGCAACCGCTTTTTCTGCGGCTTCGGCTAACGTTTCAGCGGTAATAATCGGCAAACCGCTTTCGGCGATAATCCGACGACCTTCTTCAACGTTCGTACCTGATAAACGCACGATTAACGGCACTTTCATGTCGATATTTCTGACCGCTTGCACAACGCCTTGAGCAATCCAATCGCAACGGTTAATCCCAGCGAAAATGTTGACGAGCATCGCTTTGACATTTTCATCCGCTAAAACTAAACGAAACGCTTTTTCAGTTCGTTCAGCCGACGCACCACCGCCAACATCTAAGAAATTCGCAGGTTCACCACCCGCGAGTTTAATCATATCCATTGTTGCCATTGCTAACCCTGCGCCGTTAATCATGCAGCCGATGTCACCGTCTAAACCAACGTAACTCAAACCATGATCACCTGCGGCGGTTTCGCGTGGGTCTTCTTGCGTTTTATCACGCAAATCCGCAATTTTTGCACGACGGAATAACGCATTTTCATCAAAGCCCATTTTTGCATCGAGGGCAATCAATTCGCCACTTCCCGTGATAACTAACGGATTGATTTCGAGCATATTTGCATCTAAATCACGCAACGCACGATAACAACCTTTAATGGTTTTGACCGCATGACTCATCAATTCAGGTGCTAATCCCATCGCAAACACCATTTCACGCGCTTGATAATCTTGCAAACCAACGGCTGGTTCGATGTAAATTTTGGTAATGGCATCGGGATTTGTTTCTGATAATTCTTCGATTTCCATTCCGCCTTGTGCTGAACCTACCATCACAATGCGTTCTGAAATTCGGTCAACTAAGAAACAGAAATACAATTCTTTTTTAATGTCTGTACCTGCTTCAACATAGACTTTGTCACACAATTTTCCTGCCGCGCCTGTTTGATGCGTAACCAAAACTTTGTGTAATAATTCACCCGTTGCGACGTTGACTTCATCAAGTGTTTTACAAATTTTGATGCCGCCCGCTTTGCCGCGTGCGCCAGAATGAATTTGCGCTTTAACCACCCAAATGTTGCCGCCGATTTCACGCGCACGTTGCACAGCTTCTTCAGGTGTATGAGCAATACCACCTTCGGCGATTTTTACACCATAGCCACTTAATAACTCTTTGGCTTGATATTCATGAATATCCATGTTTTTCCTCTTTTTTGATGTTGATTATTTCGTTTTTGCAGCAATCGCTTCGGCGGCACGAACCACATTATTTGCCATTCTTTCAGAAGCAGCATCAATTAAACGACCGTCTAATGCAGCTGCGCCTTTACCTTGTGCAGCGGCTTCTTTTAACGCTTCCAAGATACGTTTTGCTTTCGTGACTTCTGATTCTGGTGGTGTGAAAACGTCGTTTGCTAACGCAATTTGTGACGGATGAATTGCCCATTTTCCTTCGCAACCCAACGCTGCCGCACGTTTTGCACCTAAAATATAACCTTCTGGATCTTTAATATCGCCAAACGGACCATCGATTGGGCGCAAACCGTAAGCACGGCACGCTACTGTCATTCTACTCAAGGCAAAATGCCATTGATCGCCAGGATAATCAGGATTCAAACCGCCGATATTGACAGTGCGAGCGCGATTACTCGCCGCATAATCGGCAACGCCAAAATGCAACGCTTCTAAACGCCCACCCAACGCGCCTTGTTTCGCAATATCTTCCACATTCGCCATACCAAGCGCAGTTTCAATTAATGCTTCAATGCCGATTTTGTTTTTCAAACCTTGTTGCATTTCTAACTGATTCAACATCGATTCAACCATATAAACGTCAGAATAAACGCCCACTTTTGGAATCAAAATGGTGTCGATTTTGCTGCCTGCTTGTTCAACTAAATCGACGACATCACGCACCATATATTGCGTGTCTAAACCGTTAATTCGCACAGAAACCGTAATGCCGTGACCACGCCAATCTAAATCGTTAATCGCTTGAATCACGTTTTTGCGAGCGCGTAATTTATCATCGGGTGCAACGGCATCTTCTAAATCTAAAAAGATAAAATCTACACCGCTTTTTAATGCTTTTTCAAACATTTCTGGACTTGTTCCAGGTACTGCTAGTTCGCAGCGTTGAACCCGTTGCACGTTAGCCGTGTATAAAGTGTGACTCATTACTTTTTTCCTTTGGTATAAAAATAAAAAATCCAGTCGCAAAACTGGAATGTTGTTAAAAATAAAACACTGTCATTCTACTTTTGACTTTTTTAAAGTCAAATTGATGGCAACAAGGGGGATAAAACACTGTTGAGGGAGTAAAGATTTCTAATTAACTGCCGATAGCCAAGATGACAGGAAATTCAATCGCAATTTTATTTTAAGGATATAAGATGGCTACCACACAATTTGTACTGGCTTCGACTACTGATATTTCTGAAGTTACCCCCGATATTTTTGCTAAATTTACTACCCAAGATTTTGCGACACTCAAAAAAGTACAAACTCAAAGTCTAACTTCTGAACACATGGCTGTTTTATCAGCAAAAATGTTGGATTCTATGGGTGTTCAGGTGAAATATATTTCTGGCGATGCAATTGTTGGTATTTCAGCAAAAGTTATTCCTGCATTAACGGTTAAATTATTAACAACAGATCAAGTAGCAGCTCTTTCTCTTGAGCAAATGGCAGCATTGAATTCTGATCAAGTTAACGCATTGAGTAGTGGTCAAATACAAGCATTAGATGCTGAACATATTGCGGCATTATCGATTGGAACACCTACAAATCCTGGAGGATTTACGGGTTTAAAAATTTCAAATTTAACGTCTGATACTATTTCAATGTTAACAACAGAAGAAATTGCCGCATTAAGTTCAACGCAAATTGCCACTTTAGGTTTGAAGCAAGTTCCAGGTTTAACTGAAGATCAACTCGTCGCATTTACAACAACACAAGCTACTACATTTCACTCAAAGCCATTATCTTTATTATCTGAAGATTTGGTTTCGGTATTAACCAATTCATTTATTGCAAATCTTCCAGCAAAAACGTTTGCTGCACTTAATACGACACAATTAGTTGCTCTCACCACAGATCAGTTTTCAAGCGTAACATCTGCAGAAATTGACGCATTAAAATCTTCACAAGTAGCGGCGATTGAATCCGAAGATATTGCCGTATTAAGCGTAAACGCAATAGCAGGTTTTAATAAAAAAAATATGTCTGGCTTAAGACTTTCCGAATTAACGAGTGATGGTCAAATTGTGGCATTAAAACCCGCGCAATTTAATTACATGAGTAACGCTCAAATTGGATTGATTGATGAAACAAGTGCTGCATTATTAACCCCGATTCAAATGGGAGCATTAACTTCTACACAAGTAAAATCGCTTTCATTGCCCGCGTTAGCCGTTATTCAACCCACTTCTATTAGCGGATTGAAAGACAAAAATATCATCGGTTTAGATACTGCATTTGGATCCAATCAAGTCGCGACGTTAACCGTCGAACAAATAGCAGAATTAACACCTGCATTAGCAAAATCATTAAAACCTATTCAAGTTGCATCAATTACTCCAGAGGCTTTTGCTGCATTAACGCCAGAGGCTTTTGCAAATATTAGTCCCACTGCTTTTTCATCAATTCAGCCTGAAGCAATTGCTTCGATGACAGTCGATCAAATGCTAAAGCTGAAAACAACTCAAGCAGTAAAATTCAGTATTGATCAAATTGCTCAAATTACAAGTGATGTGGCAACAGCTTTAAAAAGTACATATCTTGCAACGTGGTCTGCCACGCAGTCAGCAGCATTAAGTGATGCTGCCATTTCAGCATTAGATCCTAAAGCGGTAACTGGACTAGATATTAATAATTTTGATGCCGCTGCTATCGCAGCACTGACAGACGATCAAATTTATAATTTAAACTCTAAACCAGCTCAAATCGGTGGCTTAGATGCGACACAAACGGCGGCATTAACAGCAAGTCAAATCGCTATGATGAAATACTCAACATTCAAAGGATTAGATAAAAGCGTGATTTCCGCATTGACAACGACTGCCGCAGTTCCCCAAATTACTACAGCACAATTAAATGCGTTATCAACAGTGGATGCCAATCAACTAGAATCACTCACTCAAGCACAGGTAGCTGCATTAAGTAATGACGCGATTGATTGGTTGATAAATAAAAAAGGCTTTATCACAATGACTGGCGGAGTAGTGACGCAAGGCATTGAAACATCTGACACGACTACCACGATTCCCGCTGGCACTACTAAAATTACTGCGGGTAAAGTTGGCGTTAGCATTACTGCAAATTCTTCTGTTGAAACAATTATGGGGGGGTAAAAAACGACACCATTGCAGGAGGCGGTGGCACTGATAACATTGATGCGGGCGCAGGAAATGACACGCTTATTGTTACAAATAAGGCTGAATTAGCAGCACTGACGGCACTGATTGGTGGCGAAGGCACAGATACAATTAGTATTACAGGTGCAGCTGCTGGCACTATTTTGGATGCTGATTTTGGGAAAGTAAGTGGTGTTGAAGCGTTGTCATTTAATGCAACTGTTGTCACTTCAGGAAGTGTTGTTTTGGGAACCGTTACTTCAACAATTGGAATTAAATCTGTCGATGCGAGTTTAGCAGCAGGGATTACCAGCATTGACGGTTCAGCAAGCACGATTTCATTAACACTTTCAGGGGGGGCAACAACATCAACTATAAAAGGTGGAACGCTTGCTGATATTATCAACGCAAAAGATGTCGCTACAACAATTACAGGCGGTGCGGGAATTGATACTATCAATTTAACCGAATCACACACGCACGCCGCCACAATTGATTTGACAAATATCACAGCCGTGACTGATGCCGATACGATAACTAATTTTATTGGAGCATTGGATATTGTTAAATTATCTGGCACCACTGCAGCGGTGGGAAAAACAGTTGCAAATTTAGCTGCTTCTACTGAAAGTGCGGCGGTTACGTTTGCTAATTTTTCAGATACAGGGGTTGGAACAATTGCTGTGGCAGGTGTGACACTTACTCAAGCGGCAGGTACTGCTCTTACTGCTGCAAACATTGTCACCGTATTAACGGGCGGAACGGTTTCTGGTTTAACGATGTCTGGTACGTTAACGGGTTATACCGTTGCAGCTGGCACAACAGGTCAAGCTATTTTTACTAGCACAACGTCAGGAACAAATGTTTCTGATTTAGCAGCGAATGCAGCGGCAACACTTGTTTTAACGGGTACAGGTGCAGCGGCATCAGTTTTAACTGTGACTCAAGGTGGTGTTGCCTATGCTGGCGTAGCACATAACATCGTATTTGATACCGCTGCTAATTTAGGATTGTTAGGCGTTAACATTGGCAATCACAGTGCATTAACGGGGACGAGCGTTTTAAATTACGCTGTTGCCTCTGATACAGGTGCTATTTATTACGATGCTGATGGAAACTGGACAACAAGTGCGGTTAAAATTGGCAGTGCTGGAACTCAAACTACTTGCAGCAAACACTTATTTTACCGTTGCATAGTTAATCGTTTGTTCAATAATTCACGACGTTTGATGGTTTGACAATGTGAATTAAGTCACAATTGTTAAAATCATTTCAAAAATATACGAAAGGTTTCGGATTTTATGCCGATAAAAGAAACGTACTTTTTTAAACATGATTTTCGCTTTTACACACTTAACACTTTTTATACGCTTATACTTTTTAGGAATTAAACAATGGCAACAACAACTGCAGTTATTTTTACGCCAACGACAGATATGTCAACAATTACTCCCGCGCAGTTTGCAAAGTTCACAAGCACTCAGCTTGCAGCACTTAATTCTGCACAAGCGAGTGCATTAACCCCTGATTATTTAGCGACAATGACAGCTAAAACATTGCCTTCTCTCACGAATATATGGAAATATCTTGATCCAGGTTCGTTGCCTGGTATTACAAAAGCAGCGTTGGTCAGTTTGCCTATTTCTGCATTAACAACCGATCAAGTTAATGGTTTAACGCCAGAACAAATAACGACACTTACTTCTGCTCAAGTTGCTAGTTTCACAAGTAAACAATTAAATGCGTTAGATGCAGATCATTTGGGCGCATTTTCTTTGGGAACAGCAAAAGCTTCTGGTGGTTTGGCAGGGTTGAAACTCAATTTACTTGGTTCTGATAGTTTTGCGTTATTAACACCTCCTGAAATTTCAGCACTCTTACCATCTCAAATGATGGGAGTAGGGACACTTCAAGTTGCGGCTTTAACTTTAGAGCAAATTACCTCTTTCAGTTCTGCTCAGATAGCGGCGATGCCATCTAAAACATTTGTTTCATTATCGACAGATTTATTGGCTGCTTTGGATGGTCAAATATTGGCAGCTGTACCCTCAAAAACATTTGGGGCGTTAGATACAACGCATTTGATTGCTATTACAACCGATCAAGTACCTGCTATTACGTCTGCACAAATTGCTGCATTAAGTTCTACACAAATTTTTACAGGTTTAACATCAGAACAAATTGGCTTATTAAGTCCTCAAGCAATTTCGGGTTTCACGGCAAAAAACACATCGGGTTTGAATCTTTCTTATTTGACAGGTGATGGTCAATTAGCTGCATTTAAGCCAGCCCAGTTTGGTTATTTAAGTGCTGCTCAAATGGCAGCAATTAGCTCAGACGGGGCGGCATTGCTAACGTCTGCGGCGTTGAAATCACTTTCTTCATCACAAGTGAAAGCATTGACTACAGAAGCTATTGCCGCAATTGATCCAGCTGCCATTCCAGGTTTAACAACGAAAGGTATTCTTGGTTTGAATACAGTCGATGGTTCAAATCAAATTGCGGCTTTAACGACCGATCAAATTGCCGCGTTGCCTGCTGGATTAACAAAAGTTTTAACCAGCACTCAAGCAGCTGCATTAACGTCGGATCAAATGCCCGCAATGACACCTGCTTCTTTCGCAGCACTTTCAACCCTTGCAATACCTAAATTAACAACAACTAGCACAGGTGCCATAAGCACTTTAACCTCTGATCAAGTTGCGGCTATGAAAGCAACGCAAGCGGCTGTACTAACATCTGATGAACTTGCAACAATTTCTTCGGATGCGGCGGCAGGTTTAAAAGCAGCGATTGTTGGAAAATTGACAGCTGCTCAAGCCTTAAATTTAACTAGCGGGACAACAGGCGCAGTAGCGGCTTTGGATTCAAAAGCGATTGCAAGCCTTAATATCGCTAGTTTTGATACTATTCATGTCGCTTCAATTACGGCAGATCAAGCTCCATTCTTAAAACCAGCACAGCTTGCTACATTGACTGCTTCAAATGCAGGTGGTTTGACGGCAAGTCAAGTCAGCGTAATGACTGTGGCTACGTTCAAAGGGTTAGGAAGTACGACCGTTGGTGTAGGTGCAATTGCAGCTTTAACAACAGAGGCTGTTGTAGGAATTACATCTACGCAGTTAGCAGCATTATCAACAACAAGTTCAGGGCAACTTGAATCATTTACACAGCCACAAATTACTAAAATGATTGCTTCAAATAGTGATTTCCCTACTTGGATTGCAACAAAAAGCTACACAATGATGACTGGAAATACTACAGGACAAGGTATTGAAACATCAGCAACGGTTGTTGCACCTACTGGAACAACAGCCATTACAGCAGGCAAATCGGCTGTGAGTATCACAGGAAATACAACTACCGAAACGATTACAGGTAGTTCTGGTAACGATACAATCACAGGTGGTGGTGGTACTGATAGTATCACTGCGGGTGCTGGTAATGATTTCATTACTTTTGCAGATCATGCAGGTTTATTAGCCGCAGCAACTGTTGTGGGTGGTGATGGAACGGATACGTTAACTATTACAGCTCCCTCAACAACACTTACAACAGGTGATTTCGCTCATGTTCTTACCATGGAAACATTAGTTTTGGGTGGTACTACAGGATCAACAGCGACACTAGATGCAGGTTTTGCAACAGCTGGATTTACTTCAATTACGGGTAATGCAGGTGCTGATTTATTGACTTTCAGCGGTGCTATAGGATCGTCTACTGTTGCCTTAACAGTTAATGGCGGTGGTGGTGCAGATACAATCACTGTTACTGGTGCAGCGAGTAACATTACGTTCATTGGAGCAACTGGAGTAACTGATACCATCACGGGTGGCACGGGTGCCGATACGCTTACTGGTGCTGCAGGTAGTGACTCTATTGTTGGTGGTTCTGGTGCTGACAGCATTACTGGTGGTGCGGGTAATGACACAGTTACGGGTGGAACAGAAGCAGATACTTTCGTTGTTGATTCTGGTACTGACACAATTACAGATTGGGGAACAGGAACAGACATATTGAGCATCTCTGCAAGTGCAATAGCGAAAATTTCTGTTGCCGCAGCAGGTGGTTCGATTCAAACTTTTGCATCAACTACCAACGCTGGTACATTATTCGTTGATGGTTCAGCCGCAACAGCAGCGATAACTATTACTGGTTCTACTGGTGTAGATAGTATTACTGGTGGTGGTGCATCCGATTCAATCTCTGGTGGTTCTGGAGCAGATACAATTACTGGTGGTGCTGGTGCTGATATTATTGATGGCGGTATTGGAAACGATGTATATGTTATTTCATCTGCATCGGCTGATACAAGTGTTGCGGCTTCTGCACCCTCATCGGGAGTAATTGCAACGTCAGCACTAGACGTTATTACGGTAACAGCTGGCGACACAATTAATTTAACGGCTTCTTTAGGCACTGATGCCAGTTATGTAACGGTTACTGCTCTTGCTATTGCGAGTAATACGTTAACTGTAACAAGCAGTACAGTTGTAGAAGTTAGAGGAACTTATTCATCTGCGGGTTTTACTCTTGGTGATTCTGGTTCCGACGTAATGTTAAGTTGGGCTTCTGCAGATGGTCTGACTGCGAATCAATCTATTATTTTGGTTGGTACTGGTGCTGTTGCCGATACAATCGCATCGGGCATCTTAACTATTGCATAATTTCTAGCCTGCTCTTTAAACCTAAAAAACCGCTCCTCGGCGTAAAAACTGAGGAGCGGTTTTTTTATTTGTCAGGCTATCAGTTGGTTTAGGAGGTGAAAAAGCCGTGTTTTTGCATTCGATAAAGTAACGTGTCGCGGGTAATTCCGAGCAAACGTGCGGATTTACTGCGATTTCCTTGAGTGCGGTCTAACGCTTGGTTAATCAAATTCGCTTCCAACGCATCTAATTTCAAACCTACGCTTGGCAACACAAAATCATTCGTTTCGATGGAGTTTGTTGTTTTTTGAAATTCAAGCGGTAAATGTTCAGGTTCAATTATTTGGTCAGCAAATAAAATACTTAACCGTTCGCATAAATTTCGTAATTCTCGAATGTTCCCCGACCAGTGGTAATGCTTCAAAATTTTCAAACTGGCTTTACTGAATTTTGGGGCTTTTATACTGTGATTTGTTTCAAATAGCTTAAAAAAATGAGCAATCAATAATTCAATATCTTCGCTACGCTCTGTTAATGCGGGTAATTCAAACGGCACGACATTTAATCGAAAATATAAATCTGAACGAAATGCGCCGCTTGAAATTAATTCTGTTAAATTCGCATTTGTCGCGGCAATCACACGCACATCGACTTTATAAGGTCGCACATCACCTACCGCTAAACATTCACCTGAATCTAAAAAACGCAATAATTTTGCTTGAATCGACAATGGCAATGAATTGATTTCATCTAAAAATAACGTACCGCCGTTTGCTGCTTGTAACAAACCTTGTGTGCTTTGAATTGCGCCTGTAAAAGAACCTTTTTTATGTCCAAACAATTCAGATTCAATCAAACTTTCAGGTAATGCCGCGCAGTTGAGTGTTAAAAATTCTTTGTTGGCGCGTGAACTCGCATTTTTAATCGCGTGTGCGAAAACTTCTTTTCCTGTTCCTGTTTCACCTTTCAATAAAACGGTAACATCGGTTGCAGCCACGATTTTCGCGCTGCGAATCAATGTTTCTAATAAAGGCGATTGACCAATAATAGCTTCAAAATTATTCATAATCCTTCGTGCATGGTGTGCGGCATAATCGCCATTGGATTCAACGTTGGAAACGCCGAAAACAGTGCCAACGCAATCATGATAATCCCAACAATTTGTTTAAATCGTTTCATCGATGCAAGACGTGTTAAAACACTAATCATCACGCCAACTCCCATTACAGCAGGAAGTGTGCCTAAACCGAATGCAATCATCGTCAACGAACTTTGCAAAATGCTACCGCTGGCAATCGTCAATGCCAATGCTGCATAGACCAATCCGCACGGAATCCAACCCCAAACCATGCCGAATAAATAGGCGTGTTTGCAGTCCTTGACGGGAATCAATTTGCGCCCAAACGGTTCAACACGTCGCCAAATATGCAATCCCAATTTTTCGATATAGGCAAAACGTGGAAACCAACCTGCAATATACAACCCCGCGCCCGTCATAATTAGCGCGGAAATAATTTGTAATAAACGATGACCATGTGTTTCGCCGAGCGGCAATGTCACTAAAACCTCAATCAATCCAGCCGCTGCACCTGCAATACCGTAACTGGTAATGCGTCCCGCGTTGTAGCTGAAAATGAATGGTAACAAGCGTTTTTTATCTTGGCGAATTTCAGGTGCAAGGCTGAACGTTAATGAACCAATAATTGAGCCACACATTCCGATGCAATGCAGACTGCTAAATAAACCCATTAGCAGCGCAACTAAAAGTGAAGATGTAAATTCGGGGTCAAAAATCATACGAATTGTGCAGCAATTTGGGCTTGCATAGTTTCTGCCATTGCTTTGCGATTTGCCGCATCACGAATCGGACGACCGACCACGATGTAATCCGCGCCATTTTGAAATGCACCTTCGACGGTCACAACCCGTTTTTGGTCATCGTCTTCACGATTATCGACAGGACGCACACCAGGCGTGATAACGAGTAATTTATTGTCCAATTCTTCGCGCAACATTGAAACTTCTAAACCCGAAGACACAATACCGTCGCAACCAATCGCTAACGCTCGTTTTGCGCGAGATAAAACCAATTCACGCACGTCGCATTGAAAACCCAAATCGTTCAAATCGCCTCGGTCTAAACTCGTTAACGCCGTAACAGCTAAAACTTTTAAATCGCCTTTGTTTTTAACGGCATATTCCATAATTGCGTCATTGCCGTGAATGGTGGCTAAATCCACGCCTTTTTGACTTAACGCTGCAATCGCACGTCCGACGGTGGCAGGTACGTCGAAAAATTTCAAATCGACAAACACTTTTTTGCCGCGTGCTTTAAGCCATTCGATGAAACCAAAATAATCGCCACACATGAATAATTCCATGCCGACTTTGTAAAAAATTACGCTGTCGCCTAATTCTTCGACAAGTGCTTTTGCTTCATCGATACTCGGCACGTCGAGTGCCATAATTAAACGTTCATTTACAGGAATGAGTTTGGTTGAAATAAAAGATTGCGTCATAACATTAACTATAAGTCTGGAAGTAAAAAATAGCGTCTATCTTACCGAATCTTGGCGGGTTCGATAAATGTTATTTGTTTTTAGGCAATTCGCGTAAAATTAAACTGAAATCACGCTTAAACCTTGTAGGAATCACATGAAAAAATTGTTTTTAATCCCATTGTTATTTATTTCCACCGCCAGTTTTGCTGTTGAACCGTCAAAAGACGATTGGCAAAACACCACCATCAGCGATGCGACAATTAAAAAAATTCAAGAGTCAAAATTCGTGTATAAAAAATGCGTCGCCGATGAAATGCAAAAAGCACCTTATCAAAAACAAGAAAGCCGTCACGCCACCGAAGCCATTGTAAAACAATGCGAAAATGTGTTGGCAAAAATGCGTGAGGTTTATATCGCTGAAAAAGTGCCTGAAATCATTGCTGACAGACATTTGAAACAAATGCGTTTGCAAACCACGCGCTTGGTGTTGCAAGACATGATGTATAACGAAGCGGCGCGTTCCGTTCAATAATAAAAACTATAAAAAAGAGGTTTCAAAATGGATATAACCAATTACACAATTGATTTAGCACTCAAACCAACAACACTTGATGCGTGGCACGTTTGTTTGGCAGGAACATCGGCTATTTTGGCGGGTGCGTTGATTTTAACGTTGTTGTCGTTAGTCATGTGTATGGCACGACGTAAAGAAAATAATGCAGCAGAACCACAAATCAAAATCGTTGAAAAAATTGTGCAAGCTGAACCTATTATTCAAATCGTCGAAAAAATTGTCGAAGTGCCTGTTGAACGCATTGTTGAAGTTGAAAAAATCGTCCAAATTCCAGCACCTGCACCAGTTGTGTTAAAAGAAGCAAACTCTGATGCTGCGTTGCAATTACTTTATTTATTACAAAATGACGCACGTTTCATCGACTTCATCAAAGAAGATATGGGCGCACACAGCGATGAAGATGTTGGCATGGTAGCGCGTGTAATTCACGAAGGTTGCAATAAAGTCTTAAACGAACATTTCACTTTCACTTCGATTGCAAAAGAAAACGAAGGTGACAAAATCACGTTGATTGAAGGCTACGACGCGGCGAAAGTACGCGTGACGGGCAACATTGTCGGTAATCCACCCTTTACAGGCACGATTATTCATAAAGGTTGGCAAGTCACCGATGTACGTTTGCCAAGTACCGTTCAAGGGTACAACGCAAATGTAATCGCGCCAGCAGAGGTTGAATTATGAGTTTTTTTGAAAAAATGAAAAAACAAGCGGCTGAAACGGCGAAAGTTGATGAACCGAAAAAAGACGAGGTGAAAAAGCCTGACGTTAAATCTGAAACCAAAGCAGAAGCTCCTAAAGTTGAAGCGGTGGTTGAAACGAAAGTTGATGAAGCAAAAAAAGAAGCTTCTGAATTAAAAGTTGAACCTGCACAAGTCGCTGTTAAATCAACGCAAAAAATTGATGATGCAACAGGCAAAAAGTTTGCTGTCGGGATTGATTTAGGGACAACGCATTGCGTGCTTTCTTATGCCGATATTACTGACGTTGAAGCTGAATTTTCACAACAAGTAATGGGGATTTCGCAATTAACGTCCCCGAGTATTGTTGAAGAAAAATTACAATTACCCTCGTTTATTTATCAAGCGAATGACGCAGAATTACCTGCAAATTCAATCGTTCTTCCTTGGAATCAAAAACCTGATTTTATTGTCGGTGAAATTGCACGCAATCTAGGTTCTAAAACACCCATTCGTTTGGTTTCAAGCGCGAAAAGTTGGTTGTGTCACGCAGGAGTTGATTGCAAATCAGCAATTTTACCTGCTGATGCACCCGATGAAGTTCAAAAAGTATCTCCATTTGAAGCGACCAAAGCCTATTTGGAACACATGAGCAGCGCGTGGCTACATTTACATCCGAACGCACCACTTTCTGAGCAAGATTTGGTGTTAACTGTGCCTGCATCATTCGACCCAGCTGCGCGTGAATTAACGGTTGAAGCCGCTCGCGCTGTGGGTTTAAGTCATGCGATTTTGCTCGAAGAACCGCAAGCAGCGTTATATAGTTGGATTGAACAAACGCAAGGCGAATGGCGCAAACAAGCCAAAACTGGCGATGTGATTTTAGTTATCGACGTGGGTGGCGGAACCACTGATTTATCGTTAATTGCGGTTACTGAAAAAGATGGCGTATTAGATTTAACGCGCGTCGCCGTTGGCGAACACATTCTACTCGGTGGCGATAACATGGATTTAGCGTTGGCGTACACCGTCAAAGCTAAAATCGAAAAAGATGGCAAACGTTTAGAACCGTGGCAAGTTCAAGCGTTAACACACGGTTGCCGCGATGCGAAAGAAAAGATTTTTTCAAGCGATGTTGCGAGTGTGCCATTAGTCGTACCGAATCGCGGTTCATCTTTAATCGACGGCACATTGCGTAGCGAATTAACCCGCGACGAAGTGAATAGCGTTTTAATCGAAGGATTTTTACCCAAAGTTCTTGTGAGTGAACGCCCTGTTTCACGCGCTCGTGCAGGTCTACAAACAAAAGGTTTGCCGTATGCTCAAGACGCTGGAATCACACGCCACTTAGCCGCATTTTTGGCAAAACAACAAAATGCCGCCGACGATTTAGACGGTATTGATTTACCCGAAGGCGCGACGTTCTTGCATCCAACAGCGGTTTTATTTAATGGCGGCGTGTTCAAAGCTGACGCATTAAGCCAACGTTTGATGGATGTATTAAACGATTGGCTGAAAACTGAAAATTCACCCGAAGCGCGTTTATTAGAAGGTGCAGATTTAGATTTAGCGGTTGCTCGTGGCGCGGCATATTACGGTTTTGTTCGTAAAGGCAAAGGCGTTCGTATCAAAGGCGGAACAGCGGCAGCTTATTACGTTGGTATTGAAAGTGCGATGCCGTCTGTGCCTGGAATGCCGCCTGAAATTCAAGCCTTATGTATTGCGCCATTTGGCATGGAAGAGGGGACAAAAGTCGAATTACCAACTGATGAATTTGGTTTAATTGTCGGTGAGCAAGTCCGTTTCCGATTCTTTAGTTCGACAACGCGCCGTGAAGACGTTGTCGGTACACGTTTAGATTATTGGCAAGATGATGAAATTTCAGAATTAAACGAAATTGAAATAACACTTGATCAAGAAGGGCGACGTTCTGGCGAAGTCGTTGCTGTGCATTTAGGTTCCGCTGTCACCGAAGTCGGCACGTTAGAATTGCAGGCATTTTCAAATAAAGATAATGGACATTGGAAAATTGAATTTGATGTGCGTAACTAAATAAAAAGTAGGTGAAAGACGCAATGTCTTTCACCTTTTCTTTCCACTAACACCCTAGAAAAATGACTGAATATATCACCCGAAATAATCCAAATAATGACGACGAAGATGATTACGAATATGACGAAGATGGCAATATCGTTTATTACGCTGTTCGTCCAAATAAAACCCAAATCAAAAAAGAAATTGCCGCATTATTGGCGTTAGGTGAAGAAATTTCATCGCTGCCGTCAGCTCAAATTACCGCGTTGGGCTTGCCTGAAAAGTTGGAAATGTTGATTCGTGAAGTTGCAAAAATGCCGCGTAAATCTGCTCGCAAACGTCAACTTAAATTTATCGCGCAACAATTTTATAAAATGGAAAGTTTGGTTGAGCCGATTATTGAAAAAGTGGCTAAATTCAAAAATCAAAGTGGTCACGCTGTACGAGAACATCATATTATTGAAAAATGGCGTACTCGTTTATTAAGTGAAGGAAATGATGCGCTAACTGAATTATTAGATGAGCAACCGCACGCGGATCGTCAACATTTGCGCCAACTTATACGGAATGCTCAAAAAGAATTGGCGGCAGGGCAATCGTCAAAATCATCGCGTTTGTTATACCGCTATTTAAAAACGCTATTTGATTTTGATGAAGAATGGAACGAGGACGATATGCCTGCAACAGTTGAATTTGAAGATGATACGGATGACTTTGACGACGATGATATTGATGAAGACGATTAAGAGAAAAATGTCATTGCTTCATAAATGCGTGCTTGCGCTTGATGTAAAACGTTAAGCGAAAAGTCGCCATTTAACTTGCCTTTGTTGAGTTTTACATACGCGGGAATCGTATTGAGATAAGGTAAGTATTTTGCCTTTTTCGATCCAAAATAACTGTGTAATTTCGCCAAAATGACAATATCAATTAAGGTTAATTGTTCTTCACCGCTTTCATAAAACCAATCTTCTGAAAACTTAGGAATGTTGATTAAATCAGCGGAAAAATCCAAATTATGTAACATCAATGTCCCAACTGGCGGACTTAAAAATGGTAATGCTGTTTTAAGTTCGCGCAAATCGGGCGAATAATCTAATTGTTCTTCGGCAAAATTCAACACAGGAATTCTTCCGATGTCGCAAATCAAGCCCGCTAACAAAGCATCTTCTGGATTCACCGTTTTGCTTTCTTTTGCCAAAATGTAACACAAACTCGATAAGTAAATACTGCTCCGCCAAGTCGATTGCATCATGCTCATCAGCTGTTTATTTTGAGAATAAAACAGGTGTTTCACACTAATTCCCATCACTACGCGACGTGTTGCTTCTAATCCCAAACGAAGCACCGCATTATGGCAATTTGTAATAGGAGCTTCGGCAGCATAAAACACACTGTTTGCGACTTGAATGAGTTTTGCCACAATCGTTGCATCAAATTGCACGATATTTATGACATCGACAATAGTAACGTCGGGGTCTTGCAGAGCTTGTCTTAAACGTGAGGCGACTTGCGGCAAACTAGGCAAAGACAAACTATTTTCTCGATAAGCGTGTGCAAAATCGGCAAAAAAACGATTGTTAGGTAAATCACGCGGTAAATTACTTTTTATAAATTCGTTACCTAAAGTATAACGATATTTTTGTTGGGTTAGTCGTTGTAGAAAAATGCGCGAAACTGCCAAAATAATACAAGGCGCAGTTGTAACGACGGTTGAACCGCATGAAAAACCACTATTTAATGGCAATCCAGCTTGTGGCGTACCGACATTAACGGTGTATGGAAAGATGCCTTCAGGATGCAATTCAACACTGCCATGCAACAAATAAAACGCATATTCTGTAATCTCTCCTGTAATAAATACAACCGAATCGGCTGTGTAATGCAGCGTTTGTTGGTCGATTTGTTCAAGCATACTTTCAGACAAATAACGCAGCGGCGCAAACTTTCTAAGTGATCTGACGGTTTGTGGCTCAGTAGTGTTAATGTAAATCGGAGCGGTGCGGGCTGTTGGTGTAACGAATACTGGAATAACAGGAATCGCATCTTTAGAAATACTATCTGGATTAAGAAGTTCGTTAATTTCTTCAGCAGCCTCATTATCATCTTCTTCGGTGGCAGAAGATGATGACGAAAAAATACGCTCAAAACCACCAAATAAAAGGTTTTGTGGTAAGGCAAGTAGCCGTTGTAGCGAGCGATAAAATGCAGCAAGTGTATTTAAAAACATTAACCAAACATGCTCATGGCATCATCAATACGTTGTTGTGCTTTGGACAAAATATCCAATGAAAAATCTGGATTTAATTTTCCATTCTTTAGTTTTGTATAAGCGGGAATTGAATTGATATAAGGCAATTCTTTGGCGCGATCCGTGCCGAAATAGCTGTGTAATTTTGCCAAAATAACGACATCAATCAGCGTCAATTTATCGGAATCACTTTCGTAATACCAATCTTCTGCATGTTTTGGGATTTCAGTAATTTCTTTTGCAAAACCTAACGTGTGCAAAACTAAAGAACCGACGGGAGGATTTAAATAAGGCATCGCAATTTGTAATTCGTTTAAATCGGGGTAACTATCTGGATTTTGTTCAGCAAAATGCAATAATGGAATCGCGCCGATGTCACATATTAAACCCGCTAATAATGCGTCTTCAGGATTTACTTCACCCGATTCTTGGGCGAGTACAAAGCTCAAACTCGAAATATGTAAACTTTTTTTCCACAATTCCATCATTTTCGCCATAAGCTGAGGCGATTTAGATTGAAACAATTGTTTTACACTAATTCCCATGACGAGTTTTCGTGTTGTTTCCAAACCCAGACGAGTAACAGCATCGTGACAGTTTTTAATGGGGGTTGTTGATACATATAACGCACTATTTGAAACTTGAATCAGTTTCGCCACAATCGGTGCGTCAATTTCAATAATTTTAATAACATCTTTAATACCAATATCTTCTTCCATCGCTTTACGAAGTTTAATTGCCACTTGCGGCAACGATGGCAAACTCAGCTTATTTTCTCGATAGGCTTTCGCAAAACTATTAAAGAATTGTGTATTGGGAATTTCTTTAGGTAACTCAATATCAATAATTTCTAAATTATCGGCAGGATTTGATTTGTTTTTTGTTATCCACCATTGCACCAAATTGGTTGGCATTGAAAGGATAACGCTTTGGGATTTTGTAGTTGCTGTTGCACCGCAAACTTTTCCACTGTTAAGCGGTAGATTCGCTAATGTAGAACCTTCTTCAATGAAATAATTTGCCCCACCATCGGATTCAAGTTCAACGCTGCCTTTAAGCAAATAATAAAGATATTCACTTTTTTCACCTAGAACAAATACAACAGATTCAGGAGTATAAGTTAAAATCCACTGATCAATTTGGACAATGTCCTCGTCATTCAAATCACGAATAGGTGCTAATTTTTTCAATATCGCTAAAGGTTGTTTTGCTTCTTTTGCGGATTGTGGTGGAGTAGCCGCAGATAAACCTGTAGCGGTGTTTGTATCAACAGATTTACCACTTTTTTCTTCAGATAAATTTTTAATATCAGTTGTTTTTTTAGAAAAAAGACTGCTTGCCCACGATGCCATAATGATTCAATCCCTTAAATTTTTGCGAAGGTTAATTTACTATTTTGTTGGATTGTAGAAAACCGCTGTTTTCGATAAAGAATCATGCCAGCAGCGGTTATTTTTATCAAAGAGTGACCAAAAAAAACCAAATCCCAATGGACTCCAAGCAATTATCGCACCTATAAAACGCCAAGCCGCTTGACCCCAAGTGATTTTTTTATGATCGAACGTTAAAACCTGTAGTTTCCATGCTCGCAAACCCAATGTTTGTCCACCATGTGTCCAAAACCAACCATAAAAAATAAAACTGATAACGAGTAAATAAATTGCGTAAAACCAGTTTTGTGGGTCAAATGCCTGACCCGCGTTTAAAGGTAAAATTAACGCGGTTGCGACAAAAAGAACACTCAACAGTAAAAGTAAGTCGTAAATAATCGCAGCAAAGCGGCGTATTAAAATCGATGTGTGTGACATGGTTTTAAACGAATACGCCGTTACAATAACTCACGATATTAAATTTTAAACAACGACAATTTTTGTCCAAAGTACATTGTCATCGCTAACAAACCACTAAACATTAACAATGAGAAAAAGAACGGCGGACGATGAAATAATAATACGAAGAAATCACTTAGAAATAAGCTAGTTAAAATAGGCTGATCAATTAAGCTAGTAATAATTTTTTTAAACATAACAACTCCAAATTTGAACGTGCATACGTTGTCGCGTATACAAAGAATTAAAAACAGTGGCGATTTTACTCTATTCAAAACCACAATGTAAAAGAAAACAAATGTTGATTAACTGTGTGTGAATTGCAATGATATTAGCCACATTATGAATAAAACCAATTGAGTGTGAACGCCATTTTAACTTTTTTAAAAAACTTCGCAGATTCGGACAAACAACCGATTAGATCGGCAAAAATTGCTCGCCAAAAATTCATTGAAAAATCGCCTGAAATTTCTCGTGTTACTGAAAATTACAACGGTGCAACAGTTATTCCACGTTTAGAACATAACGTTTCGCGCGAACAAATTAGTGATAACGCTTTAAAAGTCGTCTACAAACTCAAAAAAGAAGGTTTTGATGCCTATTTAGTCGGTGGATGCGTGCGTGATTTATTGCTGGGACGTGAACCTAAAGATTTCGATGTTGTGACTAACGCTTTACCTGAAGAACTTGCCAGTCTTTTTACTAATTGCAGAATTATTGGCAAACGCTTTCGTTTAGCGCACGTCATTTATGGTCGTGAGATTATCGAAGTCGCAACATTCCGTAAAAGTGGCAGCGAAAAACCAAGTGAAGCCCAGAGTTCAACAAAAGAAGGGCGTATTCTTCAAGACAATCTTTACGGTACGATTGATGATGACGTGTGGCGACGCGATTTCACTGTCAACGCGCTTTATTACAACATTCGTGATTTTTCAATCGTCGATTATGTTGGCGGCATTGCCGATCACAAAGCTGGTTTAATTCGTTTAATTGGTGATGCTAACGAACGTTTTCGAGAAGATCCAGTGCGAATGTTACGAGCGGTGCGGTTTGCTGTGAAATTAGGCTTCAAATTACACACCGATTGCGAACAAGCAATTCACCTTAACGCGCATTTACTTGCCAGCATTCCCGCCGCACGGCTACACGATGAAGTGACAAAATTATTTTTAACGGGATATGGAATACAAACGTTTGAAATGTTGCGTCATTACGGTTTATTTGAAGTATTGTTCCCAGCGGTTGAAAAAGATTTATCTCGTGAAACATCAAATTTCCCCAAAATGATGGTGATTCACGCACTACAAAATTCAGACAAACGCATTGCGGAAGGCAAACCAGTTGCGCCTTATTTTCTATTTGCTGCATTTTTGTACGAACCAATGATGCAACGCACCAATGAAAAATTAGCAAAAGGAATGCTCAAATCTGATGCGTCTTTTTCAGCAGCGAGCGAAATTTTAACGCAGCAAATTCGACGTGTTTCACTGCCCCGTCATTTGACATTGACCATTCGTGAAGTATGGAATCAACAAGCAAAATTTGAATTTCGGGTCGGTGCAAAAGCCAGTAAATTATTGATGCACCCACGCTTTCGAGCGGCTTATGATTTTCTACTTTTACGCGCCCAAGCAGGTTCTGCATCGGAAGAATTGGCGGAATGGTGGACAGCGTACCAAAAAGCGAATGAATCCGAACGGCGTAAAATGACACAACCTCAAGCGCAGCCTAAATCGACAAAACCAAAGAAAAAACGGGTTTATCGTAAAAAAACAAAAACGGCTGTCGTGTCAAATGAGGATAGTGCGTGATGATTTCATATTTAGGTTTGGGGAGTAATTTAGAAACACCTATCGAGCAATTACGCGATGCACGATTAGCCATTGCAAAGATAAGCGGTATCGAAGAAATTGCATTTTCGAGTTTATATCGTAGTCCACCAATGGATTCACGAGTTCAACCCGATTACATCAATGCGGTAATGGCGATTGAAACAGATTTATCACCGCTGAAATTATTAGCCGTGATGCAAAATGTTGAAAATGAACAAGGTCGTGTTCGTAAAGAACGTTGGGGCGCACGCACGTTGGATATTGATATTTTGTTATTTGGCGACGAAATTTTGAATTTTCCTGAATTATGCGTACCCCATTACGGCATGACGGAACGCGCTTTTGTGTTGTATCCATTGGCTGAAATTGCACCTAATTTGACGATTCCAACACACGGCAAACTCACAGACTTAGTCGCACGTTGTCCGTTAGATGGTTTAGAGCGATTATACGATGTCGTCTAGCTATTTAACCTTGAATTCAAATCAGCCGCTTACGCATTTAGATTTATTGGCGATGAAGCAACGTAGCGAAAAAATCACTTGTTTAACCGCTTACGATGCCAGTTTTGCTGCGCTAATTGATACAACTGGAATTGAAGTAATTTTGGTGGGTGATTCGCTCGGTATGGTTATTCAAGGTCATGCGACCACGTTACCTGTAAAAATCGACGACATGATTTACCACACTCGTTGCGTTACAAAAACGTGCAAACGGGCGTTGTTGATTGCTGATTTACCTTTTATGACTTACGCCACGCCTGAATCTGCAGCACAAAATGCAGCGCGTTTAATCCAGGACGGTGGCGCACAAATGGTAAAACTAGAAGGTGCGAAAATCGAAATCGTCCAATTCTTAGTCGCGCAAGGCATTTCAGTTTGTGGGCATTTAGGATTATTGCCGCAATTTATTCATCAACTTGGTGGTTATAAAGTTCAAGGTAAATTGGCTGAAGCGGCTGAAAAATTACTCACAGATGCGTTAGAAATTCAAAGTGCAGGAGCAACAATGTTGATTTTAGAATGTGTTCCCGCCGATTTAGCACGACAAATTACTGAAAAATTAACGATTCCTGTCATTGGAATTGGGGCAGGGAGGAAATGTGACGGTCAAGTTTTAGTTGTTTACGATATGCTCGGCATCAGCACGGGCAAACGCCCACGTTTTTCAAAAAACTTTCTTTCTGATACCAACTCCATTGAATCTGCGTTAAAGAATTATTTTAACGCAGTCAAAAAAGGCGAATTTCCCACCGCTGCTCACAGTTTTTAATTCTCAAGTTTTTATTTTTATGCAAATTCTTCATACCGTTTCAGATATTCGCCATTGTATTCAAAATTGGAATAACGCTGGTGAGCGCATAGCTTTTGTGCCGACGATGGGTAATTTACACGCGGGACATTTGCAACTGGTACGCGAAGCAAAACGCCATGCAGATAAAGTCGTCGTCAGCATTTTTGTGAATCCGACACAATTTGGTATTAACGAAGATTTTTCCGATTATCCGCGCACCGAAACGTGTGATTGTGAATGGTTGGCAGCGGAAGGCTGTGATTTAGTTTTTTTGCCTAACGTCGAAACAATCTATTCGCCAAATGCTCAAACGTCAGTAAATGTTTCACAGGTTTCAAAAAATTATTGCGGTGCATCGAGGGCAGGGCATTTCGATGGTGTAGCGACGGTTGTGTGTAAATTATTCAATATCGTACAGCCTCATGTCGCCTTGTTCGGTTTAAAAGATTTTCAACAATTTGTTGTCATTCAAACGTTGGTGCGCGATTTACATTTGCCAATTGAATTGATTGGTGTGCCGACGGTGCGTGAATTAGATGGTTTAGCAATGAGTTCGCGCAACGGTTATTTGAACGAAAAAGAACGCTTATTTGCTCCTAAAATCTATCAAATTTTGCAGCAATCTCATGATAATTTAAAAGCTGGAAAAACGATTGCTGAGGTTGAAATATGTGCAATTTCAGCATTGACGCAAAATGGTTTTCGATTGGATTATTTCAAAATAGCACGACGTTCGGATTTACAACCTGCTACATTAAATGATGACGAACTTATTATGCTTGTCGCTGTCAAACTGGGTAAAACCCGCTTAATTGATAATTTGTGGTTCGATAGATGAGCGGCATTCGCGATAATCATGACTTTGGAAAAGTCGGTGATTTCTTAAAAGAAAAAATACAACCCAATGCACAGCTACGTTTTGTATCAGCCTATTTTAGTATTTTTGGATTTGAAGCCCTAAAAGCAGAATTATTACCGATTGATAAGCTGCAATTTCTATTCGGTGAACCGACTTTTGTTAAGCAACTAGACGTAGCACAATCTCAGGCGAAAGCATTTCATATTGTGGAACAAGATTTATGGCTAAATAACCGCCTGAATCAAAAAGCGATTGCTAAAACGTGTGCGAATTGGATAACAGAAAAAGTCGAAATTCGCTCGCTGATTCAAACAAATTTGCTACATGGCAAGCTCTACCATATCAACAATAACGGTGTTGAATCGGCATTACTTGGTAGCTCAAATTTTACGTTGCACGGTTTAGGTGATGGAAATTCAAATATCGAATTGAATTTAGTTGTCGATAGCGACCGCGACAGACAGGATTTAAAAAGTTGGTTTGATGGCATTTGGAACAACAAAACATTGGTAAAAGACGTTAAACAAGAGGTATTGAATTATTTAACCCAGCTTTATCACAACCATTCACCGCAGTTTATTTATTACAAAACGCTCTATCATGTTTTTTATGAGGACTGGCAACGCTATCAAGAACAACGTGAAGCCACTGAAAAAAGTTTAAATAAGTCAGAAATTTGGAACACCTTGTTTGATTTTCAAAAAGAAGGTGTCACGCACGCGATTACTAAAATACAAGCGCATAACGGCTGTATTTTGGCAGACAGCGTGGGGTTGGGTAAAACCTACGAAGCCCTAGCGGTCATCAAGTATTTCGAGGCAAAACATCACAATGTTTTGGTTTTATGTCCAAAAAAACTCAGCGAAAACTGGTTACTTTATTCATCGCTTTATAAACGCCAATTAAATCCATTAAAAGCAGACAAATTAAATTACACCGTATTAAGCCACACTGATTTAAGTCGTGAAAAAGGTCTGTCAAACAATGTCGATTTAAGTGATTTCGAGTGGAGTCAGTTTGATTTAATTGTGATTGATGAATCGCACAATTTTAGAAATGATAACAAGAGCAAAAACGGTAAATCACGCTACCAACGCTTGCTAGAAGATGTGATTCAAGCAGGTGAAAAAACGAAAGTTTTATTGTTATCCGCAACGCCTGTAAATAACGATTTATCGGATTTGTATAATCAAATTCGTTTCATTAGTGCCGACGATACTCATGCGTTTGCTGATATTGGCATTGTCGATACGAAAAAAACACTGCGAGCCGCGCAAAATGCCTTCCATGATGCGGTTAAAAACAAACGCCAGTCGCAATTAGCGCATCATTTGAACGCAGATTTTTTCAAATTACTCGACGCGATTACGATTGCCCGTTCACGCAAACACATTGAACGTCACTATCCCAATGTGGCAAAAGAACTGGGCGGCTTTCCTAAACGCACCGCCCCACAATCGATTTATTACGACATGGACACGCTCGGCGTATTTCCTTCGTTTGTCGGCATAGAAAAAGAAATTTCAGCTTATCAATTATCGTTATTTAATCCGACGAAATACCTACTCAACGAATACCGCGATTTACCTGAATATCAAAGCAAAGTAAAAAACTTCACTCAAGAAAACCGTGAGCATTATTTAATCGGCATGATGAAGGTGAATTTTTTAAAACGCCTTGAAAGTTCCGTTGTGTCATTTGCGGACACGATGGCTCGAACGGTTATTAAGATTGAGGATTTGATTAAAAAAATAAAACAACTCGATGAAATTGAAAATTTGATTGATGATGATTCTGACGATGAAGAGTTAAATGATGCGCTGGCAGTCGGTAAAAAAATCAAGTTCAAATTAAAACATTTAGATTGTGAGCGTTGGTTGCAGGATTTAGAAAATGACAAAGAACAACTAAAAAAACTGCGGGATACCGCTCAAAACATCACATCTCAACGTGACGGTAAATTACATGAATTAAAAAAATTGATTACCCATAAAATCAGCAATCCAACCATCGATAAGCAAGGCAAATCGATTAAAAAAGTGCTGATTTTTACCGCATTTTCTGACACCGCCCAGTATTTGTACAATGCCTTGAAATCCGATTTAACAGAGTTAGGCGTTCATTCTGGCTTAGTGACAGGTTCAAAATGTGAAGCCACTTTAGGCATGACAAATTTTAATGACGTGTTAATCAATTTTTCGCCCACCGCTAAAAAACGCAGTGGTTTTAAAAATACGCTTACTGAAGAAATTGATATGTTAATTGCGACAGATTGTATTTCGGAAGGGCAAAATTTGCAGGATTGCGATTGGGTCATTAACTACGATATTCATTGGAATCCCGTGCGTTTGATTCAACGTTTCGGACGGATTGACCGAATTAACAGCCAAAACAAAGACGTTTCGATGATTAACTTTTGGGCAACGGCTGAACTCGACCAGTATTTGAATTTGAAAAATCGGGTTGAAGCACGAATGGCGTTAGTGGATATTTCTGCCACAGGTTCGGATAATTTGTTGCTCACCGAAGACGATGCTAACGATGAATTAAATTATCGTGATGAACAGTTAAAACGCATGAAAGATGAAGTGCTGGATTTAGAAGAACTCAATGATGGCGCGACATTAACTGATTTTAATTTTGATGATTTTCGTGCTGATTTAGGTGGCTATTTGGATTTAGAACGCGATAAATTAGCCAACGCGCCACTCGGTCTTTATGGCATCGTGCCAGAGCAACCCGATTTGAATATCCACAAAGGCGTTATTTTTTGTCTGCAACAAAAGGTTTATCAGCAAGACAAGGGGCAGCAAGTAAATCCGCTTACGCCGTTTTTTCTAATTTACATTCAAGACGATGGCAAAGTCAGACGCAACTTTGTTGAAGCTAAACACACGCTCGAAGTTTTCAAAATGTTGTGCATCGGTAAAGACCAACCTTATGAAGCGTTATGCCAATTATTTGATGACCAAACGGGTGATGGCAGTGACATGACACATTATTACGATTTGGTGGCGAAATCCGTTGATGCGATTAGTGAAGCCTTCCAAGAAAAAGAAATTATAAAATTAGCAACGGGACGTGGTGCGTTATTGCCAATCGTTTCAGAACAAATCACAAACCCAACTGATTTTACGTTGGTCACATGGCTAGTCATTAGCGGAGAAAACACATGAAAAACACACAAACAACACCCAAATCATTCACTCGTGACGAATACTTTGATTTAGAAAAAAGCGCGGAAATCAAACATGAATTTTATAACGGTGAAATTTTTGCCATGTCAGGCGGCACGTTTAATCATGCTCGAATTTCAGGTAATACGTTTTCAGCGTTGAATGTGAAATTACGCGGAAAATGTTGCACACCCACTAACAGCGATATGCGAATTGAAACGCCAAACGGTTTAATTACTTATCCTGATGCGGCGGTATTTTGTGGAACACCAGAATTAACCGAAAATCAATGTGCGTTACTCAATCCCGTTGTGATTATCGAAGTCTTATCCCCTTCAACACGCCGATATGATGAAAGCGGCAAATTTGCGCTTTATCGTTCAATTCCAAGTTTTCAAGATTATTTGCTGATTGATTCTGAGAAGGTGTTTGTGCAGCATTTTCGCAAAATTGATAACGATGAATGGCTTTTGCATGATTACCACAATTTAGCCGATTCGATTGTTATCAATAGCATTCAAGAAACGATTTATTTACACGAAATCTACGACGGCATTTTCGATGACCAATAAAAACAAACTTCAAACGCTCATCAACCGATTTGCTGACGGCGATTTAAAAACGAATGCCCTCGCATTATTCAAAGAATTGGGCTATTCAAGTTCACGCACCCAAAATAAAACCGTTGCCGAAATTTTCAAATATCAACACAGCGAAATTATTGATTCGGCGTTTTTGTTTCAATTAGCGGGTGATAATTTAGACGGTGTTCAATCGATGCCAGAACCCGTTGATAATACGATTATCGAATCGTATATGTTCGTGGCGATTGAATTAAGACAATCCCATTATTCACGTTCCGATTTGGTCAAAATCACTCGTGAACTCAATAAAAGTCAGCAACCCATTTTGATTTTGTTCAAACACGGCGACACGATTACGTTGTCTGTCATCAATCGCCGATTACATAAAAAAGATGACAGCCGCGACGTGTTAGAAAAAGTCACGTTACTTAAAGATATTCGTATCAATGACCCGCATCGCGCTCATGTGGATATTTTGGAAGATTTGGTATTTGATAATTTGAAGTTGAAAGCCAACGCCAATTTTGTTGATTTGCACAACGCTTGGCTTAAAGTTTTAAGTATCAAAACACTGAATGATAAATTTTATGAAAAATTGTTTAATTGGTATTTGTTCGCTTTGTCACAAGTCGAATTCCCACAAATTCGCCCAGAAACTGATTTAATTTTCAATGAACAACATCAAAGCGAATCACTTATCCGTTTATTGACACGAATTTTATTCGTTTGGTTTATGAAAGAAAAAGGCTTAATCAGTGCCAAACTTTTTGACCAAAAAGAATTAACCAAAATGCTAAAAAATTTCACGGGCGAAAATTGCAACGAAACTATTTATTACAAAGCGATTTTACAAAACCTGTTCTTCGCCACTCTGAATATGCCGATTGATAAACGTAAGGTTATTGAGCCACGCAAAAGCACTTTCCCACATAAAGAACATGGCTATCAACTCGTTTATCGTTACGTTGAATTATTTAATGACTCTGATTTTGAAAAATATTTTGCTGAAATTCCCTTTTTAAATGGCGGTTTATTCGATTGTTTAGATCGAACAAAACCCGATAGCCCAGTTGAGATTCGCATTGATGATTTTACAACAAGTTCTAAAAAAGAAAAACAAGCTGTTGTTCCCGATAAACTCTTTTTTGGCGAATATAAAAAAATCGATTTAAGTGCGGCTTATGACAACAAAAAGAAGAATAATGTCACCGTTTACGGCTTGATTGATATTTTGAAAAACCATAAATTCACTATCGAAGAAAATACCCCACTGGAAGAAGATATTGCCTTAGACCCCGAATTATTAGGGCAGATTTTTGAAAATTTACTAGCAGCTTATCAACGAAAACAAACAGGCTCGTTTTATACACCGCGTGAAATTGTCGATTACATGGTGGACGAATCATTGATTACATATTTTTCTAATACTGGCGTTGATGCTGAAAAAGTGCGTCATTTGCTTAGTTACCACGAAACTAAAAATCCATTCGATGAAACGCAAACCAAAGATTTAATTCAATTCATCGATAACTTAAAAATTCTCGACCCTGCTTGCGGTTCAGGCGCATTTCCAATGGGAATTTTAAACAAACTCGTTTTTGTTTTATCGAAACTGGATAAAAATGAAGAAACAAAAGAAGAAAATGTGCAATGGCGCGAACTTCAAAAAGAAAAGGCTATCCGTGAAACTGATGCGGCGTTTAATCTTGGCAACCATGACGAACGAGCCACTCGATTGCAAGAAATTAACGACGCTTTTGATTACAATTCCTCTAATTACGGGCGCAAACTGTACTTAATCGAAAATTGCATTCACGGAGTAGACATTCAGCCCATCGCGACCCAAATCAGCAAATTACGCTTTTTCATTTCGCTGATTGTTGACCAAAAACCTCATGGCGATAAATCCAACAACTTCGGTATTCGTCCGTTGCCCAACTTGGATTTTAAAATTATCGCCGCCAACACCTTAATCGCCGCACCTCAAGACGATTTTGAAAACAACGCGCTGTTCTCGAATGATGCCTTTTTTGAAAATTTCAGCGACTTAACGCACGATTATTTCAAAGTCGCCAACCCCGACGATAAACGTAAACTGCGCGACAAAATCGAAACGCTCATCAACGCAAAATGCGACGAAAAACTTCGCGGCATCAAATCGTTAAGCCACAACGAAACCAAAAATAAAAAACAAATCGACCAGCTCGAAAGCCACCAAAAACTTTGGCAAAGTTACGCCAATTTGTTCAAACACGAAGCCGTTGCGTTCTTTGAACCCCGCTATTTCTTCCCGCAACTTTCGGGCGGCTTTGATATTGTGATTGGCAATCCGCCTTATGTTCAAATTCAAAAATTTTCAGGGCAACAATGCCAAAAAGATTGGCAAGCGCAAAATTATGAAACCTTTGTTAAAACGGGCGACATTTACGCGCTGTTTATTGAAAAAGGCGTTTCATTGCTCAAACAAAACGGATTACTTGCGTTTATTACGTCAAATAAATGGATGCGTGCAGGTTATGGCAAATCATTACGAAACTTTTTAGCCACAAAAACCCAGCCGCTCAAATTGATTGATTTCGGTGGTTATCAGGTTTTTGACGCAGCAACTGTCGATTCAAACATTTTAATCACGCAAAACGTAGGGGCGCACCTGTGTGTGCGCCCTCCAATGCACGAAACATTGATGATTGAAAAATCGTCTATCGTGAGAAATACGGAATTGGAGGGCGCACACACAGGTGCGCCCCTACATTTCAACGCCTGCACCATTCAAAACGATTTCACCATTCAAACGCCGCTCGCGGATTATTTCGCCGCACATTCCCAAATCATGCCAAAAATGTCTGAAGACGTTTGGGTGATTTCGTCAGGCATCGAACAACAAATCAAAGCCAAAATCGAAGCCAAAGGTACACCGTTAAAAGATTGGGATGTGAATATCAATTACGGCATCAAAACAGGTTTTAACGAAGCGTTCATTATCAACACCGAAACCAAAGAACGTTTGTGCAACGAAGACCCAAAATCAGCCGAAATTATTAAACCGATTTTGCGCGGACGTGATATTAAACGTTATGCGGCGGAATATGCGGGTTTATGGTTGATATTTATACCGTGGCATTTTCCGCTACATGAAGATTCAAGTATTTCTGGCGTATCTGAAAAAGCAGAAATTGAATTTGAAAAACAATATCCCGCTATTTATCAGCATTTAACAAAATTCAAAAATGAATTGTCAGCTAGAAACCAAGCTGAAACTGGGATTTGCTACGAGTGGTATGCGTTGCAAAGATGTGCGGCTACCTATTGGCGTGAATTTGAAAAAGAAAAAATTATTTATCGTGAAATAAGTGATGCAATGAACGCCTCGTATGTTCAAGAGGTGTTTTACTGCAACAATAAGGTTTATATCGTTACTGGTAAAAGCCTGAAATACTTACTCTCAATTTTCAATTCAACGCTATTCAATAACGTGATTTTAAAAGCGTCTAATGTCACTGGAGGCAAAGGTGAAGGTTTTCTTTCACAAATTCCCATTCCCAAAATCTCCGAATCAGAGCAACAACCGTTTATCCAATTAGTGGACGAAATCCTTGCCGAGAAAAAAGCAGGCAACGACACCAGCGCGTTGGAACGTGAGATTGATGGGTTGGTTTATGGGCTTTATGGGTTGAGTGAGGAGGAGATTTTGATTGTGGAGGGAAAGGATGAAATTTGAATGGGACGAATACAAAAACAAAGTGAACATTCAAAAGCACGGAATTGATTTTCGTGATGCTGTTTATGTTTTTTCTGACCATTCGGCATTGAGTATTCCAGACGATTATGCAGAAGAGGAAGAGCGTTGGTTAATGTTGGGAATGAATTTGAAAGAGCAAATTTTGTTAGTGGTGCATACGTTTCGTTGTGATGATGTGACGCGAATTATTTCAGCCAGAAAAGCAACGAATAAAGAAAAATCCACTTATTTACAGAGGGCAAAAAGATGAAAGATGAATATGATTTTTCAAATGCAGAACAGGGGAAATTTTATGTGCCTGTGGAAGAAATCCAAATGCCGATTTACTTAGACCAAGATGTCATGCAATTTTTAAATAAAAAATGTGACTTTAATCCCGAACGTCTGCACGATTTAATCAATAAATTACTACGCAAAGATATTGAAATGGCACAGCAATTGGCTGTGTAGAAGATTGATGTGTTGGTTTATGGGCTTTATATGGGTTGAGTGATGAAGAAATTTTGATTGTGGAGGGTGGGAAATGATTGCATTAAGACAATTAAAACGAGTACCAAGTAATCATAAAATCGTGATTGATGTCCCTGAAAATATCGACGAAAACCAACTGATGGAAGTGATTTTGTTATTCAAAGAACCGCCGAAAATTTCACACGCTGAAAAAATCGCACAATTGAAATTAAGCCAACATGACCCGCTCTTTTTGGCGGATTTGCAGATGATTAGTGATGATTTCACTGATATTGATGGCGAGGGCTGGTGATGCGTTGGGACATTTATTTGGTAAATCTTGACCCGACGATTGGTTCTGAACAGGGTAAAACGCGCCCTGTTTTGATTATTAGTGCTGATGAAACTAACGCGATTTTGCCTGTTATAAACATTTTGCCGCTAACTTCGCTCAAACAGGGTCGCCGAATTTACCCCAATGAAGTGTTATTGAAAAAAGAACACTCAGAATTGGATAAAGATTCGTTGGTGCTTTGTTATCAAATCCGAACCGTTGATAAAAAACGGCTGATTAAAAAATTGGGCGAAGTAAAAAGCGACGACACAAGAGCTGAAATTATTGATGCGTTGAGTTTTCAGTTGGGATTGTGATTGATGGGTTGGTTTATGGGTTGAGTGTGAAAGAAAAAAAATTATCAATAAAACTTTAAAAAAATAGGAACTTTTCGTGTTAAAAAAACCACCTAGTTGTGTTGCCGCTGTAGACTTAGGATCCAATAGTTTTCACATGATTGTTTGTAGTTTGACTGATGGCAAATTAAAAACAGTTGATCGATTAAAAGAAATGGTGCGTTTAGCGTCGGGCTTAGATGAACAAAATCATCTCGATGAAGTAACGCAAGAACGCGCTTTAGCGTGTTTAGAACGATTTGGTCAACGCATTCGTCATTTTTCGCCAGAAAGTGTACGGATTGTTGGAACGAGTACATTGCGAACCGCTAGAAATGCCGCGCAATTTTTAGAAAAAGCCGAGCGGGCGTTAAATCATCCGATTCATATTATTTCTGGGATTGAAGAAGCGCGACTAATTTATCAAGGCGTGGCGAATAATTTAAGCAGTCAATCGGGTGTCGTGCGTTTAGTCATGGACATCGGTGGCGGCAGCACTGAATACATTATCGGCTCAGGTGATAATCCACTCGACAAAGAAAGTTTGCCGATGGGTTGTGTGACGGTGAGCAATGTGTTTTTTAAAAACGGTAAATTATCCAAGCCAGATTTTAATCAAGCGGTGATTTTTGCTCAACGGCATTTAGAGCCATTTCAACAAAAATTCCAACAAAAAAACTGGAACGAAGCCATCGGTGCATCTGGCAGTTTACGCGCGATTGATAAAGTTTTGTTTGCGAAGAATTGGAGTAAAAATGGCATTACACTCGAAGGATTAGAGCAATTAGTACAGCATATTCACTCTTGCCAAAACATTGAATCATTGAATCTTCCAGAGCTTGATGCGGAACGGTTGCCCGTTTTTGTTGGTGGCGTAGCGATTGTTTATGCGACGTTTAAAAGTTTGGGAATTACCCAAATGACCGTATCTGATGGCGCGTTACGAGAAGGACTGATTCATGATTTATTAGGGCGTATTTACGATCACGATATTCGTTCAGCAACGGTACGCAGTGTTGCAGACAGTTATCATGTGGACAATCAACACGCTTTACGGATTAAGCACACGTTAGATTATTTACTTTCACAATTACCCGCAGATTATTTTCAAACTGATTCAGAACAAGTCGAAAAATTTTTGCATTGGGCGGCGGATTTACACGAACTTGGACGTGACATTGCTCACAATCAATATCACAAACACAGCGCGTATGTGATTGAAAATGGCGATTTCTCAGGATTTTCGCGGCAAGATCAAATTTTATTGGCTGTCATTGTACGAACACACCGTCGTAAATTTTCATTAAAATTCTTTGTTGATTTACCTGCGCCGTGGAATGTAGATGCGCCAAAATTAGCATTATTGCTGCGACTCGCGGTGGTATTGCATCGAAATCGACAAGATTACGAAGTACCGCTGTTTCGATATACGGGAGAAAAATCAAAAATTAAGGTGTGCTTTCCAGCAGGGTGGCTTGATACTGCACCGCTGACACACGCGGATTTATTGAACGAAGCAGAACATTTAAAAGCGGCTGGATTAAAACTCGAAGTCGAGTAACTATGTACCGACCTCATTTGCCCATTTTATTTCGTATTGTTACAGGACTGATTACCGCTCTGTTTTTGCTGGTTGTTTTTGTGTTTATTTGTGGATTAAGTTCGGAAACGAATCAACCGCCACAAGAAAATCTTACGCCCGAACATATCGCGCAAGCCAAACAGATTTTGCATGAAGGTACGAAAATCAAACCTGATGAACTCGCTGCGATTACGCTTACGGAAGCTGATTTGAATTTGGCAGGGCATTATTTACTTAATCGCTATCATCAAAGTGCGATACACATTGAGCTGGTAAATCAAAAATTACGTTGTACATTTGCTTTAAAATTGCCGTCGAATTTCGTGGCGAATTATTTTAATGTCAGTTTTCGATTAGGCAGTGAAGCAGGTGAAACCTTACCGCGTATAACGAAATTTAAAGTCGGCAAATTATTGTTACCTGCGAAACTCGCCGATTGGATGATGTACGCGCTGATTCGGTATTCTTCTCTGAATGACTATTTTATTTTGGCGACAACACCTATTCAGCGTGTTGAAATTTCTGCTGATGCGCTCACTATTTTCTACGAAGAAAATTCCCCTAGTCACACCATCAATGCTGAAAGCCGCGAGATTTATCAAAAAAAAATTGCTGAGGTTGTCGCGCAACACGATCCAAAATGGCGATTATCGTTAGCGGAATTGTTAAAACCTGTTTTTGAATTAGCGTATCAACGTGCCACATTGGATACCGCCATTCAAGAAAATCGCAGTGCAATTTTAGCGATTAACGATTACGTCAACGCGACAGAAAGTCCGAAATACATGGCGTTTTTGTATAAACGAGAAGATTTAGCACAACATTTTGTTGGTGCAGCCGCATTGACAGCTTCTATGAATCGGCGGGTGGCAAATGCGTTAGGCGAAGTGAAAGAATTGAGCGACACAAAAGCGGGTGGTAGCGGCTTTAGTTTTGTTGATTTAGCGGCAGATAAAGCGGGAAGTCGCTTTGGTGAATTAGCGGTATCGTCACCCGAAAGTGCGCGACGTATTCAAGTACAAACGGCACAAATTAAAGATTATCACGACTTTATGCCAGACCCGCGTGATTTACCTGAACACATGGACGAAAAAAAATTTGAACAGCTTTTTGAATCCACCCAAAGTCCAGCCTACCTAGCACTTGCTGCGAAAATTGATCGGCGCATTGTGCTGATTCCGCTTTATAGAAATGACGATTAATTTTTAAAATTTTATTAAATATTTCTTTTTACTGCCGATATACGGAGTAAGAGGGTACCTTTATTTATAGTTTCAAATTTTTAACCGTGTAAAAGGGTCTAGCATCGCTACAACTAAACCTTAAATCTATGTTTTGTAGCACACAAATAACCCAATTTATTTCTAATTTCAGAGGTTTTTATCATGGCAACAACGACGACAGCAGCAACCGCAATAAAATTCGCCACTACAACCGACATTACTTTGTTAGTACCTGCTGACATCGCAAAATTAACTGAAGCAAATTTTGCCGCATTTACTACTCAACAACAGATGGATTTAAGTGCTGCTCAAGCTGCACACCTTTAACTGCCAAGCAAATTGAGGCGTTGCCATTAGGTTTTGTAGACCCTAATACGATTGCTGCAATGACTACTGCAGCAGCTTCTGGTTTTGATTTAAAGAAATTTACAGTCGATCAATTTATTGCATTAACTCCCGCTCAAGTTAAATTACTTACCCCTGCACAAATTGCTAATGTAACAACAGATCAAATTGATGCCATTCTTTTAGATCAAGCAACGGTTCTTACATCTGAACAAGTTGCGGCATTGTCATCTAAAGTCATTAGCGCGATGAACGGTTCTGTTTTAGAAGTTTTATCAACAGCAGCTATCGCTGGTTTAGGTGTACAAAACATTGTGGGTTTAACAACTGACACCGTTTCTGCATTTACTACAGCACAAGCCGCTGCTTTAACAGCGGTACAAGTTGGCGCGTTACCATCAAAATTGGTCGCTGAAATGGAAAGCGAAGATTTGAGTTCGTTGTCACTTGTTGCCATGAAAGGCTTCAATAAAGCAAACATTCAAGCATTAAATCTTTCTGCATTAACGTCTGATCAATTTAGTGCTATGACAGCATCACAAATTGGTTTATTGAGTACCGCTCAATTAGATACATTAAATTCCGAATTCGCACCATTGTTAACCGCCAGAATTATTTCTGTTATGACACCTGCACAGTTGTCAATTTTATCTACTAGCATCATTTCTACATTAACCCCAGCTGCAGTCAAAGGTTTTTCAGTTAAAAATATCAAGGGGTTAACTACTGATCAAATGGCTTCAATTACACCAGATCAGTCGGCTGTTTTGTCAAAAGTGCAATTGAAAGCATTGGCAACGAATCAAGTTAGCGCATTAAGCGTTGAATCTATTCTTGCCATTCCAGCGGCAACGTTAAAAGGCGTTGCCAGCACATTAATGTCAAACTTTAACGCCTCTGCATTTGCTTCGTTGTCTGAAGAACAAATTGGTAGTTTAAGCAGCGCACACGTTGCAGGTTTAACATCAGCCCAAGTGAATCAATTAACAGGCTCACAAATTGGCGTGATGAAAGCCACAGCGTTAGCCAGTTTAGCTGCAAGTTCTGCAGGTATCGGTGCGCTTTCTGATGATGCCATTTCAGGATTAGCCATCGCGCAATTGTCAAAATTTAGTGCAAATCAATTGGAATCTTTTACACCTGCACAAATTTCTAAAATATCAGGTGATGCGAAAACTTGGCTCACGACAACGAAACATTTTGCAACCGTTGAAGGTGCTGCCACAACAGGCAAAGGTATCTACACAACAGGTGCTATTACAGGTAGTACAGCTGCCGATACCATTACATCAGGTTCGGGTAATGACATCATTTTAACGGGCGGTACGATTGGCGATAGCATTACATCAGGTGCAGGAAATGACACAATCAGCGTTACGGGTTCTGCACACACGGTTGCGGCTGGCGATGGCACAGATACGTTAAATTTGACCGATTTTAATGCAGGCAACACAGCTGGCGCATTCACCAACATTTCAGGTGTTGAAAAAATCGTATTATCAGGCGATGAAGTCACTGCACTTACACTCACTGGCACGAACAATTTGATTACAAATATCAATGCGGATGCCATCACCACTGCAGGTAAAACGTTAACGCTAACGGGCAGCTATTCAACAAACAAAATCGCGGTTTCATTGGTTGGCGGCAATTTAGATGCTTCTACCTATACGGGTTCTGGTTTGAATGTCACCGCCACAACAGGTGCAAACGCTATTAAAACGGGTTCTGGTGTAGATTCAATTTTGGCGGGCGCAGGCAATGATTCAATTATAGCAGGTGCTGGCATTGATACCATGACGGGTGAAGCGGGGAACGATACGTTCATCTTCGCTGCAAGCGCAAACGGTGCAATTCCTAGCGCAACTGTTTTCGATACCATTACTGACTTCGGAACTGGCACAGATGTTATTGATTTTGGCGCAACGGCATTTAGCATTAGTCCTGTTTTAACAACAGCCGTGACTGGCACAGCGCAAATTTTACCGACAGGCAAAGCCGTTTTTGCCGCTGCTGATGATACGTTGGCGGAGCAAATTGCGGCAGTTGGTTTAGCTGTTGCTGGTGGTGTAGCAGGCGAATCGGCTTTATTCGTTAATGGTTCGGATGCTTATGTATTTGTTTCTGACGGTACAACGGGAATTCAATCTACCGATGTATTGATTAAATTAACGGGCAAAAGTTCTGCTGAAAGTTTAGGTGTGAAAGCAGGGGATGTTTCTACGTTGACCTCTTACACAAAAGCGACTTTTGATGCCGCCGCTTCTAGTTTAGCTACAACTGACCTTGTTCATGTTACAGATAGCGCAGCTAATGCAACAGGAACTTGGATTGCAGCCAATATCGATAAAATCGATAGCGTTACCATTACAGGTGCTGCTATTGCTTTAACACCAGTAGAATTCGCTACAGCGGGTGTTGCCGCTGCGTTAAATGACGGTGCAGCAACTGTTGCAACAACAGCATCAACGACACAAGCTCAAATCACGGCGTTGGTTGATAACATTTCTAAAATTGCAGCAACAGGTATTACGGGAACAGCAGGAAGTACAATTCCATTAACTGTTACTCAATTTGGAACAACAGGCGTTGCAGCTGCGTTAGCAAATGGCGTTGCAACCGTTGTCGCAACAGGTGCTACCGTTGGTCAAACTACGGCGTTAGTTGATAATGCTGCAAAACTTGCAACAGGTGGAATTACTGGAACACTTGCATTAACACCAACTCAGTTTGCAACAAGTGGCGTGGCTACAGCATTGGCTGCAAATACTGCAACAGTTGATACAACTAATGCAACGCCTTCACAAATAGCGGCATTAGTTCTAAATGCCAGCGCAATTAAAGACGGTGGTATTACGGGTGCAACAGCTTCGCCAACTTTAAGCACGTTGTCTGTTACTGACACACAATTTTTGGCATTGGCAAACAAAATCGGTTCTGGTGTTGTTGATGTCACCGTTAATGCAACTGATGCAAACGCAGCTGAAGTGATTGCGATTGTTGATAACATCGGAAAAATCCACGCAACTGGTGTAGGTTTAGGTATTACAGGAACAGGTATTATTTTAACTGCCGCTCAATTCAATGCGGTCTATACAAAATTAGCAACTAGCGTATCTGTAACCGTTGATGCAACAGGTGCGACTGCTGCTGAGTTGATGACAGTTGCAGCACAACATACAAAAATTGCCGAGTTGAAAAACTTAACCGTTTCTACTGCAGGTTTAACCGATACAGAAATTGGTCAGTTGTTGCCTTTAGTACAAAACGGCACAGCTTTAGTTACTGCAACCGATTTGACATCTGCTGATGTTGCAGTTTTAGCAACCAACGTAGCAAAAATTGCGGCGGCCGGTATTACTGCAACCGTTCCAACAAATCTTGCTGTTGATGAAGAACAATTTGCCACCTTGTTGTCTAAAATCGGCACGAATGTAACGGCTGACATCAATGCAACAAGCGCGTCAGCGGCAAACTTGAAACTTATCAGCGATAACGATGCAAAAGTTCACTCGATTACCAATTTGAGTTTAACGCTTGCAAACGACATTGACACAACAACTTCAACGACGTTAGTTAATGGTGTTAATCCTAGAAATACAGCAAACGATGTCATCACTGAAAACTTGTTGAATAAAGCAGTTGCAGCAAGTGTTGATGCGTTGAATGCAAGCACTGCTGAAACGACTTCAATTTATAACCACGTTGGCAACATTGGCACGTTGACTCACTCAAGTTCATCAGTTAGCGCAGCGCAATTTGTATCGTTACAAGACGCATTGCCAACAGGTGTGGTGATTGATGCAACGGGGGCAACTGCTTCTGAATTGACTTACATTAGTGCGAATCTAACAAAAGTCGGTTCAATCACGAATTTGACGATCAATCTTGGCGCACAAACTTCGACTGAAGTGACTAATTTATTAGGCAAAGCAGCCACTGGTACGGTTAAAACCGATATTACAGGTGCAAACCTTATCAATGGCGCAATTGATTATGCTCAAACATTAACAAATAACGCATCGAAATTTGCAACAGGTGGCTTGACTGGAACAGGTTTAACATTGACAGACACCCAATTTGCAGCATTGGGAACTAAATTTGCAACTTCTGTAACTGATGTGAAAGTGAATGCGGCAACGAGTACATCTGCTAACACGCCTACTTTGATTGCAACATCTGATGCTGAATTAGCTGTTGTGAGTGCAAACATTGACCGCGTTGGTTTGGTAACTGGTGTAACTGTTCGCGCTGCAAATCAAACTGATACCGCAACCGCTAATTTGTTGGGCAAATCCTTCGCACTTGATGCAAAAGTCATTGCTGACGGTGCCAGCACAAATGAAGTAGCTTCGATTGTGAGCAACATTTCACGAATTGCAGCTACTGGTATTTCAACAACTCGTGATGGTGTGACAATTAATGCTGGTGGCGTTATCGAAGCAGCTTTAACGGTTACGCCTTCACAGTTTGTAACGTTGTCTACGAAATTGGCATCTGTTGCAGTAGCATCTGGAACTACACCAGCTACAAATGTTGTGACCGTTGATGCAACAGGCGCAACAGCATCTGAATTGACAGCAATGAGTCCAGCTGCAACAGCAGCAGGAAATCATGCTAACGTGATTAAAAACTTAACCACGACTTCAGCTCAAACAAACACAGAAGTCGTTAATTTATTAACAAAAACAACTGGCACAAATGCAGTAGTAGCGAATTCAACAACGTTGACCGATACAGAATTTGTTACGCATCAAGCAAAATTGGCTTCAACGACTGCTGTTACCGTTGATGCAAGTAGTGCAACGACAACGGCTACGACGGGTGAATTAGCAGTAATGAGTTCAAACATCACGCGATGTTCGACTTTTTTAGTTGAAAGCATGACCCATTTTCCTGCAAAGTTGTTCTACCAAAAGCAACTCAAATCAGGAGAAGAGCCATGCCGCTTGAAGACTTTATCATTTATGTGTATTGCTGTGTAGAAGAAGC
>CAIPQN010000031.1 GCA_903867225.1 uncultured Pseudomonadota bacterium | reverse complement strand
CAGGAGAAAGTTATCGACTAAAAGATAAAAAACGTATTGGAACTGCTCCGTCCAATTTAGGAGCAAATTAACCCAAGGGGGTCAATTTTCAAACGTTGTTTTTTGAGCTAAAAGGGTCAAATTTGAACCGTTGTTGACATCATTTTTAAACTCACAGGCATTGCGGCTTAAACCACAACCAGCAGGGGCGTAATAAGCCCCTGCCCAACCCAAACAAAAAAGGAACAAAACCATGAAAAAATTAAACGAAGTAGCAAAAAGACAACTCGACTTAATGACCACCATTTCATTCCCAACCGACGAAAATGGCTACATCGACACTGACCGCGCAAACGACATAATTTTCGAGGCAGCAAAAAAGATTGTTGCGGTGCTTGGCGAAAACTACGAAGTTTCGGCTGGCGAATTAAAAGAAGTCGCCACAGGGTTTGGCGAAGTTGGACAGGCGGTCGTTGAAATCGCCGACGAGTTTGGCGCAAAGACAATGACCCAGGTAATCAACGCCATCTTGTTTGAACTCGCCACCAGCGGGCTGCACCAAGAGCAATTCCCAGGTACACCGAACCTGAATGAAACGCTGGCGCAGGTTATCGCAACATTGTGTGCTGCCAAAGCGACGCAAGACATAGCCGAATAAAACAAACGGCGGGGCGAAATTGCCCTGCCAAACCAACCCAAAGGAAACAAAGTCGTGAGCAAAAAATTAACCAAAACGACCGTTAAAACGTTCATCAAAAACAACGCGCTTAATTTGCAAATCCGCGTCGATTCGCATTTCGACAGCATGATTGACTGTGTAAGCAGAATCAACGGCGCGGTATTTGAATCAGCAACCGAAACAGGCGGCGACATGGGTCTTGGTTACGCCGCCCATTGGTGCGACGGGCGAACGAACATAAACGAATACGAAACGGACACCCACGTCGGCTACGAAATATACAACTGCGTTGGGTGCTACGTTTTGGCGGTTTGCAAATTTCCCGAAACTGCGGTCGATGTTGTTGCAGAGGTTATAGAACCCGCACCATGCACGACGGTAAAAGTGTGGGGGGCAAGGTGTTCGTGCAACGATTCACCACGAGACCAAAGGCTAAAATATGGAAAGTTTTGTGCCTACCACGACGGCGAACTGGGCGGCGAGATTAAAGCAACCAATCCGCCAATTGGCGGAATTTACGAAAGCAACCACCCAAAATATGCAGGATTCGTTATCAAAGAAAAAGACGCTGGATTTTGCTATTTTGGCGGCATGGGCGACTGGATTGTCTATGCAATGCCAATCAATCAACATGGCGACCCATATTATATTAACGAGGACGCACAGCGTTTTATGATGGGACGCGACGTTGGCGACTTTATCCCAGACGAAATCGAAGTGAGTGACGAATGCTATCGAGCTGTTATTTCAAATAAATAAACTGTACAAATAATAAGCAAAAAGCCACGACAGCGAAAGTTGTCGTGGCTTTTTTAGCGTTTGGTAGTCACGAGAACTAACATTAAGATAAAATCATCAAGTGTTGTGGTTGAGCTGATGTTGAATTAGGAATGTTTATAAATTAGCCAGTTAAGTTTCATTGTCGTGCATACTCATCCAATAGAATTACATTAGCTCTTGCATTGATAGCTTGTGGTAATCCGCTTGTAACATTGTTTTTCAATTGACTGATTACCCTTGCTAATTCGCCCCTTTTATTATTCGGAATACTAGGATGAAAAGGTGCTATGACAATGATGTATTTGATACTTTTTCGAGAATTATTTTCAGTGTAGTGTGATAATTCGTCGCAAAAGTTAATTTTTTGCATTTGTATGATGATTGAAATACTGTCCTTAAACTTAGAAACCAAGTCTTTTTGAACTTGAGATTCAAGGGTTCTTTTTATCATATTAACTGAGTCTTCCGTTATATTACTGTCCAATACCTCTTGAAGGGTGTTATTAACTCTATGTTGGTCACGATACAGATCACTAAATTCAACTAAAGATAAAGATACATCATCAGCTATATAATCCACGGATTTATATTGATTAACTTTAATTGAGAGTTTAATGCCTTGTCTCCCGTCAAGTTTGTATCCCTTCTTAGATAAATTGATGTCTACATCTTCCATTTCATGATTCATTGTTTCTTTAAATGTATGCCAATGCCTCATTTTATTTACTCCATGAACATATCATAAAATGATTGACCTAAATCCTCCTGAATAAGTGCTATTTTTCTCAATGGGTAGCTGTCATTTTCCATTGACTCACCGTTAACACTTAATTGATTGATACCAAAATGTGCATCTAAATCATCTTCAGGAAACTTTTCCATTATGTTTTCAATGCACTTCATCATATCAACACTGTGACTGGCAATTACTATGTTCACACCATTTTTACTTAAGGCATATAACGTATCAACCATAGTTTTTTGCCAAGATGGATGCAAATGCGCCTCAGGTTCATCGATAAATAAGAAACTTCCCTTAGATAATATGCCTTTTTTCAATAACAAAGATATTATGCCCAAATTAGTCACACCTAATGCCGTATTATGCAAAGAGATTGGAGTAGTTAAACCTTTTTCAGCAAAACTTAATTCGCCTGAATTGGAAATTACAATTTCACCACCAATTTCAGAATTGATGTCGTCATATAACTTTATAATTTGTATGTCTTTTGCTTGAGAACTTATTAGTTTAACCAAATCATAAAAATACTTCGGAACACCACTGAGCATCACTTTTCTATCGTGTGAACGAAAACGCAAAAAGTTTCTATTTATTTCAAGTTTTTCAAGTGCATTTTTTAATTTCCAATAAATAGGTGATTCTAAATAAACTACATTATGCAATTGTTGAATTTCATCTACACCGTTACTGTTGTTTAACTTGAAACTTAAATTTTCACCTATAATGTTCACACTGCCTAATTTATCGAAATTAAATGAAATTATTTTTTCATTTGGCAAACGGTTATTTTTTAATTCACTCAGCAATGAAACTTGAAAATTTTCTTTTAATGAATCAATGAATCCTTTGTTAACTTCATCAATTAAACAGGCGTTTGGGGAAGTGACAATTTGTTTTAGCCCTAAAATTAGGGAATTAAATACCTCAAGTTCATTTTCTGCAAAAGCGAACTTGCGCTTTCCCTTTATCTCATTCGATAAACTTCTAAATGAATTCTCTAAATTTAGGACACTTTCCTTTAGTAAATGAGTTTTTAGAATCTGATTAGACAATGTATTACAGCTAAATACGTTTTCAATACCATTTTGTAAATTTTCTATGTTCTCAAAAAGATCTGAAAATAGATAAGTTTCAACCTGACTTAATCTGGTAACTTTTCTGTTTAAATAACTGGAAATTTGTTTAATCGATTCAATATGAGAAAACGTCTTGGTACTAACATGGTCAACATTGACTGTGCTAAAAAAACTATAAAGTGATTTAGTAATAAAACTTTTTCCAGACGAGTTTTTACCTGCAATCACTGTGAAGGGTCTAATTTTCACATTTGCTTCTCGTATTTTTCCTAAATTTTTTATAACGATGTCAAATTGCATAGTTCTTTGTTGAAGTTAGTTTTATTTTCGCCCTAATTATAGTACGAGAAGCCGTTAATATGCGAGGTATCATAAAATACAATGGGTTATATTTGAGAGTTTAAGCAATTTAATCATAAATCACAATTTGACAAACAATTCCCCACAGACATAGCCCACGCTTTCAAAAGAAAGCATTATCCAGTGCTATCCGACCGCTTAATTGCGGTTTTTTTGTGCCTATCAAAAAGCTAAATTTCGCCTAAATTACTAAACCATGCGATTAGAAAACCCCAAGCGTGACGGGCAATCTAACGCGCATGAAAACACAAAATCAAGCGCATCATTTCTTAGCTGACTTTCAGCTTTCAAAACCCACCGCAAAAGGCGAGCGTACCTTTTCAGGCATTGCCTATGCTGGCGGCGTAATCACTGACCATTCTTGGTACAGCGCGGTTGCTTTCGATTTGACAACCACCACCGTAGAAGCACCATTGCCGTTACTTTTTAATCACAGTGGCTCGCCTATTGGCGTAATCGAAACCGTCACCATCGGCACACAAATCGAAATTGCGGGGCGTTTATTCGCTGACATCGACCCCATTGCTAAAGACATCGCAGCCAAAGCTGACCGTGGCATCAAGTGGCAATTGTCGGTGGGCATATTCCCCGCATCAACTGAAAATCTCAACGGAACACAAACTCACAACATCAATGGGCAATCGTTCACAGGCGAACTCGCGCTTTTGAAAAACAACCGCATAAGAGAGGTGTCGTTTGTCACGATGGGTGCAGACGACAAAACCTCCGCCACCGTCTTTAACGCTCAATCCACAAAACCACAGGAATCCACCATGACACCCGAAGAAGCAAAAGCTCTGCAAGACAAAGTTGCAATGCTCGAAACCGAAAACGCACAGTTTAAAGCCGAGTCAGAATTGGCAAAAAAAGCAGTGCGCGAAATTGAAGTTAAATCGTTGTTCACGGCGTTAGGTCGTGAATACAGCGAAGCCACCGCCGCGCCGTATTTGAGTTTTAACGCTGAACAATTCAAAGCCATTTCTGCCGATTTAATCGCGCAAAAAGGCGAACAAAAACCAAACTTGCCCGCGCATTTATTCGGCGCACAAGCAACAGACGGTGCAGAAAAACCCACTACGCCTGCGTTTGATACGTCGGCAATTTACGCCCAAATGAATGCACGAGGTTCTAACTAATGGCTACCAAAACAGAGGGCGTTCATAGCGCAGAATTCTTGTTAAGTGATGAAGAAACCCAGTCACGCGACAAAGTGATTTTAATTACAGGACAAAACTTAGCGGCAGGCACGGTGCTAGGCAAAATCACTGCAAGCGGTAAATACACACAGCACAACAACGCCGCCGCTGATGGTAGCGAAGTAGCCGCCGCGATTTTATTTGATAGTGTTGATGCAACGACAATTGATATGCCGTGCGTAATCGTTTCGCGTTTAGCCGAAGTGGCTGATGCAAAACTGATTTTTAAAGCAGGTATTTCAGCACCCAATAGAGCAGCGGCATTAGTCGCATTGGCAACGAACCACATTACAGCGAGAACTTAACATCATGTTATTAGACGTATTTAAAGCCGACGGTTTTTCACTCAATAGTTTAACTGCTGCACTCAACGCAATCCCTTACACGCCGACGGTTTTAGCCGATAGCGGTTTATTTACCTCAGCAGGTGTTTCGACGCTTGACGTATCGATTGAATCTGATGGTAAAACCATTGGCTTAGTCGCTGTGCAACCGCGTAACGCGCCGCCTCAGGTAGTAACAGGCGACAAGCGCACCCTTAGAACAATTAAAGTGCCGCATTTGCCAGAGCGTTCAACGATTATGGCAGACGAAGTACAAGGCGTGCGTGCGTTTGGTAGTCAAGACCAGGCGCAAGTTATTAACGTAATTCGTGATGCACGACTTGCGAAAATGAAAAGCCAAATCGAATACACCATCGAAGCGCATCGTTTAGCGGCAATCATGGGTAATTACTACGATGCAGCAGGCAATCAAACATCATTATTTACTGAATTCGGCGTATCGCAAACTACGGTAAATATGGCGTTGACCACAACAGCAACCAAAGTTCGCACAAAGGTTCAAGATGTGATTAGCGCGATTGAATTGGCATTAGATGGTTTGGCATTTAGCGGTATCAAAGTGTATTGCGGCGCGACATTTTGGAAAAACTTAATCGAACACGATGCGCTTAAAACCACCGTATTGAACTGGAACGCTGCCGCCGATTTACGCAACGACCCACGCAACCCGATTTCATTCGGTGGCGTTTCGTTCGAGCGTTATCGCGGCTCGTCGGTGGTAAAAATCCCTGACGGTGAAGCGTATGCCGTGCCACAAGGCGTTATAGATTTGTTTATCACCCGCTTTGCACCTGCGAACTATTGGGAAACTGTGAACTCTATCGGCTCACCGTTTTACGCGAAGATTGAGCCGCTCGAAATGAACAAAGGCGTGAACATCGAAGCGCAATCAAACCCGCTGAATTTGTGTACTCGCCCAGCAGCCGTTATCAAATTGACGGAAGCGTAACGTGTACTGCACCGAACAAGATTTAATCGCTCGCGGTTGGGGTGAGGAAATTGCGGGATTATCCGACAAGACAGGAGAAATGGGCGGCGATGTTAATGAGGCAATTTTGAATCAAGCCATTTCAGACGCTTGCGCCAAAATCGACAGTTACCTTGTCGGGCTGATTGCCCTTCCCATTGCAACACCTAGCCCTTTTGTTGTTCGGTGCGCGTGCGACATAACGAGGTTTTATCTGTACGACATCGGTGTTATTGAAAATGTGCGGCTTGCTTACAACGAGGCAATTGCTTTCTTTGAACAGGTGCATTTGCACAAGTCGTCGCTGTTGGCGTTGCTTGGTGTCCCTCCACTTGATGCACCGTCTACTGTGGGTTTGCAAGTGCCAAAGTTATCAGCACCAGCGCAGATATTTACCGACGATTTAATGAGCCGAATGTAATGGACATTAACGATTTCGTTGAACGCTTAAAAGACGAATGCCCGTTGTTGAACAACAAGGTTTTCGTGGTGTCTGATTTCGACATCGAAATGCCAACATCAATCCAACCAACGTATGCGTTCGTGATTCAAATGCACGAAGACGGCGGCGACATCACCAATGGCAAGCTGAATCAGCGCGGTTATTCCCAAGAAATGACGGCGCAAATCGGCGTGGTGATTGCGGTTAAAAGCGTAAAAGATTTACGCGGTGCAGAAAATAACAATTTGCTGCAAGAAATTCGTGCTGAAACGCACGAAGCGTTACGCGGTTGGCAAGCTCCAAACACAACAGCGCGGGTCACGTTCATGGCTGGCAAAGCCACTTATTACAAAAACCTCACGACCTATTGGAGTGACGTTTTTCAAACAAAATTTATTTTTAAAAGTAATCAATTTTAAACACCGAGGGTTTACCAATGGCAGCATCACAAGAAGCGATTTTATTAAAAGGCGACGTGCTTTTTAACCGTTTATTAAACGGCGCATATCAAGGTTTTGTTGATTTAAACGCAGGCGCGTTATCTATCAAAATGAACTCAAAACAGCTCGACGCGATTTCAAAAGGTCGTGCAAATTACGGTATGCCACGCGCAACTGCAATCTTGCCTGAACCGTCTGACTTAACGCTTGAGTTCAACAAAGCATCACCGAAAGCGTTGGCGATGGGACTTCAAGGTTCAGTTACCGCTTTCACCCAAGCGGCGGGCGCGGCGGTTGATGAAGTCCACACCGCAGCAAAAGGCGGCTGGATGGATATGACATTCCGCAATATGACTGCGGCAGGTTTAGCAGTAAAAAACAGCGCGGGCGCGGTAACTTACGTCAAAGACACCGATTACACGGTCGATTATGTTGCGGGGCAGATTTTTGTATTGCCAACGTCAGCCATTACCGACGGGCAATCGTTGAAAGTGTCTTACACCTACAACGCCGTCACGGCGGAATCAATCAAAGGCGGCACGCAAGCGTCGGTTCGCGGCATTATTCACATGAAAGGTCAAAACGTATTTGCGGACGACGCGCAAGTTGAAATCAAAATCTGGGACGCGGTTTTAACGTCCGAATCAGCGATTGATTGGCTGTCTGAAAAACCTATCGACATTAAATTGAAGGGTCGCATGGTTATTCCCGAAGGCAGACCTGAACCGTTTGAAATTTTAACCAACTTCACGAATTCTTAAACCATGCAGCTTGATAATTTAACGCTCCCAGAGGACTTGATTTGGGTTGATGAATTCGACTGGTCGCCAGTTGAGCAGTCGCAGTCCTACTCCGTGACGGGCGCGTTGATTATCCAAAGTGGTACGAAACAAGCGGGACGGCTGATTACTTTGTCGGGCGATTCGTCGTCTGGGCTAATCAGTCGCCACGATCTAAAACTTTTACAAATCAAATCAAACACTAATCCCACAATGGTTTTGACGCTAAACGATGCCCGCACATTCAACGTCATTTTCAACCATACCAAAAACCCGATTGAAGCAAAGCCGTGGATTGATTACTCAACCCCCGACGATGCGGATTTCTACACCTTAAAAATCAATTTATTGGCGATTTAATATGGCTGATTTAATCACACGAATCATCATTAACGCCCGCGATAATGCGTCGGCAACATTAGGCTCAATTCAAGAAAATGCGGGCAAATTAGCGACCGCATTGGCAGCATATTTTACGTTCGACACCTTCAAAGACCTGGTTAATAGCGCGGCAAAGTTTGAAAAAGAACTCGATGCTGTTGCAGCAAAAGGCGGCTATACCTCAGAAGAAATGAAAAAGCTGTCCGAGTTCGCCACCACGGTTGGTGTTGAATTTGGTCGGTCAGGAACGGAAGCAGCTCAAGGATTGACCATTTTAGCGGGCGCGGGTTTATCTGCATCCGAAGCAATGAAAGCCCTCCCAAGCGTTTTAGCGGTTTCGGCATCTGAATCGGTGTCGATGGAAGTTGCCGCGTCGGGCTTGATTGCCACCGTTGGTATCATGGGCTGACACTGCCCGTGTTGCCGACGTTTTAACCAAAGCTGCCAACCTTTCAGACGCTTCCGTTGTTGGCTTAAATGAATCGTTCAAAGGCGTGGGCGCACAAGCCGCCGCTGCTGGCTATACCGTTGAACAAACCGCTGCAATGCTCGATGTGTTGGCAAAGTACGCACTCAAAAGGCGAAGTTGCTGGCACAGGGCTGGGGCAACATTAACGGCGTTAAACGACCCGACATCCAAAGCGCGTGTTGAGCTTTCAAAGTTGGGCATCAATACGTCCGATGTTGGTTTGGCAATGGACGGCATGAAAAAGGCGGGCGTAAGCAGTGCGTCTGCCATTTTAGCGTTTGGCGATACCGCGAAATCGACCGTATTGGCGTTAATGAAAGAAGGTTCGCCAGCGTTAAAGAAATTTGAAGAAGACCTCGTAAGCGCGGGCGGTGCGTCACGTCAAACGGCTGCCACAATGACCTCGAATTTCGAGGGTGCAAAAGAAAAGATGTTCGCCGTATTCGAGAATCTAAAAATCACCCTCGGTACGCCAATTTTAGAACCGCTAACGAACGGGTTTAATAAGTTCTCAACATTCGTGACGGGACACGTTCCGTTGCTGGTGACGATGTTTGAAACACTTGCAACCGTGATGGGAATCAAAGCGGTGCAGGCAATTATCACCATGACCGCCTCGCTTTCGGGTTCTGCGATTGCGTTTGGTGCAACCCAACTGGCAGCCGTAAGAGCGGCTTTATCAACTGACGTTTTCGCCACCGCAACAACCCGTGCAGCGACAGCCGTTGGGCTTTTAAGCAGAGCCATACCTGTTTTTTTAGCGTATGAAGTTGGCAATACGGTCGGCGAGTGGTTTACCAAATTCGAGGGCTTTAGGATTGGCACGCTGAACATCACCCAGGGCGTTATCGGCATGGGCATTGCCATAAAAAGCGTGTTCAACGGTGATGTTTTAACGGCAGAAGGACGGGCTAAATACGCGGCTGAAATTGCATTTTTAGCGAAGTCTTTTGATGAACAAAGATTAGCCGCCACTAATGCCACGATAGCACGATAGAAGAACAAAAAAACAATGCCGCAAAGATTGAAGGCATCAAAGGCGTAGAAGCAGAAAAGAACGCCGCGACCGCAAAAGAAGTTGAACGCTTGGCGACGGCACGCCAACAAGCCGAGCAGTTTTCTGCAATAAAAATCGCCGCACTCAAAGAAGAATCGTCAGCGATTGATGCCCGATACAAATTAGCAAACGAAGCGATTTCTCAAAACCTAAAACTCGACATCGAGGCAAATCACTCGATTGTTCAAAGTGCCGAGCAACGTGAAAAATCAGAAACCGACCTGATTATTGCGGCAAGCGACAAGGTTATGGGCGTGCTAACCGAAGCCGCCAACAACAAAAAGGTTCTGGCAAAGGCGGTTTATGACGACGCAATCGCAAAGTCGGAAGGCTACACGCAGAAGCGTACCGAGTACGAGCGCGATTATGCCACTGCAAAAAAAGAAATCGATATTGAGGTTTTAAATACTTACCGAAGCACCGTTGACCAAATGACGGCGGCAGCTCAATCGCACCGCGACAAAGCCATTGGCTACGCCAAGGAAATCCTCGACGCGGAGGACAGAAAAGCAAACGGAATCCTTCAACTCGAACGCATTGGCATGAGCGACAAGGAGTTGTTTGCCAGTAAGAAAAAAGAAATCGAGAAGGGAATTTCGGAATATAAAGCAGCAATTGCTGAGGGCGACTTTAAAAAAGCCCAGGAAATCTCAAAACAAAATGAACAGCTAATTCTAAGCCTTGCATCGACTGAAAAAACGCAAACAAGCGAGGTTTCAAGCCTCAAAAGAAAATACATTGATGTTATCGGTCAGACCGAAGCGGCAACAAAAGGTCTGCAAAACGCAGAGGAAACTCAAGCCAACGCGCTCGAAACCAACGCTAAAACCAAAATCGAAAAAATGGCGGGGCTAAAAGACGAAATCGACAAAATCGACAGCGCAATCAGCAAAGACCACCTGTTGAAAATGAACGTTGATGGCAGCCAAATAACCACTATTCAGCAAAAAATAGACGAGTTAAAAGTCGATACCAGCAGCAAGCACACCGTCAAACTCGACGTGAGTGAAGCGGTAATTATAAAGCAGACGATTACCTCCGATACGTTTAGCAAACACACTGTTTATAGCGACGTAGCGCAAACGCAAGACCAGTTAAATGAAATTAAAAAAGCAATCGAAACCCACCACAACGTCGTAGTAAAACCAACTGGGGCAAGGGCTTCACGATACCTGCGAAAAAAACGGATATTGAATTTGTTGAAAGTGAACGTTTTAGACGCATCAGCGAACGGGAGAATTGAAATGGTCTCATTTGATTTAAACGAAGCTGCCGACTTTTTAAAAATGCACCGTGAATCATTGCGTCGCCTTGCGATAAGCGGTGATGTCCCTGCCCGAAAAGTAGGTAAAAAGTGGGTATTTATTCGTGAACATCTTGCTGATTACGTCAGCGGGCGATATATTCAACAAGGCGGTGGTTTGCGTGTCATCAATGGCGGCAAAGCACAGGAGCAAGTAGTATGGCAATCAAAAAAAGAAATGGTATCTGGCACATCGACTTCTTCACGCCCAACGGGGAGCGTGTACGAAGAACTGCTGGGACTGAAAATAAACAGCAAGCTCAAGAATTGCACGACAAACTCAAAGCAGAAGCGTGGCGAGTCGTTCAGCTAGGTGATAGACCTAAATACAAATGGGAAGATGCTGTTGTCAGATATTTAACTGAACAATCTGAAAAACGTAGCTTGGTGACAGACAAATTTCACCTTCGATGGGTTGATGATTATCTGAGAGGCAAAATTTTAAGCGACATCAATAAATCTTCGCTTGAAGAATTAAAAGCTGCCAAGTTAAAAACAGGGGTTTCAAATACGACCGTGAATCGCATGATTTCTACTGTGCGAAAAGTTTTGAATTCCGCTCGCAAAGATTGGGATTGGATTGATAGCGTTCCGTCAGTCCGTATGCTAACTGAACCGAAAGGTAGAATACGATGGCTGACACGCGAGGAATCGAAGCGTTTATTGGCTGAACTCCCGACACATCTTAATTTAATGGCTCGGTTTTCGTTGGCAACAGGGTTGCGAGAAAGAAATGTGACTCGCCTGCAATGGTCACAAATAGATTTACAGCGGCGTTGTGCTTGGATTGATGCAGAAGAGCAATCAAAAAGCAAGCGAGCTATATCAGTGCCACTCAATGATGATGCGCTGACCGTAGTTCGTTCGCAAATTGGTAAGCACCCAACGAATGTTTTTAGTTACAACGGTGAAAAAATAGAAACCGCAAATACTAGAGCATGGCGAGCTGCGTTAAAACGAGCGGGGATTGAAAACTTCAGATGGCATGACCTTCGTCATACATGGGCAAGCTGGCATGTGCAAAGTGGTACGCCTTTACACATTTTGAAAGAGTTAGGTGGTTGGGCAGATTTGGACATGGTTTTGCGGTACGCTCATTTGTCTAGCGACCACTTAAGTGGTCATGCTGCAAATATCGAAAATCGAAATCACGACACAAATACGACACAAGCACAAAAAAACCTTGTTAGCGAAAACCGCTACAAGGCTTGAATTTATTGGTCGGAACGACAGGATTTGAACCTGCGACCCCTTGTCCCCCAGACAAGTACGCTACCAAGCTGCGCTACGCCCCGACGACTTGTGAATGTTAATTATGAAGGTATAGTAAATTAATAGCAAGAGTCAAGTCCCACGGCTTTCTCATAAAAAATTAGCTTGACTGTAAAATGTAGCATTTCAGGTTAGACAGCGATGAAATGCCAAGACTTAAAATTTATTGATGCTTTGGAAAAACTTCCAGATTCACGAGATAACCGAGGCAAACGACATTCTCAAGTATTTGTGATTGCCGTTGTCATCATGGCTATTTTGTCAGGTCGCTCCAGAGTATCGAGCATTCATCGTTACATCGAAAACCAAATTGATTGGTTGCGAACAGTTACGGGCTTTCATGATGCAGATACCATTTCACGCGCACATTTACCCAGAATGTTAGCGAAGGTGAATTGGCATGAGCTAAATGTGCTAATTGCGGAATTTTTTGATAACGAAATCACCCAAACGACAAAACATGAATGGAAAGCGGTCGACGGAAAATTTCTTAAAGGCACGCCTAAAAAGACACAAAAACAAGCCGTCATTCATGCGGTTGCCCACGATAGTCGAATTGATGTAGCCCAAGCAAAACAGGTTGGAAATAAATCCAGCGAAATAACCACCGTACGAGAATTTATTAAAGAAACAGGATTAGAAAGCCAAAATCTGACCCTCGATGCCCATCATTGCTAT
>CAIPQN010000030.1 GCA_903867225.1 uncultured Pseudomonadota bacterium | reverse complement strand
TTCTTCTACACAGCAATACACATAAATGATAAAGTCTTCAAGCGGCATGGCTCTTCTCCTGATTTGAGTTGCTTTTGGTAGAACAACTTTGCAGGAAAATGGGTCATGCTTTCAACTAAAAAAGTCGAACATCGCGTAACTTGTTTAACTTGATAGGCTTTTGCCATTGCGTTTTGTGGCTGTAAATTCAAAATCTCATTCACATCGTTATGCGTAAAAATGTGGTGGTCGCCGCGTATTCGGACTTCAAATTTCAAACGCATTAAAAGTTGCGTTAATTCAGCAAACGTAATGTTGCTGTCTGAACGTCCACTTAGAATTTTAAGCAACAGTTTAGTTTGTTTGCTCATTTTTTAAATTTATCCATTTTCACAACAACGACCTCATCAAATCAGGATGACCACTTACTGTGCGTAACAAAAACATTACTCGCCTAACACAAGCAACATGATAACAATGAAAATCCAAATGCCTATTTTCTTGTCCCTAAACCCCATTTATTTTTTAATAATAAAACATCGCTAACGGACACCGTTTACCCTACCAATCCCTTACGATTACTGGCATAACGCTGAATATCCGCCATCACTTTAATTTCATAAACACGATGCCTTTTCCCCGTATTTTCCCGTCCTACCTTTTCCAATCTGTAACCAAACTTTTTAGCAAAGTTACGAATGACACTGGCTACTCGAACAGGTTTGATGTCTGTGTAATTACCAAACTTTAGCGGTAAATTTGGCATCATTAGCTAATTCTAAATGTCCACCATTTTGAGCAATCACAAACAATCCTTTACGCATGGCATAAATTGCAACGTGTTCAGGAATTACCATACCTGCCACTGCACCTAAAATACGGTTGTCTTTATATCGGGGAATCAACCGTTTAATTTTAGCCAATCGTTCAAGATGTTCATTGACATCATCCACGCTTAAATTACTTTTGCATTCAATGGCAACGGTATCTTTGTCATTCACCACTAATAAATCAATTTCTAATGCTTCACCATCACGTTTAACCACAATGTTTTGTTGGACTTCGTGAACATCAATACCCCGTTCTTGAAATAATCTCACTGCCGCAGGTCTTACAGCTTCTTCGACAAATTCACCTAAACGGTTGCTTAATCTTCCAATGCTGGCATTTACTGCTTTGATTTCTTTCTCTGTTTGTTTCTGACTAGCTGAAAGCTCTTGAATACTTAATCGTGTTTCTTGAAATAGACGAATCATGTCTTCAAAAGTTGGCATGGGTTGAACTACTGCTTGCATAAATAATTCCTAAGTTTTTGTGATTTACTTTTCTTCGTCTGAGTACGGTTGTGATTTAACGTTTGGCGGTAATTTATGACTATTTGCTGTGCGTAACAAAAACAACCAGCCGCCTAACACAATGATTATGAAAATTAAGATTCCCATTCGCTTTTCCTAATATACGCGATGTTCGACTTTTAAAATTCAACCAAGGTACTGAGATTTAGGGTTTTTCGTCCGAGGAACCGATTTAAAAAGGCGGCAAAGGTATGCGAGAGTATTTTACGGACAAAACGATTGGTTAAATGTACACAATCTC
>CAIPQN010000029.1 GCA_903867225.1 uncultured Pseudomonadota bacterium | reverse complement strand
TGCCGCCTTTGGTTTTGCGCTTTGGCAATAGTTCACCTGAAACTTCCCACTTTCTCAATGTGTCGGGACTTGTTCCAAGTAACTTTGCAGCTTCGCCTATCTTGACTAATTTCTTCTCCATAAGCATATATTAGCATAGATTAAAACGAACTGTTACTTACCCCTGGATATTTTTCTCGAAAACGCAAAATCGGTTTTGGCAAAAAATACTTTGCTTGCGTGTGTGTTGTTGCGATATGCAAAACGCCGTGTTCACTATCAAGATAATCGGCAGCAAGCGTTTGAATATTTGTTTTGGCTTGGTTAATTGCGTTCACTTCTTCCATGATTCGCAAGCCTAGCGAATTCATCGCCACGATTTTTTTGCCGTGCCGTTCAAATAATGGCGAACCAATTTCTGTTTCAAATAATTGCAATTGCCGACTAACTGCTGATTGCACAATGTTCATTCTTTCAGCGGCAAGCGACAAACTAAAATTTGTTTCTTGCAAAATTCGCAGTAATTCAATCTGACTTAAATTCATAATCAATGAAACCAATGAGCATGACGGATTTTCAAGTCCACTTTATCGCCGCGACTCAGTTGCAAACGTTTAAATTGTTCATTTGGCATTTCAGCAAAAACGGCTTTTGATTTTCCGCTCGACAAGTTTTTAGTCAGTTCAATCCGAATTAACGCGCCTAAATGCTGCCAATCTTTAAGCGTGACAGGCGTGTCGTTTGTCGTTTTAGTAATCTCTATGTCGTGGGGGCGAACGTGAGCAATAGAATCTTTTGTGACTTCTTCTGAAATCGACAAACCGACTTTCTCAAACCAATCCGTAGAAAAATGTGAAAGTTGAAATTCGTTAGTTTGACCAATAAATTTCGATACAAACGCATTCGCTGGATAATCATAAATGTCAGCGGGTGAGCCTTGTTGCTCAATTCTACCTTTGTTTAAAACAACGACTTGACTGGCAACTTCCATTGCTTCTTCTTGGTCATGCGTCACGAAAATACTGGTCACATTTAATTCATGATGCAAATTTCGTAACCATTGGCGCAAATCTTTTCGCACGCTGGCATCTAACGCCCCGAATGGTTCATCGAGCAATAAGACGGAAGGCTCAACCGCTAAAGCTCTTGCCAATGCAATACGTTGACGTTGTCCGCCTGAAAGTTGGTCAGGAAAACGATTGTGTAACCAATCCAGTTGCACGAGTTCTAACAGTGCGTGCGTTTTCTTCGCAATTTCAGATTCACTTGGACGCACTTTTTTATCTTTGACACGCATTCCAAATGCCACATTGTCAAAAACCGTCATGTGCCGAAAGAGCGCGTAATGTTGAAACACAAAACCAATTCCTCTTTGACTAACGTGATGTTTCGTTTTGTCTTCACCGTTTAATAAAATTTGTCCTTTATCGGTTTGTTCAAGCCCTGCAATAATGCGTAAAAGTGTGGTTTTGCCACAGCCAGAAGGTCCTAAAAGTGCAACTAATTCGCCTTCGGGAATTTCCAAATCAATGTCGTGTAACGCGGAAAAATCGCCAAAGTTTTTGCTAATGTTTGAAAGTAAAATGCCCATATATCGAATTTCCATAATCAGTTTTTCTTAACTCGAAATATAGGGTAATTCTAAACATAAATAAAACGATACGCGATGTTCGACTTTTAAAATTCAACCAAGGTACTGAGATTTAGGGTTTTTCGTCCGAGGAACCGATTTAAAAAGGCGGCAAAGGTATGCGAGAGTATTTTACGGACAAAACGATTGGTTAAATGTACACAATCTC
>CAIPQN010000028.1 GCA_903867225.1 uncultured Pseudomonadota bacterium | reverse complement strand
GTGGTGGTGCACCTTTATCCGTTCTGAAACAGTATATTGAACAACAGCAACGCCCTACTTAAATTTTAAAGCGGGGCTACGCCGATATTCCTTACATCCCCGACCTGAAGAGACGGGGCTTTGCGGAATTTTTGGTAAAATTGAACCACCGTGCCGCTTTCATAAGCTGCCCATTCTTCGGCTTGACACTGTGCATCCTCCAACGTGTCGGCAACAATCAATTCAGGTTGTTGCCCTGCTTTCACGCTTACTCGAAAATATCTGTTGGGCTGTTTCATTGGTAATCCTCATCACAAGTCGGTGAATCAGCGTTATCCGCATCGTATTCGTCTTGTGCTTCTTTTTTACTTCTTGCGACTTCGTACTGGTCGTAATAGTCGTCTGGGTTGTCGAATAAATGTGCGTTCATACTTTCACCTCGTTTTCATGGTTCATTTCGCTTTCAATCAAAATCAATTTCGATTTCAGCAACGCCAGTTTTTTGATGCCTACCTCGATTTCAGCTTGAATTACTTCGGCTTCTAATCGTTGCAGTTCTTTTTGTTGTTGCTCAATACTGATTAGCCCGTATTTCATGCGGCTTACTCCTGTGGTGGTGGATAGGTTCGGCAACTTTGTTTCATTTCCAAAATCGCCGCTTTTCTAACATCTGGTGTACTGGTTCGTTTCGGTGCATCAAGCATGATTCGCGTTTCGCGTTCTTGCCGATAAACATCCTCAACAATCGGTGGCGTGCAATAAGCTAAAAATCGCGGTAAGGACGGCGCAAAATCCGAACCCGACCGTTTGGCATTGCTCAATCCCGAATTCGATGTCATGCGGCGAAAACTTCGCTAATTCTTCAATCCAAATTTGGTTGGGTAATTCTCCGAATTGCGTAACGAAGGTGCTGCCGTAAATCTGTGAAAAAACTCGCCACACTCGAATCGCGTTATGCGGTGCGATAGTGTTGTTGGTCGAGTTCGATGACGTTTTCTGCTGCGTTGCCATAGCGTTCTGTAATTGCTTGTTCGACGCGCTCTGCTGCTGAAACTTTTGCAGGTCTAGCAGGTTGTTGACGTGTTGCATGGTTACCTCCAGTTTGTTCTTTATATCGGTTTTCAAATTGCCGACGCATTCCCCCTTTTGGACTGCACAACACTTTCAAAAATTCTTCTTCTGAAAATGTCACTTTGTGCCAATAGTCATGCGTCGATGCCCACACAAAAATCTCACGCTGGGTTTCGTTCAAAATAGAACCCTCGCGCGTAGTAGTAATAGTTCTTTTAGTATCAGTATTTACTAAGTATTCAGTATTTACTTGTCTGCCATTTTCGGCGTTCCGTTTATAGGCATTCGGCGCAGAATGCGGCTTGCAGGAATTATCAATGCTGCAACCATCATTGTTAGCCGTCTGCCTATTTTCGGCGTTCCGTTTATAGGCATTCGGCGCAGAATGCGGCTTGCAGGAATTATCAATGCTGCAACCATCATTGTTAGCCGTCTGCCTATTTTCGGCGTTCCGTTTATAGGCATTCGGCGCAGAATGCGGCTTGCCTGTTTTAGGCGTTCCGATTTCAGGCGTTCCGCATTGTTGTTGAGGTGTATCAAATATCAGCCAATCCCAACCGCCTTTTTGGGGATTAGGTTTTTTTGTTGCGTAACCTGCTGAACTAATCGCCTGTAACCCAGAATAAATTCCCTTAACGCCAGTTTTTCTTACGTTAGCTAAATGCTCTGCGTTCACTTGCCAACCATCAGGTTTTGAAAGCAAATAAACCAATAACCCTAAATCTTTCCAATCAAGCGATTGGTCGTTGATTGGTATGTTGTTTATCAATGTGAAACTGTCTGGGCGGTCTGTTCTAATAATTGCCATTCATTTTTTTACCTCACTTGGTTAAATTTTGGACATAAAAAAACCCCGCAATCTTTCGAGTGCGAGGTGATTCGTTGAGAAGCTATTTAGGACAAACTAGCTTCAATGATTTTTGATTGCCTTGGCGTGATGTCATCGCTATCAATAGCACAGTTTTGAACTTCACGAGTGATTGGCGGCGTTAAATCACAAATAGGATTGATAACACCGCTAAAACGTTTATTGAGTAACTCAGATTGTTTTAATTCATAAAATTCATTCAAACAAATCCAAGTGTTTTTCTTCAAATAGCAAGAGTTAATCGGTAGGTAAAAATTATGAAATCTGTCACGCGGTTGGCAACCATAATCAATGCCTTTGCCGTAAGGTTGTGATGTGGTTTTAGCAACAATGACAATCCCTTTATCTGCGCCAAGAACGACGAATAATTTTTCACCGCTTTCACCATCATGGAAATGAAAGTGGGTATCAAAGAAAATTGCCCCCGCTATCATGATAATGCCTCAAACATTGCTTCACGTTCATGAATGATTTTTAACATTTCCTCTTTTTCGTTCACGAGTAGTGCGTATTCATAGGGGATTTCAGACCGCTTTGCCTTTTGTTGGTTATACACTTTATCCCAAGGCATATTTTCTAAATGTGTGGCTTCAATCATATCGTCAGATTGCGTTTCACGATATTCGGTTGCCAATTTTTCAAGCAGTCGTAGTTCACGTTTTGTAAAAAGTTCTGCTGAAAACTCCCCCGTTGGCTTAAAAGTAAGCATTGGTTTTTTATTGCGAGTTGCAATTTCCGAAATACTAATTGCGCCAGCAAAATCAGGTTCAGGTGAATCCAATTCATCATAAAGTGCAGTTGGTACAGGTCCCATTTGCCACGCGCTATACGTTAAGCCCGTCACACTACGCCCTGTTACTTTGTAATGCTCAAAATCTAAAAAATAAAGCAATTTGAATAGCTTTACCTTCCCACAAAAACGGGTATTTTTCGCAAAGTAACTAATCGCTTGGATAAGTTTTTCGCGTTCATGGTTAATTAACATAGTTGTATCCTTTTATTGTGTCGTGTTTTTTTGAATTATGTCATTGCGACCCTTTAAAGTAAAAATCGCGTTACTCACTCAAAAGAATGAGCAACTCGCTTGTTACTTGTGTGATGAATAACTTGCCTTTTGTCATAACGTCCGTCGTGTTTGGTCACGAAACCTAATCAAACGTTGTAACTGCCAAATTGTTAAAGAGCCGTGTAACTGTTCTAAACACTCGTTTGAATACTTAGAAAACTTACTTTTATTGTGGTTTTAAGTGCGGTTCAATCCCTAAAATTTGAATGAACCGCGTATTTTTTATTTCGTCACTTTTCCTTTCGATGCGTCGATTAGGCGTTTTTTTAATGCGTCGGCTTTTTCGCCTTTCCATGTGCCGTAAAAAATCTTATTGGCGTTTTCGCGCAGGATGTTGTTTTCTGCACAAAATTTGGATAGCGATGTACCTTGTTTTATAAAATTTATTCGTATTGTTTGAAGCTCTTTTTTCAGCTTTTCTTTTTGCCGTAGCCCTTGTTTTTGTTGCATTTGCGCCCTATTAGATTATGATTAAAGCTAACGTTTTTGTTATCCGTTTTGGATAACGTGGACATAGCTTAGTGCAGGATTGATTACATTGCAATAGCCAAAAGTAATTATTTCTGCTCATTTGCAAAATAATTTGGAGAATTGATTATGAGTATCGGTGATAGAATCAAGGAAGAGCGCGAAAGACTTGGGTTTAAGCAAGATGACTTTGCAGAAAAAGGCGGAGTATCGCGTCGCTCTCAAGTGATGTATGAACAAAATAAAACGGACGCGAGTGCAGGATATTTCACAAAAATTGCCGAGCTTGGCGCGGACGTGAATTACATATTGACGGGCGTGCGGGTAGCTACTGGAAAATTGGTTGCTACAACCGATGATGCAGTTGGTTCTGTGGCGGAAACGTACACGCTACCAACAGGCGAAGGAAAAACGGCGGCGAATGAAGGACTGAGCGAGGAAAAAATGGAATGGTTAAGAATGCTTGATTTGTTAGACGATGATGCAAAAAAAGCTACGTTCGCAACTACAAAGACCCTCGCTAAGAATTGTGAAATGGCGCGGGAGTTCGCCCAATTTAGGCGAGAGTTGACATCCTCACCGCCCTAAAGAGGCGGTGATTCCTACAGCTAGACGCTTATGTCCAAGCGCGAGAATGTTCTTAGCCGCATTAACATCTCTGTCATGCGTCGTGCCACACTCGGCACAAGTCCATTCTCTTATTCC
>CAIPQN010000027.1 GCA_903867225.1 uncultured Pseudomonadota bacterium | reverse complement strand
GTTGTGGTGGTGCGCCTTTATCCGTTCTGAAACAGTATATTGAACAACAGCAACGCCCTACTTAAATTTTAAAGCGGGGCTACGCCGATATTCCTTACATCCCCGACCTGAAGAGACGGGGCTTTGCGGAATTTTTGGTAAATGTTCAGCAGGAAGGTTTTGAATTTTCGTTTTACAAGCAGTGTCTTGGGGGCTTTGTTGCATTTCGGTTAATTTTTAACGATTAGTTTGTTGTTTCCATTCTAACAATGTTTTCAAAACCAACGTCACAATCGCTAATCCCGCTAAAATCGATGCGCCTGCAAATGCTGAAACGCTGTCGTATTCGTTGTAGCTGACTTCAACGTGTAGCGGTAAGGTATTTGTTAAACTGCGAATGTGTCCTGAAACTACAGATACTGCGCCGAATTCACCCATTGCTCGTGCGTTACAAAGCAACACACCATAAAGCAACGCCCATTTGATGTTTGGTAACGTAATTTTGAAAAACATTTTCCAACCACTTGCACCTAAAGAAAGCGCGGCTTCCTCTTCTTCACTTCCCATTTCTTGCATCAGTGGAATTAGCTGACGTGCGACAAATGGAAAGGTAATAAATAGAGTTGCTAAAACAATTCCAGGCACTGCGAAAATAACTTTAATATCGTGTTCCAAAAACCATTCGCCCATCCAACCTTGTGTGCCAAAGAGCAACACAAAAATTAACCCTGAAATCACAGGCGATACTGAAAATGGCAAATCAATCAACGTAATCAACAGATTTTTTCCACGAAACTCAAAGCGCGTAATTGCCCATGCTGCCGCAACACCAAAAACGGTATTTAATGGCACAGTAATCAACGCGGTCAGTAATGTCAGACGCATAGCCGCTTGCATATCTGGCTGGCTCAATGCAGACAAATAAGCATCAAATCCTTTTGCAAATGCTTGAATAATCACCAATGCCAACGGCACGCATAAAAATAAAATGATGAATCCGAGCGCGATGGTAATTAAACTCCAGCGTACCCAATTTGCATCGTCGAGTGTTGATTGATGCACAGTTCTTGAAATAGCAGCACTCATAAATAATTCCTAAAGTTGACCTGAGCGTTTGCGAACCCAGTGTTGCAGCAGGTTAATCAGCAATAACAGCAAAAATGAAATGACTAGCATCGTCAGCGCAATCGCGGTGGCACCTGGCATATCGTATTGTTCTAATTTCGTGATAATCAGTAGCGGTACAATTTCAGATACATAAGGCAAATTGCCTGCGATAAAAATGACTGAACCGTATTCGCCAACACCACGCGCAAAGGACAACGCAAAACCTGTTAGCAATGCGGGGAAAATGTTGGGGAAAATAATTTTAGTGAAAACTTGCCAGCGCGTCGCACCTAAACTCGAAGCCGCTTCTTCCATGCGAGAATCAAATTCTTGCAACACAGGTTCAACGGTTCGCACCACAAATGGAATGCTGATAAAAATCAGCGCAACGACAATGCCTGCGGGTTTGAAACCAATTTGTAAATCGAAATTTTCTTTCAGGAATTTACCCAAAAAACCGCTTGGTTGAAAAATAGTTGCCAACACAATCCCCGCCACGGCGGTCGGTAGCGCAAACGGCAAATCAATAATCGCGTGAAAAAAGCGTTTGCCCGCAAACGAATAGCGCGTTAAAACCCATGCCACGATAAAGCCAAAAAAACTAGCAATAATCGCCGCACCCAAAGCTGTTGTGAAACTAACACGGAACGCCGCAATGACACGTTTATGCGTAATAATATTCACATAATCGTCGAAATTTAATTCAAAACTTTTAAAAACCAACGTGCTAAGTGGAATCAACACTACCAAACTTAAATAAAACACCGTAAAACTAACTGTTGGGCGAAACCCTGGCATGATGCGACTTTGGCTCATGAGTTTTTGTTTCCTTGTGTAAATTTAACAATAAAACATTAAGACAGAACTATTTGTTATTTTCTGCAACGATTTGGTCGAAAATACCATCATCGTTGAAATGTTTGGCTTGAACCACAGCCCAACCGCCTAATTCTTTAACAGTGACAAGTTCTAAACTAGGGAATTGTTTTGCATATTTCGCGGCTACGTCTTTATCAATCGGACGATAATAATTTTTCGCAATAATGTCTTGGGCTTCTTTGGTGTAAAGATAATTCAAGTAATCGGTGGCTAAATCGGTTGTGCCATTTTTCTTGGCGACTTTTTCAACAACGGCAACAGGCGTTTCAGCCAAAATGCTAAATGGCGGCGTAACTACTTCGTATTTATCCGCGCCAAATTCTTTGAGAACCAAATGCGCTTCGTTTTCCCAAGTAATTAAAACATCGCCAATTTCACGTTCAACAAAGGTCGTTGTCGAACCGCGTGCGCCTGAATCTAAAACAGGGACATTTTTAAGTAATTTTGTTACAAATTCTTTTGCACCCGCTTCATTGCCTGTTTTCTTTTCAGCAAATCGCCATGCCGCTAAATAGTTATAACGTGCGCCGCCTGATGTTTTTGGATTCGGTGTGACAACAGAAACGCCATCTTTAACCAAATCATCCCAATTTTTAATCGCTTTTGGATTGCCTTTACGAACTAAAAACACAATCGTCGAAGTGTATGGAATGCTGTTATTCGGTAATTTTGTTTGCCAATCTTTGGGTAATAAATTCGCTTTTTCGTGGATTTGGTCGATGTCGTAAGACAATGCAAGTGTTACCACATCGGCTTGCAAACCTTCAATTACCGCGCGAGTTTGTTTGCCAC
>CAIPQN010000026.1 GCA_903867225.1 uncultured Pseudomonadota bacterium | reverse complement strand
GGAATAAGAGAATGGACTTGTGCCGAGTGTGGCACGACGCATGACAGAGATGTTAATGCGGCTAAGAACATTCTCGCGCTTGGACATAAGCGTCTAGCTGTAGGAATCACCGCCTCTTTAGGGCGGTGAGGATGTCAACGATGTTGCTAGTGGTGCAAAGTCTGAACGTAGCGGTTTAGAGCAAGCGATTAAGACTTGTAGAAAAGGCGATACCTTAGTGGTTTGGAAATTAGACAGGTTAGGGCGTTCATTACCGCACTTGGTTGAAACAGTTAGTTTGCTGATTGAACAGGGGATTGGATTTAAAAATTTGCAAGAAAACATTGATACCACGACATCAGGCGGCAAATTGATATTTCACATTTTTGCTTCATTAGCTGAATTTGAACGTGACATTATTCGTGATCGTACCAATGCTGGGTTATCTGCTGCAAGAGCAAGAGGTAGATTAGGCGGGAGACCGAAAGGCGCGGCAGATGAAAACAAACAAAAAGCGGCACTCGCATTGAAAAATGACCCAAAATACAGCGTCAAGGAAATTTGTGAGATTGTCGGTATTTCACGCAACACTTATTATAAGTACACCAAAACGGCTTTAATGTGAAATTTTTTACTTTTTATTCAGGTATAATCACCGCTCCAATAAACCATAGCCAAGATTATTTCGACAAAATACATCATGTCTAAATCAACTCACGAAAAAGCCAGAAAGAAAGTCTTTAATGACTGGTTGTATAAAAAATATCCCGCTGTCTTTCAAGAAAAACCCATCCCGCTTGTTATAGGTATAAGTCAAGAATTGCTTCAACAATTACCCGATGACATAACGCCGAGTGAATTTAACATTGCAATGCGTTGGTATTGTCAAAGAATGACTTATCATAAAAGCGTTTTAAAGCATTCACAGCGTATCAATTTGCAAGGTGAATTGGTTGATGAAATCACAGAAAAAGATAAGCAATCAGCACAAGAAACTTTAGATAAATTTAAAAATGCTGAACCTGTGAAATCTAAAAAAGAAGTGATAACAAAACCTGCACCCGTACCAGAAACTATTGAACCTGAACCTGTTAAAAAAACCTTATCACTCAAATCCAAGAAAACATCAACTGTTCCTACAGAGGAAGTAAAACCCATGATCAACACAGCATCACAAGCAACAGCCAAAGGGTTAAAAGTAACGATGGTGATTGACCCAGCTTCAATTCCAAATGTTGACAGTACAGGCATGAAGAAAGTAACGCTGACCATTCAAATTGCCAACTCCGATATTCAAGTCACTACCGACATCAATGCGAAGTCCTATCGCAAAACCTTGAGCAGCATTGAAGAATATGGCGTGGAGGGTTGTAATGTGATTATTCAAGGCTCGATGAAACAGTACGGCGTAATTGATGATGCAGGTTTAGTGGTTCAGCCTAAGAAAACAGCTAATAATGAACCAACCAGCAGTGAATGATTTTCTATTGGTACTGTGTAGTTTTTCAGACATCACGGAGGCTAAATCCTGTGCTAAGGAACTGGTTAAACAGAATCTCGCTAGGCGTAAGGATTCCTGCGTAATTTGCTAGTAGTGGTCTGTAGCCCTTGGTACGCCTAATCTTTAGAGATTTCTCGTTCGCGTTTAACTACATCCAGAACAGTATTTTTGCTCAAATTGAGAAGCCTGCCAATTT
>CAIPQN010000025.1 GCA_903867225.1 uncultured Pseudomonadota bacterium | reverse complement strand
CTAAATCTTCAACTTTGAATAGGGGCAATGATTCTGAGCTAACCGCTAACGTCATAATCGGCGTGTCAGCAGGATTCACTTTGCTATAAATTGGGGCTTGCGGTAAATCATTGGGTAAAAAATTCATTGCGGCATTGATAGCGGCTTGCACAGTTTGTTCGGCAATATCTAAGTCTAAATTCAAATTGAATTGCAACGTAATCACTGACGCGCCGCCTGAACTGGTTGAAGACATTTGCGTCAATCCTGGCATTTGTCCGAACTGCCTTTCTAATGGTGCAGTAATCACCGATGTCATTACGTCAGGACTTGCGCCTGGGTACAACGTCACCACTTGAATTGTTGGGTAATCCACCTGCGGCAACGCCGAAACGGGCAATAAGCGATACGCTAAAATACCTACTAATAACATCGCCACCATCAGCAATGATGTTGCGACAGGTCGCAGAATAAAAAGCCGTGAGGGATTAAAGCTATTAGCTGAGTTCATTCGTGTTTTGGTAGTTTTTTGTCAGATTTTTCTTTTTTATCAGAAACTTCTGCGACAGGTTGTCCGTCTTTTTTGGCAATATCAACTTGACCGCCTTCATGCAATCGGTCAATGCCTTCTAAGACGACAAGTTCATTCGGCGCGAGATTGTTTGTAATTGCCACTTTATCACTTTCCGTTGCACCTAACGTGACGCGGCGAACTTGTACAGTTTTTTCAGGTGTTACCACATAAACAAACGCGCCTTGCGTATCATTTTGAATTGCTGCGCTTGATACTTCCGTGACATCTTTGAGCGTATCTAAGTGCATTTTGATATTCACAAATTGGTTGGCAAATAAAACACCGTCGTGATTGTCGAATTGAGCTTTGAGTTTTAATGTGCCTGTTGTGGGGTCAATTTGATTGTCGATGGCGAGCAATTTACCTTCGGCTAATTTCATTTTTCCTGCGCGGTCGTAAGCTGTGATACTGATGGATTCATTACTGCGCTTGCGTTGTATTAAGGCTTGGATATTATCTTCGGGCAACGTAAATACCACGTTAATTGGTTGCAATTGCGTAATCACGACTAATCCATTGGTATCGTTAGCATGAACGATATTGCCTTGGTCGATTTGTCGTAGTCCCACTCGCCCAGAAATCGGCGCGGTTAAATGTGCGTAAGTCAGTTGTAATTTAGCATTATTCACTTGTGCTTTGTCCATTTCGACAATGCCTTTATATTGCTTAACTTGGGAGGCTTGCGTTGCGGTTTGTTGTGCGGCTATCGAATCTTGTGCAAGTAATGTTTTATAACGTTCGTAATCAATTTCGGCATTTTTTAATAAGGCTTCATCACGCAATAATTGCCCTTCGGCTTGTTGTAATTGAATTTGAAACGGGCGCGGGTCAATTTCTGCGAGTAAATCACCTTCTTTTACAGTTTGACCTTCGTTAAATGCAACTCGTATCAATTCACCATCAACACGCGGATGAACCGTAACCAATTTTAATGCTGCAACTGTCCCCAACCCGTTTAAATAAATCGGAAAATCAGCTTTCGTAGTGGTTTCAACAGAAACGACAGCAGGTTTATCGTCATCATGTTTGTATTTGCCGCCACCTTTCGATTTATGTTGTTTTGTATCCGTTGGAATTTCTGATGAATGCTGAAAATAAAAACCTATTCCGCTAATAATTAAAATAAGCAGCAAACTTGATAATGCAACATGGCGAAATTTGAAAGCGGATTTAGGTAATTCAGTGTGATTGTTTTTATTCATTCGATATTGGGTTAAGAATTTGATAGCCAAAGGCTTATACCTTGACTGAGCAAGTGTTATACCTATCAATAGCTAATTGTTTTTGCTTGATTTTTATTACATTAAAACGCATTAGTGTTACAAAAATAGCATTAACTATTTGATAGCTGTTTGTTAATCAACAACTATTTATTGTAACTACTCAGTCCCCAAAAAAATCAGTTATTCATGACAACAGATAGTCCCTTGCCATCGTGTTTTAAGATACAAGGGACTATCGAAATAAGCAAATCCGTGAGCTAAACGCACATAAGTAATATCGGTACTCCAAACGGAGAGCATGCAAAATTGACTGAGCCACCGTCTCCCCAATTTTGCATGCCATTCCTAGTAGCATCTTATTTTAAATATCTTTTTTTTAGATGTTTATATCTAAAAATACCGTTTTTCAACTTTCTGCCGATTAAATATCATAGTTGCACATCAACAAAAATTGTTGTTTTTTAAACAGGTCGAAAACATGAAACATTTTATTAAGGCAAGCACTTTAGCAGTTTTATCATTATCAAATTTAGCTAATGCAGAAGATTACTATCAAAAAACAAAAGGCTATCGTGTTGAACCCGAACCTGACCCACCAAGTTACGTCCGTAATTTAAGCAAAACGCAATTTGAACAATTTCGTGATGTGGAATGGCTCGATGTCGGTTTAGATTTTCGTAATCGTTACGAGTACCGCGAAAATGATTTACGTCCTTGGACAGATACGTCATCAGGAAAATCTGTGACTAAATATCGTGATGACCCTAACGACTTATGGTTGCTAAGAACACGCGCTTATGTTGGCGTGAAAGACATTTTAGATCCGTTGCGTTTTGCTGTGGAGTTTCAAGATTCGCGTAGTTATGGTGATAAGTATGAAACAACGACAAATGATGTAAATGAATTTGAATTGATTCAAGGTTATGCTGAACTGTATTTCGATAATGCGCTTGGAAATAATCGCCCGTTTAACATTCGCGCAGGTCGCCAGTCTTTTGAATTACTCGATAAACGGTTAATTGCAAATAACCAATTCCGTAACACGTCAAATAACTTTGAGGGTTTTCGGATGCGTTTTGGAAAGCAACAAAATAATTGGGATTTGGATACCTTTGGAATGCAACCCATTGTCCGCTCAAAATATAATTTTGATAAAGCCGATAGCAATACTTGGATTTATGGTGGTGTATTTAGCGTTCGTCAGTGGTCAGAATTTGCAACGATTCAACCGTATTTGATTGGACGAAAAACCAATGGTGATTTTAAAAATAATATCGCTGATATGGATATTTATTCCCCAGGTTTGAGGGTTTATGGATTGGTTGGCGATAGTGGTTTTGATTATGACACTGATTTCACCAAACAATTTGGTCGCTATGGCAAGATTTCTAGCGGCAAGCAAACAATGCAGCAGCAAGATGCTCTCGCTTATTCGTTAGAGCTTGGTTATACCTTTGAGCATGAATGGAAACCCAGAACCAGTATTTATTACGGTTATGGTAGTGGTGATAAAAATAGCAAAGACAATATCAATCAGCACATGGATACGTTTTATGGATTTAATCAACCGTGGTCGCGCAATGATTATTTTTCATGGGAAAACCTCCATGCACCAAAAGCCCGTTTGGAATTTACACCATACAAAGATGTTCGTATTGACACAGGCTATAACGCTTATTGGTTAGCCAGTGCTACAGATGCGTGGAAACGAGCAGGACTATCTGACCCAAAAGGAAAAAGCGGTAGTTTTCTTGGTCATGAATTTGATATTCGTATTCGTCATCAACTTAATCCGTATGTCGATTGGAATGTGAGTTATGCACGTTTTAATCCAGGTGGTTTTACAGAATCTGTTTCAGCAACAACCGCTGGCGCACAAGGCACAGAAGCCAGTAATTTTTTCTATTTTGAAGTTGGCTTAAATGCGTTTGGCGATGGCAAACCGAAATACAAATAAGAAATTTAATTGGAGAATCAACATGAAAACATTTACAAAATCAGCGTTACTTGGTTTGGGATTATTGTTAAGTTCAAATGCGTTTGCTGAAAGAACCTTACTCAATGTGTCGTATGACCCAACTCGTGAGTTATACAAAGAATTTAATCAAATTTTTGTGAAACATTGGAAAGAAAAAACAGGTGAAGACGTTGCAATTCAACAATCTCACGGTGGCGGTGGCAAACAAACTCGCGCGGTAATTGAAGGTTTGCAAGCCGATGTGGTAACACTTGCATTGTCTTACGACATCGACCAAATCCACGAAAAAGCGAATTTATTACCCAAAGATTGGCAAACAAAATTACCG
>CAIPQN010000024.1 GCA_903867225.1 uncultured Pseudomonadota bacterium | reverse complement strand
GCATTTGAACCGCTTTGGATTGTTTGAGTTAAGAGAGAGAAATCCGCCTCCTGTAGACTATGAAATAATTCTTTCAGCTTAGCTGTACCAAGGGCTACAGACCACTACTAGCAAATTACGCAGGAATCCTTACGCCTAGCCTTTTAGAAGCATAAGAACCTTTCAACCCAATATACAAAGATGTTAAACGCTGCTGACCATCCAATATCGCTGTAATACCGCTTGCTCTTCCATTGAAATTTACTTTTTTATTATGCTTAGAATCTTTTTCATGGTATTCATCGATAAATTTATAAAATTGATAGCTATTTAAGTTTTGCGTGTCTACTTTCCAAAACAAAAATGAACTGATTGGATAATCCCTCATTATCGAATCGAACAATTTTTCTATTTGCGTTGTTTTCCAAACAAATTCGCGTTGAATAGCGGGTAAAAAATACTCACCTTTGTCTATATTCTGAACAGCTTCTTTAATTGTTATTGGTGTTTTAAATGACATAATTTTTCCTCATGTGGGCAGTATTTAATTTTGATGAATCAATGGAATATAAAATTGTTTGCAATGTAGTTTGTCAGTATGATGCTCACGGCGTTTAATTTTCAACATTTTTGAGGAAGTATCTTATGGCAAATTGTCAGTATTGCTCTAAAACATTATCAAATAATAAGCAAATAGCTGTTAAATGCGACAATTGCGGCACTGTTTGGTGCGCCGATGGTCAATGTACTGGTTCATCTGGAAAAAAACAATCTGGAAGAAATAACGGATCAAGATGTAGCGTGTGCCAAAAAGATAAAACCATTAGGCTGTTGTAGTAGATATATAAGAAGCCAACATACTTTTGGAATGTTCGGGCGTTGGCTTCTTTTTCAACTGACAACTAAATTTTCCCTAAACCTTTCAAAATTGAGGCAAGATGTTTGTTTTCAAAACGCGAACTAGAAATGCTACAAATTGTCGTGCCGTTTAAAGTACAAATTTCATTCGCTTTTACCTTGAATAAAACAGTTCCCGTAGAGCGTTCACAAACTTCGTTTCCGCCTCCTCTTACATTTAAAACGACGCTGTTTCCGTTTTGAGCATCACAAATGTCGTTACCTTTGATTCGTAACAGAACACGATTTCCATTCTGAGCATCACAGATTTCATCACCTTTGATTCTTAAAATTATGCTATTTCCCCGCGAAGCATTCAAAACTTCATCACTTTTGATTTTTAACACAGTTCCGTTAGAACCTCTAACATCAATATCCATAAATCCCCCTTAGTAGTAAAAAAATTTAATATTTTTCGTAACGGTTCATAAACTCAACCGTCACCGCTTTTAAATGTTCATCAAGAACCGACAACGATTTTTCAGCTATTTCTGAAGGAACACCACCATAAAAAGCCTGTGCAATCCCGCCAGTAATGCAGGTTAAAGTGTCACAATCCCCACCCAATGACACTGCAAGACGAATCGCATTTTCAAAATCCGTTGAATCCAAAAACGCCACAATAGCTTCAGGTACAGTGCCTTGTGAAGATTCATTGAATTTGTAAGTGGGGCGAATGTCATCACACGTTCTATCTAAATCGTAACCAAAATTGGTGACGATATAATTTTTGATGTCTTGTTTGCTATGACCTGTTCGCGCTAAAAAAATCGCTGAAGCCGTTGCACAAGCACCTTTAATTCCTTCAGGGTGATTGTGCGTAATTTCGGTATATTCGACGGCTTTCTTCAACACGTCATCGAGCGAATCGAACGCATAACCAACGGGACTAATTCGCATTGCTGCCCCATTGCCCCAACTGTTATAAGCCTGAGCATTTGGATTTTGCGCCCATTGACGAAACATACCGCCATAACCCGCTTTAGGATAGCGACGATAATACTCACGCATCACGTCAGCATAATTTTTCTCATTCAAAATCGCGTCGGCTAAAGCAATCGTCAACACGCTGTCATCAGTAAAAAAGCATCTTGGACTGAATAATTCAAATTCGGTTGTTTTGATATTTTTCCATTCATAAACCGAACCAATAATATCGCCTGTAATTGCACCTAACATAATCGTCTCCCATGTTTTTTAGTAGCCAACATAATAAACGGTCAATGCGACAAAACCTGACCGTTTTAAAAATAATTTTAATTTTTATAAAATCCTGATTATGTCGCTTTGATACATTATTCTGTCACTACCAAACAATAAATCACAAAAGGCAAATCACTAATGCCACAAGTTTTGAAACACATTGACAAAATTGCGCGTGAAAAAAAACGTGATGTGGAGTTTTTAGAATTCCACCCGCTAGATGATTTTGAGCAATACGTTTGGCAAAAAGACCAAGTAAGAAATGACGTTCTTGGATATTTAAACGAAATCGGTATTGCTTGGGAAAAGTGCTTTGGAATAGCAAATGAAAACTTTATGCCGTCCTATTTGGGACAAATTTATCTCGATATTCCCAAAAGTCACGACGATTCTTTATATGCTCAATTAGAAGCCTATTTAGAAAATACAGACGGTACGATGAAAATACCTTCAGTGCGTTTTTATTGTCTACCGCTTGAAATAGCAATGCAGAACGCGCATCACGACGAACCTAACTTTTACGAAAAACAATGGAACGAGGAGAATTAAAATGAACAAATTTGACGCAACAACAATTCCAACAGAGTTAATTGAAAAAATTAGAAATGCCCAGCATTTGGTTGTGCTAACAGGCGCAGGTGTATCTGCTGAATCGGGAATCCCAACCTTTCGTGATGCGATGACTGGTTTGTGGCAAAACTACCAAGCTGAAACTTTAGCGAGTGCGGGTGGTTTTCGCAAAGACCCAGCTCTTGTTTGGGGCTGGTACGAATGGCGACGTAACATGGTGTTGCAAGCTAAACCAAACCCTGCTCATGAAGCCATTGCGAAATTAGCAACACTCGTTCCTAAATTTACGTTAGCAACACAAAACGTTGATGATTTACATGAAAGAGCAGGCAGTGTTGATGTATTGCACTTGCACGGTAGTTTGCACAGCCCACGTTGTTTTGCTTGTGCTAGACCTCATGTTTTCGATAGCACAACCGTGCCTGAAATCAATGAAGAAAAAATCATTGAACCGCCTCGTTGCTTGCATTGTGGTGGAAAAATTCGCCCTGGAGTTGTTTGGTTTGGTGAAAACTTACCTGAAAAGATATTTCAACAAGCTGAAGCGGCGGCTGGAAAATGTGACGTAATGCTCGTTATTGGTACATCGGGATTAGTTTATCCTGCGGCAAACATACCATCGATTGCAATTCATAACAAAGCTGTCACCGTGCAAATAAATCCAACAAGTACCGATTTTGATTCATCGGTCACTTATAACTTGGTTGGTAAAGCAGGGGAAATTCTACCTGCCATAATGGAGTTATTATGATGCTGACAGATAAATTCTCAGAAGCGTTAGCTTTAGCAATAGAAGCACACGATGGTCAATATCGAAAAGGTACACGAACTCCGTATATTTCACACCCAATGGCGGTAGCGTCGATTGCATTGGAATTTGGAGCAGATGAAAATCAAGCAATCGCTGCATTGTTACACGATGTTTTAGAAGATGGCGGCATACATTATGCCCCTGTCATTCGTGAAAAGTTTGGTGAAACAGTGTACTCGATAGTGATGGATTGTACCGATGGCACGCCTGACGAGCATGGAGAAAAATCCGATTGGCGTGAGCGAAAAATCAATTATTTGAAACATTTGCATTCAATATCTGAAGATGCAATTTTAGTTGTCGCAGCAGATAAATTACACAACGTGCGCTCTATTATCCAAGACTTACAAACTCTTGGTGAAAGTGTATTTGAGCGATTCACAACTAAGAAAGAAGGGACGCTTTGGTATTATCGCAGTGTTGCCGATATTCTTCATGCACGCCAATCTGAATGTCGAATTCTAATAACAGAAACACTTCGCCACTATGTGAGAGAAATGGAAAAGCTCACCGTAAAATCCACAACGAATAGAGCGAAACTAGAAAAAGCCAGAAGTATTGAATGTATGTTACTACTCAACCTATCTAAATTAAAAATAATATTTAAAAATCAATATGATAAAAATATGGTAAAAATAATCGATGAAAGTTCAAATTTTGTGGCTTTATACAAATCAATAGGTTACAAAATCTAAAGTTTTCAGAACAAATTTATTCCGATTGATGTGATTTTCAACATAATGATTTTAAAGTGATTTTATTTTTGTAAGCAGGCTGAGTAGTAACGAATGTATAAAGAACAGCACAAAATGTGGATGCTATTATTGCTGTTCAATTTTCCCTCCGTCAGAAGCAAAAATAGACGAAGAAGTGAATTGGATTAGCTGCCCGAATTGTTGGATAGATTCCGTTGTGGGTGATTTTTTTGGTTTCAAAATCACGGAAACAAAATTGAAAAAATTAAACAGCCGTCAGTTCTATCCCATCTTCTATGCAAGTTATGAAATTTCCACGAATCCAGCAAATTAAAAGGAGCGTAAAATGACAATCAAAACTGTGCTGACCGAAGGCAATGTACCTGTAAAAATTTGGACTGACGAGATTGAAGACCGTGCCAAACAACAACTCAGTAACATTGCAAAGTTACCCTTTATTCACAAACACGTTGCTGCGATGCCCGATGTGCATACTGGAATCGGTGCAACGATTGGGTCTGTAATTGCTTGTCATAAAGCGATTATTCCAGCCGCTGTCGGCGTGGACATTGGCTGTGGGATGATTGCGTGTCGCTTATCTTTAACCGCAAATGACTTAGACGAAAAAACCTTAAAAACTGTTTTTGACCAAATTAGCCGTGACATTCCTGTTGGACGTGACCAACATAAAGAAGACCGTGCGCTTGTTGAACGTGCTTTACCGTTTGAAACAGAATTGATGTTGATGACTGAAAAGCATCCGAAATTGCTCAAAGCCTTCAAGAATTTTTCAAGTTGGATTTGTCAAATGGGAACGCTCGGCAGCGGTAATCACTTTATCGAGTTGTGTTTGGATGAACAGCAGCAACTTTGGATTATGTTGCATTCAGGTAGTCGTGGCATTGGTAACGCTATCGGAAACTATTTTATCGATTTAGCGCGTAAAGATATGGAGCAATGGTTTATTCATTTGCCAGACCGTGATTTAGCTTATTTTCCAGAAGGCTGTGAACATTTCAACGATTACACATACGCCGTTGACTGGGCGCAACGATACGCTTTTGAAAATCGTCAAGCGATGTTAGATTTAGTGATTGCCGCATTAAAACGTCATTTACCACCATTTGAAATTACAAAAGAAGCGGTGAATTGTCATCACAATTACGTCGCACATGAACATCATTTTGATGCCAATGTTTGGGTAACGAGAAAAGGAGCGATTCGAGCGCGTGAAGGGGATTTGGGAATTATTCCAGGAAGCATGGGCGCAAAATCTTTCATCGTGCGTGGCAAAGGAAATGCTGAAAGTTTTCATTCTTGTTCACACGGTGCGGGTCGCAAAATGAGCCGTACTGCTGCTGAAAAAGAATTTACAACCGCTGATTTAATTGCACAAACTGAAGGTGTTATTTGTCGTAAAGATAAAGGCGTGCTTGATGAAATTCCGTCAGCTTACAAAGACATTGATGTGGTGATGAAAAATCAGGAAGATTTAGTTGAAGTGGTGCATACTTTAAAACAAATTTTGTGCGTTAAAGGGTAAAATACTAAGCGTAATTTTTAAATGATAGGAAGTGAAATGCTTCCTATCCACAAACAAGAGGAATTATTTATGTCCAAGAAAAAACCAAAAAATGCACTCATGATAGAGCTGCAAAAACAACTACCTCAAAACCCTGTAGCAAAATTTGCCCATCACGTTAATAAAGCGGGATTCTTCCGTGACCGCACCATGTATTCACGCAAAGGCAAACATAAAGACCGCGAGTCTTTTCGTATTCGTTATTTAGCTATAATGAATACGAAAGAATTTGTTGGAAGCTCACTGATACATTTTACTCAGCGTGCTTATTTCGGCTGCAAACTCAGCTCGTAAATCAGCAGGCTCAAGCACTTCAACGGAAGCTCCCAAACTTCGTAACCATCTATGTAATTGTCTTGTATTATCAATAATCACTTCAACTAAATAATGATCTTCATCAATTTCAGTAATTTGCTGCTTAGAACTCAGCGGCGTTTCCTGCAACATCTGTTTTATGAATGGACTAACTTTGAGTTTTAAAGAAATATCTTCAGGATTATCATTTACAGGATAATTAAATCTCCCTTCTGCAATGTAATCTTCTAAAGCAAACCCTTCTGGCACCTTAACAACTCGATCAAGCAATTCAGCATTTTTAAATCGATGCAATGCCAATTGTTTAATATCGGTATATTCAAAAAGCGTTGCTACAAGATAAATCACATTATGCCGAAAAACTAATCCCAGAGGGTTTATGTCATACGTTTTCTCAGAATTATGGACAGCATGATAAGTTGCCTTGAATCGCTGATTTTTTAGAAGTGCTTCATAAACCACAGCTAATACCGAAGGTTCGATTTCAGCGGGTAGTAATGGCAAATTATTAGGAACTACTCCAACTTTTTCTGCCCAATGCTCAAACTTCGATTCTTGTAATCTCTTGTCGGCAAGGTCAAAGTATCCCGATAAACGCGAACGAACCGAAGGCGGCAATAAAGGTTCAAGAAATATCTCTGCAAGTTTAAACGTCAAGGCTTCATCCGTTGACATCATGGGAAATTGCATCGGACTTGAATTATCAATCCAAAACCAACGTAACGGTTTTTTACCTTCTGTACTAGAAATTGGAAATAATGGTGAAGACGTAATTTTAATTAAATCACGTTGCACCGTTCGTAAATCTACGTCATATCCCGTACTTTGAAGTTTTTCTAACAACTCTGGCGTTGATATTGAATTAGGTGCTTTGGGAATTAAGCACAACATATCGAAATAGCGAAGTAATGTATCCATTTTAGTTGAAAATGTAATGTGGAAATTTGAATATTTATGCGACAAATACTGACGGCATATTGGTTTTTATTTAAAGCCTATCAAAGACAGAACCGTTAGAAGGTGTAAATATCTTGTGATAAAGCCGCGTTGCATATTCATCCGTATCACCTGCGATGTAATCGCAAATCACTCGTAATTTACTGTTTTCATCATTCTGGCATAAGTATTTTTCATAATGCTTTTGTTCTAACAAACGTTGTGGATTATTTGCTAACGCTTCAAACAAACGCATTATCATTTGCTGCCCTTTATAAACCAGCGTTTGAACTTCAGGTGTTTCGATTACTTTCAATGCAACGATATGTTTGAATACATTTAACTCTTGCGCTAATGTTTTCGACATTACCGCTTGTAAATTCAGCAAGGGACTAGAAAAACAATTTCGGATGTCAATTTCAATCTGGCTAACAAAATAATTTACCAAGTAACTAATGGCTTTTTTACGAATTCGATTTCTGCCTGAAAATAAATCGTGAACAATGTTCGTTTTTATTCCATTACGCTCATAGTTTGGAAAGCTAAATTCTACATAACTCAACCAATCTTTTTCAGTAATCAAGTTTAAAGCAATGCCATCTTCTAAATCATGTACGCCATAAGCAATATCATCTGCAAGTTCCATAATGGAAGTATCAAAACTTTTGAATTCAGTTTTACTGTGTTTGTTTGGAATTGGATTTACAGTCAAAAATCGCTGTACATCTTCGCTTGAAAATGGCTTTAGAATCCAATCAAAATAAGATTTATCGCAATCAAACACACTGCATTTAGGTGGGTAAAATGAATCGATATTCAAAGGGGCTTTACTGACATCATAAATGCTTGTGTTTACGATTTTGGAATAAGTTGCAGGATATTTAATCAGTCCTAATAATGCGCGTCGAGTAAGATTTTGTTACCAACGGCTGAATTTTGACCCCTTTTTAACAAAAAACATCGTTTTTAATTGACCCCCTATTGAAGTGTGGTTTATGACTTCAATCCATTGTCGTTATTGATTTCTACGATATTCTATTTTTCGTTAAATGGATT
>CAIPQN010000023.1 GCA_903867225.1 uncultured Pseudomonadota bacterium | reverse complement strand
GGAATAAGAGAATGGACTTGTGCCGAGTGTGGCACGACGCATGACAGAGATGTTAATGCGGCTAAGAACATTCTCGCGCTTGGACATAAGCGTCTAGCTGTAGGAATCACCGCCTCTTTAGGGCGGTGAGGATGTCAACTCAACACCCATAATTGGCTGCCACTTTTCAAGCAACGGTGGAATGGCTTTTTTCAGCTCGTATCGTAGCCATTCATCAACAACGGCTTGTTTATATTCTTGTGAAGAATTCGCACGAACATATAACTGCATTTCGCTATGACCTAAAACGATTTTTGGCGGCGCGTCTTGTTCAATCACTTTGAGTAAATAACGTTGTCCCCAAACGTAATGACTTTCACGCTCAATACAATCGCGTGGTGTTTCGCGTTGTTGATTTTGGAATTTGGTTTGTTTTTGTTTAATCCAACCTAATTTTGAAATCAAAAAAGACCGAATCGTGTCTTGGTTCATGTGCAAAGGTGCAGAAATTTTGACCTGACCATTCGGATAAACGCTTAAATGAATGTTCTTAATTTTCTTTTGTGTCACATCAACAACGATGTCGTTTAATTTAATCACGCTAATCATCAGTATTCAGCTTGTTGTTTGATGATGGCAAAAAGTCGCTCGACTTCGGCAACATCGTTTAGCAATTCATACAAAGCAAATTGAATTACGCTTTCCTTTGCAGGAACACCGCGCCATCCATGTGGTCTGACTTCTTTGATTTTCCTATCAATCGCTAACGCTAATTCTTCATTTTCATTCAGATTATTGTAAAGAGCGCGTTTTCCTGCGGTATCTAATTTTTCAGAAATAGTCGGCGGTGTAATGACTTGTTTTGCCAATTCGGCAATTTGCTTTAGGTATTCCGCATATTCAATCGCTTTGGCTTTTCGATTCGCAATAATCTCATTGAGTAACTGCGACATTTTTTCAAAATACGCTGGGTCGTTTAAATGTGCTTTGATAATCGTACTGCGGATATTGTTCTCAATGGTTTCAGCAACCGCTTCTTGATTGCCTTGCAAACCTTTTGGTAATTGCGAAAGGGTGTCCGCCATGCCCGTTTTGACAATCAATTCCAGCAACGGTAAATCACCAAAAGGCGAAATCACGTTTGTTTCACCTGCTTCGATGTAAGTGTCGAGCAAATAACGCATATCGGCTTCGTAGGCTTTCAAGTCGATATTTTCACCGCTGGCGTTACGAATAATTTCACGCAATTTCACAAAATCATCGACGTGTTTTTTGATACGTTTGATGTCAGCATCGCTATAACCTGCGGCGGCTAATTCATCAGCAATGTTGGCATAAGCACGAATCAAGACAACCGTCGCTTTATAAAATGCTGTGCGTTTATGTTCGTTCTCGCTTAACTCGTGGGGATTTTCGCTGTTGCCGCAAAAATAACGAATGTGTTCAAGTTCACCTTGCGGAGGCTCAACAGGTTCACACAATAAAATAATCGCTTCGAGCGCGTTATCTAAGCGTTCTTTGCCTTTTTTCAAACGCGCTTGCAACATCACGTCAGGCGACGCGCCACCTGTACTGTTATCGAGTTCTGAGCTATAAACCGAAATCGCATTTTCAACTTTGTTGAACAAATCTTTGTAATCGACAATGTAACCAAATTCTTTGTCGTCACCGTCTAAACGATTGGTGCGGCAGATTGCTTGAAATAAACCGTGGTCTTGCATGGATTTGTCGATGTACAAATAAGTACAGCTCGGCGCGTCAAAACCTGTGAGCAATTTATCCACCACGATAAGCAATTTCATATTCGCGGGTTCTTTGATGAATGCGTTTTTAACTTTGTCTTCGTAGGTTTCGGTTTTGCTCATGCCTGCTTTAGCATCAACATTTTTGAGTAATTCGGTGTAAGTGTAGTAAATGAATTGTTTGTCGGTTTCGTTATTTGCGCCTGTGTCTTCAAGCGTAATATCTTTGGCTTGCGGATTGTAAGACGTAACTACAGCGCATTTGTTTTTTAATTCGGTAGATTGAAATGCGACGAAATACTTGCACGCTTCATAAATGCTTGAGACGACCAAAATCGCATTGCCACGCTGGTTACTCAAACGCGGTTTGACGTTGAAATCCATCACAATGTCACTAACGACGCGCTCAATTCTGGATTTGGAACTCAACACATTTTGCATCGCCCCCCATTTCTTTTTTAACGCGCTTTTTTGCCAATCGTTTAAGGCTTTGGTTTTCACGTCAAACCATTCGTCAACTTTATCGTTTGAACGAAGCGATTGGTCAATATCACGCGCTTCTTGACATCCTCACCGCCCTAAAGAGGCGGTGATTCCTACAGCTAGACGCTTATGTCCAAGCGCGAGAATGTTCTTAGCCGCATTAACATCTCTGTCATGCGTCGTGCCACACTCGGCACAAGTCCATTCTCTTATTC
>CAIPQN010000022.1 GCA_903867225.1 uncultured Pseudomonadota bacterium | reverse complement strand
TTTGTACGTCGCGCCACTTCTCAAACTGATTTCAATGTTCATCGGTGGTACGGGATAGCAGTGGTTCACGGTTTCAACAATCAAATCCGCGTTGACGGTTTTAGCGGGATTTATCGCCGCTTTCATTTTGTGCCAGTCGGTCGATTCACCCGTGAACGTTGGCACTTGATACGGTGGCACGATTTCATCAGCACAAACGTTCAACGTAACGCATAACAACAGTGTGGTTTTAATCTTGTTTTGAAGCACGTCTACCTCCTTTCATCACTTCAAATAAGCCAATCGCGGCAGCAATTTCTGGTGCGCCTGCCAACATAGCAATCAACACAAACACCCACGCCAAAACGTGCGTAGCATCGTAGGCAACATCGGAAGTCAGGCGAATGATTTGCGGTTTCGTTTCGAGAAATTGTTTTCGTATCGACGGGCTGATTCGGTTTTCGTCACTTGCTGCAATCACGACGCGATAAGCTCTATCAATGCACTGTTTCGCAATCATCAATTTTCTGCCCGTGAGTTTGTGCGCGTCATCGACAAACAACACCGCTCGCGTGGCGCGTAAATACTTGGCAATCACTTCGGCACGTTTCCATGCGGGAATTTTCAAAAAGGGTTGCTCTGGGTTTTCAGCATTCCACCATTTTTCCATACCTGCGTGATCCACCCATTTCGACAGTGGCGCGTTGCCGCAAATAAAAACGGCTGGCGGATATTCCCAGTTTTCGTGCGTTTCGCCATGTTTTAGCATTGGCTTATTTGCCGTCACTATTCCGCGTGTGTACGCATACGGTTTGATTTGTTCCGACCAAATGTCTTCGGCGTGTTCAAACAGTCGCGTAATCGCACGGGTTTTGCCTGAGTGGTGGTTTCCCGTAATAAGCAGATTGCTTTTCTTGCTGATAATCTGGTTTTCAATGGTGCGTCCTCCGTAGTTTGTTTTGGTGTGCAGTTCAGGTTGTGAGCGATTATTTCGCTTTATTCGGACAAATTTCATTCCTTTTTGCTCGCTGGTTTTCTGATTTGCCTGTGTGGCGGTGGGTTTTATCTGTGCAAAAACGCGGCTTTTACGTTGGCAAAATCTCTGGTTTCGGTGTGCCGCTTTCTGCCAAAATCGCCTCCAGTCGGTGTGCCAATATCACGAATAACTGTTCTGCATCCGTCGCTACACCAATCGGGTCACGTTGTAAGCCGCTACGCAATGCCCATTTCAACCATTCGCTGGTGGTGTTGGAATTCAGCAGGTTTTCAATGTGTAAATCGACGTTTTCAAGTTGGGTGGTTGGGTTTAGGTCGCTCATGTTTTTGTCCTCGTAAAATTTGTTTCATTTCCAAAATAGCCGCCTTTCTGATTTCTGGGTTCGGTTCAGGTCGTGGCAATTTCAAAATCGCCTCCTGTTCCTTGCAACGTTCATAAAAGGCTTTTTGTTCAGCCGTTAAACCGTCGTCGCAATAACTCAAAAACTGCGGCAAACGTGGTACAAATGGCGAGCGTGACCGTTTGCATTGCTCAATTCCACGCGCCAATTCGGCAAGGGTTAAACGTTCAATTTCAACAATCCACGAGTTGTTTGGCTCATCGCCATATTCGTTACACCATTGACTGCCGTAAATTTCACCCATGATTTGCCAAAGTTTTAGTGAGTTCTCAAATGACAGTGGCGGTGCTGTCGATGCTGTTTGCGTCGTTGACAGCATTGGCGCGACGTTCTGCGGCGATTGCGTCGGCACGTTCACCATTGCGCTTTGATTTTTGGGCGGCTGTAAGTTTTTTGTTATCGCCGTAATGTGTTGCATAATTGCCCCCGTTTGTTTTCAGTGAGTTTTGTAAATGAACGTGAAGCCCTGCATCTCCCCCGATTTGCAGGGCTTTTTCGTTTTGGAATTGAGCGCGTAACCCGTTTTTACTGGGCTTGTTATAAATCGTTAAAAAATGTTCGATTGATACGGTGGTTGTATGCCAGTAGTTGTGAGTTTTTGCCCAGTCATAACAATCACGTTGTTGAGTGGTTAAATTTGTCACCGTTAAAGAATTTTCTACGCTATTAGTAGTAATAGTTCTTTTTAGTTTAGTTTCTGTTTCGGGTGACTTTGTGTCACTACTCAAGTGACTTTCTGTCACTGCGCGGGGTGACACGCTGTCACTGTGTGACTTTCTGTCACTGTGTGACTTTCTGTCACCGTGCAAATTCAACGTGTAACTGTTGGCTTTATTGGTCGAGCGCGTGACTTTTAACAACCCGCTGATTTCAAGTTTTTCAATCTGCCGAATCACCGAGCGTTTATCCATACCGCACTCTTTCGCCAGTGTGTCATGCGACGGGAAACACAAGCCCGTTTCAGGATTAGTGCGATTCGCCAGCATCAACAACACAATTTTCTGCATCGCAGGCAATTCTTTTTCAACCGCCCATGTCATGGCTTGAAAGCTCATTTTTTGATTCTCAATTTTGAAATAGTGATTTTTGGCATGGCGTTAAAAAAGTCAGGTCGCAACTCTTCTTTTGTCACTTCGCCGTTGGTAATCACTTCAATTTGAATGGCTCGCTCAATCGGTACGTCGTCACGATGCAACCAATTCCAAACGTGTTGCTGTTTCGAGCCGCACGCTTGCGCTAATTTTGTTTGCGAACCCAATAAATCTATGGCTCGCTTGACGTGTGGATTCATAAAAACCTCCTTTCTAAAACATCTATTATACGAAAATAGTTGTATAATTAACAACTTATTTCGTTAGATTTAACACAACTAGAGTTTTAAACTTGACCGCACAGAAGATTCTTTTAACAAAGATAGCTAACCGATAAAAAGGAGCGAGAATCAGGGTCATTACTTCTGTATGGCGTGCTATTCCTGCACGTCGCAGTTAAGAAGTAGGCGTGTCTCGAAAAAAATTATGAATACACTAGGCAAAAGATTGAAAGCGGCGCGTAAAAGCAAAGGCTTTACGCAACAGGAATTAGAAAAACTTAGCGGCGTTTCGCAGCAGTTAATTTCTAAAATTGAGAGTGAAAAAATTGAAAGCACCACCGAAGTGTTTAATTTAGCCGAAGTGCTAGACGTGAATGCGAAGTGGTTGGCGACTGGTAACGGTGAAATGAGCGGTGAAAGTCGCGTCGTGAGCAGTGAGCATTCCAGAGAGGATTTGAACATTCTCAAAATGCTTGGAATGATTACCTCCGAACAAAAAAAGGACGCGCTTGCGGATATTCAAGAATTTATCCGACGCAATCAACTCGTTATCGAAGAATTAACGCAACATAAAAAAGTCGCGTGAAGAAACCCGCTTGAAAATAGCGGGTTTTTTCTTAACGAAAAATAAAAATGAAAAAAATTTTAACCACAGAAAAATTTGATGAATGGCTGATTGATGACGATTGCACTCAAAGAATGGAACATTTTAGACCATTTAAAAACAGAGGAAGACATCACGTTGTATTTGGAAGCGTGTTTTGAAGAAGCAGGCGACGATTCCGAGTTTATTGCTCAGGCGTTGAATGATGTAGCGAAAGCCAAGCATTTAACCGTTGCAAATGAAACAGAAAAACCCAGTTTTGATGCTGTTTTTCATCTGATTAAATCATTGGGCTTTCAGTTACAAATTGCACCTGCTAAAAACTTTGCTCATTGAGAATGAAAATCAAATTTTTAAGATAACGAAGATAGATGACTAATTTATGATAACAATACGCTACACAAACGGATGTGATTTTGTATACAGAACGATTATTAGCTTTTCAAGCATGGGTACTGCATGGTGGATAGTTCTAACACTATCAGAAACAATCAGCCCATACTTAAATTTCGTGCCTCACGATTACAAATGGATATTGTTGCTAATCGGAATTGGGGCGTTTTTTATTGTTTGGAATTATACCTTAGAAATTTTTACAAAAACAATCTTACCATTCTGGTTGCCTTCGTGGTTTTATGTGTTGATACACGCTTGGATTTATATAACGCCAAATGAAGCGAATGAATTAGATTATCTTTTTAATGGCTCTTTACCTTATGGCAAATGGTATCCATTAAGCGGATTTAGAAAGATAAATCGTGAAGTTAGAAAAGAAACTTTATTTCGTCTTGCAAATAAAGTTTCAAAAGAGAACAAATGGAAAATTCCCTTTCCAGATTATGAACCAATAGACCAACACTATGAGAAAGAATCTACTAAAAAAAGTGCGGAACAAGCTAGAGAAATAGATGCGATAATCAAAAATGCTCATCATGTTTTAGGCATAAATGAATTTCCAGTAAATTTTGATATTGTGAAAATGGCATACCGCCAAAAAATTTCTCAATGTCATCCAGACAAATTTGCAGGATTTGATGCTGAATTCATAGAAACAGCGGTGGACGCAACAAAAAAAATCAACCATGCTTATAAGATATTAGGCGATTATTACCAAATAAATGGTAAATAATGTGCGTGTAGTTAAATGTCGTTCATGCTCAACAAAAAATAAAATCCCTAGTTTTAAAATAAATTCAATTCCCATTTGTGGTAATTGTTCTGCAAAATTACCAGAAGGCATACATTTCAGATTATTTCGTTCATTAAAATTTAATTGGGAATGGTGTGTACTAATAATTGTAATTGGTAGTTTGCTTTTGATTGACAGCTCAGTTCCAAGCGATAAACATAGCACAACAAAAGCGTCCAGTTGTTCACCAGTATTTGTAAAAACTGGCATTTATCAAACGTATTCAAACAAGAATCAGATTGCGCCACTTAGTATAGTTACATCTACTGGTTTGAACTATTTTGTAAAAATTGTGGATGCAACGACAAACCAAACAATTATTGAAGGTTACATAATTGGTGGAATGACATTAGACATTAACGTTCCACTAGGGTCTTATCGTTTAAAGTATGCTTCTGGTAATACTTGGTGCGGCAAAAATGAGTTATTTGGTAGTAAAACTCAATATGATGAAGCCCAATCAACATTCAACTTTTCACTTGAGAATGGTGTTATATCAGGCTATACGGTTGAACTGATAGCGCAATCAAACGGAAATCTCCAAACTCGACGCATTTCGTCATCTAATTTTTAAAAATAAATGAAACTGAAAGAATTTAGTTGTTGCTATACGCAGTATTTTCAAAGACATATCAATCAAATTTTATGAATAAAAAAAATTTTATAATTTCAGTAATAGCAATAATCGTATTAGCTGTTGTCATAGCGGTATTTAGTTTTTATTTTTTTAAATTTCCAAATGCCATAAATAATGACAAGAGTGCGTGGGGTACATTTGGTGATTTTGTGGGAGGTACATTAAATCCTCTGTTAAGTTTTTTTGGATTTCTGGCTTTGTTATGCACAGTTCATATTCAACATGAACAACTAAAAACCGATAAGTTTGAAGGCATTTTTTTTACATTATTTGATTTGCATAAACGTGTTTTAGCCGATGTACTTGAATCTAATAAGTTACAACAAGAAACCGATGACATTTGGCATCTAAAATTAGACGGTGCGAAAGTTCAATTGAAAGACAAATTATTATGGAGGCAATACTCGAAGGCTTTGCATTCATTATTGAGATTTATCAATGCCAATTCTCTCTCAAGTGAAAACAAAAAAATGTACAGCGATATAGTTAAATTGTTATTGCCTGATGATGTACTGAAATTATTACTAATTGAATGCCACCGTGATAATCACGAATACAAATCGCTGATTGAAAAATATGCTCTTTTTGAAAACGCATCATTTAGCGTGAATTTAGATTTAGATGAAGAAGGCGAAAAAATGATGGCTATTACGTTTGATGGGAAAGCAATTATTTATGATGCTAAAAAGTTTTATGACCCAAAGGCATTTGGTTTATGAAACCATATTTAGTTCATTCATTGCCCTTACAGAATTTGGATTATCAGCGATTGATAAGCCTTGTTGGTCAAGCCAATGCAGAGCTGGCACGTTACGATGGTTTATTACAGGGCATCGTCAATCCTGTGGTTTTGCTGTCACCGATTACCACGCAAGAAGCGGTGCTGTCGTCTAAAATTGAAGGCACACAAGCCACGCTCGACGAGGTTTTAGAATACGATGCTGGGATTCAAATGGACGAATTTAAAACGCAAGATATTCACGAAATCAGCAATTATCGCAAGGCGTTAATGCTTGCATCGGATGATTTGCGCGAGCGTCCAATTTCACTGTTTTTAATTCGAGAAATGCACCGTATTTTGCTCGATAGCGTGCGCGGTCGAGATAAAGAGCCTGGCGAATTTCGACGCGATCAAAACTGGATTGGTTCAAAAGGTTGTTCGATAGATAACGCTTCGTTTGTGCCTGTATCGCCGTTGCATTTACAAACGGCGTTGGCGGATTGGATTCAATACATTCAAAGCGACGATATTGATGCGTTGTTACAGCTTGCGGTGGTTCACGCGCAATTTGAGTTAATCCACCCGTTTAAAGATGGCAATGGTCGAATTGGACGGTTATTGATTCCGTTGTTTTTGTATCAAAAGAAAAAACTCGCGTCACCGATGTTTTATTTGAGTGCGTATTTAGAAGAAAATAGGGATGAGTATTACGAACGACTTGCGGGGATTTCGCAAAATGGTGATTGGAATGGTTGGATTGCTTTTTTCTTAAAAGCGATTGCAGTACAAGCGAGTGAAAATGCCAAAAAAGTCCATGAGATTTTGGTGTTGTACGAAACCATGAAACAGCGAATTGTGGACATTACCCATTCGCAGTATTCGATTCAAATTCTTGATGCGTTATTTGATCATCCGATTTTTCAAACGACTGATTTAGCGACGCGCACCAATATACCCAAACAAACGTTGATGCCTTTAATTCGACAAATCAAAGATTCGGGTTATTTGAAAGTGGTGCAAGAAGCGAGCGGTAGACGTGCGGCAACATTGGCGTTTTCAGAATTATTGAACATTGCCGAAGGTCGAAAAATTCTATGAGTTTTGTGTCCTGTTTGTCATTCACAAAATAGTTTGTGTACGGCATTTTTAAAAATATCAGACACAACGGTTTTTGTTGATGATTTATCGGACACAAAAAGCACTGTGGTAAATTGTCAGGAATTGGAATTATATTGATGAACATTAACGCCAGCATCATCGACCAACGAATCACTAAAATCATCGAGCAACATTCTGAGTGGTTGCCAGAGGGTGATATTAACAAACAAAAATCCAGTGCATTTGTGTTGCTGTGCATGGCAACCGTTCTCGATATTGAACTCGAAGAAACCGTTGAACTCTTAACAGACGGCGGTAACGATGCGGGTGTTGATGGGTTATTTATCGGCGAAGTGGACGATGGCGAATTTTTAGTCACCATTTTTCAAGCCAAATACAAAGTCAAAGATTTATCAGGCACAGCGAATTTTCCAGAAAATGCGATTGAAAAAGCCATCGGTACAATTCAAGTGCTATTCGACCCGCGCCGCAAAGTTGCTTTGAATCCTAAAATTGCACCAAAAATTGAGGATATTCGCTCGTTAATCGGCGATGGTTACATTCCGACGGTACGGGTAATTTTATGCAACAACGGCGCGAGTTGGACAAATGCGGCACAACAATGGATTGATGAAGCCGTAAAAAGTTACGGTGATAAAGTGCATTTTTCGCACTTTAATCACGAATCGATTGTGAACATTTTACAGCGTAGTAAATCCGTAGACGCGCAATTAGTGTTAAACGGTAAAGCGATTGTTGAAGACATGAATTTTATGCGGGTGCTAGTCGGCAGAGTATCGGCGCAAGAAATTCAACGACTTTTTAATCAACATGGCGACAAATTACTTGAGCGAAATATCCGCCGTTATTTAGGTTTGCACTCCAATCGGGTCAATTTAGCCATTCACGACACGCTCACCGATCCGAGCAAATCGGATAAGTTTTATTTTTACAATAATGGCATTACGGTTGTTTGCGATAAATTTGATTACAACGCTTTTCAAAAAGAGGATTTTCAAGTTCAAATCAAAAATATGCAGGTTATCAATGGTGGGCAAACGTGCCGAACAATTCAAGAAACGTTAAGTGACGCAACAGTTTCATCTGAATCCGCGTATGTGATGATTCGGATTTATCAACTTGCCGAAACCGAAAAAGATTTTGTTCGAGATATTACTTACGCGACGAATAGCCAAAATCCTGTTGATTTGCGTGATTTGCATTCAAACGATACCTTGCAAAAACAGCTTGAAACAGGCATTGAAAGTTTAGGTTATACCTACAAACGGCAACGTGAAGAAGGTGGCGGCGGTTCTAACGTTGTGACCAGTTCGATTGTGGCGGAATCCGTGTTGGCGATTTGGCGCAAAAAACCACATCAAGCTAAATTCAGACGTAAAGAACATTTCGACAAACTTTACACCGAAATTTTTGATAATTTGAATGCGTCGCAAGCGGTTTTAGCGGTCATTATTTTTCGCACGGTGGAAACACAACGTAAAAAACTCACACCTGAAAATTCGACTAATTTTTTACTTTATGCGTCGCATTACATCAGTATGTTAATGGGTGGTAATTTATTGTTAGAACACAGCATTAAGTTTGATGAAATTTCACATCGAAATTTTAAAGATTTGCTTTCAACATTTGAAATACGTCACGATGAATTTTATCGAAACGCGATTGAAAAAATACAAAGTGCGTTAGTTGCTTGTTATGGTGAACGGGATATTTCGTTGCAACAATTATCAGCAACATTTAGACGCGGTGATTTATTGGAAATGTTGAGCCAATAATTTGATTGAAAATCGGTGTAGTAAATTTGTCACGGAGTTGCGATATTACTCGCGTTGAATGTAGTCGTGGTGTAGTAGGTTTTGATTGGGCGACAATCGCAACGTGTTGATTTTATTTGTTTTACAGTCTAAGTTTTCGACTCATAATCGGCAGGTCGTAGGTTCAAGTCCTACAGGGTCTACCATATAAAACAATGGCTTAGTTGAAGTTATCGACTAAGCCATTTTCTTTTTAGTGAATGATTTAGTCGATGCTATTCATTCACGCCGCTGCAATGTACTTTTCAATATCAGATTTACGCCACGCAATACGCCTTACTCCTAACTTAACCTTTGCTGGAAATTTCCCTTCTTTTTCCAACCGCCAAATCTGCGTTACGGAAAGCGTGACAATTTCACAAACTTCTTTTTGAGATAAAAAAACGTCCATAATTATTCCCCTAGCTGATTTTCAGTTTTTTTGTGTGAAAGTTTACGAATTGCTGGTAACACCTCTGACGTTACCCACTTTTTGAAGCGTTTTGATGATTCGAGTTTTAAACCAAAAATTTTTGCAGTACCTTCAAAATTAAAAACAGATAAATTTTTGTTCATAAGAAACCTTTTAAATGTTCAAAAAAAGCCCCACGCAAAAACGCAGGGCATAAAAAAACCGCTTTCGCGGCTAGTGTGAATGTTTAGAATGTCTAATTATTGCGTGGCTTTATCGATTGCTGCACGGGCTTTTTGAAACGAATCATTGCATTCATCCGCAAATCCCAAATACATAACGTCGTTAAACAAATCGGTCAAAGTCTCAAGCAACTCTGGTGCAGCCGCTATTAGTTTGGCGTTGGCTTTTAACATATCATCACTCACCTTTTCATTATCACGATAAATATGTAAATGATATTCGTAAATTTCGTGAAAAGGTTTTCCTTTTGAATAATCTGCATACGCTAAACCAACAAATCTAACGTCCAATAGTTCAGGTGTGTGTTTAGTTGTCATTTGTTTCGCCCTTTTGAATTCATAACGGATTTTATTCGGCGCGAACGCTCGCCTGTTAGAATTTCAGCTTCCGTTGAACGCGGTGGAATTACAAATCCACGCATCCAATTGTGTTTTTTATTTTTGTCATTCATGAAAAAATCGCCTCACTATCAAGTGTTCTTCCTAAATCAGACAAATTACTAATCAAAATATCACCGTTAATCACATGATTTTCTCGATTGCAAAACGCCACGAACTCTTTTGATACACCCGATAGCGCGTAATTCAACGCAGACCATTCGTTAATCAATTCAACAGGAATCACACCGCGTTCTTCTGCTAAGTACAACGCGCATTTAATATCTTGAATAGCTTCGCCGATCGTTCCGATGCTTTCCAAATGCTGTTTCACGATACCGTTTTCTTTTTCCAGTAAATCACGCGCATTTGATAAATCAGTCGTTTGTTTTTGCAAGGATTCAACGCGGTATTCAAGCTGGTCAATTTCGGTTTTACGCTTTTGAATTTCTGAAAATACACCGTCTTTAATCGCTTTGGCTTGGTCTTTTTTCAAGCGTTCAATTTCAGCTTTGGCGTTGTCTGCTTCACGTTTTGCTTGTGCAATTGCGTCTTGATTTTCTAAAATCAATTTTGCACGCTCTTCACCTACTTTTGCATCAATCAACGCTTGGTCACGATTTCGTAATTCGTCATTTTGTTTTTCGACGGCATCAACCGTAAGTTTTTGAAAACGTACTTTTGCCTCAGCTTCATCAAGGCGTTGCACTTTTGACATTAAATCGTTTTGCAAAGCATTTTTTGAGGCAAGTAAATCAGCCGCTTCTTTTTTCAAGCGTTGGATTTCTTTGATAGTTACGTCTTCGCCGTTTTCGATTTTTTCTAAAACCTGCTCTTTCACTTCTCCAGTAGCTGACATCAATGTGATTGCTTGTGTTAAATTCAAATTCGGAATTGATTCCGAATTTAACAATTCAGGCATTTCTTTTGAAAGCTGCATATATTTGTTAATTTTGCTGTGAGAAACGTCTGCGCGAAGCGATGCAATTTTTGGCATAAACTCACCATGTTTCATTTTTGCCTTTGCTTCTAAAAAATACATTCCACTTTTTGCAGCATTGATAACCGCTTGTTGTTGTGCATTTTCGCTTTGGTCATAATGCGCGAATCCCATTGCGAGTAAGTTTTCAACCGCAAGTGTTTGCAAATTGGTTAGGTGTGTGTCGTTACTCATTTGTGCCTCCGTTAATAATGTCGTACTGCTGTTTGTTGAGCTTGATGACATCTAAAATTTGTTGCCTTATTTCGATGCGGGGCAGATTGCGTTTCATGCCGTTATCTATAATTTGCACAATGGCATTCAACAGCGTGGTTAAAGAAATTGTCATTTGTGCTGGCATTTCGCTAACGCGATAACCAAATGACTTTTTGATTTCGTGGGAAATAAAAATTGCCATGCCTTTGGTTGATGTAGACGCTTTACCGTCACTGCCTGCATAACTCGCAAAAACAGTAATTTTGTCTTTCAATTCTACGTTTGCCTGTGTTGCCAAGTACCGAGACACACCGAATTTTTGAATTTTCGACAAGGCTTTGTGTTCACTCGTCGTGATTGAAACTGCTTTGCTCATGTTTTCTCCGTGCATAAAAAAGCCCCGCAATCTTTCGAGTGCGAGGCTTGTTGGTTGTAAATTTGTATTATTAAAAGAACGCTATCTTAATCAATGTACCAGCAATCATACTACAAAGTGCAACTAATGCCCGATTGGTTAATTTTGTCACTTGTATGTCTTGCTGCATGGCTGAAAGTTGAGCGATGATTCGCAACTCCGTATCTTTAATGCGTGATTCAAGTTTTAATTCCGATTCGGTAATATCACGTTTTGTTGAAATTTCATCTAGTCGATAATCGTGTTTAACTTTTTCATTTGACGCATCAATAAACTTTGCCATCGCGTCAATTTGCGCCTTTGCTTGTTGCTCTGGCACACCAGCATCTTTGAGTGTGGTAATCAGTGCATAAGTGTCGATTGTAATTGCTGCCATAAATCCTCCTATTTCGTTTCATTAAATTGTGCCACGTCCTTGTGGCGCGTGAAAGGCTTACGCTTGTAACGCACCTTTTATAATTTCAGTGCTTCGTTTCATGCCGTTGAGTAAATCAATAAATCCGTTAATTCGCATTTCTTGAAATTCAACGTGCTTTAAAATGTCCTCGCGGCTTTCACACGGAATGACGATTTGTTTTTTCTTATCGACCAGTTCCATGTCTTTGTGTTTTGCGCTGACAACATCTTTCTCGTGGCAATACGCTAAAAACACTGGCAAGCGTGGTGTGAACGGTGAGCGTGATTTTTTAATGCCTTCAAAACCACATTTGATTTGTTCGGGTGTTAATTCTTCAATCGCTTCCATCCAAATTTCAGGAATATCTGTGCCGTATTCATTCAGCAATTGATTACCGAAAATTTCAACCATCTTGTACCAGCAATCATAAACTTTTTGCGTCAAAACAGGTTTTGGTTTGTCGAAGTTGATTTTGGCTTGGGCTTGCGCTTTTGGCATGAAATGATTTGCCAAGACTTCAAAGCATTCGATTTGATATTTAATCACTGGTTCTTTTGCTTCTGCTTTCACACGATTTGCATCAATGCCGAATAACCAACCGTTCAAAAATTTGATTGGTAGCATTAGAAATTCATACATTTTGCCGTCTGCGGCAGTTGCCTTTATCATACAGGCAACTGAATTTAGCACTGGATGACGTTTAATTCTTTGATTTTGCGCTTCCCAATCAATGCCAAGATTTTCACAGATTGGTTTTAACGCGACGTGCGGAATTCCATTAACGAGCGTTGCTGTTAATGTTTGATTGTTGAAATTTACTGCAACTAATGTACTATTCATGTGAATCTCCTCTCAAATTCGTGTTTGTGGTGGTTGAATCAAAAGCCTGTTGTGTGTCCGCACGACGGGCTTTTTCTTGTTCCAAAATAAACGTCATTTCGGCATTCATGGTTCGGCAATGTTTCTTTGCCTCCGCTCTAACCCATTCTCGTAGCTCTGGTTGAACTCTTAAAGGGATGTTATGTATATCTTTTTTCAGCATAAAAACTCCTAGTTAATAAAATACGCCAAGTTGGCGTATTGAAATTATGCCAACTTGGCGCATAATTTCAATAAATTTTTTTATTAGGGATAAAGCAATGCGATTAGAAAACGAAAAATTCGGTGATTTAAACCATACTGGCGTAAGGATTCCAACGGAATTAAAAGCAAAAATAAAAGCCGCCGCAAAACAAAATCAGCAGTCAATGAATGCGGAAATTATTAAACGGCTTGATGCTAGCTTTTCATATAACAACATCGAAATTACAGACGAGGAACTGCTAGTAGTGCTGGCTGAGAGATTTAAAAATATCAATCTGCGTGAAATGAAACTTGGAAAGCGAATTACACCCGCCAAATAGTTTTTGTCAAACTCTAGTAAGCAATCATCAACCTACCTAACTTTTTCTCAATCGCCAACGTGACAACTGTTTTCGCAACTTCACGTTCAACGCCGTTTTCACATAACGCCCTTTGAATTTTCGACAAGGCTTTTTGTTCGCTCGTCGTGATTGAAACTGCTTTACTCATAATTTCACCAAATTTTTGACATAAAAAAAAACCGCGCTTTCCAAAGGATTACGCGGTTGGTGGGCGTTGCTTACAGATATTTTGTTACGCCGCCAGTCCGATATAGCTCATCACCAGCTTCTTTATCTCTTTCCCATAAATCAATCAATTCTTTTGCGTCATCGCCTTCAAAAACTCGAATAGATTTTCTGCCGTGCATGGCAATTATTTCCGATCTTTTTCTAATCGCCTTTTGGACAACATAACCATCATAAGTAACGGTTTTACCACCATTTGATACAACACATGAGCGATTCATCTCTTTCAAAATTTCATTGCAATCAATCCTTCTTTGAGAATCCAAAAAAATTATCAAATCATTCAATTCTTGCATTCCAACTTTGATTTTTTGTTTGCCGTTAGGATTTGAAAGTCGCTCTTCAAACGTACCGCGTCTTTTTGCTTCACCCATTTTTAACCTCCAAATTGCTTAATGCTAAAGCCCTGCATTGCTCAAATCAACACTGGGCGGGTTGTGTTTAGTAATTTCTAGTAAGAAATCATCAATCGTGCGAGTTTTTGTTCAATTGCTAATACAACAACGGCTTTCGCCACGTCACGTTCAATCCCGTTTTCGCATAACGCTCTGAAAATTTCGTTGTGTACGGTTTTACGATGCGCTTCATTTTCAGTCCGTTCACGCTCAAGTTGTGCTTGCTGGGCGTGTTCCTGTTCAATGCGTTCTTGCTCGGCTTTAACCGCACGCTCAACCGCTAACGATTCATTAAAAACCCGTTGGCGTTCATCTTCTGCAAGTCGTTCCGCTTGTTCACGCGCTTGTTTTTCGCGCCGTAAATCAAACAATTCATTTTCAGCTAATGCCAATTCATGCGCGGCTTGATAATCGATTTCGGCTTGTTCAATCGCGGCTAATCGTTCGATTTCTTCACGCTTTTCACGTTCAATGCGTTCTTGCTCGGCTTCCCATTCGGTGAGTGGTTGTCGATGATGGTCAGCAATTTCACGCACGCCTTTTTCAAATTCTTTGCGAAACGTTAAATCTTTTTCGATGATACGCTTTGCGTCGCCCGCCAATTGTCTTGAAGCATCCAACGCGGGTTTAATGCACTTCACAATTTGCGCGGCATGAGAACGACACGCATCACGACCTTTTGCGGTGGTCATGTCAAAAACTAAACTACCCGCTTGCTGTGCAATTTTTTGAATTAACGTTGCGGGTTCATTGTGATAAATCGCCACGTCGCTAAGTTCAATTTGTACTTTTGGCAGTTGAGCAATTTCGATAATTGGCGCGTTGCTTGGTTTGAATGCAACAGTGTTTGCCTCTTCGCTTTCGAGTAAATGCAAATAGTCTTCGGCGAGTGCAATCCGTTTTTTCATGAATGCAATGTCATCGTTAGGAATAACAATTTTTGCATAATGTAATCTTGGAATGCCGTCGTTTGGATTGGGATCAAAGCTGATAAAGTACGTTAAATCACAATCGGCGCATAATTGCTGGCAGGCGATTTGCCAATAATAATTTGGCGCGATTGCTTTCAAACTTTGTGCATCAGTAATGCCTAAATACGATTTGTGAATTTCACGGTTGTACGGGCATTTTGCTTCAACGGTTGCTGATATTTCATGAAAATTTATGTTGTCCAATTCCCTATAAATCAAGCCGTCAGGATGTGCAACGGTTGAATCGCCATACTTGAGTGTTCGTTGATTTTCACCCGTATGCAAAACGGCAAAGCCTGTTTTTTCAATAAACGTTTCAATCGCTTTCAGTTCAAATTTATTACCATGTTCAGTCGCTTTAGTTGAAAAATGATTGAACGTGCAGTTTTTGCGAGCTTCAAATTTGCGTTGCACATACTGTTGACTAGCGGTTGGTAATGAATCCATTTCAGGGTGTGACATCAACGCGCTAATGCCAGACGCGCTAAAGACGGTTGAAATTTGTGCCGCAATCGAATTATCCTTAACGTCTTCGGTTTCAATTTTTTTCGATTGCGCTAAATCAAAGCGAGGCATGACGATTCCGTTTAAATCGTCTGTGTTGTTTTCTAAATCAAACATGGTTTTCTCCTTTTTTGGACATAAAAAAGCCTGTCATGTCGAAAATGACAGGCTTTTTGGTGACTTAATCGATGGTTCTAATCTCAAAATCATCGTGTTTAAAACTGTTGGTGGCGTTCTTGACCTTGCCAAGATACTTGATAAACACGCCTGTTTTGTTAGGGATAATTTCACCGCTTTTCACTGATCCTTCCAAGTCGCCGACCAGCTTTTTAGAGCAATTTGAAAATACAACCCAACTCAAATCTTCGCGTTGTTCTGCAAAAATTAACGTGCGTAACGTTTCTTGCGTGATTTCGCCCGTGCGCTCATCAACTTTTTCATAAATCTGATTTTCAAAGCGTCGCACAATCCCATACTTAAATTCGCCTTCTGATTCAGGTGTCCAGTAGCGGCTACCAACTGGGATAACGCTCAATTTTCCTTTTCGCAAATCAGGAATTTCAAATGCGCCCATTTCTGAAACGTCTTGTTGGATTTGTTGGCTAACAACGGGCTGTTGAGTAGATTGCACTGGTGCAGGTTGAACAGATACTGATTGCTCAGTTTTTTGTGGTGCTTCATAGTCAAAATCGAATTCGTCCATCTTAATTCTCCAAAGTAGGTTTAAGGGTTTTGCGCGATTGCGCGGTCAAGTTTGCGGATTAAAAAGTTTTTTGCAGTGCGGTTTTTTCTACAGCAACTCGCGTGAAGAAATCCGAAAGCGCAGCCAATTACAAAGCACACAATCAGAGCCAAAATTAAAAATAACATCATGGATTTTCCTTTAAAAAAAATGCCCCGTTTCGTTTCCGATTCGGGGCGAATAGTCGCTTAGGTAGCGCGTTAATTTGTTGCTATTTCACGCCTCGTAAATCTCATAAACCGATTTAACATTGCGGTGCATCGCTCGAACGTCGCACTCACTCAATGCTACTTCCCATGCAGCACTGCCGTCTAAAAAGGCAATACGAAACATCTTAATAACCATAACGTCCTCCAAAAATGTTTGATAATCCGAACGATTCCGCCATAAATTCGCGGGTTTCAATCCTTGCGTGTCCAATCGCTACGTTAATGGCATGACGTAATTTGTATTTCGCAATGGCTTTTTGTGCTTTGTGTAACGCATTTTTTCGTGTCATACTAACCTCGGTGTTGTCAAAAAAGCTTCACAAAAAAGCCGCTGGTCATAGCGGCTTTTTTGCGTCTGCTGTTCATAAAAAGATGTTATTGAATTGCTGCTCAAAAGACGGCAACGCAAGGCTTGCATTCAGCCTTTCAAGCATTCCTGAAATCTCAAGCGGAAACACTTCTTGACATCCTCACCGCCCTAAAGAGGCGGTGATTCCTACAGCTAGACGCTTATGTCCAAGCGCGAGAATGTTCTTAGCCGCATTAACATCTCTGTCATGCGTCGTGCCACACTCGGCACAAGTCCATTCTCTTATTC
>CAIPQN010000021.1 GCA_903867225.1 uncultured Pseudomonadota bacterium | reverse complement strand
GGAATAAGAGAATGGACTTGTGCCGAGTGTGGCACGACGCATGACAGAGATGTTAATGCGGCTAAGAACATTCTCGCGCTTGGACATAAGCGTCTAGCTGTAGGAATCACCGCCTCTTTAGGGCGGTGAGGATGTCAAAGCAGGAGAATTTGGTTATTATCGCGGTTTAATTGCGAATTCTAATAAAGTCGGTGATGGTAATTTATTGTATGGTGGTGAAATCAATGTTTATGATGGAGCGTGGTCAATTCCTGAAGATTCGCATAAATATAATGGGATGTTGCGTTATACCTTAAATCAAGAAAACTGGGGAATTGCGGTTAATTCCAAAGCCTATTCAAACGCTTGGACGGCAACTAATCAACTTTCACAAACCGCGATTGACGAAGTCGGACTTTACGGTTCAATCAATCCTACCGATGGTGGCAACACAAATCGTTACAATTTATCGACTAATTTATGGAACAAAGGCGACAATTGGAAAAATGATGCCAACCTTTACGCACTCTATTACGACGTAGATTTATATTCAAATTACACAGGTTTTTTCAGTGGTTCTCAAGGCGATCAAGTGCATCAATTTGAAAATCGTGTGCAACTCGGCGGAAATATCGAACACACTCGCAATCAAAAATTATTCGATTTCAATATGGATAATACGGTCGGTTTGAGTTTTCGACATGACGAAATTATGAATATGGGCGTGGATAACACTGAAAATAGAAACTATCTCAATACTATCAATCACAATAATATCGGTGAAACAACGGCGGGAATCTATTTTAAAAATGAAACTTTTTGGTTAGAAAAATTACGCACGGTGACAGGATTGCGCGGTGACTTTATTCATAATGATGTGACACAAATTGCAAACAGTTTATCGGACAGTGATAGAACAGCTGCCGCAGTCTTAAATGCTAAAAATTCGGGTAAATCTTCGGGCGCAATGATTAGTCCTAAATTTGGCATTGTGGTTGGTCCTTGGTATGACACGGAGTATTTTTTTAATGCGGGTTCTGGTTATCACTCTAACGATGCGCGAGGAACAGTCCTTAAAGCAAATACCGATGGCTCACCCGCTTCAGCGATTACACCACTCGCCAGAACTTATGGTGGTGAAATAGGTGTTCGTAGCAATTTTATCCCACGCTTAAATAGTACATTAGCATTATGGTGGTTACACTCTGCACAAGAATTAACATTTTCAGGTGATGATGGGACCACAAATGCGAACGGCGCATCTCAGCGTTATGGAATTGAATTTACGATACTACAAAGCAACCGATTGGTTAACGTTAGATTTTGACTACGCACAAACTGTTGCACGTTATGTTGAAAATCCCACCAGCGGCTGTACCCATTCAGCAAACCCAACAGAAGATGTCGCGTGTACTAACAGTTATATTCCAAATTCTGTGGGTTCTGTTATTAGTGCGGGGATTCAAGTTGTTGCGCCAAATGGTCTGTACAGCACATTACGTCTGCGGCATTTTGGTGATTCGCCACTTGATTCAAATGGTACTTATTGGGCAGGAAATACGAATATCCTGAATTTAGGATTAGGCTATAAACAAAAAAGTTACAAACTCGATTTAAGTCTTTTTAATTTGCTTGGCACAACAGCGAGTGATATTGCTTATGCTTATACGACACAATATCCTGCTAATGGAAAACTGTTGTTAGGCACCCCGTTGAACCACGAATGCTGAGAGGAACTATCACAGTCAATTTTTGATTTCTGTCTACAAACTCGTCATGAATAAATGTATTGTTAGCATTTTCTTTTTGGTTTTAACAAGTTGTACATCAAATCAGTATTTCAGAACTCACATTACTGATATTCCCTGCGAATTAAACGACGCTACAGCGTGCGATACAGCAAATCTTGAAATAAATAAACACGATGATTACACATTGGGATTTATTGAAATTGCTGACAACGGACAATTTCATGATGAGCGACAAGTAAGTTCACTCATTAAATTATTGCAAAATGAATCTAAGCCTCAGTATGTCACCATTTATGTTCACGGTTGGCATCACAACGCGAGTGAAAATGACCGCGACACCAAAGCCTTCAAAGACAATTTAAAAGAAACAAAATTACGCAATCCTAATTTCAAAATAATCGGTATTTATGTAGGCTGGCAAGGCGAAACAATTTCATTACCATTTTTACGATGGTTAACGTTTTGGGATAGAAAATCGGTAAGTTATGAAATTGGACAGGATGCGTTATTACGTTTTTTCTTGCAAACAGAATCCATCGTAAAAGCAAAAAGTGATAATAAATTACTCACAATTGGACATAGTTTAGGTGGTTCGGTTGTTTTTAACGCCTTGCAATCTGTTTTTCTTGAAAGATTGACACAAATACCAAAAGAAAAAATGGTTGGTTTCGGTGATTTAGTGGTTTTGGTCAATCCTGCTTTTGAAGCAATTCGTTTTGCATCTTTTAGAGAATTTTCACAAAAATACAGCGAAAAAAATGTTGTCAATCAAAATCCGCTGCTAATTATTGCTTCGTCTGAATCTGATACCATGATAAAAGATGATTTCCCAATGGCGACAGCATTTGGTGCAGTGTTTGATTTGCATCGATTTCTGTCTTCACCTTTAGATTTCTTTTCTGCATGGGATTTAGATACTATCGCAGTTGGACATTTTTCACCGTACATTACGCATCGTTTAGAAACTAATAATTATTCACTGAGTACAAATTATTCCTGCCCTTCAAATAACATTTTGTTAAACGATTCACAAAGCAAAATGCAATTGCACCATTTAAAAAATTCAACAACGCTAAATCCCTATTGGGTAATGCAAATTGATAAAAAAATTATGCCAAATCATGGTTTTATGAAACAAAAAGATTTTTGGTGTTTTTTAGATTTAACTCTTAAAGGTTTATAACGTAGGAGGAGTTTCAACTCTCGATAACTTACCAAAAATTCCGCAAAGCCCCGTCTCTTCAGGTCGGGGATGTAAGGAATATCGGCGTAGCCCCGCTTTAAAATTTAAGTAGGGCGTTGCTGTTGTTCAATATACTGTTTCAGAACGGATAAAGGTGCACCACCACAACTTCCCGCAAAATAACTTGGACTCCACAACACGCCTTTCCAGTAAATTTTCTCCAATTCTTTTTCGTACTCTTGGCGTAATCTGCGACTAGAAACCCCTTTTAAGCTGTTGACCAACTTGGAAATAGAAACTTTAGGCGGATAATTCACCAACAAATGCACATGGTCTTTTTCGCCATTAAATTCCTCAAGCTGACATTCAAAATCTGCACATACTTTTTCAAAGCAGGTTTTAAGCGAGTTAAGCATCTCGTTAGTAAATGCAGCTCT
>CAIPQN010000020.1 GCA_903867225.1 uncultured Pseudomonadota bacterium | reverse complement strand
TTTTTAATTGACCCCCTATTGAAGTGTGGTTTATGACTTCAATCCATTGTCGTTATTGATTTCTACGATATTCTATTTTTCGTTAAATGGATTAGCTTATTCCGTTGCTAAGGGGTCAAATTTAAAGCGTTGGTAACAAAAGAAGCAACTGGCGTAGATGTTGAGCCAATTTATTATTCGGCGGGTTACAAAGACGGCGAAGCATCACAAAATCCTTACAATCTTTCTAAATTATTACTTTTCATCTTGCGTCACACAAAAGAAGAAAAACGCGCCGTTTTTGTTCAAGATGTCAACAAAAATAAGGCTATGTGGGGAGACAACGATTCAACAACTTATGGAGAAGAAATTAAAAAAACTTGGGTGGATTCTCTTGTTGATACCATAGGAACTGCTATCAACGTAGTATCAACAGTTGTTGATTATGTCTCTAGTCCAATAACAAGTGTCATTAAATCGGTGGGCAGATTTTTTAGTAGTTGGTGGTAAATTTCATGAAAAATTATCGACATGATGATATTCAAGCACACATCCGCCGCAACGAATTGTTAGTGCCATTAGATGTTTTATTAGTCGGTGGAACGGGAACAGGCAAAAGTTCAACCTTGAATGCGTTGTTTAATTCGGCTGTTGCGAAAGTGGGTGAAGGTGTTGACCCTGAAACGCAAAACATTTCGTCTTTTGAATTGCATGATTATTTACGTTTTCACGATTCGGCTGGATTAGGTGATGGCAAAGAAAATGATTTAACTCATTCAAAAAATATCACTGAGGAATTACTTAGAACTTGTGGCGAAAATAACAATAATGGTTTCATTGATTTAGTAATGGTGTTGCTTGATGGTAGTTCTAGGGATTTAGGCACAACGTTTAAGTTACTTGAATCCGTTGTTTTGAAATCCATTGAACCAAAACGAGTGATTGTTGCAATCAATCAAGCTGATATGGCAATGAAAGGGCGTTATTGGAATGCACCTCAAAATAAACCAGAATCAACATTGATTGATTTTTTGGAAGAAAAGGCTTTATCTGTAAAACAACGAATTAACGAATCGACCGGGTTAAGCATTAACAAACCTGTTTATTACAGTGCAAAACATAATTACAACATCAAGGCTTTACTCGACCATATCATCAACCATTTTCCGACTAATCGCAGGATTATTAAATGATGAACAACTGCGTTAAAGGTTCACAAATTTATATTTGCAAAAAATGCGGTCATCGATTTGAACGGGCTTTACCATTTGGCTTATTTTGTCCAAAATGCAAATCATTGAATGTTGAAAAAGACCATTTTACTGTGAGATGAAAAGCTCTTGTTCGTTTGAATCCGTAGCGAGGGGCGTTAATAATCCCGTTCTTTCAACTCGCAATAAAGTCTTTCAACTTCTGTTCGCGCCCAAGGTGTTTTGCGTAAAAACGTCAAACTCGATTTAATACTGGGGTCATTGTAAAAACACCGAATTTCGATCAATTTACTCAATTCTCGCCAGCCATAATGTTCAACTAACACCGTAAGGATTTTCTCTAAAGTCACGCCGTTCAAATACTGATGAAGTTTTTGGTCACTCATTGGGCTACCTCAGTTTTATGGCGTTGATACATTTGAACAGCAGCATTATGTGCCTCTAAGTTTCCCGAAAAAATATGAGTGCCGTCACCTTTTGCTACAAAAAATAAGGTGTCACTTGCGTCTGGATGTAATGCTGCATGAATAGCTTCACGTCCCGCCATTGCAATTGGTGTTGGTGGTAAGCCTTTGAAAGTATAAGTGTTGTAAGGTGTGAATAGCATTAAATCTGCTGCTTTGATATTTCCTTGATACGCATCACCCATCCCATAAATAACGGTCGGATCCGTTTGCAACATCATATCTTGTTGCAATCGACGACTAAACACCCCAGAAATTTGGGGACGCTCAAACGGCGCAGCGGTTTCTTTTTCGATAATCGAAGCTAAAATCAACGCTTGATAAGGTGTTGTAAGTGGCAAATTTTCAGCTCTTCCCTGCCATTCATCAGCCAAAACCAGCTGCATTTTGCTGTAAGCACGTTTTAAAATCGCGGCATCCGTCGTGTGTTTTTCAAAAAAATAAGTATCAGGAAAAAATAAACCTTCGGGATGATTTTGTGAAATACCTAATTTTGTAGGAATCATCTCGAATGGCACAGATTGCAACGTGTGTTCAATATAGGGATTCACGTCCAATTCATGCCGAACTTGCTTGAAATTCCAACCTTCAGGAAACGTAATCGCGTGTTGTTTGACTTTGCCCTGTACAAATAACGCTAAAATTTCAGGTGCAGTTATATTTACAGGAAGTTCATATTCACCCGATTTAATTTTTTTGTTTTCATCATTTCGTTTTGCTAACTTTTTAAACCAAAACGGTTTAATTTTGACGTTTTGTGCAACCAATTTATCCGTGATTTGTTTAAGATTTTCGCCTTTTTCAATATCAATCGTTACTGGTTTATCAAAAACAGTTGGATTACTTATGGCACTTTCATAATCCATCCAAATCCAGCCGCCAACATAACTCAGCCCAATCAATACATAACCTGCGATTTTATTTAATTGCATAAGACACCTGTTTTTGTTTTGCGCTTTCAAGAGCGAATTGTAATTTTTTGGTTATTTCGCCAACTGTAAAATTCTGATTTTCAATTTGTCGCACACCACAAATTCCCATGATTGAATTACAAACAAAAATTTCATCGGCTTCGCGCAAATCATCGAGAAAAAAATCCTGTTCGTTCACGCGCATTTGTTCAGAAATCCAACCACGCAAAATACCTGCAATGCCGCATAAATTCAATGAAGCGGTAAAAAGTTCACCATTTTTTGCATAAAAAAGATTCGTCATGGTTCCTTCAATCACGCGCTCATTAAAATCAAGCATGATGCCTTCTTGAATCGCAGTATCCTTCCATTCTGCTCGCGCCAAAACTTGTTCCAAACGATTCAAATGTTTCATACCCGAAAGCGTTGGATTTAAACCTAATCGTGCGTTACAAACTCGCGCTACGATGCCATCAGTGTAATAATTTTTTGGATAATCAGGAAAGGGATGCAAACTTAAAACGCGCGTGGGTTCGATATTTTCAGGTTGACGATAACCCCGTCCACCTTCGCCGCGAGTGACAATAATTTTTAAAACGGCATTGCCTGCATTTTGGCAAAGTTCGGAAATTTCAGAACGTAATAAATCAAAATCCAGTTTCGGTAACAAAAGCCGTTGTGAATCGTTATTTAAACGCTGGAGATGTTGTTCAAGGAAAATCGGCGTATTTTGACGGACTTCGATGGTTTCAAAAAGTCCGTCGCCATATTGAAAACCACGATCCATGATGGCAATAGTTTTAAACTGTTCACCATTGACGAGCATTTTCACTTGCGTGGTTTGAATGAGGTTTTATTGGTAACGTTTAAAAATCAACGTTCCGTTTGTGCCGCCAAATCCAAAGGAATTCGACATTGCCACGTCGATTTTCATGTCACGCGCTGTATTCGGCACATAATCTAAATCACATTCGGGGTCTTGGTTTTCTAAGTTTATAGTGGGTGGTGCGATTTGATTTTGAATACTCAACGCCGTTAAAACGGCTTCAATCCCGCCCGCCGCGCCTAACATGTGACCAATCATGGATTTAGTTGAACTCACCGCAACTTTATAAGCGTGTTCACCTAAAGCGGCTTTCATGGCTTGCGTTTCACCCAAATCACCCGCTGGCGTTGATGTGCCGTGCGCGTTGATATAGTCAACATCTGAAACGTTCAAACCCGCATCACGCAAGGCATTACGCATGCAACGCGCTGCGCCTTCGCCACCTTCTGAAGGGGTGGTAATGTGATACGCATCGCCGCTCATTCCATAACCGACGAGTTCTGCATAAATTTTCGCGCCGCGTGCTTTTGCGTGTTCAAGTTCTTCTAAAACGACAACACCTGCGCCGTCACTTAACACAAATCCGTCACGATCTTTATCCCACGGACGACTGGCTTGTTGTGGGGCATCGTTGCGACGTGAAAGAGCTTTTGCGCTGGCAAAACCACCCATTGCAGTTGGTGAAGTTGTACAACGTTCTGCACCACCTGCAATCATGACATCTGCATCACCATATTGAATTAGACGTGCTGCATCACCGATATTGTGCGTACCTGTTGCACACGCGGTAACAATCGCAAAGTTTGGACCTTTTAAACCATATTTAATCGACAAATTACCTGAAATCATATTGATGATATTTCCAGGTACAAAAAACGGTGAAATTCGACGCGCTCCACTTTTTTCATACGTTGCATAACATTCTTCAATGCCTGTAATACCGCCAATCCCAGAACCAATCGCAACACCAATGCGTTCGGCATTTTCTTCGGTGACAATTAAACCCGAATCTTCAAACGCCTGACAACCTGCCGCGATACCGTAATGCACAAAACCGTCCATACGTTTCGCGTCTTTTTCAGCGATATATTGGCTAATATCGAAATTACGAATGACACCACCAAATGTGGTTGGAAAAGTGGAAATATCAAAAGAATCAATTGCACCAATACCACTTTTACCGCTGATAATTCCAGCCCAAGTGTCGGCAACTGTGTTAGCTAGAGGCGTAACTGCGCCTAATCCTGTTATAACGACTCGACGTTTCAATGTTGTGTACCGTAGAAAAATAAAGAGGGAAAAGAAAGGGGATTGCGTTGCGTGCCGTGGATGAACGAGCGTTCATCCACACGCACTTTTACATTAAGCGTGAGAAGTAACGTAATCAATCGCTTGTTGAACGGTAGTGATTTTTTCTGCTTCTTCATCAGGAATTTCGCACTCAAATTCCTCTTCTAAAGCCATAACGAGTTCAACGGTATCAAGAGAATCTGCACCCAAATCATCAACGAATGATGCGTCATTTGCGATTTCGTCTTTAACACCTAATTGCTCAGAAACAATTTTTTTAACTCGTTCTTCAATGTTACTCATAATTTATTCCTCAAACAAAACAAGCGATATGTGATGCTTGTCTTGGATTATTGTTGTTGTTTTTACTAAAAAATGCTACCAGCAAGTGGCAAGCAACGGCGCAAATTATACGGCATTATGCCGTAATGTCACAGTTTTACGGCATGAACATTCCGCCATTAACGTGTAGGGTTTCGCCTGTAATGTACGCTGCACCGTCAGACGCTAAAAAACTTACCGCGTGCGCGATTTCTTTTGCATCGCCTAATCGTGCGAGTGGAATTGCAGTTAATAAATTATTTTTAATGTCGTCGCTGAGTTCTTTAGTCATGTCAGTATCAATAAAACCAGGTGCAACCGTATTTACCGTGATATTTCGCGAACCCACTTCCTTTGCCATCGATTTCGTGAAACCAATCATGCCCGCTTTTGCAGCTGCGTAATTCGCCTGTCCCGCGTTTCCAGTCGAACCGACAACCGACGAAATGTTAATAATTCGCCCTGTTTTCGCTTTCATCATGCCACGCAAAACGGCTTTGCTCATGCGGAACACGGACGTTAAATTGGTCGAAATAATGTCGTCCCATTCCTCATCTTTCATTCGCATCAATAAATTATCGCGTGTAATGCCTGCGTTGTTCACCAAAACGTGCGGTGTACCGAATTCATCAGAAATGGCTTTCATTACAGTTTCAACCGATTCAGAATTTGAAACATCAAGCGTTAAGCCTTTGCCATTTTCACCCAAATAGGTCGAAATTGCCGCCGCGCCGCTTTCAGACGTTGCAGTTCCTAAAACGAAAAAACCGTCTTCTGCTAAACGTTCGGCGATTGCACGACCGATGCCACGGCTTGCGCCTGTTATTAAAGCGATTCTTTTAGTCATTGAGTTGCTCCATTACGTTGTTCATTGTTTCTGTATCGTAAAGTGCGAAATGCTCGGCTTCTTTGACGATACGTTTATTTAAACCGATTAACACTTTCCCCGCGCCACATTCTACAAAGCGCGTCACACCTTGGTCGGACATGAATTTAATCGTATCGACCCAGCGCACAGGTTTATAAAGTTGTTCTTTGAGCGCGTGACGAATTAACTCTGGCGAACGATGCGACAACACATCAACGTTGTGAATCAGCGTCACATTTGGCGCGTGAATCGTGAGATTTTCGAGAGCTTCTGCTAATTTTTCAGCGGCTGGCAACATCAAATCACAATGTGACGGAACGCTAACGGGCAATAAAATTGCACGTTTTGCACCCGCTTCTTTTGCGCCAAGCATTGCTCGTTCAACAGCGGCTTTATGACCTGCAATCACAACTTGACCTTGCGAATTAAAATTCACCGCTGAAACCACTTCGTTTTCTGCGGCATCGGCACAAACTTTAACGACTTCGTGGTCTTCCAATCCTAAAATTGCCGCCATTGCGCCGACACCTTCAGGCACCGCTTGTTGCATCAATTCGCCACGCAATGCGACGAGTTTAATTGCATCTTCAAAATCCAATGCACCCGCGCAAACTAACGCGCTATATTCGCCTAAACTGTGTCCTGCCATCCAAGCAGGACGAATTGCACTATGTTTTGTCCAGGCGTTCCAAACCGCTACACCTGTGGCAAGCATCGCAGGTTGGGTGTTGTAAGTTTGATTGAGTTCAGCGACTAATGGTTCGTCAGTAATTAACGCCCACAAATCTTTTTGCAACACTTCACTTGCACATTCAAAAGTTTGTTTGATTTCGGGATACGTCGCCGCTAAATCGTTGAGCATTCCTGTTGATTGCGAACCTTGTCCAGGAAAAACGAAGGCTAAGTTATAGGTTTGTTCTGTCATGTTTTTGAAATGTTTAAAAAGGTAAAAGTGAAATCAGTAATGGTAACGACACTGAACAATAATCAGATTGTCATCAATAAACGTGTAAACCAACCGATGCTCATCATCAATTCGACGTGACCAAAAACCACTAAATTCATATTTCAATGGTTCAGGTTTGCCAATGCCTTCAAATGGATTTCGTTGAATATCTTTAATCAACAAATTGATGCGCTTATGAATGGCTTTGTTGGTTTGTTGCCAAAACAGGTAATCATCCCAAGCGCGTTCACGAAAAGAAATCATGCTTCGATTAACTCACGCTCGATTAAATTACGGCGTTCTGCAATTTCTTTAACTGCTTCCAACAAATCAGCGGCATTGGCTGGGGAGCGTGTGAGATAAGTGGTTTCTTGCCAAGCATTAAAATCTTCCAACGCCATCAAAACCGTGGCTTTGCCTTTGCGCGGCGTAATAATTAAAGGTTCGTGATTTTCTGTCACACGCGCCATCACGGCTGATAAGGAATTGCGTGCTTGTGTGTAGCTAATTGCGTCCATCGTAAAACCTCCAAAAAATCAAAATTTCAAAACAAAATCAATTCGTATCTGTAGCAGCCTTTTTTCTTGCTCGTAATTCCCTTTTTCTTGCATTTATCTTGTCACGATTGGCTTCTCGATATGCTTTTGCAGTTGCAGTAACCTTATCTTTATTTCGTTCCTTCCATTCTAATCGAGAAATTTCAGAGGAATTTGTATGGTTGTACTCCTTACGCCTTTCTGGGTTAGCGTCCAAAATAGCCTTCTGGTAAGTCCTAACGCAGGAACGGCATTGAGCTACCTTGTAAGGCTTACCTCGTTTCACAATATCACTGAATTCAGCGAGTGGCTTGCTCTCATAGCACTTACTACACGTTTTCATTTAACTCCCCAGAAAAATTTAATACCGAACCAACGCTGAACCCCAAGTAAATCCCGCCCCAAAGGCTTCAAGCAACACCGTTTGACCGCGTTGAATTCGACCGTCACGCACCGCTTCATTGAACGCCAACAAAACCGACGCAGACGACGTATTGCCTTGTGTTTCGAGCGTCACAACCACTTGTTCCATAGACATTTTTAATTTTTTTGCTGTCGCCGCGATAATCCGAATGTTCGCTTGATGCGGTACAAGCCAATCAATTTCAGATTTATCCATGTTGTGCGCTTCGAGCGTTTCATCAACAATGCGTCCCAACGTATTTACCGCGACTTTAAACACTTCATTTCCACGCATCGCAATGTAGCCCAATGATTCGTCATCGCCCATCGCTTGTGGGTTGGGGCAATTTAACAAATCTTCATATTGACCATCGGAATGAATGTGCGTCGATAACACGCCGACTTCGGTGGAAGCCTGCAACAACATTGCGCCTGCGCCGTCACCAAACAAAATACAAGTGCCGCGATCTGTCCAATCGACAATTCGTGAACAGACTTCTGAACCCACGATTAACACGGTTTTTGCCGCGCCTGATTTGATGTATTGGTCGGCGATACTTAACGCAAAAATTGAACCTGAACACGCAGCTTGAATATCAAACGCCACGCCGCCTGTCACGCCTAAACGATGTTGCAACAAACACGCGGTGCTGGGATAAACGTTATCGGGTGTTCCCGTCGCGACAATAATTAAATCAATATCATTCGGTTCGATTTGCGCGGCTTCAATTGCTTGACGCGCTGCGATTTCTGCCATGCTTGCGGCGGTTTCGTGAGCGGCAACAATGCAACGACTCCGAATTCCTGTGCGTTCAAAAATCCATTCGTCGGAGGTTTCGACACGTTCCGCGAGTTGCTGATTTGTGACGATGTTTTCAGGCAAATAGCCGCCTGTACCAATAATTTTTGTGTGACGGCTCATAAGGCAACTCGCTGTGCTAAAGTCGCTTCGACTTGTTCGGTGATTTTTTGAATAACGTTTTGTTGCACTTCGACTTCCGCTAATTTGATTGCAGTTTTGAACGCTAACACGTCTGCGCCGCCATGACTTTTAATCACTAAGCCACGCAAGCCTAGAAAACTTGCGCCATTGTATAAACGTGGGTCAATGCGATTTTTGAAACTTTTTAACACGGGATACGCAACGACTGCTGCAAATTTGGTCAACCAATTTTTGGAAAATGATTCTTTCAACGTGGTGGCAATCATTTTTGCCGCGCCTTCGATGGATTTCAACGACACATTTCCGACAAAACCATCACAGACAATCAAATCGACTTTGATATTTCCCGCGTTGATGGAATTTCCTTCGACGTAACCGATGTAATTGAGGTGCGAATCTTCTAATAATTTGGCGGCAGTTTTGACTTGTTCATTGCCTTTCATATCTTCTTCGCCAATGTTCAGCAAGCCAACACGCGGGCTTTCAATGCCTTCAATCGCTTTCACGAGTTCGTTGCCCATGACGGCGAATTGAAATAAATGCTCGGCGGTGCAATCGACATTCGCGCCTAAATCCAAAACGTGGGTGTGTCCGTGAATCGACGGCAACGTGGAAATAATGGCGGGGCGATCGATGCCGACTAACATTTTTAACACGAATCGCGCAGTCGCCATTAACGCGCCAGTATTGCCTGCACTGACGCAGGCATCGGCACGCCCGTCGCGAACCAAGTTAATCGCCACGCGCATCGAGGAATCTTTTTTATTTTTGAGGGCTTTGGCGGGGGATTCGTCCATGTCCACAGTTTGGGAAGCGTGTTGAACTTGTAACCGTTCGCCGTAAAGCGGCAAGGCTTGCGCCAGCAACGGATTCAAAATAGTTTCATCACCCACTAGAACGAGGGTTAGGGCTGGATTTTCTTGTAATCGGGCTAATGACGCGGGAACGGTAACATCAACCCCGAAATCGCCGCCCATCGCATCAATGGAAATAGTTAAACTCACGCTGACCAATCGCTCCGTAGTGCATAAAAAGAAGCCGAATCAGAAAAACTCTGATTCGGCATTTTGTTTTGTTCGCTTAGTTGTAACGCTTAGTCAACTTCAACAGCCGAACCAACAATTAAACGACCTTTGAAATAACCATCGGGGGTCATGTGGTGACGTAAGTGCATTTCACCTGTGATTGGGTCTGTAGAGATAGTTTTTGCAGTTAATGCGTCATGTGAACGACGTTGACCGCGTCTTGAACGTGTAACTTTACTCTTTTGTACTGCCATTAGGATTCTCCAGTGGATTTTAAATTGGCTAAAACGGAAAAAGGATTAGGTTTTTTGCTGGCTGCTTCATCAAAAGCAACAGTATGTTTTTTAATTGCATTACCAATCATGCAATCATGCGAATGTTTCGGATAATCGGGTAAATGCAATAATAATTCGTCTTCAACAAGCGTGATTAACGGTATGGTTTCTTCTTCGAGCAACAAAGGTTCAAGCTCTTCAGGTAATCGTTCTACTTGTTCAAATGTAATAACAACACCTAAGTTCACTTTATGATCGATTTCAAATTCAACACCTTGTAAGCAGTTTTGACATTCAAGCTGCAAAGTTGCTTTTAAACTACCATCAATTTTTGGTGTGCGACCTTCGCGCCCAAAATAGAGATTAACTGTCACAACATCATCGTCATTGACGAGTTTTTCACTCAAACGGGTTAGGTGTTTGATTGGAATTTGTCCGTGTAATTCGCCGCGTTTATCGGCAAGATGTGTGGGATCAATGATTTCTGGAAGTCGATTTTGCATTTGTTAATGATATATTGAAACAGGTGTAAGCGTCAAATCTAGGGCTACCTCATTAAAAATCTATCAAAATGACCGAATTTAATGGTCGTCGAGAATAAAATACCACCGATTTCATAATGAGAATCACTGTAAAAAAGCCCTTTTCAGAAAAGCAGCTTTCTTTGTACTATAATAATCGATGGTACTTATAACTAAAAAATCAGAGGAAATAATATGAATCCCGTTATTCAAAGCGTTACCAATGAAATTATTGAACGTAGTCATGTCACTCGTTCTGCATATTTAAAATATATTGAAACTTACGCTAAAAAATCACCACAACGTGTTGGGATGGGGTGTGCCAATTTAGCACACGGTTTTGCTGCGTGTAGTTCAGAAGAAAAAGCGGATTTAACCGCTAACAAAAAACCAAATATCGCCATTATTACCTCTTACAACGATATGTTGTCAGCACATCAACCGTACAAAGATACGCCTGATTTAATTAAGGCAGCAATTTATGAAGCGGGTGGCGTAGCACAAGTAGCGGCGGGCGTTCCCGCTATGTGCGATGGCATTACACAAGGTCAACCTGGGATGGAATTATCATTGTTTAGTCGCGATTTAATTGCGATGACGACAGCGATTGGGTTAAGTCACAATATGTTTGATGGCGCATTATTTTTAGGTGTGTGCGACAAAATTGTGCCTGGTTTATTGATTGGTGCATTGAGTTTTGGACATTTACCTGCGATTTTCATTCCAGCAGGACCAATGCCAAGCGGGATTTCTAACAAAGAAAAAGCTCAAGCACGTCAAAGATATGCACTAGGTGAAATTGGACGCGAAGAATTATTAGCGGCGGAAGCTGCGTCTTATCACAGTGCAGGAACCTGTACTTTCTACGGCACAGCAAATACCAATCAAATGATGATGGAAATGATGGGATTGCATTTGCCAGGTAGTTCATTTGTGAATCCATACACACCATTGCGTGATGAATTAACTAGAGAAGCGTCACGTCAAATTTTGAAATTTACTTCGATGGGTGACGATTACCGTCCTGTCGCACACGTCGTAGATGAAAAAGCGATTGTAAATGCAGTCATAGGTTTGCTTGCAACGGGTGGTTCGACTAATCATACGATGCACTTAATTGCGATTGCCCGTGCATCTGGAATTAACTTGAATTGGGACGATTTTGATAAATTGTCAAAAGTAATTCCATTGCTGGCAAAAGTGTATCCAAACGGTTCGGCTGACGTGAATCATTTTCACGCAGCAGGCGGCATGGGCTTTTTAATTCAAGAATTGTTGCATAACGATTTGTTGCACGAAGATACATTGGCAATCGCGAATAAACGCGGCATGACAAATTATTGCCAAGAACCACGTTTAATCGACAACAAATTAGTTTGGGAAGCCGTGCCAAAAGCACCTTTAGATTTGCATGTGTTAAGCACTGTTGAAGCACCTTTTGCAGTAAGTGGTGGGTTGCACGTTATGAAAGGGAATTTGGGTCGTGGTGTAACCAAACTTTCTGCACTTGCACCAGAACATCAAATCGTGCAAGCACCTGCAGTGGTGTTCGATGATCAAGAAGATTTCTTAGCAGCATTTAGACGTGGCGAGTTGGAAAAAGATTTTGTCGCAGTGATTCGTTTTCAAGGTCCAAGAGCGAATGGAATGCCAGAATTACACAAACTCACGCCGCCAATGGGTGTCTTACAAGACAAAGGTTTTAAAGTCGCTTTAGTGACAGATGGTCGAATGTCTGGAGCATCAGGCAAAGTGCCATCGGTGATTCATTTATGTCCAGAATGTGAAGTTGGTGGACCTTTAGCAAAAGTACATAACGGCGATATTATTTCGTTGAATTTACAGACTGGCGACATTAACGTTGTCATGGATGATGACGAATTTAACGCGAGAATCCCTGCACCGAATACCGCTCATAATCATCACATGGGCATGGGACGTGAAATGTTTGGACATTTTCGTTTAGGTGCATCTTCTGCTGAAACGGGTGCGTCGAATTTGTTTGCGGTGGATTAAGTTTTTAACCAAAAAAACCGCCCTTCGTGTTTCATCAAAGGGCGGTTTTTTAGAATGATCAGCTTACATTTTGTTAATCAAATGCCACAACTCAAGCTCTTGTGAACTTAAACGAGCATTCTTTAATGCTGCAATTTCAAAGTTTTCTTTATTAGTCATTATTCCTAATTGTTTAACTTGTGACATTAACGTTTTAAAGTGTTCAACCGCATGTTCTGATGTTGCTGCTATTTTATGCAAGGGTAATCCAGAAACATCATCTTTTAACTCTCGATCGTATCTTGCTTTTTCAATCAATCGTTGAACTTCGTCCTCATTTAAATGAAGTCTTTTTGCTTCTCTGTTAATAATATCAGCCTCTTCAGCAGAAATAACACCGTCTGCGAGCATATCGTAAAGTTCATTTTTGAGAGCTTCACGATCGATACGCAGCTGATCTGTAAAAGCAGAAGATAGTAATGCGGCAGGAATTGCAAAAATACCAATCCCTAAAAGAGCAAGAATGATGGTCATAATTCGCCCCAACGGAGTGATTGGCGATATATCACCGTATCCCACGGAACCTAATGTAATCACTGCCCAATAAATCGATTGAGGGATATTTTCAAATTTATCGGGTTGCGCCTCGTGTTCAAACAAATAGCCCAAACTGGCGGTAAGAATTACAAGCAACATCATAATAAACGCAGACGTAACTAATACCGGCCATTCCCGTCCTACAACGATTGTTAGTGTTGAAGTCGCATTTGTATAACGCGTTAATTTAAGTAATCGTAATAATCTGAATACCCGAATAAATCGTAAATCAAATAAGTGGTGAAGGAATACCTCAAGAAAAAATGGCAAAATGGCAAGCAAATCGATTATAGATGACCCCGTTTTTGCTTGTTGAAAGCGTCCTAAAATGGGTCTTTCAAACTCTGGTTCTTCTACGCAGGAATAAATACGCATACAGTATTCTGTCGTAAAAATGGCAACAGCGACCGTATTCAAAACAATAAAGTGAATGTTAAAAAGATAGTGAATTGCTTGAACAGATTCTAATATAACGGCAACAACAGATACAGTGACTAAAAATACAATCAAATAATCAAACAAACTTTGTAGCTGCCCGCCATACATACTTGGAAACACCAATGCGTGTATTTTTTGACGAAATGTACGCCCCCTATTTGCTAACGAAAATTCTTTGTATGCTGGAACTAAAACGCGGAATAATTTAAGAATTCGTAGCAATCGTAAAGAACGCAGCATTCGTAAATCGATTGAAATAATTGCATGAAGGTAAAATGGCGCGATTGACAATAAGTCTATAATCGCAAATGGACTAATGACATATTTTAAACGAGGCGATTTACTCTGTTTAAATTCTCGATCTTCTGCTGCCAAATATAAACGTGTGAAGTATTCCAGCGTAAATACAAAAACTGAAACCATATCAAAAAGATGAAACAAATGTTTATATGGCTCGTAAATAACAGGAACATGCTCAAATAATAATATAAACAAATTTAAAATAATTAGCGTGCTAATCCAATAATCAACATCTTTTTGGTAATTATTTTCAATAGTTGGATCTAACAGCCAACTATAAAGCCATTTGCGTAAAGGCAAATCACTTGAAATATCTGCTCGCTTTTTATTAATGCTCTTTTCAATGGTTATCTTTGACGAATTGTTCATATAAAACCTTTAGTTTTTAGCGAATACTAATAGTTATTGCCGCCACAAGCATTCCTTAATCGAATCTAAACGTACTTCGTGAATTTGTAATTCTTCTTCATCACATCGTAAAACCAATAATGGCGAACGATTTTTTTCTAAGGTGCGGACGACACTTTCAGTTGAAACATTTGCATTGGAATTGTTGGTATCGTTGTCATTCATCAACGAAAACTGTCCCCCCGTCATCATCAAAAATACTTCGGCGAGAATCTGCGCGTCTAACAACGCGCCATGTAATTCACGATTTGAATTATCAACGCCATAACGTTTGCAAAGCGCATCTAAATTATTGCGTTGCGCGGGATGACGTTTTTTTGCGTCAGCAAGTGTATCAAAAACGATGCAGTAGGTTTCAATCGCTTGCTGATTGAGCAAATCGACCAATTCGTAATTCAAAAAACCTACGTCGAATGGCGCATTATGAATGATTAACTCGCTGCCTTTAATATAATCGATAAAGGTATTCGCAATCTCGGCAAATTTAGGTTTATCGGATAAAAATGCCGTCGTCAAACCATGAACGCGTAATGCACCTTCTTCGCTGTCACGTTCAGGATTGATATAAACGTGAAAATTGTTGCCAGTCAAACGGCGATCAATCAATTCCACACAACCAATTTCAAGAATTCGATTGCCATCTTTTGTACTTAAACCAGTGGTTTCAGTGTCGAGTACGATTAAACGATTTGCATGTGTGTGTTCCATTATTTGTCTTCTTCTTTGAATTGAATGGCGTGCAAACGAGTGTACGCGCCATTTTTTGCCAATAATTCACGATGCGTGCCTTCTTCGACAATGCGCCCTGCGTCAATCACCAAGATTTTATCCGCATTTTCAATCGTCGATAAACGATGCGCGATAACTAACGTGGTGCGATTGCCCATGACTTTTTGCAACGCGGCTTGAATATAACGCTCCGATTCGGTGTCCAATGCCGAAGTCGCTTCGTCCAAAATCAACAATGGCGCGTCTTTCAATAACGCTCGCGCTAACGCTAAACGTTGCCGTTGACCGCCTGAAAGTTTCACGCCATTTTCACCAATTTCAGTATCCAAACCGTTTTCAAATTTGTTGATAAATTCGATTGCATACGCATCAGTCGCTGCTTGTTCAATAGCTTCACGACTTGCACCCGCTAAACCACCGTAAGCGATATTATTGGCAATCGTATCGTTAAACAACGTCACTTGTTGATTCACCAGCGCGATTTGTTGGCGCAAATTGTTCAATTGGTAAGCGTTAATATTCACGCCATCGAGTAGAATTTCGCCTTGTTTATAACGATAAAACCGTGACACTAAATTTACTAACGTACTTTTACCACCACCTGACGCACCAACCAACGCAATCGTTTCGCCCGCTTTTGCGGTAAAACTAATATCGGTTAACGCCGATTCTTCTGTGCCGTCATAATAAAACGTCACGTTTTTAAATTCTAAATCACCGTGGCAACGCGCCACATTATAAATGCCATCGTCGATTTCAGATTTTTCGTCTAACACTTCAAACAACGACTCTGCGGCAACAATCCCGCGTTGAATATCGCTGTTCGCATCGCTGAGTTGGCGAATTGGACGCGGCAATAAAAACGCTGCCGTTAAATAACCGACAAATGAACCGACGCTCGATTGTTCCATAAAAAATAACGCCGCGTACATTAGAATTGCCAACGCAATCGCAATAATCAGTTGCATCAATTGATTATGAATCGCCGAAGTGCTGATAAGTTTCAACGATTGCCGCCGATTGTGTTCGCTGCTTTCGATGAAACGTTGGCGTTCATAATTTTCGCCGCCATAACTACGCACCACGCGATGTCCATTTACCAATTCAGACGTAATATGCGTCATGTCGCCAATCGATTCTTGAATTTTTTTACTGAGCATCCGAAGACGTTTGCTAACGTAACGTACCAGCCACGCAATAATCGGAGTAATTACCAAAAAAATCAGCGACAATCGCCAATCCATGTAAAACAAATAACCGAGCAACCCAACTGCGGTCAAACCTTCTTGTACCACTTTTCGGACGGCATCGGTCGTGGCTTGCGCGACTTGATTCACGTTATGTGTGATGCGCGAAATCATGTAACCGCTGTTGTTGGAATCGAAATGGGCGGTGGGAAGTTGTGTGTATTTTTCAAAAATTTCGCAACGCAGTGAATGAATCACGTTCGACGACACTTTGGCTAAAAAGTAATTGCCAAAATACGACCCGATGCCACGCACGATAATCAAACCACTGAATAACAACGGCAAATAATAGAGTTTTTCATGAGATTTCGCTTGCAACGTATCGATAATTTCTTGAATCATCTTGGCAAACAGCGGTTGTGTCGCGGAATACACCAAAAAACCAATTATGCTGATGAAAAAGAATTTTCGATGTGGTTTGACGTAAGTGAGTAGTCGTTTGTAGATTTCTATTGTGGTTTTTTGCATGAGTTGGATTTAAACGATGTCGTGTGGGTGTGTAGTTAAGCGCATTAGATGAATAATCATCAAGATGTTTTTCTTTTGTGGTTAATTTTTCAAATACACATCATAACGCAATAATTTTCCCGAAAAACTTTCGCTCGGTTTTCCTCCTAACGGTTCTGCATAATCAGGACTTTTTACCACAACACGTTTCCCAGTCGCCGCAAAAGCCGCTTCAAATAACTCAGTTTTATCCAAATCTTCACCGACCAATTCTTGCAAAATTGTCATGGATTTTTTACTTAATGCCGATTTTTTGCGTTTTGGCGAAAACATCGGGTCTAAATAAATGCAATCTGGCTGGGTTTCTAAGTTTTTTAATAATTCAATCGCGTTGCCAGTCATTAAAATCGGCGGTGAAAGTTCTAGTTTTTTCACCCAAGATTCTCGCGCTAATCGTTCAAACGCATCCGTTAATAATGCCGCCATCATCGGTGAACGCTCAATGCAACGCACGTCATAACCCATACGAAACAAACACAAACTGTCTTGCGCCCACCCTGTTGTGGCATCGACAACGGTTTTAGTTTTACGTCCAATCGCTTGCGCGAATGCGCCTTCTTTTGGCGCGGGATACGAACGCTGCTCGCCATTTCGCGGCGCAATATCAACGCTCAAACCGCCTTTTCTGAGTAATTCTGTATCAAGCAACTTCAATTCACCATCGCGCCACGTTAAAAAAAACGCTTCGGGATTTTGCTCATTCGATTGTCGAACAGGAACATTTAAGCGTTCGGCAAGTTTTTGAAAAATTTGGCAATCGCCCTGCCCTTCAAAAAGCACGGCGAGTTTATTTTGATACGACACGTTATTCGGTCGAAATAGATTGTTGTTCGTTTTTTAACGCCGCATCCAACGTATGCCACGCCAATGTCGCGCATTTTACGCGAGCTGGATATTCACGCACACCCGCTAAAACGGCGAGTTTGCCAACCGCTTCGAGTTGTAAATCTTCACTTTTGCCTGTGGTAATTTTGTGAAAAGTTTGAAATAACTCATCGGCTTCGGTTTGCGTTTTGCCTTTGATAATTTCTGTCATCAATGAAACTGACGCTGTTGAAATCGCACAGCCGCTACCTTGAAAACTTGCGTCGGTAATTACGTCGCCGTCGAGTTTCAAAAATAACGTTAAACGGTCGCCACAAAGCGGGTTAAATCCTTCAACCATGCGGTCGTAATTTTCCATAACGTGAAAATTGCGCGGATTGCGGTTGTGGTCAAAAATGACTTCTTGGTATAAATCGCGTAAATCTTCAAACATTAGCCAAACATCTCAATTAAATTTTTAATTCCTGAAATCAACACATCAATTTCAGCCTTGGTGTTATACATTGCAAACGAAGCCCGCGCCGTCGCAGGGACTTTGTAAAAATCCATCACAGGCATCGCGCAATGATGACCTGCACGAATTGCAATCCCTAAGCTGTCGAGCATTGTGCCAATATCATGCGGGTGAATTTTATGAAGCGTAAAAGACAAAATTCCGCCTTTCTCTTTCGCTTCACCAATAATTTTTAAACCGTGGATTTGCAAGGCTTGCTCGGTTGCATAAGCCAATAATTCTGCTTCATGCGCCGCAATCGCTTCCATGCCAATTGAATTCAAATAATCAATCGCCGCGCCTAAACCAATAACTTCTGCAATGCTTGGCGTACCTGCTTCAAATTTATGCGGCAAACCTGCGTAAGTGCTTTTTTCAAAGGTCACGGTGCGAATCATATCGCCACCACCTTGATACGGCGGCATCGCTTCGAGTAATGCTTGCTTGCCGTACAAAACGCCCACACCTGTTGGCGCGTAAAGTTTGTGACCTGAAAAAACGTAAAAGTCACAATCCAAGGCTTGCACATCAACGGTTGTATGTGGAATGGCTTGTGCGCCATCGAGTAAAACGGGGATATTTAGCGCGTGAGCCAATTCAATAATTTTTTTGACAGGGTTAATCGTTCCCAGCGCGTTGGACATGTGGACGACAGAAACCAATTTTGTTTTTGAATTCAACAACGCTTCAAATTCTGGCATCAACAATTCACCTTGTAAATTCATCGGAGCGATTTTCAAAATCGCGCCTTTTTCTTCGCAAAGCATTTGCCACGGCACAATGTTTGAGTGATGTTCCATTGCGGTAATAATAATCTCGTCACCATCGTGGATATTGGCTTTGCCGTAAGTTTGGGCGACCAAATTTATCGCGTCCGTCGCGCCACGCACAAAAATAATTTCTTTTTCACTTTGCGCGTTAATAAACGTTTTGACTTTTTCACGCGCGGCTTCAAATAAATCGGTCGAACGCACGCTTAACGTGTGAACGCCGCGATGCACATTCGCATAATCGTGGCTGTAAAGTTTCACAATACTATCAATGACAGCTTGCGGCTTTTGGCAACTCGCGGCGTTATCCAAATAAACGAGCGGTTTATTACGGATTTTTTCGTTGAGAATCGGAAAATCAGCGCGGATTTTTTCAATCGGATAAGTCATTAACGTTCTGCTCCTTCAGGGAATCTTGCCAATAATAGGTTAAAAACAGATTCACGCAAACTGGGAACGGTGATTTTATCGACCATTTCGTTGGCAAAGGCGAACGTTAAAATGTGTTTCGCGGTGGCTTCGTCGATGCCGCGTGATTGCAAATAGAAAATCGATTTTTCGTCCAATTGCCCAACCGTTACACCGTGAGCGCATTTCACGTCGTCGGCGTAAATTTCTAATTGCGGTTTCGTGTCGATTTCGGCTTCATTCGATAACAACAAATTACGGTTGTTCATTTTGGAATCAATTTTTTGCGCGTTTTCGGCAACGACAATTCGCCCTTGAAAAACACCTTTTGCTTGGTCGTTCAAAATGCCTTTGTAAAATTCGCGGCTAATTCCGTGTGATTCAACATGATTGATACGCGTTAAATTATCCAAGTGCTGATTTTTAAAGGCTAAATAAAGCCCATTTAACTCGCATTCGGCAGCGGTTTTTAAATCGCAAACAATATCACTTCGCGCCAACACACTTCCCAAGGCAAAATTATGATGCGTGAATTTTGAATTATCAGCTTGCTGAACATAAGTTCCACCAAAATGATAAGCCGTTTCGCTTTCTTGTTGCACTTTATAAAGCGTTAAATCGGCATTTTCACCGACAAAAATCTCCGCCACCGAATTAGTCAAATAAGCGTTACCTTCTGAACTGCTGAACGTTTCAATCAGCGTCGCTTTTGCATTTTTTTCCAAAATGACGACGTGGCGCGTCGGCAAAATCGCTTCTTGCGTGGCGACGTGAATAATTTGCAGCGGTTTGTCTAAAACCCCGTTTTCGGCAATATGAATAAACAACCCGTCGGTAAAATTTGCGGTATTGAAATCAATAAAACCGTGCGTTTGGGTAATCGCTTGATTGAATTTCGATTGCAATAAATCGGCGTGATTTTTAACCGCGTCGTTGATCGAACAAACCGTAATGGATTCGGGTAAATTTGATAATTCGGCGTTGAAAAAACCGTCAACCAATACGAAATGAAACGCTGTTCCACCTTGTGAACCGTCAAAAACGGGAGAATTTTCTATTTTTGCCAATGGAAATTCTTTTTTGGCAATCGCCGAAACGTTGGTGTAACGCCAATCTTCCAAACGATTTGATGGAAAACCTGTTTGTTCAAATTGCGATTTGGCTTGTTGGCGAAAATCGTCTAACCATGAAATGCTCATGCTTGCTCCAACCAACCATAACCTTTTTCTTCCAATTCCAACGCCAACTCCGCGCCACCTGATTTCACGATTTTGCCGTCCGCCAAAACATGAACAAAATCGGGTTTAATGTAATCGAGCAAACGTTGGTAATGCGTCACCATAATAAACGCGCGGTTTTCAGAACGTAGCGCGTTCACGCCATCAGCCACAATTCGCAACGCATCAATGTCTAAACCCGAATCCGTTTCGTCTAAAATGCACAATTGCGGTTCAAGCATCGCCATTTGCAAAATTTCGTTGCGTTTCTTTTCACCCCCTGAAAAACCCTCGTTCACTGCGCGATATAAAAATTTTTCATCCATATCGAGAGCTTTAGTTTTCGCTTTCACCAGCGTTAAAAAATCCATCGCATCGACTTCGCTCAAACCTTTGTGTTTACGAACCGCGTTTAATGCGGCTTTGAGCAAATAAACGTTGGTTACGCCCGCGATTTCGACAGGATATTGAAACGCCAAAAATACGCCTTCACGAGCGCGAATTTCAGCGGGCATTTCGAGTAAATTTTTGTCGTTGTAAGTGATTGAACCACCTGTCACTTCGTAGCCTGATTTGCCAGACAAAACGTGCGAAAGCGTACTTTTCCCCGCGCCGTTAGGTCCCATGATGGCGTGAATTTCGCCCGCGTTGACTTCTAAATTCAAGCCTTTAAGAATTTTTTTAGTACCAACGTTGACGGTTAGGTCTTTAATTTTGAGCATTTGTGATTCCAAGATTTACGTTATTTTTATTAAAAAATTTCTACTAATTGTTTAATTTTACACCAATCATTTTATATCAATGGTGGTTTTATAATCGTTTTACCTGTACACGATAGCACGCGATTTCAAAAAAAAAACCACAATAATCAAATTGAATAAGCATCAAACATAAGGTCGCCCACAATAATTAAAAGCCACAGAATGTATGCGAGAAATGCCCCCGTTTTTTGAAATTTATTTAATTTCTCGGACTAAACGAAAACCAATATCGCCACTGCGTGTTGTTGGCAATCCACTATAACGTGTCGCTGAACGTAAAAGTGTAGATTTTGCTACCCAACTTCCACCACGATAAACTTTATATTGCCCTGTTTCAGCTCCTTTGGGATTAGTTTCAAGACTGTTTTTGTAACCATTTGGATCATACCAATCTTGCACCCATTCCCAAACATTTCCGTGCATATCAACTAAACCCCACGCATTTGCTGTTTTTTGTCCAACTTCATGCGTATCGCCACCATATCCTTCATTACCAAACCAAGCATAATCTCGAATTGCTTTAGGATCATCACCGAAAGAATAAACCGTTGTTGTACCTGCTCTGGCAGCGTATTCCCATTCGGCTTCAGTTGGTAATCGATAAAAGTCACCTTTTTCACGGTCGTTTAATTTTTCAATAAATGTTTGCGTATCGTTCCAAGTAATTTTTTCAACAGGACGATACATACCTTTGAATTTACTCGGATTAGAACCCATCACACTTTCCCATTGTTTTTGAGTGATTTCAGATTCGCCAATGTAAAACGATTTATCAATACAAACTTTGTGCTGCGGCAATTCATTCGCTGTTGTTTGTTTGTCTTTTTCACTAATGTTGGTTTGTTTATCTTGTCCCATTTGAAAACAACCCGCTTCGATTTTTACAAACCGAATGCCATCAAAATTTTTCATTTCATTTGCAGATATATTTTGTGCCATTAGCAACGTAGAAATTAACGCGATTTTATTTTTATTATTCATGATTCACCTCGAAATGTTCACTGTAAATTACGGCATCGCTATTATAATAAACCCCACGGAATTCACTATTTGTTTATGGTTTAGGAATGAAAACAATTTTTTCTTTCTGCATATTATTTGTTTTAAGCAGCTGCTCTATTTCACCAACGCAAAATTTGCCAGTTTCCCTATCTTATTCAAAAACATCAACAGGCTTGTTTGAAATTAAGAGTTTCGATGTTTATAAAAATAATGAAACCTTGCACGCCTTAGTTTCTGGTTTAAAAACAGAAAAAGACCAAGCGCAAACAATACGTTATTTGAAATCTATCGATAATGGTAAAAGTTGGTCACAGCCCGTTGAGATTCAAAATGAATTTTCACCCGCTTTGGCTGCTAGGGGTAATGATGTTCAACTTGCGGCAAATGGTGAAAATTTAGTTGCTGTTTGGCAAACACAAGGCGAAATTCCCAACAGTGGTGCATTAGTTAGTATTTATTCACACGATGCAGGTATCACATGGCACACAGGAAAAAATCCAGCCGCTGACAATACAGGCGATCAATCACATACGGATTTAATTGCAGACAAAAATGGATATTTCCACACCGTCTGGCTTTCCGATCCCGAAGAAAATGGTTATCAAAGTTTACGTTATAGCCGCTCGATAGATAATGGTGAAAACTGGCAACTGCCCACAAAATTGGATGATTCAAGTTGTTCATGTTGTTGGAATACACTTGCTGTTTCACCGAATGATGAACTTCATGTACTTTATCGTGATATGAATCCGCGTGATATGACATTACTCAGTTCAAATAATCACGGGACATCGTGGCAAAGTAAAAAAACAATCGGTGAATTTAACTGGCATTTTGATGGTTGTCCACACGTTGGCGGGGGAATTTCATTTGATGAAAATAACGCTTTTTATGCTAGCGTTTGGACAGGCGAATCGTCAAAATCTGGTTTGTATGCCGTGAATTCAGATAACCAAAGCTCCGTGAAAATCAGTAAAAATGCAACTCATAGTGACATTGCTGTTTTGGACAATCGAATTATCATGGTTTGGGATGAAATGAGTGCAGAAGGAACAGGCATTTTTTCTGCTGAATCTATCGATAAAGGTTTGACATGGTCAACATCACATCGTTTATCAGCAAACGGAATAAAAGCAACTCATCCGCGTATTCTTAGTGTTGAAAATCATGCTTTAGTTTTTTGGACAGAAAAGCAATCAAAACAAAGTAGCCAATGGGCTATGTCGTGGTTAGATTAAATTATCGAGGCAATACTTCGAGCAAATCTTCTTTTTTCACCGCGCCAGCATGACGATAAATAATTTGCCCAGTGGCATTAATTACTACCGTATAAGGTACAGTATTCGCGCCATTTCCAAGTTGTTGAGCTAAATTAAAACCATCCCATTCACTTGCAATCAACACAGGATAATTGATACTCGCTGTATTTTTGTATCGCATTACTGAGGACACATCATCAATCGCAACACCAATAAATTGCACATTTTTATGTGCGAATTGTGTTTGGAGTTTGATAAATTCTGGAATTTCTTTTAAACATGGTTGACACCACGTTGCCCAAAAATTTATCACCAATATCTTTTGCTGCCATTCTGAAATACTGTGTATTTTTTCATCAGTATCTGGAAAGCTAAATGCAGGCAAAATATCGCCCGCAGTTGCATTAAAATGACTCAATAAAAGCAAGATAATCGTAATTTTTTTTAATTTTTTCATAATGTTAAGCTGACGAATCATTTTCCAATTTGTTTTATTTTGATTTTTAAAATCAAACAATTATATGGGTTTTTCTTAATTTTTTAGCGTCTGACAATTCGACGATATGCTCACTGTCGTTGGCTATAAACACTTTGAAGTAGCTGGTTACAGAGTTTGACGTTAAGTCGGGTTATAATAAGTTTTTTTCTTAATTCAAGTATTAACTTTTTATGAAATTCGACCATATTAAAAATATTTTAAAATTATTGGTTTTTTCCGTGACCGCCGTCGCGCCATTTTCCGTTTTTGCTCACGCAATTATGGTTAAATCACAACCCGAACAAAACGCAATAATTGCTACTTCTCCGCAAAAAATTGATGTTTGGTTTAATGACAAGGTAGGTAGTGAATACAAAGCTGTTGCAGTTATCGATAGCAAAGGTAATCGTGTTGACAATAAAGACGTGCAACAAGAAATGCTCGACAGTTCTCATTTATATTGTACCGTTCCAAACTTAGCCCCTGATACTTATACCGTGCGTTACCGTGTTGTTTCAATCGACACACATATTGTCACAGGTAAATTTCAATTCACTATCAAACCGTAATTTATGAAAAATAAATTTATTTTAATCGCGATACTTGTTAGTTCGTTAATCGGTTGCGATATGTCAGAAAAACTGGGAACGCCGCCACAAATAGCCGACGTGAATAGTGTGGGCTGTTTGGTTACAAACGATTTTTACGCGGTACATTTTAGTGCCTATTTAAAACCTCAAAAAGGTAATGAACGTGAAGCGTTATTAAAGCCATATTGCCAAGAATTGCCAGACGTAGGACAAGCATTTTTTGCAGCTGATTTAATTGATCGAGATATTCGCGAAATTCCGATTGGAATTCGTGTTGTTGAAATTGAAAAAACAGGTGACAAAGTAAATGACTTCAAAGAAATCCGTGAATTAAATCACGTCGAACCTAAAATTTATTCAAAAGGTGTGGTTGAAGCTCAAAGTGTGTTGGATAAAAAAGGCGATTACGCACTGATTTTATCAATGGGTGGTGAAGAAGCTGTTTCGGATGAAGATAAATTAAAAATTACCTTTCATGTTGGAAAAAGTCCTTTTGCATGGTTTAAATCGTTGCGTGATAAGATTTGATAGGTAGCAATGGCGTTGGCACATAAATACCAAAAATCTGCCAATCCTTAAATCTTCCAATAATTTTCGTGGCAAAATCAAAATATAAAATCCAAAATTGGACGAAATACGATAATTCGTCAATTCATAGAAACAATGTGACGGTTTGATTTGCCAAAGATTATGTGCAGATAACTCAAAAAGTTTTTTCAATTTACTTTTAATTTAAAGTATAAAATGCGCCCACAAAAATTAACTTACTAAAGGCAGTTTCATGAGTGAAATGACAGAAGTTCCCAGCCCATTTTGCGGCGTTGGTACGGATGATTTAACGATTAGAGTTGATGGTTTAAAAATCAGCGTTGTTGAAAATGGTTGCGCGGTAAATACGCCTGCGTTTGAACAACCGATTACCGACACGAAGGCGCGAATTAACGGCAAAGAAGTCGAATTAAAAGAAGCCATTGCACACGCTGCAAGTTTGTTGAAAAACACAAATTATCCCGTGATTGGCGGTTGCGCGACCGATGTAAATGGAATGCGTGGTTTATTGGCGTTAGCAGATAGAACGGGCGCGGTGGTGGATAATATGAATTTCAACAACGCTCGGAAAAATATTTTGGCGTTGCAAGATTCTGGCTGGATGAATACCACGCTCGCCGAAGTTAAAAACCGCTGTGATTTATTACTGATTGTCGGCGTAGATTTAGAAGGTTTCGCGCCACGCTTTTTTGAAAAATATCTGTGGAACGAAGCGATGTTTTTAGAAAATACCAGCGACCGCGACATCATTTATTTAGGCACAAAACCTTCTGGCAATGCGTCAACGTCTCCGAATGGCAAAATCGCACACGTTTTTGAATGTGCAAACGAAGATTTGCCCGAAGTTGTGACTGTTTTACGCGCATTGGTGAAAGGTCAACCGATTCACGCCGAAACCGTGGCAGGAATTTCGATTGCTGATTTAACTGCGATTGCTGAAAAACTCAAAGCGGCAAAGTACGGCGTTGTGACATGGGCAGCTGGCGCATTGAATTATTCGCACGCAGAACTCACCGTGCAAACGATTTCAGAAATGGTCAAAGATGTGAACCAAACCACGCGCTGTTCAGGTTTCCCACTCGGTGGCAAAGAAGGCGACCAAACGGCAAATCAAGTTTGCGGTTGGACAACGGGTTATGCGGCACGAGTCAGTTTTGCCAAAGGTTATCCCGAATATGATCCGTTTTTATTTGAAACGAATGAACTTTTAAACAATGGTGAAGCCGACGCACTCGTTTGGGTCAATGCGTTTAACACGCAAGCGAATCCACCTAAAACGCATTTACCAACAATTGTGGTGGCGCGTTCTGGAATGACATTTGAAAAAGAACCCGACGTATTTATTCCTGTTGGTACGCCTGCGATTGACCATGCGGGTCATGCGTTTCGGCTTGATAACGTGGTGGCGATTCGATTGAAAAAATTGCGCGATTCAAATTTGCCCAGCACAGCGGAAGTTTTAAACGCAATTGAACAGGTTTTACGCGAGGAATCAGTATGTTAATAAAATTAACGGGCGGTACAGTGTACGACCCAGCCAGCGGTGTCGATGGCAAACAGCAAGATATTTACATTCAAAACGGCAAAATCATCGACAAACCGACGGGCGAATTTTTAGTCACTAAAGAATACGATTTGAAAGGCAAAGTCGTGATGTCGGGCGCAATCGATATGCACACGCACATCGGCGGCGGCAAAGGCAATATCGCCCGAACATTGTTGCCCGAAGATCATCGCCAAGACCCTGTTGCTAGCAACGATGTTTGTCGTTCAGGTTGCGGACACGCGATGCCAAGTTCGTTTGTCACGGGTTATCGTTACGCTGAAATGGGCTACACCGCTGGTTTTGAACCCGCGTTGTTGCCGATTAACGCAAGGCAAGCGCACATGGAAATGGGCGATATTCCGATTTTGGACAAAGGCGGTTACGTCATGTTGGGCAGCGACGATTATTTGTTGCGAATGCTGACCGCGAAAAAAGACCAAAAAGCCATTAACGATTACGTCGCGTGGACGATGCAATCCGCGAAAGCCATTGGCGTAAAAGTGGTGAATCCAGGCGGCATCAATGCGTTTAAATTTAATCAACGTAAACTCGATTTAGACGAACAAAATAGCCATTACGGTGTGACACCGCGCGAGATTTTGCGGGTGTTGGCGACGGCGGTGAAAGAAATCGGCGTATCGCATCCGTTACACGTTCACGGTTGTAATTTGGGCGTTCCTGGAAATATCGAAACCACGCTTGATACGATTCAAGGTATTGGTGGTTTGCCGATGCACTTAACGCATATTCAATTCCACAGTTATGGCACAGAAGGCGATTTTAAATTTTCTTCGGGCGCAGCATACATTGCGGAAGCGGTGAATAAACACAAAAATATCACCATCGATGTCGGACAGATTTTGTTCGGTCAAACTGTGACTGCATCGGGCGATAATATGCGTCAACACGCGAATCATAAACACGCCAGCCCCAATAAATGGGTAACGATGGATATTGAATGCGACGCGGGGTGTGGCGTGGTGCCGTTCAAATACAAAGATAAAAACTTTGTGAATGCGTTGCAGTGGGCGATTGGTTTGGAAACGTTTTTGTTAGTGGAAGATCCGTGGCGGATTTTCTTAACCACCGACCACCCGAACGGTGCGCCGTTCACCAGTTATCCGCATTTGATTCGGTTGTTGATGGATAGAACGTTTAGAAATGACGTGTTGTCTACGATTCATCCCGAAGCGCAAAAAATGACCACATTAGCGTCGATTGAACGCGAATATACGTTGCAAGAAATCGCAATTATGACGCGAGCAGGTGCAGCAAAATTGATTGGTTTGCAAAATCGTGGCGGTTTGAGCGCGGGAAATTGGGCAGATATTACGATTTACACCGACAATGTTGACCGTCAAAAAATGTTTGAAAAACCCGATTACGTTTTCAAAGACGGCGAAGTTGTCGTAATTGATGGCAAAGTCGTTCACACAAAATGGGGGACGACGCACATCGTCAAACCTGATTATGACAAATCTATCGAAAAAGATTTAAAAATCTACTTCGACAAATATCTCACGATGAAAGTCGATAATTTCAGGATGAGTGACGACGAAATCACCGAAGACGGTCGTGGCAGTTTGACTGTTCATGATTTGAAAGCAGTCGCGTAAATTTTTTCAAAAACCAAAGCGCGTTGAATTTATCAACGCGCTTTTTTCGTTTAACCTTTTGCAAAAAATTCTTATGACAGAAAATCGCCTCATCGAACTAGAAATCAAAGCCGCGTATCAAGACGATTTATTGCAAACGTTGAACGATATTATCGCCACACAACAGCAACAAATTGACCGACTCGAACGAGCGTATAAAACTATACACGAGCGAGTTGATAGTTTGGCTTCCAAATCACCCGACGATTCGGCGATACAGCACGAACTTCCGCCACATTATTAAAATTCCATGTTGATTCGGTTCGCATTTTGGATGATGTTGCTGTGTTTGCCGCTCTTTTTATTGGCGAAAATGTTGCTGATTTTTACCTTTATCATTTTCGCCGCTTTTGCCACGCAACTAGCGGCTTTTTTATTATTAGCCGCATTTGGTGTGTTAATTTTCGCGGGATTATTCGGCGTTTTTGAACGTATTTGGCGTGCAGCACGACATTATTTTTCAGCAGAACAAGATGAAAAACGACAGTTTCTGTTTATAAAAAACAAACAGTCAAATCAAAAACGATTGTTTCATTTTCAGCGTTTACAGCTCGATTATTTTAAGAAACGACAACAAAAATCTATTCTTGAAAAAAATAATCAGCAACATATTAACGCGCTTTCCGACGCGATTGAACGCGATTTACAACGGATTAAACAAACCATTTCTAAAGATTATTTTTCACAATTACAAGCTGAAAATCGCCGTTATCGCGTGCAGCAAAGCGAGCAGGCTCTGTTAAAATTACACTACAAAATCGCAAACATCACGAGCAAATAACTTATGTTAAAAGATTGGCTTTTAAATATCCTCACGACGATTCACGAACTGAAAAGCAAAAATTTAATGTGGCAACGTGATAATCAAGGCAAAGAAGCTACGTTAAAACAAGCGAAAGTATTGGCTGAAAAAGCGATGATTGCAGAACTCAGAAAACGCAGTCAACAGTTAAAACACGAATTGACGATTCTGCAAACACAACACACTGCCGAATTGTTAATGTTCAAAACGAAATGCAAACAAGATGTAAAAGATTACAAACAATATCTTGCCTCTCTCGACCAGCTAAAACATTCAATTCAAAGTAGTTACACGCATTTACCCGAAGCGGTGGCGTTCACAATCCACCATCATGCGAAATACTTACTCAATGAAATGTGGGAAGCCACGAATTTTGAAGAAAAAATGCGGTGTGAAATTCAGTTAATCCGCTTTATGTCTACGGTTCACGAAGATGCGCGGCTATATTTGGAAGGTGAAAACAAAGATATTTTGCCTGAAAAAACACTGACGTTCATTGAAAAAAGTTAAAGCCTCTAGCGAAACTGGAGGCTTTAAAACATGAATCGCTAAAACAACTTAAAAGAACCCACTTCTTGCACCAAATTTTTCATCATCGTTTCAGCTTGAAAAACATAATTGCCACCAAACAAATTAAGATGATTCAAAACATGATAAAGATTGTAGAGATGCTTACGGGTTTGATAACCCCTGTCTAATTCCCAGACATCGTTATAAGCGGCATAAAAATCACGTCCAAATCCACCAAATAATTCAGTCATCGCTAAATCAGTTTCCCTGTCACCAAAATAACACGCGGGGTCAAAAACAATCGGATTATCACCTATCGTCGATGCGACATTCCCTGACCATAAATCACCATGAAGCAATGAAGGTGAAGGCGTATAGCCTTGAAAAAAATCCGCTAATCGTTCAATTAACAACCCTCCCAACGCTGCCAACTGTTTGCCGTATCCTTTGGAAATAGCGAGTTGTAATTGAAAATCTAAACGTAATTTGTGCCAAAACCTAATCCAATCTTTGGTTTGCGAATTGAGCTGTATCGTTGAACCAATCGTGTTATCAATATGCCATCCAAAATAAGGTTGCGGCATCAAATGTAATTCGGCTAATTGTTGTCCTAACAGGCGTTTTGATAACGTTGTAAAACGATTCAACTCAATATATTCCAGCACCAAAAAACTTATTTTATCTGTGTTGCCACAAAGTACAGGACGTGGAACAGAAACGGTGTTGGTTTGTGCTAAGGCTTGTAAACCCGCAAATTCCGCTTGAAACATATTAAGCATTTGTGGACGATTCAGTTTCACAAAATAACTTTTTGTTTTTCCTTCAAACTTAAAAGCGGAGCTAATATCACCGCCCGAAATGGATTGTATTGCTTGAATATGAAAGTCTTGTTTTGTTGCTAAACAAATTTGTTCTGTCACAACGTTCAACGTTTCATCGCGAAATCGAGTCATGCTTACCTCCTACCTTTGAGGGGCGCGTTTTATGAGGATTTCGCATATCGTCAACCGTTAATTGCAAATCGTAAAGCTCCTTTCTATGCCTTATGACACCTATAATCGATTGTTGATATAAATCTGGCAATTGTCTAAATGTTCTCATTATTTCTTTGAACTCTTGATTCGTACACATATCATCGTCTCCATTTTTTTTATAGATAAACTTTTTTCAGAGATAAACTTTTTTAAATCTGTGCATATTAGAATAACTTTTGAAATTGAAAAATTTCAATATATTTCATGAGATTTCGGCACAGGGGGGGGGTAAAAGCAATATAAAACAATATGTTACAAGTCATAATTAAGCCTATTTTTTAAGATAAACAATAAAGAATAACAAAATATTTTTTAATGAGAACGAAGTAAATTATGCTGATGGAAATAATTTTAGATTCACAAATAAAAAAGGCGCGAATCATCGCGCCTTTTTTATTTGGGCTGATTTTATTTGAAGCTGATTTGTAGCGCATTTAACGCATTGACACAATCAGGCGTTGCTTGTAATTCCGTGTTGCCTGATTCGCCACGACATTCGTTGTTTTTAGCTTGGGCGGCTTTGATGTTTGCGGTGTACCAGCCAACCGTTTTAGGTTCGTTAGATTTTGAATCGGCAACGCTCACTTGCTGAAATGCAATAATGGCGGTTAATGCAGAAATACCAGCAGCAATAATAATTTGGTTTTTGTTCAATTTTTTCATTTTATATTCTCGATTGGAAGTTGAAATGTTCAAACCTGTGAACCGACAAATTCACAAGTTGGCAATAGTCTAATCGTAGATTTAACACTTGAAAATGTGACAAATCGTCGCGTGACAAAATGTCACGCGGCAATTTGTCGCACTTTTTAATGATTTTTTGAAACGGGGAAAGTTAGGTAATGATTAAACTAACGCAAAGCTGATAACCTTTTTCACGATGATTTCTAATGCTATTTTTAAAACCAATTTTTGTTAACTTTTGTTTTAAACGATAAATTCTCACGTTTAAATAAGATTTTGCGGCTTCTGAATCCATATCTTCATCAATAACTTCAAGTAATTGCCAAGATTCAAGTTGCTGATTTTTTGCTTGGGCAAGTCTGGTAAGAATAATCGCCTCTGTTTCATTTATACCAATTTCCAAATCATTAAATTTTAAAATGAGATTTGTACTATCAAGTTTTAAATCGGTAGAAATCATTTTTTCGGCTTGAATTCGTCTTGATAAAGCTAAAATTGACGCAGATAATTCTGAAAAATTGGTTGGTTTTGTAAGATAAATATCCGCGCCACTTTCGTAACCGATAACTTTATCTTCTGCTTTATCGCGGGCGGTTAGCATAATAATTCCAACCAATGGATTCGCTTTACGAAGCCGTTTTGTTAAGCTGATGCCATCTTCTTCAGGCAAATTCAAATCAATAATAAACATATCGGCTTTTTGACTGATTGTTAACTCATCGACTTCTTCCGCACACGATAAGCCAATCGCCTTATGTCCAATTTTCTGTATCGTTTTGACAAGTATTACTCTTAATGACGTGTAATCTTCAATCACAACGATATTCATCAATTAGTCCTTTTTTATTAATCTATTTGAATATGGGAATCGTAAAGTGAAACACACATAATTATCATCGTGTAAGTAAATAATTTCACCGCCTAATAAATCAGTCATTGCTTTAACAATATACAATCCAAGCCCTGAGCCTATCTCATGATGCGCTGCTTTATTACGATAATACTTGTGAAAAACTTTAGCTTGATCTGGCGCACCCGCGATTCCAATTTCATTCTGAACGGTAATGACTAAAAATTGGGATTCTTTAATTTCAACATTAACCATTACCAAACTTTCAGATGGACTATATTTGAGTGCGTTATCAATTAAATTCAATAAAATTGTATATATCAACTGTCCATCGGTGTTGAACATTAGCGAAGAATCTACGTTAATGACCAGTCGCTCAGATGAACTTACATTTTTTTTAACTTTTTCAAACTTGTTAAATAAATTGTGATTTTCAACATAAACTTCAACTTGTTGATCATTTAATTTTTCAGATTGTAAGCAACGCTGAACAAGATTTGTAATGTCTTGAATGACTTTATTTACGATAGAAACGATTTCATCAGATTCTGTAATTAAAGCCAATGCCAACTGTATTGCCGCTAATAAATTTTTTAATTCATGTGCAAGAATGGTTATAAACTGACTTTGTTCAATGCGCCAAGCGTGTTCTTGATTGACCAATTGTTGTAATCGGATTTCATTTTGAGTGCGTTCACTCACATCTGTCAGCGATACAAGTAATGTCGAATCGTTATCAATAGATGAATTGTGCTGGCAATCCATGTGAATATAGATTTCAGCAGAATTAGTCTGTTTTATTTTTAAAACGATGCTTTGTCGTTTATTTTGTTTCATTGCGGCAATGAAAAAAAGATGCCATTTATCACTATTTTCTGGTGCTATAAAAGAAATAAAATGCTTATCCAATAATTTTTTGTTTGTCGATTCAAGTAATTCGGCAGCCGAAAAATTACTTTTGATAATCCGTCCTTGATGGTTGAGAGTCAGATAACCAATCGGTGCAAAATCATAAAGAATCGCATAACGATTTCGTTCCATCTGCAAGGTTAAATTTATCGCTCTAAGTTCCTCATTTTGCATTTCCAGTTCAATCTGATGGGTTCGTAATTCATGTTGCAATTCTTTTAGTTCGTCAATGGTAGACATTTTTAAATCCTTTTTTTGCAATGCTTTTTGAACTGCGTTTTTTTGGAAATATGGCGTTAAAAATTACAAAATTGAATGTTTTTGTTGGTGTGTGGTTAGGTGCATAAGGATCGATAAATTTGAAAATAATCACCGCAAATTTTATCAGAACCAAAGGCATCTTTTCGTTTGAAACCTGCTTCAGCGTAATGATTTCGTAAGGCTTCGTCTTGATATAACGTCACAATCTTTTCAGCTAATTCGCGGTTATCAAACGGATTGATGAGCAAACCATATTTGTTATCACCCAAAATATCAGGAATGCCACCGACATTTCCCGCAATTACAGGTTTTTTAAAATGAAATGCTTCCAAAATTGCAGACCCTAAGCCTTCTTCCTTAGACGGATAAATGAAAATATCAAACAACGCAAAATAATCCGCAATGTTTATTTTAAAGCCTTCAAATACAACGTTAGTTAAATTTAACTTATCTGCTAAATTTTTTAGTTTCGCTTCGTCTTTGCCAATGCCTAGCAGGATAAAAATCAGGTTTTCATTTTCACGCAATTGATTTGCGGCTTTCAAAATTAACGACTGATTTTTGATTGCATCGTCCAACGCGCCAACATGACCGACAATAAATTTGCCTTCAAATTGTGCTTTTAAATTAGCGATTTCTGTTGGATTAGATTCGAGTTGCCGCGCAATATCGGGAATAATTTTAAATTTTTGATTCGGACAAAATTCACGCATTACGGCATCAATTTTTTGTGAAATCGACACAATTAGCGCAGCTTTTTCATACGCAAATTTAGTCAGCCATTTTTCATGCGGTTTATTCAAAACGCGACGTGTGACCAAATACGATTTGTTAAAAAATAGATTTACCGCCAAGGCAAAATAAATGCTGCGTCCCTCGTGAACATGAACTAAATCGAACGGTTTTAATTTTGCGACGTTTAACAGAAACGGTTTGTGAATTGAAATCACAGAAATGTTAAGTTTTATGGATTGTTGTTCGAGCAAGCTATTTTTACGACAAACCAACGTTTGCTCAATATCAAAATGATTCAATCCTTCAATAATGGCTAACGTTTGATTTTCACCACCGCGCAAACCTTTGGCTAGATTGATGTGAGCAATTTTCAACGGCATTTGTTTTGCAATTCGAGCAATTTTAGATATTTGTAATAAACACTTTCTGCGCTTGAAATCGCCAACATTAAACCGTGTTTTCCGTCTAAAAATGCAGCTTTGATTAAATAGGTTTGAATGAACTTCCACAGCCCGCGAAAAATCGCTTTTGATAATGAACTTTTTGCACCATGCGCCAATAATTTTTGTGCTTGAAGCGTAGAATAACTGTTGATTTTGATTAAAACTTCGCTCAAATCGCTGTAGGATTCGTGCAAAATGTGTGCATTTAATTTGCCAATGTTACCTTCGACAATCACTCGCTCATGAATTACGTCGTCGGTAAAATGTCCTCGCTCACGACGAAATAAACGCAAAATATAATCGGGATACCAGCCGCCATGTTTGATGAATTTTCCACAATAACTCGACAATCGCGACAACAAAAAAGCGTCGTGCTGATTTTGATTTATTGCGTGTTCGATTTCAGCGCGTAATTCAGGTGTGACAATTTCATCGGCATCAATCGACAACACCCAATCACTTGTCGCTTTATTTAAAGCGCGTTGTTTTTGAACTCCAAAACCTTGCCAATCGGTTTCAAAAACGTGCGGTGTAAATTGATGGCAAATTGAAACAGTTTCATCAGAACTTCCCGAATCTAAAACAATAATTTCATCTGCCCATTTCACAGATTCTAAACATTTTGCAATGTGTGATTCTTCGTTTTTGGTGATAATAATGACCGTTAGCATTTTGTCGTCACATGACCTTATCAAACGAATAACTCGATTTATTCAACTGCTCTAACCTGCTATAAACGTCGATTAATTCACAATCTTTTTCAAAAATTACAAATGTATGTTTATTAAGTAAATTTTTAGGGTTAATGTTGATTTTTAGTTGATCACCAAATACTTGTTTTTTGGAAGCGAGCGGCAGGTCTGGGTGTTTTTTTAAATTTCTAAAATAACAAATGTAGGAATGAATAAGAATTAACGGATATAAAAACGGAAATAACACTAATGAGCCTTTGCTTAATCGTATATAACGAACTTCATTTATTTTTAGCCCCGACAATAATCCTAACGTGCGTAATTTTTGCAAACCAATTAAAAATATATGCCCGTGATAAATTCCTTTTTCAGCAGCATCTTTGTCAGACATCCAAACGTCACACAATTCGTTCGGAGGCATGCTTTTACTGGTTTCACTTTCAAATAAAAGATAGCTCAATTTTGCGGCGAGATTTGAATAGCTTGGAACTGTAATAAGTAATTTGCCACCTAATTTTAAAACACGATTGAATTCTTTTAGAGCTTTTAACTGATCACTAAAATGTTCCATTCCCTCTTGGCAGATTAACAAATCAGCATAATTAGAATTTACAGGTATGCCATCCATAATATTGGCTCGTTGGCAGGTTATTTCTTTAACCATAAAGTATTCTGGAAATAAATCGAACGATTCAACATCTGCTCCAAGTTCAAATAAAACCTCGCTAGTCGAACCACTACCAGCGGGTATATCAATGACTTTTTTGCCTTTTATTTCAGATTGAATGTTTTCTAAAAATGCTTTGACATGAAATTTAATACTTCTTGAATTGGTTATGCGTTCATCAATCATTTGCTTTCCTTAATTTTTATTAGGCACATACATTACTACTCAAAATTTGACATGACCGTTGGTTAAAGTTGTTACTGTATTCATTAAAATGTAAAACCATTTAAAAACAAATCGTTTCAAATGTAAGGTTAGTCCATGTTCTCGTAGTCCTCTTGTATCATGTCCGATAATTGAATCTGCGTTTGTAGTGTAAACAACTGGGGGAATCAACGCATACATGGACTGTTTATGTAAAAAACTATTTTTCAAATAAAGGTCAATTGGGCAACAAATTATCTTCCCTTTATTTAAAAAATTTTTTGCACCTGTAGGTGTCACAACGTAACCAGTAGCACGCATAGAAATTTTTAATTGTTTAACTAATGAAAAGGAAACTCCCTTATATGAAGTTAAAAACATTTTAGATTCCAAAGGCTCCAAACGAATAAACGACATTTTATCAGTAAAATTTGCTATAAAATTCACACCGTCAATAAAGTTTTCTGTTAATTCACAATCATCCTCTAACACAACTATTGGTTCATTTAATTCAAGACATTTTTCCCATGCTATTAGATGGCTAACATAACAACCTAATTCGCCCAAAGCCGCTTTTCTACGGCGATTGATTAAAAAAGCTGGTTCATTATAATTTTGAAGGTAAGGATGATTACTCGTTCGCCCATCGATAGCATCTAAAAATTCAAATTCTATCCCCTTGCCTGCTAATTGATTTGCAATCCTAATCCTACGAGATTCACTATTTAACAAACTAATTACAAAAATTTTCATCTTTTGTTATTTTCCATTTATTGATGGATTTTTGGTTTCAACGCCAATAAATCCGCTTTTTAAGAATTTCGGGTAAGCGTGAAAAATGACGACCAACAGAATTGCAATGGCGCGAAGCCCATCAATATCAGGGCGGTAAGTAAAATTAAGATCGTGTTGAGTGTCAGACATATTGATAAATTTTATTTTTTCGTAAAAATGTAAGCAACATTACAGCGTTTAAAATTGCGGCAAAAGTAGTTGCTAAAGCTACACCACCATGTGCCAATGGCACAACTAGAAGCAAGTTAAAAATTAGATTTGCAAACACAGAATACCACGCATAACGCACAGCAACAGAATGTAAATTTTGCGTCGTGAAAGCGGGCGTTAACACTTTAATTGCCAAAAATCCCACTAAACCTAGCGCGTAACCTTGCAAACTTTGCGCGGAAGCATGAACATCGTGAGCGGTGAATTCGTTAGATTCAAACAGCAAACTCAAAATCGGTTCGGCTAAAAAAAATAATCCCAATGTCGTGGGAATGCCCAACAAAATCACCCATTTTAAACCCCAATCAAGGGTCGCTGAAAAACCTTTCGTATTTTGATCGACGTGACTTTGCGCTAATTTCGGTAACATTACCGTTGCTAATCCTGAACCCAAAATACCAATGGGAAATTCTAATAATCGGTCAGCGTAATACAACCATGAAACGCTACCCGTGGTTAAAAATGAAGCGATAAAAGTATTGATTAACAAATTGATTTGCGTCGCCGAAGTCGCAAATAATGTTGGCAACACGTTTTTCATGACTTTGTTTATCACCACATCCTGAAAATCGAGTTGAAATCGCGGCAACAAACCCAGTCGCCACAAAGCTGGCAGTTGAAATGCAAATTGAATCACTCCGCCAAGCAAAACGCCAAATGCCAACGCCATAATCGGCTCTGAAAAATAAGGCGAAAGCCAAATCGTCGCAGCAATCATCGACAAATTAAGCAACGCGGGTGTAAAAGCGGGAATTGCAAACTTTGTCTGTGCATTCAGAATACTGCCGAAAAAAGCCACTAACGTAACGAAAAAACCGTAGGGCAACATAATTTGCAATAAACGCGTCGCCAAAATGTGTTGCTCACTTTGCCACTCAAAACCTGCGGCACATAGCGTAATCAAAAACGGTGCAATGATAATTCCAATCAACGTCAACACCGCGAGAAATAACGCTAAATGCCCTGCTATTTTATTGATGATGGATTGTAGATTTTGATTTTTATGTTCACTTAAAATTGGCACAAAGGCTTGAGCAAAAGCACCTTCAGCAAACAAACGTCGCAGAAAATTTGGAAATCGAAACGCAGCAAAAAACGCATCAGTGGCGGCATTCACCCCAAAATAATGAGCAATCAGCATATCGCGCACAAAACCGAGTATTCGTGAAAATAAGGTTAAACCGCTAACAAGTAACGTGGATTTTAAAAGCTTTTTGCTCAAGAGTTTCGCCGCCTGTAAGTGTTTAAAATGCTGTTAAATGATTGACAATCATAGCATTTAGCAACATAATTTGCGCCTTTCAAATCCTTTTAAAATTAACCTCATAGAGACATCATGGCGAATTCACCACAAGCAAAAAAACGTGCAAGACAAGCAGAAGTAAACCGCATCCGTAACAGTAGCCAACGTAGTAGATTACGCACTTTCGTAAAAAAAGTATTAGTCGCAATTAAATCAGGCGACAAAGAACAAGCGGTTGCTGCATTTAAAGTAGCGGAATCTATTTTAGATTCGTCTGCTAGCAAAGGTGTTATTCATAAAAATAAAGCAGCTCGCGGTAAAAGTCGCTTAAATGCAAAAGTCAAAGCATTGGTTTTAGCGACGGCTTAACTAAAAATCTGTAGAGGCGTTGCGCTGCAGCGTCTCCAGAAAACAAAAATATCTCATTTCTAGCCGCTTGCGGCTTTTTCTTTTTCTAGCTTCCCGAAAAAACCATGAACGAAATCGATTGGAATCAATACGCTTTAGAAACGCAAGCCATCCGCGCAGGTCAACATCGTACCCACGAAGATGAACACAGTATGCCGATTTTTATGACTTCGAGTTATGTGTTCAAAAGTGCGGCAGATGCAGCGGCACGTTTTACAGGTCAGCAAGCGGGAAACATTTATTCTCGTTTCACAAATCCAACTGTGGCGGCATTTCAAGACCGTTTGGCATTGATGGAAAAAGGCGACCGCTGTTTAGCATTTTCGTCGGGCATGGCAGCGATTATGGCGGTAGGAATGGGATTACTCAAAGCAGGTGATCATGTTGTTTGTTCGCGTGGTGTGTTTGGCAACACGGTTTTGATGTTTCAAAATTATTTTGGCAAATTCGGCGTTGAAACGGATTTTGTTGATTTAACTGATGTTAGCGCATGGGATGCGGCGATTAAATCGAACACGCGATTTTTGTTTTTAGAAACGCCATCGAATCCGTTGATTGAAATTGCGGACATTCGCGCGTTAGCAGACGTAGCACACGCGCATGATTGCTTGTTGATTGTCGATAATTGTTTCTGCACACCTGCGTTACAAAAACCACTCGAATTGGGTGCAGATATTGTGGTGCATTCCGCGACAAAATATATCGACGGACAAGGTCGTTGTGTCGGTGGTGCGGTGGTGGCGAGTGATGAAATTATCGAGAAATATATTTACCCATATTTACGAACAGGCGGCGCAACGATGAGTGCATTTAATGCGTGGGTATTTTTGGGCGGACTGGAAACGTTAGCGGTACGAATGAAAGCACATTGTGATAATGCAACCGCGTTGGCGAATTGGTTAGTTGAACAACCTGCGATTTCAAAAGTAAATTACCCTGCCCTGCCCTCGCACCCGCAACATGAATTAGCGAAAACGCAGCAAAATCATTTTGGCGGTGTGGTGAGTTTTGAAGTTGAAGGTGGCAAAGAAGCGGCGTGGCGATTGATTGATTCGACGCAAATGTTGTCGATTACCGCAAATTTGGGTGATGTGAAAACTACTATCACCCATCCCGCAACAACAACACATGGTCGTTTAACGCCTGAAGTTCGTGCGAAAGCGGGAATTAACGATAATTTGGTGCGAATTTCAGTTGGCTTAGAATCAATCGAAGATATTAAAGCGGATTTGGCGCGTGGTTTAATCGTTTAAAAGCGCGTCTAATTTTCCTGCTTTATTCAAAGCATTCAAATCATCAAAACCCCCAACGTGAAAATCACCGATGTAAATTTGTGGCACGGTTCGACGTTGGGTTTTTCGCATCATTTCCTCGCGCTGCCCTTCCCTTTCATCGACGTTAATTTCTGTATAAGTGGCATTTTTACTATCAAGCAAGCGTTTCGCCATTACACAATAGCCACAACGGTGTGCCGTATAAATCAAAATGTTTTTCATGTGTTAAATCGTTCCAAAAGATTAAATGGTAATCTGCAAAATATACTCGCATGACGATTTTATCAAGCACGATTTAAACGCCCACATTTTCAAAATTCGTAAAATAATTCAAAAAGTGAATCAAATGGATACAACTTTTCAACCATTAGCCGAACGAATGCGACCGCATGAATTGAGCAGTTACGTCGGACAACCACACATTCTTTCAGCAGGAAAACCGTTACAAGTCGCGCTCACGTCAGGGCGTTTACATTCGATGATTTTTTGGGGCGCATCGGGAACAGGAAAAACGACGTTAGCGCGGTTGATTGCGAAACAATCTAACGCCGAATTTTTAGCAATTTCAGCGGTTTTAGCGGGCGTGAAAGAAATTCGTGAAGCGATTGAACACGCGAAAACGATTCAACAATTTGAAAAACGGCGCACGATTTTATTTGTCGATGAAGTGCATCGTTTTAACAAATCTCAACAAGATGCGTTTTTGCCGCACGTTGAAGATGGGACGGTGTATTTTATTGGAGCGACCACTGAAAATCCGTCCTTTGCCTTAAATAACGCGCTCCTTTCACGGGCGAGAGTTTATGTTTTAAATCCATTGACCCACGCAGATTTACTCAACATTTTGAATCACGCGCTCGACAATGAAACGCACGGTTTAGGCGCGTTGAAACTCGAAATGTCAGATGAAATTAAATTGCAATTCGCGCAAGCCGCTGACGGTGACGCACGTCGATTGTTGAATTTGTTGGAGCTTGCCACCGAAGTTTCTGCCGCACAAGACAGCTCAGTTATTGACGAAACGATTGCCCAAGCGGTTTTAAGCGGTGGCGTGCGGCGTTTTGATTCGCATGGCGAAGAATTCCACAATCAAATTTCGGCGTTGCATAAATCAGTGCGCGGAAGTTCGCCAGATGCTGCGTTGTATTGGCTTTGCCGAATGATTGATGGCGGATGTGATTTAGCATATTTAGCGCGACGAATTGTGCGGATTGCTTCCGAAGATATTGGCAATGCTGATCCACGAGCTTTGGAAATCGCAATAAATGCGTGGCAAGCGCAGGAACGTTTGGGCAGTCCAGAAGGTGAATTATCGTTAGCGCAAGCTGTGATTTATATGGCGTGTGCGCCGAAAAGTAACGCCGTTTATATGGCTTACAAAGCCGCGATGGCACACGTTAAACAAACAGGAACATTGGAAGCCCCGATTCATTTACGAAACGCGCCAACCAAATTGATGAAAGCGTTGGATTACGGAAAAATGTACCGTTACGCCCACAATGAACCCGATGCTTATGCAGCAGGTGAAGATTATTTCCCTGAATCTTTAGCGGGAACGCGCTATTACGACCCCGTTGAACGCGGTTTAGAAATTAAAATCAAAGAAAAATTGGAACGATTACGCGAATTAGACGCGGCGCATATTTCGTGAATTGCCTTATACTATCCGCCACTTTTCAAATTCATTTAAAAATTAAAAAATATGGACTTAAAATTTCTCGATTTTGAACAACCGATTGCTGTTTTAGAAGCTAAAATTGAAGAGCTGCGTAACGTGCAGTCCGATAATAAAATCAATATTTCAGACGCGCTCAAACAATTAGAAGATCGTAGCCAAGCGTTAACTGAATCTATTTTTGCGAATTTATCGGATTGGCAAATTTCGCAAATTTCACGTCACCCAGGTCGCCCGTACACGCTCGATTATATTGATTTAATTTTTACAGATTTTCATGAATTACATGGCGATCGCGCTTATGCCGATGATCAAGCAATTATTTGTGGATTGGCGAAATTAGATGGTGAACCCGTTGTGATTATCGGGCATCAAAAAGGACGTGATACTAAAGAAAAAATTCACCGCAATTTCGGAATGCCACGCCCAGAAGGTTATCGCAAAGCGTTGCGCGTGATGAAATTGGCGGAACGTTTTAAATTACCGATTATTTGTTTAATCGACACACCAGGGGCTTATCCTGGAATTGACGCAGAAGAACGTGGGCAAAGTGAAGCGATTGCGCGAAATTTGTTTGAAATGGCAAAACTCAAAACACCGATTATTTGCACAATTATTGGTGAAGGTGGTTCAGGTGGTGCGTTAGCCATTGGCGTGGGCGACCGTTTAATCATGTTGGAATACAGCACTTATTCGGTTATTTCTCCTGAAGGTTGCGCGGCGATTCTTTGGAAAAGTCCCGATAAAGTTCAACTTGCCGCCGAAGCAATGGGGATTACCGCTGACCGCATTCGTGAACAAGGCTTTTTAGATGAAGTTGTCCGCGAACCATTAGGTGGCGCACACCGCGATTTCAAAACGACTGCGTTGAATTTAAAAGACACATTATTGCGTCATTTAGATGCACTCCAAAATCAAGAAATACACGCATTGCTTGAAAAGCGTTATCAACGAATTATGAGTTTCGGTGTGTTTGAAGAAGTCGGCAAATAGGCGCAATGTGAAAGGCGAATTTAGTTTTGATGTTTTAATTATCGGCAGCGGTGGCGCGGGTTTGACGTTGGCTTTGAAACTTGCTGGTACCAAAACTCGCGTTGCTGTTTTATCTAAATTTGCCTTGACCGCTGGCAGCACTTATTACGCGCAAGGGGGAATTTCGGCGGTGTTCGATGCTGATGATTCACTCGAATCACATTTGAATGACACACTCGATTCAGGTGCGGGGTTATGCGATGAAGAAATCGTAAAATTGACCGTCAATCATGGTAAAGAATCCATTGATTGGTTACGCGAACAAGGCGTAATGTTCACCGAAGAACAAACGCTTTCAGGTGAAACTAAACTTCATTTAAACCGCGAAGGCGGACATTCTCATCGACGTGTCGTTCATACGGCTGACGCGACAGGCAAAGCGGTGTCGTTATCACTTATTGAACGCGCTCAAGAAAATGTCAACATCGAACTATTTGAAAATCACAATATCATCGATTTAATTACCGAAAATAATCGTTGTGTTGGCGCGTATGTTTTTAATAGTCAGCAGCAAAAAGTTGAAACGTTTGCCGCAAAAATCATCGTTTTAGCAAGTGGTGGCGCGAGTAAAGCGTATTTGTACAGCACAAATCCACAAAGTTCGACGGGTGATGGCATGGCTGTCGCGTGGCGAGCGGGTTGTCGCGTCAGTAATTTAGAATTCATGCAATTTCATCCAACGTGTCTTTATCATCCTGCGGGACATTCGTTTTTGATTAGTGAAGCCGTACGCGGTGAAGGCGGACGTTTGATTTTGCCTGACGGTTCTACATTTATGCAGAATTTCGATGAACGAGGCGAATTAGCTCCGCGTGATATTGTGGCGCGAGCGATTGATCACGAAATGAAAAAACGAGGACTCGAATGTGTGTATTTAGACATCAGCCACAAACCTGCGCCGTTTATTCGTGAACATTTTCCGAACATTTATCAGCAATGTTTGGCTTTCGATATTGATATTACACAACAACCGATTCCAGTCGTTCCAGCCGCACATTACACTTGCGGCGGTGTGTTGACTGATAGTTTTGCGCGAACGGATATTGAAAATTTGTACGCGGTGGGTGAAGTCGCTTGCACTGGATTACACGGTGCGAATCGAATGGCGAGTAATTCATTGTTGGAATGTTTAGTTTTTGCGACGCGAGCCAGTGAAGATATTAAGCAAAAATTACCATTGCTCACTATGCCGAAAAATTTGCCAGCATGGGACGAATCGCAAGTGAGTGATTCCGATGAAGAAGTCGTTGTTTCTCATAATTGGAACGAATTGCGACATTTTATGTGGGATTACGTCGGCATTGTTCGCACGGACAAACGCTTGCATCGCGCTATGAATCGTGTCGAATTACTTAAAAAAGAAATCGCGGAGTATTACGCCCATTTTCGTGTCACCAGCGATTTGTTGGAATTACGAAATTTAGTCATTGTCGCGGAATTAATTATTCGTTGCGCTCAACAACGCAAAGAAAGTCGCGGCTTGCATTACACGTTGGATTATCCCAATCTCGATACGTCACAACCCGCGCAAAATACTGTATTAACACCCGATAATTTTGTGAATTCTTGAGTAATTACTTGTTGCTTTTCAATTCTTTTTGTAACGCTTTAAGCGCGTCCCATTTATTATTTGCCGCTAATTTTGCTTGTTTTGACCACGACGCAGGATCGTATATTTTGAAACGATTACCCGCAGCATCGAGAATAGCGCGAAGTTTTTTAACATTCGTTTCAGCTAATTCGTTAAATGTCGTAATGTTTTCAGCGACTAATAATTCAGCAATTTTTTTGCCTACGCCTTCAATTTTAGTCAAATCATCTGGTTTTGTGACTTCTGCTGGGACGTGAATCACGCAATTTTCAACGTGATAATCTTGAGCATAAGCATTTTGACTTGAGCGTTCATCATTGACCCAACGACCATCATTTAATAAATAACGGTATTCGTATGTTTTTCCCGCTTCTAATTCCACTGTTGTTTTGAATGAACCATCTTTTTTCTTCTTCAAAGGAATACCAGCCGCTTCCTGCCAAGCATTAAAATCGCCCAGTAAAAGCCCATCTGTCGCATTCGCAACAATGTCAGCCGAAAGAATAAAGTCTATTTTTTTTGTTTTCATATTTGATTTCCAAGAATAATTTGTTTCGTAAGGCAGATTAACAGGCAAATGTGAAAGGCACGTTAAATTGTAACGAGTTAAAAACTAAAAAGGCAAAAAGGCTTTGCCAATGTTAAAAAGCAAAGCCTTTGATATTCACACCGCAAAATACTGAGTATTTGGGCTTTGAGGTTTTAAATTCCCCAATTATTTTTTAGAGGGATGTACGTCATAAAGTGGTGAATTGTCTACTGCTTTACCGCTTGATTGTGCTGCACCACACGCGCCTTCTTTACCTTTCATTTCGCCGTGCATTTCACCACACGCGCCTTCTTTACCTTTCATCATCGCGCCACACGCTGATTCCATGCCTTTTTTCATTTTGTCACCGTCCATCATGTCGCCACATTTTCCTTCTGGAGTTTTTGCACCAGCTGCTGATTTTTTACCAGCGCATGCGCCTTCAGCAGTTTTGGGTTTTTCCATATTCATGCCCGCACCACACGCCATTTCGGCAGCAGCAATTTGCATATAACCTGATGATAATTCAGTTGCACCAAATGGATTTGCTTCGGCGTTCACAGCGGTTGCAGCAAAACTAGAAATTAACGCTGCGCCCATTGCAGCAGCAAATGGAGTTGTGATTTTTTTCATGGTAACGCTCCTAAAGTATTAAAAATTATTATTATGAAAACATCGACACGCAAACATCATCGAGTCGCGTCTATGATACCAAAGTTATCGCCGTTGCTTTATTTCTTGGCTTAATTGATACGCCGCCATCGCATATAACGGACTGTGATTGTAGCGGGTAATGACGTAAAAATTCGTTAATCCAAGCCATAATTCATCACCGTCTAACTGTTCTAGCGCGACCAATTTAACATTCGCATTTGCCGACACATTTTCAACCGCGCTGACATTCACACGAGCTAATTCAGCCAATGTTGAATTTGGTTTTAAATCTTTGTTTAAAATGGACTTGTATTGATTGCCAATGGCTGTAGCCCGAATTGCTACACCTTGTCCGCGTTGCCAGCCATTTTTTTCAAAATAATTCGCCACGCTCGCAATCGCATCGCGTGGATTTTTCCAAATATCACGATGTCCGTCGTGTTCAAAATCTTTCGCTAATGCTCGAAAACTACTCGGCATAAATTGCGGATAACCCATTGCACCTGCGTAAGAACCGAATGGTTCACGCGGATTCATATTTTCTTCACGGCACAATAATAAAAAATTTTCGAGTTCACCCGTAAAAAATGGACTTCGCGGCGGATAGGCAAAAGCCAGTGTTGCCAACGCATCGAGAACGCGATGATTGCCCATATTTTTACCGTAGCCCGTTTCCACACCGATAATCGCCACAATAATTTCAGGTGCAACGCCTGTTTGTTCAGAAACACTCGCCAAAGCTGCGGCATTTTCACGCCAAAACTTTACGCCACTTTCAATGCGTGATTGCGTCATAAAAATTTTTCGATATTTGTGCCACGGTAAACCTTCCGATGGCGAAGCAATGCGCTTCAAAATGTCTTCTTTAATCACAGCCGATTGCAATAATTGCGTTAAATCTTGTTCGTTAAAATGATGCTTTGAAACCATTTTTTGCACAAAATTTCTAACATTTTGAGTAATTGAAAGTGGTGTTGTTACTGCTTGAGGTAATGTTGGTTTGATAACAGGCAGTGGTTCGATTGGAATAAGTGGTGAAATTTCTTTTGGTTTTTGGAGGGTAGTAATTTCACGTTCTGGGGTTGTGCTGCAAGAGGTTAAATTCAATGCAGCTGTAATAGTTAAAGCGTAATAAAAATAACGACAAAATGTGTTGTTCATAAGTTTCCAAAACTAAAAATAAGGTAAATGACTGAATAACACTGCGGCATATCACGCAGTTTTTTAAATTTTATCACAACAAATCCTATTAACATTTTGAAATTTAACAAATTATTTTTTGGCATACAGTGTGCAATAAAAATAAAGATTCTGTTAATATTCATTTTATTCGAGGTTTTTATCATGGCTTCAAAAAATAACAACGCTGCATTATTACTTGGCGCAGGTTTAGCGGTTACTTCAATGATTATTTTTCCCGCAGTTGCGATGCGAATGGGATTAGGCGCGAGTTTAACAGGCGCGTTACGCATTGCCTTAATGAAAGCCTCGAATAAAGCAGTTCATTCGTGAATTGTGACAACCCTTTAGTTTTGCTACTATGTGATTGGGTTAATCGATTACGGATTTCGAAATGAACGAAGAAAAAAAAGCCTGCGATTTATGTGGGTTAACTGTTGAAGTTTCAGGATTTTGCTTAAAATTAAAAACGGGCGAGAAAAAAGATTTTTGTTGCGAAGGATGCAAAGGCATTTATCAAATGTTGAATGAAGATCAGATTTTAGTCGAATAATTCGAGGTGTGATTATGGGAAGCAAAACCGTAAAACAAGTACACAACACCGTGCAACATAATGGTGATTCGATGTCGAAAGAAATTTTTAAAGGCTCTATCGCCTCAGCCGTTGTTTATAGTGGGAGTAAAGTTATGAGTATCGCCGTAAAAAATCCTATCGTGGTATTTGGATTAGGTTTAATCAGTGGTTTTTTGATTCACAAATACCGCAAAGATATTATCGCCAGCACCACCAAAGTTGTTGATGCAGGTAAAGATTTCGTCTTACAACAAAAAGAAAACTTAGAAGATTTAGTTGCTGAAACTAAAGAAAATTAAGTTTTTCATGTCCGAATTATTAACGGGTTTTTCTAGCATTCAGCCAGAAAAACCCGTTTTGTTTTTCAAATGATTTCTTTGAGCTTTTATGTCCATTCAAAAACAATGTGTGTTACGTCACCGTGCCGAAGGTCACGTTCGATTTCAATTGCCCACGGAATTATGCAAAAAAGACGTGGCTGAAAATGTCGCTGCAAAAATTAAAGCGATTGACGGCGTTTATCGTGTTAATTTTTATGCGCGACAAGGCAAAGTTTCGATTCGATTTCAAGAAACGGTATGTGATTTCACACAGTTGGTAAAACAGTTATTTGAACTATTTGCCGAATTAGAAAAATCTGGTGCATTAATTGTTCAAGCTGAAAAAAAGCCCACTGCAATGGGCAAATTCACAGCGAAAGTGAGTGAAAAAGCCGATAAATTTGCCGTGACGCGCTGGTTTAAAACGAAAACAATTGAAGCTAAAGAAACCTTACACGCCGCAAAAATTATTACAAAATTAGCAATAAAAAAACCTAATGCACTAATTAAAGACCCTGAAAAAGCGATTATTGATTTTTTGAATGATATTTTGGTGTTGTTTTTGATTCGTTTGCATTGGGATCACATTACAAAATTGTGGCTGTTGAATCCGTTTAAATTCCGTTATGAATGGCTCGCTACGTTTTATATGTTCTTTTTGTTAATTCGTTCGCGTAAGTCGAAATAAAGGTAAATTCCCGTGACTCAAAAAAATTTTCAAATAGTTCATCAACTCGCACGACGCATTCGGATTGTGTCGCCAATTCTCAAAAACGACCAAGAACGCGCGTATATTTTTGAAATCATTTTAAAAAAACGCCCCGAAATTAAGCGCGTGAAAACGGTCTGGGAAATCGGTTCGGTAGTGATTGAATTCGATCCCGCTGGTTTGCCGAAGAAAAATTTGCTGATTTTGCTCGAGGCGGTTTTAGGCAATATCGCGCATAAAAGTTTAACGTTGCCGCATCACGAAAAGAAACATTTTGAAGGCAAACTTCAAGACATCGATTTAGCGGTTGAAGGCATGAGTTGCGCGTCGTGCGCTTTGTTGATTGAGATGGTTTTGAAGCGTGACGAACGGGTGAAAACCGCGAGTGTTAATTTCAGTACATCGACTTTGAATGTCCAAGGGCAATTGACGAAAGACGATGTGAATAAATTGATTACGCAAATCGGCTATCAAACGTATCCGATGGACACGCTTTCACAACGTAAAAAACTCATTGAAAAAGAACAAAATCGCGTTGCAACGGCGCGAAATCGTTTTGTATGGTCAGCAATTTTAAGCATGCCCGTGATTCTTGCGGGAATGGCAATGGTCACGTCGCGAAAATTACATTGGATGCAACTTACGTTAACCACTCCTGTTGTGTTTTGGGCGGGATTTCCATTTTTCGCGAAAGCATGGCGGTTAGCTAGGCAACGCGCGGCAAACATGGATTCACTCATCGCGTTAGGTGTAGGCTCGGCTTATGGTTACAGCTTGCCCGCATTTTTTCGACGTAGCGGACATTTGTATTTTGAAGCTGCGGCGGCAATTATCACGTTTGTTTTGCTCGGTCGATATTTGGAAGAACGCGCCAAAGGCAAAGCAGGTGAAGCAATTCGGCAATTAGTGGATTTACAACCGCAAACCGCCACACGGATTAACGGCGAAATCGAAGAAATCGTGGACGTTGACGCGCTCGAAATTGACGACATTATTTTGGTTCGACCTGGTGAAAAAATTCCGACCGACGGCGTAGTAATTCACGGTGTTTCAACGGTTGATGAATCGATGGTGACGGGTGAAAGTTTGCCCGTCGTGAAAAATAGCGGCAACAAAGTCATCGGCGGTTGCGTAAATGGCAGTGGCGCGTTGCGCGTTCAAGTCACGGCAATCGGCATGGACACGGTGTTGGCGGGAATCGTTCACATGGTTGACCAAGCGCAATCGACAAAATTACCGATTCAAAAACACGTTGACAGAATTTCAGCCGTGTTTGTTCCGTCAGTGATGGCATTGTCGGCATTAACATTAGTCGGCTGGCTCGCAGCAGGCGCGTCGTTTAGTTTTGCATTCGGCAACGCAATTACGGTTTTATTGATTGCTTGCCCGTGCGCGTTAGGATTGGCAACGCCTGCGGCAATTATGGTTGGTGCAGGTCAAGCGGCACGCGAAGGCATTTATATTCGCAACGGTGAAAGTTTAGAAACCGCCGCGAAACTCAACGTTATCGTGTTCGACAAAACAGGCACGATTACCGAAGGCAAACCGAAAGTCACTGATTTGTTGAAACTTTCACGTTTGAGTGAAACGAATTTAATCAAATTAGCCGCTTCTGCCGAACACAATTCAGAACATTTTTTAGGCAAAGCGATTGTGCTTTATGCCGCTGAAAAAAATATCGAACTTGAACCTTGCACGCATTTTCAAAGTGAAACGGGACGCGGCATTGAAGCCGAAATCGATGGCAAAAAAATCTTGCTAGGCAACAAAGCGTGGTTGATTGAACAAAGCGTTTCGATTGATGGTTTGCAAAATGCGGCTGGAGATTTTGCCTCACAAGGTAAAACGCCTGTTTTTATGGCAATCAATGGCAAAGAAGCGGCAGTTTTTGGGATTGCCGATAAGGCAAGACCTGACGCAGCGGCAGCGATTTTACGGTTGAAAAATCAGGGGATTGAAACCTTAATTGTTACAGGTGATACCGAAAAAACCGCGCTTTATATCGCCGCAAAAGTCGGTATTGAAACTGTGATTGCCAACGCCACGCCTGAACAAAAATTAACCGTCATTCGAGATTATCAAGCGCAAGGTAAAAAAGTCGGCATGATTGGCGACGGCATCAACGACGCGCCCGCATTGGCGGCGGCAGATGTTGGTTTTGCGATTGGCACAGGAACCGATGTGGCAATTGAATCTGCCGATATGACGCTTGTTCAAGGCGATATTTCCAAAGTTACCGCTGGAATTGAACTCAGCAAAAAAACAATTACCGTGATTAAACAAAACCTGTTTTGGGCGTTCGGTTACAACGTGATTGCCATTCCGATTGCAGCGGCGGGGCGATTGAATCCAATGATTGCATCGGCGGCAATGGCATTGAGTTCGGTATCGGTAATTGTGAATTCATTGCGCTTAAATAAATCGTGAAATTAAAAAAACGTAACAGACATTCTATGTTTCAACCCGTAAATTCTGCGATAATAACGCGCAATAACACGCCGAATGCGTGCTAGACGATTCTTTCTTCCACTCTAAAAATTAGAATAATTATGATGACCGAAAAAACATATAAACCTTGCGACCTAGTTATTTACGGCGCACTTGGCGACTTATCTCGCCGCAAATTGATGATGTCTTTATATCAACTGGATAAATCGAAATTACTTGAACCACAAACTCGCATTATTGGCGTAGATAGATTGAATGAATCAAAAGCAGGCTTTATTGAAATCGTTCATAAAAGTTTGATGGAATTTTTACCAACTGCTTTTGAAGAAGATGTGTGGCAACGTTTATCTGCTCGATTTGAATATCTGCAAATGAATATCAACGATCCGCAAGAATTCAAAAAATTGGGCGCAATACTGGATCAAAAAAATCGAATCACGGTCAATTACCTTGCGATTCCTCCGTCATTATTCAAAAGCGTTTGTACAGGTTTGAATAAAACAAAATTGATTCACAAAGAATCACGTCTTGTCATGGAAAAACCGATTGGACATGATTTACAGTCGTCGCATGAAATTAACGACACTTTTCAAGCGGTGTTCAAAGAAGAACAAATTTACCGTATCGATCATTATTTAGGTAAAGAAACGGTGTTAAATTTGCTCGCGTTGCGTTTTGCAAATTCCATTTTCACCACCAATTGGAGTCACGATACGATTGATAACGTTCAAATCACGGTCGCCGAAGAAGTGGGAATTGAAGGACGTTGGGATTATTTTGATCATTCAGGACAGCTTTGCGATATGCTGCAAAACCATTTATTGCAAATTTTGACCTTTATTGCAATGGAACCGCCTGTTAGCCTTGAAGCAAAAAATATCCATCAAGAAAAAATTAAAGTATTAAAAGCCTTACGTCCAATTAGTGATTGGGACGTGAGTACCAAAACGGTGCGTGGACAGTACACAAAAGGTTATGTGCAAGGTAAAGAAGTACCTGGTTATTTAGAAGAAGAAGGCGCAAATACCGAAAGCTCAACCGAAAGTTTTGTTGCAATGCGTGTTGATATTGATAATTGGCGTTGGTCTGGAGTACCGTTTTATTTACGCACAGGCAAACGCATGAATCGTAAACGTACCGAAATTATTATTACTTTCAAACAATTACCGCATAACATTTTTAAAGCGAGTTTTCACGATTTGCCGCCCAATAAATTGGTGATTTATCTCCAACCAAAAGAAGGCGTAGAAATTGAAATGTTGAGCAAAATTCCGTGCATTAACGGTTCGATTCGACTTCAAAAAAACAAACTTGATTTGAGTTTCGTTGATGTAAAGAAGAAAACACGCGCTTCAGGTGGTTATGAACGCCTGTTGCTCGAAGCAATGCGCGGAAATAACAAACTTTTCATCAGTCGTGAAGAAACGGAAGCGGCATGGACGTGGGTTGATTCAATTCAAAATGCTTGGGATAAATTGAGCGATGGTCCTAAAGCCTATTCGGCAGGAACTTGGGGACCAAACGCGGCAGATGCGTTATTAGCGCGAGATGGTAGAACTTGGGAAGATTGATTTAGTTTTAATGATGATCGTGGTGACTGTCTTCGGGCGAAACAGTCACCGCTTCCACTGCCACACCGTATTTGTAAACCATTAAGCCGCCTAAATCTGCACCAAAAATAATCAATCCTAAAAGCACTATCGAAAAGACGCTGTAAATTCCCCAACCGTCAACGGGTCGGCGTAATCGCCATGCCAATAACGCCATCGATAACGCTAAAATGGAAATGCCTAATTGTTCGTGACGTTCCATTATGTCGTGAACATTGTGACCGTGCGGCACAGTGTCGGCGGCATGAAATCCAGCCCAAACTGTCAAACCCGCAAACACAGTTCCTAAATAAAGCAAACCACTCGCAAAATTACGCCATTCCGTTTTTTTCGCAGCAGTGCCGATTAAATCTACCGCTACAAATAAACTTAAAAACGCAATCGGGAAATGCACTAATAGCGGGTGAATGTTCGCAAGACCGGCAATGCCTTCTAAAAAATTCGAGCCATTCGACGCGCCACCGTTTGATGTTAAGCCTTCAAAAAACGCCAAGAAATTCGTCAGCATTTCTAAAAGTTCGTTGTGACCGTCGGCGTTGCCGTGAATGTAAAACGATAAGTGATTCATTTTAAAATTCCCGTTTCACTACAACACAAAATCAGCAGCAACCAATGTTGTTACACCATTGAGTTGGATTGAAAAATCAGCTGCTAATTTTGTATCAACGTTACCCCAAAGAATGTGCGTTGTCGTGTCGAAAAATAATTGACCAGTTGATGTGAATTTGCCAGAAAATTTTGTACCAACATCTATTTTTAAAAATGCTTGGTCACCCGCTAATGTTGAATTTGCATCAATTACAGAAAGGTCGATTTTATCGCCTTCACCATGATTGAAATCGGTAATGGTGTCGCGCGTTTTTGCATCAATACCCGTTTCATTTTCGTTATTGAATTTGAAACTATCTGAACCTGAACCACCTGTTAGAGTATCGACACCTAAGCCACCGATTAACGTGTCGTTGCCAATATCGCCAATCAACGTATCGTTTGTTGCCGTTCCTGTTAGCAAGCGGTCATTGCTATCAGCAAAATCTATTACGCCCGAAGTTAATTTATCTTTGACTGTGCTGCTGTCACCACCAAAACCTAAACGAGCAGTTCCGCCCCATGTCACCACTGAACCATCGGCGCGTAATGCTGAAAACGCATAATCGGTTGAAAAAATCTGTATCACTTTAATGTGACCATCGAGTTTCGCCGCTAACGTTTTATCAGTTGTGCTGTCGCCGCCTGTTGCCGAACTTCCCCACGTCACAACAGAACCATCTTTTCGCAAAGCGGCAAAGCTATTATAGGTTGAAAAAATCTGTGCAACATCTTGAGTATCGATAGTGCCGTTAAGTTCTTTTGCCACCGAATTACTGTTGCCACCAGTCAACTGATTTCCCCACGTTACGACTGAGCCATCTTCTCGAAGTGCCGCAAAAGCGGTACCAGTCGAATAAATTTGCTGAACATTAACAAGTTGAGCTTGAATATCAACGGTTTTTCCTGCAATTACACTGCTGGTGCTACCGCCAGCAGTTATATCGCCCCATGTTATGACCGAACCATCTGTTTTTACCGCTGCAAATGCCTGAGCGTTTGAATAAATCTGCTGAACGTTCACGAGTTGAGGCAGAACATCAACCGTTTTTCCTGTAAGTGTGCTACCACCAAAACTAGCATTTCCCCACGTTACAACCGAGCCATCCGTTCGCAAAGCTGCAAACGCGGTGTTAGTCGAAAAAATTTCAGTAACATCTTTTGTGTTGTCTGTGCCATCGAGTGATTTTGCCAAAGTAGCATCCGCCGTGTTGCCGCCAGAACTTGCATCACCCCACGTCACGACAGAGCCATCTTTTCGCAGAGCGGCAAATGCCGTGTTGGTTGAAAAAATGTTCGTGACATCTTTCGTATCATCCGTGCCATTCAGTTGCGTTGCCAACGTAACATTTGTTGTGTCGCCTCCATAATTAGCGTTTCCCCACGTTACAACAGAACCATCGTTTTTTAATGCCGCAAATGCAGTTCCAGTCGAATAAATTTGCTTAACATCACTTAATGTAACTTTGCTACTATCGCCACCATTTATTGCATTTCCCCACACGACAACAGATTTATCATTTTTTAATGCGGCAAATGCCTGAGCATTGGAATAAATTTGCGTAACATCTTTGGTATCGTCAGTACCATTCAATTGAGTTGAGACTTTACTACTATCACCGCCATAATTTGCACTTCCCCACGTCACGACCGAACCATCATTTTTTAATGCCGCAAAAGCACCCCAATCAGTGGAATAAATCTGTTTAACGTCAGTAATGTCGTCGATTTTGCTGGTGGCAATTGGCACATATTTACTCGAAGCATTATATTCATTGCCCCACGACACCACCGAGCCATCCGTTTTAATGGCAGCAAAAGCAAAGCTATTTTTATATTTATTCGTTGTAGTGTTCATGTTTTTTGTTCCAATAAATGTTGAAAAATGTAGATGATTGCTAAATTAAAAACTCAATCATAACGCCGTGCATCGGCGGGTAATTTGTTAAAAATGGGATTTTTCGCAATGCCGTAATGTTCTGGATAATAAACGCCTGCCAAATGCAGCCCATCTGAAGGCGCAGTGACTCCGCCCAACTGCCGATTTTTCACGTCTAACAATTCGCGTGTCCACGAAACAGGTTGTTTGTCTGAACCAATCGCAATCAAAACGCCTGCGATATTCCGAACCATGTGATGCAAAAACGCATTTGCCGATAATTCGATAATCACTTTTTCACCTTCGCGGTGAACATCAATGAAATACATCGTTCGGAGTGGGCTTTTTGACTGACAACCTTGCGCCCGATACGACGAAAAATCATGATGACCAAGCAAACTTTGTGCAGCGTGGTGCATTTTTTCAGCATCTAATGGCACTACTGGACACCATGTCGTTTGTCGATTTAACGCAGAAGACGTGTTGCGATTCAAAATCACATAACGGTAAAAACGAGCAATCGCGCTGTAACGCGCATGAAAATCGCCAATCGCTTCTTGCGCCCAAATCACCCGTACATCGTCGGGCAAATAAGTATTTGTGCCACGATGCCACGCTTCTAAACTCCGTACCGAAGTCGTGTCGAAATGCACCACTTGTTCGGTCGCATGAACGCCCGTATCGGTTCGTCCCGCACATTGTACTGTAATTGGATGTTGCGCGATTTTACTTAACGCTTGTTGCAGTTCGTGTTGAATGTTGCGGTGTTTGATTTGCCATTGCCAACCAAAAAAACGACTGCCGTCGTATTCGATACCTAAAACAATGCGTTTCATTTTTGAAGTAATAACGTTCTGACGGGATTAAATGATTTGCGGTGAATGTCCAAAATGCCGAATTTTTCGATTTCTTGGCAATGTAATTTTGTGCCGTAGCCTTTGTGTTTTGAAAATGAGAATTGTGGGTAGATTTTGGCGCATTCGTCCATCGATTCATCACGCGCCACTTTCGCTAAAATCGATGCCGCGCTGATTTCTTGAACGATTTTATCGCCTTGAATAATGGCACGAGCGGAAATGTTGAGTTTGGGAAGTTGATTACCGTCAATTAAGACTTCGGATGGTTGAATATGCAAACTTTCGATGGCGCGTTTCATCGCTAATAAAGAGGCTTGTAGAATGTTAATATCGTCGATTTCGTCAACGCTTGCTTGTGCGATTGACCAACTTAATGCGTATTTTTTGATTTGTTCGGAGAGAAATTCGCGTTTTTTCGTACTTAATACTTTGGAATCGGCTAAACCAACAATCGGGAAATCAGGATTTAAAATGACCGCTGCCGCAAATACATTCCCTGCTAAACAGCCGCGTCCTGCTTCGTCTACGCCTGCGATTAACATTGAAATTAACGCAAAATGCCGCGTGTGACGTTGCGAAGAAAATTCACCATATTCGACAACTCTTTGCTGTCACCTGCCAAATCTTCCATTTGCTCAATCGCGTCTTCGAGGCGCAGATTCATTTTGTAAATCATTTTGTAGGCTTTGCGAATCAGACGAATATCTTCAGCAGAAATACCATTGCGTTCCATGCCAACGGAATTGATGCCATGCGGACGAGTCGGACGACCACCAACCATGACAAATGGTGGAATATCTTGAGTAATCGCGCTGCCCATCGCTGAAAAACTGTATTGTCCGATTTGAGTAAATTGATGAACGAGCGTAAAACCGCCCAAAATCGCGTGACTGTTTAAACGCACATGACCCGCAAGCGACGCGCCATTTGCCATAATCACATGGTCGCCAATGACGCAATCATGCGCGACGTGGGTGTAAGCCATAAACAAATTATCGCTACCGATTTTCGTCAAACTATTGTCTTGATGTGTGCCACGGTGCATCGACGTATATTCACGAATCACGTTGCGGTCGCCAATTTCTAAGCGTGTAATTTCTTGGGCATATTTTTTATCTTGCGGATCTTCGCCAATCGAACAAAATTGATAAATGTGATTATCTTTGCCGATGGATGTGTGACCGTTGATGACGACGTGTGGCGCGATAACGGTACCTGAACCTATTTTAACGTCTGCGCCCACAATTGAAAATGCGCCAACGCGCACATTTTCGGCGAGTTCCGCGCGAGGATCGATAATGGCAGTAGGATGTATCAAAACTTACTCAACCACGGCCGCACAACGAATTTCAGCACTCGCAACAAATTCACCATCAACTTCTGCATAGCATTCAAACGCCCAAAGATTGCGTTTGCTTTTGACGAAACGCGCTTCCAACATCAATTGATCGCCAGGCACAACGGGACGTTTAAATTTCGCTTTATCGATGCCTGTTAAATAATAAATCATTCCTTTCAACTCTGCGCCTGCTGTTTCAGACGCTAACAAACCAGTCGTTTGCGCCATCGCTTCTAAAATCAACACACCAGGCATGACTGGTTTTTGCGGAAAATGTCCTTGAAAAAATGGCTCGTTATAAGTGACATTTTTCACCCCTAATAACCTAACGCCAGGCTCGCATTCCACTACTTTATCTACTAATAAAAATGGATAACGGTGCGGAAGAAAGGCTTGAATTTGGAGAATATCTAACGTTATAGACATGGTTTTAACTTCACTTTTTCTGGGTTATAAGAGGTTGTTTTGATAGTTTGAAACCTGTAATCACTCAGGCATTGAGGTTAGTTTTTGTTGAACTTGAGCGGTCACATCGATTTGTTCGCTGGCATAAATTACGCCATCGGTTAATAACAAATCAAAGCCTTGATCTTTCGCAATGCCACGAATGGCTTCAACAATACGGCGTTGTAATTTGCCTAATTCTTCGTTACGACGCACGTTGAAATCTTCACTGAATTCTTGTTGCGTACGTTTAAAATCACGTTTTTTGTTCAAAATATCTTTTTCTAAATTACCACGCGCTGCTTCACCCAAAACAGCGGCATCTTTGCCTAAGCGTTCTTCCATGTTTTGAATATCTTTTTGTTGTGAAACAAGTTGTTTGTCGCGTGGCGAAAATTCTTGTTCTAAACGTTTTTTTGCTTTTTCAGCTTGTGGAGCTTTTTCAAGTACCGCAGGAATGTTCACGAAGCCCACTTTTAAATCAGCATAACTGATATTTGCCGCAAAAATTAAGCCTAAAAATAACGCGATTTTGGTTTTCATAAAAATGGAATTCTCCGATGGAATTTTTAAAAAGAAAAAATAATGTTTTAAATTATAAGGGACAAGCACAATAAACTAAAAACTGTTTTAGAAGTTTTGCCCAAAGTTAAATTGGAAAATCTGTTTTTGATCGCCTGTTGTTTTGGTTCCGTCTATGCCTTGGACAATAGGGGAAGTATTTAGCGGCATTGCGGCACTCACTGATAATGCACCAAATGGCGACATCCATTCGCCTGACACACCTGCTGAGTATTTCATATCCATGTTAAAGCCGTTACTCAAAGAACCAGCGTCAAAGAATGTACCCAAACGCACGGATTTTGTATCAGGCATAAAGGGAACAGGGAAAAATAATTCTGCGCTGCCAATAACTTTTGTTGAACCACCTAATGGGTAATTTTGGTACGGACAAGTTCCTGTTGCCGCAGGATTTGTAGTTCCGTCTTGCTGTGCTACTGGTGCTTGACAACTATTTGTGTGGGTATCGCGCACGCCCAACGTATTATTTTTGAACCCCCGTACAGAACCCGTTCCGCCTGCAAAGTAGTTTTCAAAAAATGGCAAATTGTCATTCTTACCATATCCATCACCGTAACCCGCTTCGCCCATAATACGGAATGTAAAATCTTTCGCTACGGGGAAATACATTTGGTGTTTATAGCTCAATTTGTAGTATTCCAAATCACTGCCTGGAACGGTTGCTAGTGCAGAAAGACGTTGTTGACCACCTTTATTTGGGAAAATTGCACGATTCAATGTGTCATGTGTCCAGCCAATCGCGGGTGCAAAGGTGAAAAATGAATCACCATTTTTAGTCATAAAATCAGAAATTTCATTAGACGTGTAAGAAGTTGCACCTAACGTGGTGTATTTTGTATCGAAATCAAAACGAACTTGGTCGAATTCATTCAATGGCAAACCAAAATTGATTCCTGCATTCATAACATTAGTTGTGTAACTTGCGATGTTAATTGCTGACGCATCACGTTTAGTATAGCCCAAATTATAACCCTGACTTACGCCGTCGGTAGTGAAATATGGATTGTTAAAACCAAATTGATAACTGGTCAAATAGTTACTGTTATTAAAGGCTAAATTTACTTGTTTGCCCGACCCAAATACGTTGTTTTGTGCAATGTTGGCGTTCAATACAATCCCTTGAACCTGCGAATAACCAACACCAGCCATTAAATTTCCAGACGGTTTTTCGGTCACGGTGTAATTTACGTCGATTTCATCGGCCGTTCCTGCAACAGGCGGCGTTTCAACAGCGACATCTTCAAAATAACCGAGACGTTCCAAACGGGTTTTTGAACGTTCGATTTTAGAACTCGATGCCCATGTTGATTCCATTTGGCGCATTTCACGGCGTAACACTTCATCGCGGGTTTTGGTATTCCCTTTGATATTGATGCGACGCACTGAAACTCGTTTTGCGGGGTCAACAAAAAATGTCATATCCACAGTTTTAGTGGCTTCATGAATTTCGGGAATCATATTCACGTTGGCAAACGCATACCCGTCATCACCCAAACGGTCAGAAATCGCTTTGGACGTTTCAGTCGCGCTTTTGCGTGAAAAAACTTCGCCAGGTCCGACTTTCATAAGTTTAATTAACTCGTCAGCGGGGACGATTAAATTACCTGCGAGTTTTACTTTATCGAGTTTGTAAACGTCGCCTTCTTTGACGTTAATCGTGACGTAAATATCTTTTTTGTCTGGTGTAATAGCAACTTGCGTGGATTCGATATTGAAATTGATGTAACCGCGATCCAAATAATATGAACGCAAGGTTTCTAAATCCGCGCCGAGTTTTTGTTTCGAGTATTGGTCGTCTTTGGTGTAGAACGACAACAAATTTGACGTGTTTAATTCGATTTTTTTCAGCAAATCCGCTTCATTGAAAACGTTGTTGCCAACGATGTTAATTTCTTTGATTTTTGCGACGCGTCCTTCGGATATTTTAATGAAAATAGCGACACGGTTTCGCGTTAAATCGGTGACTTCAGTTTTAATCGTTAAGCCATATTTGCCATGGCTGAGATATTGACGATTGAGTTCTTGTTCTACCTTATCGAGTAATTGCCGATCGAATGTTTGTCCTTCAGATAAACCAGTTTTTTTGAGTGCTTTGGTTAAATCGTCTTTGCTTAAATCTTTATTGCCTTCAAAAACAATTTTCGCAATTGATGGGCGTTCGACTACATTAACGACGAGTGTTGAGCCGTCGCGTTCGACTGAAATATCTTTAAAAAATCCTGTTTTAAACAATGATTTAATAGCGGGTGCGGTGTTGTCTAATGAAAAGCGTTCGCCAACTGTGACGGGTAAATAGTTGTAAACAGTTCCTTCTGAAATGCGTTGCAATCCTTTAATTTTAATATCTCGAACAACAAAGGCTTCATCAGCATAAACAATTGGCGAAACAGCTAAACAAAGTAAAATGACACGGGAAAGTTTTTTTAATTTCATAGACACGATTCTGACGATTAAAGCGAAAAAAATAAGCTAAGGTTTGATTAGCGCGAATTGTATCACAAGCCACAAGGGGCGAATAATTAACCCGATAGGTGTCAAGCTAATTGTCGTTTTTTAAATGCTCCGCCTACATGAAGATGCCCGAAAACACATAACCTTCAAAAATACAAAAAAACGGGCATTATTCAACACTGCCATACGCTCAAATAAATTCATTTTTAATTGATTTACGCGCTCAGGAAGGCATTGCAGCTTCTTGCCTTGAATTCACGATTTTGACTGCTTCAAGAACCAATGAAGCTCTCGGAGCCAAATGGAGTGAAATCGATTTAGATAATAAGGTTTGGATTATCCCAGCAGAAAGGATGAAAACAAAAAAAGAACACCATGTACCATTAATTGACATCCTCACCGCCCTAAAGAGGCGGTGATTCCTACAGCTAGACGCTTATGTCCAAGCGCGAGAATGTTCTTAGCCGCATTAACATCTCTGTCATGCGTCGTGCCACACTCGGCACAAGTCCATTCTCTTATTCCAA
>CAIPQN010000019.1 GCA_903867225.1 uncultured Pseudomonadota bacterium | reverse complement strand
TGAAGGACAGTGAATTAACGTCACATTTTTATGTTGCAGAGCTTGGGGGCGATGATACAAAACTTCGTCCCACACGGCATTTGGCACAAAAACAGAATCATAATCACGCAACACATCCAATGCGCCAAGTTCGTCTAAATGAATCAACACACCAGCATCAGCAACCACTAACGATTGTTTAGTCATTGCCATGCAATCCCCATTCGACATCTTCAAGAATAAAATTTTCAGTCAAAACGTCTTGGTGTGAATCTAAATAACGACGCAAAGATTCATTGATAATTTCTTGTAAATTACTCGCCCACCCTTGTTGCACCATTGTTTGAGCTTGTTGCCATAATTGATTGGGTATTTGAGCTTGTACCATGCTATCCATTTTTGAAACTCCACATCTTATTTTTAAATTTCTACAAAATTCTCACTCCACGCAATACAAAACCGTTTCTTCGCAGTGAATGGCGCAATTCTCACCCGGCATGTCCATGATTAGTTTCCAAAAATATCTGCATGTGAACCCGTTCGTGATAACCACAAATCCTTGTCATCTATTTTGTAAATCAACAACCAATCAGGTTCAATGTGAAGATCTCGATAACCTTTAAATTCGCCTTTTAATGGATGATCGTTTAATCCACTCGGTAAAGACTGGCGGTTGATGAGTAAGTCAATGACTGTACGAATTTTAGTCATATCTTTACCGCGTCGCTTTGCAAGCTCAACATCTTTTTCAAATTTATTCGTAGTATTTAATCTACGCATTTCTATCAGATGCCTAGCTTGTGATAAAAGTCATTAACGCTCGCATAAGTATTCACATCTCCGCTTTCAATAGCGTTTATTGCAGTGATAGTTTCTAAATTGGGGCGTTCTTGCCCGACAATGAAAGAGCGCATTAGTTCGCGTAAAATCTGTGCCGCTGGTTGGTGCATAGCCGCTGCTGCTGCCATAAATTGCTCGTGTAATTCTGGCTCCATCTTTATCGACATTTGTACTGCTTTAGACATAATTGTTACTCCACATCTTATTTTCAAATTTCTACAAAATCCGCATCAAAAAATCACAATCCTCACGCCACGCAATACAAAACCGTTTCTTCGCTGTGAATAAAATTAAAAAGCACAGAATCGTGAAACGTTTTAAAGGTGTTGGGTAAGTTTTCAAACATGGTTTTTCTCTGATTTTGTGTTGAGTAATTTTTATTCACACAACCATAACGTATGGCATTTCATATTGTTCAATTTTTTCGTCAACCGTCATTAAGTAGCAATGATTATTGTGCGCCTGTGCAATTAGCAAACGATCAAAAGGATCTTTATGAATCATAGGCAGCTGAGTTGCGAACATTGTATAGGCTGACGAAATAAGTAATTCCTGCAAATTGGCTTTTGACGCACCTGAGTAAATATCCTCAAGACAATTGATTTCATATTCTGTCCAAATCGACGTTTTAATTCCAATTTCCCATAAATTAACAGGACTGAAAAATACGGCATCCGCTCGTTTAATTGCATTAACTGCTGTTTTTGATAACTTTTTAGTGTCTGCTAAAAACCAAAGCAAAATATGTGTATCAAGTAACAATTTC
>CAIPQN010000018.1 GCA_903867225.1 uncultured Pseudomonadota bacterium | reverse complement strand
TTCAGCATTCACTTTGAGCCTAAATTTAAAGGCTTTTCGTATCGTTTTGTTCATGTGTGCAGTCTAGCATAAGGCGGCTATCGCCGCCGAGCTTACATCCCCGACCTAAAGAGACGGGGTTTTACGCTCAACCTGATAAACCTGATGTTGTAACGATGGATGTTACGATGCCAGAAATGGATGGTATTGAAGCGACACAAGCGATTATGAGCAAATTTCCTGATGCAAAAATTGTCATGGTTACATCGCACGGACAAGAAACAATGGTACTCAATGCGTTAAAAGCAGGCGCAAAAGGTTATATATTAAAACCGTTTCACCAACAGAAAGTTTATGAAACGATTCAGAAAGTTTGTAACCGAAAAATTGAATTGCAATTCTTCTGATTTACGGCTTTTTTTCTAACGCCGTTTGACACGCTAAACAGGTTTTACAAGCGATGGCTAAACGGCGTTTTTCAGGAATGGGTTCGCCACATTCTTCACATTCCAACGCCGATTCGCCGTGATACATGGATTTCCTCGCTTCTTCGAGAAATAACTCTGTCATTTTGTCCATGCGTTCAATAATCGCATCTGTACCACCTGCCCAAGCTGCTGACATTTGTTTCTCCTAATTTTGCATTGCACGCGCCACCGCTTCGGCGACTTTAATGCCATCGATGGCTGCTGACAAAATCCCACCTGCATAACCTGCGCCCTCACCTGCTGGAAATAATCCAATCGTGTTTAAACTTTGAAATTGTTCATTACGTTTAATCCGAACAGGTGACGATGTGCGCGTTTCAACACCTGTTAAAAGCGCGTCGTGCATGGCAAAACCTTTTATTTTTTTATCAAATGCGGGTAAGGCTTCACGAATAGCAGCAATGGCATAATCGGGCAACGCCGCACTCAAATCGCCCAATTTCACCGATGGCGTGTACGAAGGTTCAACCGCTCCGAATTTTGTTGAAGGTTGTCCTGCTAAAAAATCACCGACTAATTGCGCGGGAGCGGCATAATTTTCACCGCCTAGCAGAAACGCCTGTCGTTCCCAATGCCGCTGCAAATCCACACCTGCTAAAACGTGTTCGGGATAATCCACTTCGGGCGTTATGCCGACTACAATCGCACTATTTGCATTGCGTTCATTGCGTGAATACTGGCTCATGCCGTTCGTGACAACATGACCTGCTTCTGAAGTCGCGGCAACGACCGTACCGCCTGGACACATACAAAAACTGTAAACCGACCGTCCATTTTTGCAGTGATGAACGAGTTTATAATCCGCTGCACCCAATAACGAATGCCCTGCACTATTCCCAAAACGGCATTGATCAATTAACGATTGCGGATGCTCGATGCGAAAACCCATCGAAAAGGGTTTGGCTTCCATATAAACGCCGTTGCGCTTCAACATCGAAAAGGTATCGCGTGCGCTGTGACCAATCGCCAATACAACGTGCTGACTTTCGAGTATTTCACCGTTCGCCAATTGAACACCTTGCACTTGCCCGTTTTCAATCAGCAACTCATCGACACGCGTTTCAAAACGAATTTCACCACCTAACGATTCAATCGTGGCGCGTATTTGCTCAACCATTGAAACCAATCGAAATGTCCCAATATGCGGTTTACTTAGATAGAGAATCTCAGGAGGTGCGCCTGCTTTGACAAATTCTTGCAACACCTTGCGCCCATAATAATTGGGGTCTTTGATTTGGGTGTAAAGTTTGCCGTCGGAAAATGTTCCCGCGCCGCCTTCACCAAATTGCACGTTAGATTCGGCGTTGAATTCGCGTTTCCGCCACAATCCAAAGGTGTCTTTGGTGCGCTCACGAACCGATTTTCCGCGTTCCAACATGAGCGGCTTAAATCCCATTTGTGCCAAAATCAACGTCGCTAATAACCCACAAGGTCCTGAACCAATGATAATTGGGCGGATTTTATTTGTAATTGAAATATTTTTTGGCAAATGATATTCAGTATCTGGTGTTTGTCGTATATGAATATCGTCTGTGAATTTAGCTAAAATTTGGGCTTCATTTCGCAATTCAACATCGACGGTATAGACCATTTGAATATCGTTACGCTTACGCGCATCGTGACCTTGGCGGAAAATATGACACTCAATAAATTCATCTAAATTGATGTTTAGCCGATAAAGTACGGTAGATTTCAGATCATCAATAGAATGATTAAGTGGAAGTTTTAGTTCAGTAATTCTTAACATGAATTTTTAAATGGTAAATTTGGTTAAAATTTAATCAACATTAGTGTGTTAAATTGTGAAAAGCAATTATCATTGTCGATTCTTACAATCAATTTGTCGGTTTGTTTTGGATATTGTAAAATGCAGCACAAGCAATTGACTGGTGTACGCACCGTAAAAGCAAATAACTTATATACACAGCCTTAGGAAAAGAAAATGGATATACCAGCAGAAATGTTACAAAAAAAGATTCTTATTGTTGACGATGCGGCTTCAATGCGTACATTAACGAAAGCAATTTTACGCGAATCTGGTTTTGCTCACGTTATGGATGTTCCAGGTGGACGTGAAGCATTGATGATGATGGCAAAAGTAAAGTTTAATGTTGTCATTTGTGACTGGAATATGCCTGGCATGAGCGGCATTGAATTGTATCAAGCAGTGAAAGATGATGACAAATTAGCAACGCCACCTTGGATTATGTTGACTTCATCTTCAGAAGGCGAAAAAGTGAAAGAAGCTATTTCTGTTGGCATCACGTCTTACATTGTTAAACCATTCAAACCTGATAATTTGATTAACCAATTAGTTGCAAAATTAAAAGCAGGTTAATTATCAAAATTAAGCAATCACGGTATCGTTCCGTGATTGCTTCACAATCCGTTTATTCTTCCGTATCCGTTTCAACACTTTCCACAAAATCACAACCTTTCTGCGGACACACTTTTTGAATACCATGTTTTTTGCTTTCTTTGAGTGTTAATAACACGTTGTTACATTTTGGACATGGTTCGTTAAGCGGAGCATTCCACAAAGCAAAATCACAAGTCGGATAATTTTCACACGAATAAAAAATCTTTCCACTACGCGCTTTGCGTTTGAAAATTTGCCCTTTGTCGCATTGTGGACAACGTACACCCGTATCAAGCGGTTTCTCAATCGGTTCAATATAACGGCAATCTGGATAACCCGTACAACCAATAAATTTTCCGTAACGTCCAGTTTTATAAACTAATGCCGACTTACATTCTGGGCATTCGCGTCCTTCAACGATTTCAGGCTCAATAGATGCCGAATCGGTTAAGTTTCGGGTGTAATTGCACGTTGGATAATCGGTACAACCAATAAAACGTCCATTTCGTCCTAACCGAATGGATAACGCTTTATTGCATTCTGGGCAAAGTTCGTCGATGGCTTCTTGCGTAACATCTTTGCGTTGAACAGACGCTTCTTTTTCTATGACTAATTCACCAAACGGTTTCCAAAAAGTATGTAACAACGGAATCCATTCTTTTTCGCCTCGCGCCACCGCATCTAAATCATCTTCTAAATTCGCTGTAAAACCGTAATCAACATATTTTGTGAAATGTTCGGTTAAAAACTTATTCACAATTCGCCCCACGTCTGTTGGGTAAAAACGCTTAGTTTCGAGTGTGACGTATTCGCGATTTTGCAATGTTGAAATAATTGACGCATACGTTGAAGGGCGACCAATTCCGTGTTCTTCCAATGCTTTTACCAAACTCGCTTCGCCATATCGAGGTGGTGGTTCGGTGAAATGTTGAGCAATTAAAACGTCGTTTAATTTAACCGTATCACCTTCTTTCAATGCAGGTAAAAAATTTTCTTTGTCGTCGCCATCTTTGGAATCGTCTTTGCCTTCAAGATAAACCGACATAAAACCAGGGTTTGCTACTGATGAACCCGTTGCACGAAAAACATGTTTTCCTTCGGCACAATTTAAGTCAATTGCCACGCTATTCAACGTCGCATGAATCATTTGGCAAGCAATCGTGCGTTTCCAAATCAATTCATAAAGTTTGAATTGTTCAGCGGTTAAAAACTTTTGAATTTGACTCGGCAAATTTTGCGCTAAAGTTGGACGCACCGCTTCATGGGCTTCTTGGGCATTTTTGGATTTAGTTTTATATATGACAGGGTCTTTTGGTACATTCTCCGCGCCATACATTTCAGCGATTAAAGTCCGAATGTCTTCAACAGCATCTTTTGACAGATTGACCGAATCTGTTCGCATATAGGTAATCAAACCAGCCGTTTCACCACCGATGTCGATACCTTCATAAAGTTGTTGCGCGACAGTCATCGTTCGTTTGGTTGTGAAACCTAATTTCCGCGCTGCTTCTTGTTGCAACGTAGATGTTATAAATGGTGCTGCGGGATTACTTTTGCGTTGTTTCTTTTCAAGTTTCGCAACGGTTAATTTACCTTTCGCTTCATCGAGTAACCGTTGTTGTGTATTGCCTGCTAAATCGGCGTTATCAATACTGAATTGTGTAATTTTATTACCGTCAAAATGGGTGAGCTTGGCTTTAAATGCTTGTTCGAGTGCAAAAACTGACGCATCGACTGACCAGTATTCGCGACTTTGAAAGGCTTCAATTTCTAATTCACGTTCAACAATTAAACGTAAAGCAGGACTTTGAACACGCCCCGCCGATAATCCACGCCGAATTTTTTTCCACAACAATGGCGATAATTTAAAACCGACTAAATAATCTAACGCACGACGCGCTTGTTGCGCGTGAACCATGTTGTAATTGAGTTCCGATGGTTCGGCAATCGCTTCGGTGACGGCTTTTTTTGTAATTTCATGAAACGCAACGCGATGAACAATTTTATTTTTCAGTAAGCTTTTTTCGTTTAATAATTCCAATAAATGCCACGAAATTGCTTCACCTTCACGGTCTGGATCGGTTGCTAAATAAAGTGTGTCTGCACCTTTCAAGGCTTTGGTAATTGCTTGAATGTGCCGTTGATTTCGCTCAACGATTTCATATTTCATAGCAAAATCATTTTTCGTATCGACTGCACCTTCTTTGGGAACTAAATCGCGAACGTGTCCATAAGACGCGAGAACATGAAAATCTTTGCCGAGATATTTTTCAATAGTTTTGGCTTTGGCGGGGGATTCAACAATGACGAGGTTTTTACTCATTTAATCTATTCCGTTTGATAAAATTTTTTAATGCAGATAAGTAGGAATCAAGTCGTAAATCATGTCTTCCATGCGAGCAAACGCGAGTTCTTCGTCAGGCATATTTAGTAATACAATCAACACAATCCATTTTAATTTATCGATGCTCAACGCTTCTTCTAATGCAATTGCACGATCTAAAACCAATTCACGATTTACTGAATTCAAAATCCCAGTGCGTTCCAATGCCATGATTAAATCTTGGCATTCCGTATCTAAACGCTCTTTTTCAAATGGACTAAAAATACGAAATGATGATGTGGCTTGTGCGGCGATGTCTAAATCTTCAATCGCTAACGATTCCAGCCAATCAAAGGCTTTTGCGACATCTTTATGTTCAAAACCAGCTTCTAATAATTCGGTTTTTACTATTTCGTTATCGGGTGGAATTTCGCTGTTTTCGTCCATGTAATTGTCGAAAAGGTACATCAGAACATCAAATATATTTTCTTTCATAATTCCAGATTATTTTACGCGGATATAGCAACCGCCTGCTGTTGATTCAATATAACCTTGCAATTCCAACATCATTAATTGCGCGGCAATGCTTTCCACGGATTTTGCCGAACTTTCAACCAAATCATCAATCGAAGTAGGGCTAAACATGACTAGATTCAATAATGTTTGTCCGTCGAGGTCAAGCAATGATTGTTCTGGTTCTGCACGCAAAAAGCTAATTCGTTGTTTATATTGGCTTAATTCTTCAATAATATCTTGTGGCGATTCGACAAGTTTTGCGCCTTCTTTAATCATTGCGTTGCAGCCGCGTGAAAGTGGGCTATAAATTGAACCTGGAATGGCAAAGACTTCACGATTTTGTTCTAATGCCATGCGTGCCGTAATCAATGAACCGCTTTTTTGAGCGGCTTCAACCACTAATAAACCTTGGCAAAGTCCGCTAATAATTCGATTTCGTCGTGGAAAATTTGAACCTTTCGCGATTGTCCCTGGTGGAAATTCTGAAACCATTACGCCCGTATTCACAATTTCTAACGCTAAATCTCGATTACTAGATGGATAAACACGATCTAAACCAGTTCCCGCGACAGCAATCGTAAAACCTGCCGCACTCAACGCACCTTGATGGGCTGTTGCATCAATTCCCATCGCTAAACCGCTGGTAATTGCAAAGCCAAATTGGCTCAATTCAAATGCAAAATCAAACGCGGTTTTATTACCTAACGCAGAAGGATTTCGGCTGCCAACAATTGCAATTTGCGGATACGCTAAAACACGCGAATTACCGCGAATAAATAACAAAGGCGGTGGATCATAAATTTCTTTGAGTTGGTCGGGGTAAAGCGAATGCGTAATTTTTAAAACATCGTTATTTGGTTGCGCCAACCATTGCAAATCGTAATCCACCTCAGCCCAATTAAAATTTATAATTGCTTCAACTAAGTTTTTTTTAATGCCCCACGTCAACAATTCAGATTCATCGGCGGCAAAAATTTCTTCTGGCGTGTGTTCTTCAATTAACGTCGCAAAGGTTCTACAACCAATTCCTTCAATTCGTAATAACGCTAACCAGTATTTAATATCTGCGTCTTGGCAGTTGAGTGTTTTCATAACGATTCCATTTTTCCAATGTGGTTAGTTTATCGTAAAAAAATAAAGCCCGCTTTTTTAAGGCAGACTTCAAAACAGTTTTTAATAAGATAAATTAAGACTTTTTGCATTTTTAAGCTGCACAAATTCGTTTAATCTAGCACGGTAAAACCCACTTGCTTTACTCAAGAATTAAACCATTCTAAAATGCTAATCCAACCAACATACCTACCGAGAAAAATTCATGTCTGCGAATAACGACGAAATTAACAGCCTTTTAAATCAAGACTATAAACAAGGTTTTGTAAGCGATATTGAAGCGGACACGTTTGCAGCGGGTTTGAATGAAGACATAATTGCACAATTATCGAAAGTCAAAGGCGAACCCGAATTCATGTTGGAATACCGTTTAAAAGCCTTTCGTCATTGGCAAACGATGCCTTCACCCGATTGGGCGCAATTGAAAATCGACCCGATTGATTATCAAGCCATCAGCTATTATTCCGCGCCAAAATCAAAAGCGAATGCGCCAAAAAGTTTAGATGAAATCGATCCAGAGATTTTAGAAGCCTACAAAAAATTGGGCATTCCGCTTGCCGAACAAGAACAACTCGCTGGAATTGCGGTCGATGCGGTTTTTGACAGCGTTTCAGTTGCGACGACTTTCAAAGGAAAATTGCACGAAGCGGGCGTGATTTTCTGCCCGATTTCGGAAGCCATTCGCGAACATCCTGAACTCGTGAAAGAGTATTTGAGTTCAGTGGTTTCAGTCGGTGATAATTTTTTTGCAGCATTAAATTCAGCCGTTTTTACCGATGGTTCGTTTGTGTATATTCCAAAAGGCGTGCGTTGCCCGATGGAACTTTCGACGTATTTTCGGATTAACGCCAGCAACACGGGACAATTTGAACGGACGTTGATTATTGCCGATGAAGGCAGTTATGTTTCATATCTTGAAGGGTGTTCTGCGCCCCAACGCGATGAAAACCAACTCCACGCTGCTGTCGTCGAATTGGTCGCGTTGAAAGATGCCGAAATCAAATACTCAACTGTGCAAAATTGGTATCCAGGTGATAAAGAAGGCAAAGGCGGCATTTATAATTTCGTGACCAAACGTGCTTATTGCAAAGGTGATAATTCCAAAGTGTCATGGACGCAAGTTGAAACGGGTTCGGCGATTACTTGGAAATATCCAAGTTGCATTTTGAAAGGTGATAATTCGGTTGGTGAATTTTATTCGGTCGCCGTCACGAACAATTTGCAACAAGCCGACACAGGCACAAAGATGATTCACGTCGGCAAAAACACCAAAAGCACCATCATTTCAAAAGGCATTTCAGCGGGCAAAGCGCAAAATACTTATCGCGGATTGGTCAAAATTTCCAGCAAAGCCGAAAATGCTCGAAATTACACGCAATGTGATTCACTTTTAGTCGGTGATAAATGTGGCGCACATACATTTCCGTATGTTGAAGTGCGTAATCCATCCGCGCAAATTGAACACGAAGCCACAACTTCTAAAATCAGCGAAGACCAATTATTTTTCTGTCAACAACGCGGATTGTCTGCTGAAGATGCGGTGTCAATGATTGTAAATGGTTTTTGTAAGCAAGTTTTCAAAGAATTGCCGATGGAATTTGCAGTTGAAGCGCAGGCGTTGTTGGGATTGAGTTTAGAAGGTTCGGTAGGTTAATTATGTATTCAGAAAATAAAAAATTTGCGTTATTGATTGATGCAGATAATGCTCAAGCGAGTTCTATAGCATCTGTTCTCACAGAGGCAGCACGATATGGCGATGCAATTTCAAGAAGATGTTATGGTGATTGGACAAATCCCTGTCTTAAACCATGGAAAGAAACATTAAACAGGTATGCAATCCAACCTATTCAGCAATTTAGTTATACATCTGGAAAAAATGCTACTGATTCTGCGTTGATTATTGACGCAATGGATTTACTTTATACGAATAAATTTAATGGTTTTTTCTTAGTGTCTAGTGACAGTGATTTTACAAAATTAGCAACCCGCATTAGAGAATCTGGTTTGGAAGTTATCGGAATCGGTAGAAGAACAACACCAGAACCTTTTCGTGTCGCCTGCAATAAATTTATTTTCACAGAAACAATTATGGATGATGAAGTAGTCAATGTTGAGAATACTAAAAAATTAACGACTTCATCGGATACGGAAAATATATTTAAAACCTCAAAAACTGAAAATGCGAATACATCAACATTAGATGACAGAGCGTTAAAAAAACTAATAAAGGATGCTATTGATTCTGCCTCTGAAGATGATGGTTGGGCAAATTTGGGAGGAGTTGGTTCTTGTATTCCAAGAATTGATAGCTCATTTGATGCGAGAAATTATGGTTTTAGTAAATTTGGAAAACTGATTACATCTCTCCCATACGTTAAATTTGAACAACGAAAAACTGAAAATGGTGCATCAAATGTTTATGTACAGTTTTTTGAGTCTTAAACTCCACAAATCTGCCAGCGTTTCAAATACAAATTTTCTTAAAAATGGAAACACAAATGCTAAAAATCAAAGACTTAACCGTCAACGTCGGAAATAAAGAAATCCTCAAAGGTTTTCAATCTCCGTAAAATTCCCAAACACGCATAAACGTCAAAGTCTTTGATTCATTCAATAATTGAAATGGTAAATCGGGATACGGCGCACTGGAATAAATCATATTTTCAACGGCTTCATCTAATTTCGCGCTACCCGATGAGCGAGTGATTTTCACATTTACAATCATTCCATTTGCGTCAATTTCAATTTTTGTTTCCAAAATTCCTGCGGGCAAACTACCTCTGTCATAAATCGTTTGCCCGATACGCTTCACTTTTATACTAAAATCATTGATATATTTATCACGAACACTGACTTGTTGTTGGCTAATGTTGCTACCGATTTGAGAAATTTGCTGTTGCACCGATTCGAGCGACAAACGTGGTTTTTCTTTGACTTCAACTTTTTCGACAATCGGTTTTATGACCTTTTCAGGCTTAGGTGTTTTAGCTGGTTTTTCAATTTTTTTGATGACAACTTCTGATTTTTCTACTGCAAGAACTTTAGATTTTGGCGATTCTTTCTTAACTGGAGCAATCGGTTTTGCGATGGGTTTTGGAATTGGTATTACAGGTTCTGGACGCGGTGGTTCTGGTGCGACTTCCACAGCGAGCGGTTGATTTTCAGCTACAACCGCTTCGTTTTGTTTGGTTTTGATCGGCACAGATTTGGTAATAAATGAAACTTCAATCAGCGTTTGCGGCGGTTGTTCACGCGGTGCATCGTTTGAATTCAAACTATTTAGCAAAATAACGTGCAACGCAACAACAATTACAAACGCCCAAAACATCGCCATTTACGCCACAATTTCCGCGATGTGATCCATCAAAATGCCCGCAATGTTCAACCCAAATTGCGCGTCTAATTCCTGCACGCAGGTCGGACTGGTAACGTTAATTTCAGTCAACGTGTCGCCAATCACGTCTAGCCCGACAAAAATTAAGCCTTTCGCTTTCAACGTTGGCGCGACTTGGCTGACAATCCACTTATCACGTTCAGTCAACGGACGACCTTCAGCACGTCCACCCGCCGCCAAATTACCGCGCGTTTCACCTTGTTGTGGAATTCTTGCCAACGCATAAGGAATTGCTTCGCCATTCACAACCAAAATGCGTTTATCGCCGTCGATAATCGCAGGCAAATAGCGTTGCGCCATAATGAAACGCTGGTTGTAATGTGTCATCGTTTCCAAAATCACGCTGATATTGGGATCATCTAAACGTAAGCGAAAAATCGACGTACCGCCCATTCCGTCTAGCGGTTTGATAATAATGTCATGTTGTTCGTTTAAAAATTCACGGATTTGCTGTGAATTGCGTGAAACCAATGTTTCAGCGCAACACTGCGGAAACCACGCGGTAAATAATTTTTCATTGGCATCACGCAACGATTGCGGTTTATTCACCACATAAACGCCCGCATTTTCGGCTTGTTCTAAAATGTGCGTCGCGTACAAAAATTCGCTATCAAAGGGCGGGTCTTTTCGCATCAAAATCACATTAAGTTCTTCGAGTGGAATTGTTTGCTCGTGCGTAAATTCAAACCATTTTTGATAATTTCGTTCGACGTTTAACGTCCGAGTTCGCGCAAAGGCTTTACCGTTACGGAGAAATAAATCGCCCAATTCCATGTAATGTAATTCCCAACCACGAGATTGCGCTTCAAGAAGCATAGCGAAACTGGTATCTTTTTTGATATTGATGAGGTCAATGGCATCCATGACCATGCCGAGTTTAATAGACATTAGAGTTGTGTGGTGAGTTTAAAATGACGTAATTATAGCGATTTCAGCAACAAAAATATCAAACAAAAGCCGTGTGTTACATTTATATTCTTGAAAAAAACGATTTAATGATGTTAGTGCATCGATTATAATGCGACACTTTCATTTTTAATCACATAGATAGAGGATTTCATGTCAAGAGTATGTCAAGTTACGGGCAAAGGCCCAATGACTGGAAACAATGTTTCACACGCCAATAATAGAACCAGAAGACGCTTTTTGCCGAATTTGCAACATCACCGTTTTTGGGTGGAAAGTGAAAATCGTTGGGTACGTTTACGCGTTTCAACCAAAGCAATGCGAATCATCGACAAAAACGGTATTGATGCTGTTTTAGCTGATATGCGTAAAGCTGGTCAAAAAGTTTAAATTTAAGAGGATAAAATCATGCGCGATAAAATTAAATTGATTTCGACCGAAGGTACAGGTCATTTTTACACTACGACAAAAAACAAAAAAACGATGCCAGGCAAAATGGAAATCAAAAAATTTGATCCTATGGTTCGTAAGCACGTCATTTACAAAGAAGCTAAAATTAAATAGTTTCGTCCCCTGCGTCAGATTAACCTTTACGTTAATCTGACCAGTATCACAAAATTCCCCTCGTTACTGTTTTACCGCTTGCTCAAGTTTGCTGTGCTGTTTTGAGTAAACAAAATACATGACTATTCCCAATACTAACCAAATCAAAAATCGCCACCATGTTTGTGCGGGTAAAAATGCCATCAGGGTACCGCATGAAATCATGCCCAATGCTGGAAATAATGGGCTATAAGGCGAACGAAACGGACGCGGCAAATTAGGTTGTGTGAATCGCAACATAATCACACCAAAACAAACCAACACAAATGCCGCCAATGTTCCGATATTGACCAATTCAGCTAAATCGCCCAACGGAATAAATCCAGCAATCACCGCCATAATTACACCGCAAATTACAATTACCCGCACGGGAGTTTGTGTTTTTTCATGTACCACATTGAAAAACTCAGGCAATAAACCATCGCGTGCCATTGCAAAAATCACTCGCGTCAAACCGTAATACAACACCAACATTACCGTTGTGAGTCCTGCAATTACCCCCGTTGCGACTAAAGCAGAAGCCCAACTAAAACCCAGTAATTTCAAGGCATGAGCAACAGGTGATGACACATTCAAATCGCTGTAATGCACCACACCCGTCAACAAACCAGAAACCAAAATATAAATCGCGGTACAAAAAATTAACGATGTAACAATGCCAAACGGTAAATCTTCTTGCGGATTATGTGCTTCTTCGGCAGCCGTCGAAACAGCATCAAAACCAACGTAAGCAAAAAATACAATCGACGCACCTGCAAAAACACCAATCGTTTTGCCATCAGGCAAAGTTTGAAACCAACCGAAAGGCATAAATGGATACCAGTTTTCAGGATGTATATTGAAAACCGCCAAGCCAATAAACATAGCAATCGTCACTAATTTCACTGCAACCATGATGTTATTGAGTTTCGCACTCTGCTTTACACCTAAAATTAATAATCCCATCAAAAACAAAATAATCATCGATGCTGGCAAATTGACAATACCACCTAATTTTGGAGCTTTCGTTAATGCATCGGGCAACGCAAAACCAATTGCTGTCAGTGCATTATTAAAATATCCCGCCCAACCATTGGCGACGGCAGCCACTGAAATCGCGTACTCCAGCAATAAATCCCAGCCAATAATCCACGCAACTAATTCTCCAAATGCTGCGTAACTATAACCATAAGCACTGCCGCAACCACCTACTGATGCGGCTAATTCTGCATAAGATAACGCAGCAAAAACACAGGCAAATCCTGCAATAACAAACGACAAAATAACTGCGGGACCCGATTGCGTAGCAGCCGCAATTCCAGTCAACACAAAAATCCCCGTGCCAATAATCGCGCCAATACCCAAAAAAGTTAAATCCCATTTTGATAAACACCGATTGAGTGTATTGATAGAATCGTCACTGTCGGAAACAATTGGTTTAGTGCGTAAAAGTTGTCGAATCATAAAATATCGTTGAATTGGAAGATAAAAACAAAGTCGCTGATTGTGGCATTCTCACGTCGAAACGTGAGAACGATAGATATTTATTTTGCTTAATGATTCAAATGCGCGACTAACCAGCGTGCGGCGACATCTTCCGTCATATTTTTACGGCGGGCGTAATCAGAAAGCTGGTCTTTGTCGATTTTTCCAACGTTGAAATACTGTGCTTGCGGATGTGCGAAATACCAGCCACTAACTGCCGAAGCAGGATACATTGCAAAATTTTCGGTGAGTTCAATCGTGGTGTTTTCAGTGACATTCAACAACGAAAACAACTTCGCTTTTTCAGTATGATCTGGACACGCTGGATAACCAGGGGCAGGGCGAATGCCTTTGTAATTTTCGTTAATTAGCGCGTCATTGTCCAAATCTTCATCGCTTGCATAACCCCAATAATTTTTACGAACTTGTAAATGTAAATACTCGGCAAACGCTTCGGCTAATCTGTCTGCTAACGCTTTGAGCATAATCGCGCTGTAATCATCGTGATTTTTTTCAAATTCTTCTAGTTTAATTTCAATACCGATGCCTGTTGTGACAGCAAAACCACCAATATAATCAATCACACCGCTTTCAAGTGGCGCAATAAAATCTGATAAACAATAATTTGGTCTGCCAGGTGCTTTAACATTTTGTTGACGTAAATGGTGCAAAGTTTCTAACACTTCACCGCGTGATTCATTGGTAAATAATTGAATGTCATCATCAACCGAATTCGCAGGGAAGAAACCAATCACGGCACGATTTTGTAACCAATTTTCAGCAATGATTTTTTCAAGCATTTCTTTTGCGTCAGCGAATAATTTACGCGCTTCTTCGCCAACGATTTCATCATTGAGAATTTTCGGATAACCACCAGCGAGTTCCCATGTTTGGAAAAATGGCGACCAATCAATATATTCAGCCAATGTTGCCAGCGACACATCATCAATCACTTTCACACCTAAAAACGACGGTTTAATCGGGTGATTTGTCCAAACGTATTTATTCTTACGCGCATTTTCGAGAGAATGTTGTTGGGTTTTCGATTCTTTACCTTTGTGACGTTCGCGCACTTCTTCATATTCGGCGCGAATACTTGCTTTGTAATCGGTCGCTAATTCACCGCTTAACAAATTACTCGCCACACCAACGGCACGAGAAGCATCGGTCACATAAACAACACTGCTATTTTCATAATGTGGCTCAATTTTCACCGCTGTGTGCGCTCGTGAGGTCGTCGCGCCACCAATTAACAACGGAATTTTAAAACCTTGGCGTTGCATTTCTTTGGCAACGTGAACCATCTCGTCAAGAGACGGTGTAATCAAACCACTCAAACCAATAATATCGACTTTTTCCATGCGAGCGGTTTGCAAAATTTTCTCTGCCGAAACCATCACGCCCAAATCAATCACATCGTAGTTATTGCATTGCAACACGACCGCCACAATGTTTTTGCCGATGTCGTGAACGTCGCCTTTCACGGTTGCCATGAGAATTTTGCCGTTACTTTGACGGTCAGCAGCAGATTTATCTGCTTCCATAAACGGCATTAAATACGCCACGGCTTTTTTCATCACTCGCGCGGATTTCACCACTTGCGGCAAGAACATTTTTCCCGCGCCAAACAAATCACCGACGATATTCATGCCGTCCATCAACGCGCCTTCGATAACGTGCAACGGGCGTTCGACTTGCAAACGCGCTTCTTCGGTGTCTTCGTCAATAAAATCTGTAATCCCTTTTACCAGTGCGTGTGCTAAACGTTCATTGACTGGCAAGTTACGCCATTGAGCATCTTCTTTTTTCACTTCAACGCCGTCACCGCGATATTTATCTGCAATCGCTAGTAACGTATCCGTGCCGCTTCCATCATGCTGATTCAAAATCACGGCTTCAACGGCATCGCGTAATTCGCGTGGAATATCCTCGTAAATCGCAAGCTGTCCCGCATTCACAATCCCCATCGACATTCCAGCTTTAATCGCATGATATAAAAAAACGGCGTGAATTGCTTCACGAACAGGATTATTGCCACGAAACGAAAACGACACATTCGACACGCCGCCAGAAATTAGCGCGTGCTGCAAAGTGCGTTTAATTTCGCGGGTCGCTTCAATGAAATCGACACCGTAATTATTGTGTTCGTCGATGCCCGTTGCGACCGCAAAAATGTTCGGATCAAAAATAATATCTTCAGGCGGAAAACTGACTTGTTCAGTCAGAATTTTGTAAGCGCGTTGGCAAATTTCGATTTTTCGCTCTTTCGTATCAGCTTGCCCAACTTCGTCAAACGCCATTACGATGACTGCCGCTCCGTAACGTCTAACCAATTTAGCGTGTTGAATAAATTTGTCTTCGCCTTCTTTCATTGAAATTGAATTCACAACGCCTTTGCCTTGAATACATTTCAAACCCGCTTCCAAAATGTCCCATTTCGACGAATCGAGCATGATTGGCACTTTTGAAATGTCGGGTTCTGAGGCAATCAACATCAAAAAACGCACCATCGCGTCTTTGGATTCGAGCATTCCCTCATCCATGTTGATGTCGATGATTTGTGCGCCGTTTTCAACTTGTTGTTTCGCAACGTCTAACGCAGCTTCAAAATTCCCTTCAATAATTAAACGTTTAAATGCGGCTGAACCTGTGACATTTGTGCGTTCGCCAACATTCACAAATAAACTGTCTGCTGAAATTTTTAATGGTTCTAAACCTGATAACGCGCAATGTTTTGGAATATCGGGAATTTGACGTGGTGGGAATTTTTCAACGGCTTTGACAATCGCGCGAATCGTATCAGGCGATGTGCCGCAACAGCCGCCGATGATATTTAAATAACCATTTGCCGCCCAATCCGCAATTTCTGCCGCCATCATTTCAGGCGTTTCGTCGTATTCACCAAAAGCATTTGGCAAACCTGCATTTGGATGTGCGGAAACGTGTGTGTCTGCGATGTTGGAAAGTTCTTCAATATATTGGCGCAATTCGGTTGCACCTAACGCACAGTTGAAACCAAACGAAATCGGTTTAACGTGTTTCAAAGAATTCCAAAACGCGCCAACCGTTTGACCAGAAAGCGTGCGACCTGACGCATCGGTAATTGTTCCCGAAATCATCACAGGCAAAGCAAAACCCAATTCTTCAAACACATTTTCAACCGCGAAAATTGCCGCTTTCGCGTTCAAAGTATCAAACACAGTTTCAATCAAAATCAAATCTGCGCCACCATCGATTAACGCTTTTGTGGCTTCGGTGTAAGCGACGACTAAATCATCAAAAAAAACGTTCCGAAAACCTGGATCGTTCACATCGGGCGACATCGACGCGGTGCGATTTGTAGGGCCTAAAACGCCTGCGACAAAACGCGGTTTTTCAGGCGTTGAAAATTCGTCAGCCGCTTCACGCGCCACTTTTGCCGCCGCAAAATTGATTTCATAAACCAACGATTCCATTTCATAGTCTGCCATTGCAATCGTGGTGGAATTGAAGGTATTGGTTTCAACAATATCTGCGCCTGCGGCAAAGTATTCGCTGTGAATCGCTTTGATAATATCGGGTTGCGTCAAACACAATAAATCGTTATTGCCTTTGACATCGGTTTGCCAATTTACAAACCGCTCGCCGCGATAATCTTTTTCGTCGAGTTTATAGCCTTGAATCATCGTTCCCATCGCGCCATCTAAAAATAAAATGCGCTGCGCGAGGTGTTGTTTAAATAAGTCGGTTCTGTTCATTTTGGTGAGTTTGTTGCGGTAAAAAGATGCCCCAAATGATACCAGACGGCGCGGCTAATGTGTCATTCAGCGCAAATTTACAACTTCGTAAACTCAATCACCGCGCCATAATCGTTATTGCTAGTTGGTGCAGGTAATTGTGCGCCTAACGATAATTGCCAATTTTGTGGAAGAAAAAATACAAAGCCCAACACCGCTACACTAATATCGTTATTGCCGGTCAAAATATCGCCCTGTAAATGAAACTTTTTTTCAATCAATGGATATTCCACCCCCGCCATAATCCCAAAAGAATCGCCCTGCCCCGCGTAAGCATGATTGGCATGATATGCACCCAAATTGTAGTGACCGTATTCTTCCAAATTTAACTGATTATTGAAATATGAAAAACTCGGAATACCTACCGTTTTGTTATGAATTGGTGGCGAGATACCAGTTTGCGTACCAAAACCAATTTTGTAATGCTCGTTAATCGTGAAGCCTTTTTGAAAATTCGCTAAAAGATACGGATTTCGCATTTCATTCGTTGGATACATATCGACGTTAAAAATGTTCACACCGATTTCTAATTCATTTTCCAAACCGTAATCAATCGTTGTATTAGCGACACCCGATAAATTACTAAGATTAAACTGCTGCTGAAAAAAGATTTTTCCGTGTTCGGTAATATCCGAAGACGGCACATTAAATAAGTTTTGTTGTGCCACGCTCAACGGTGAAACGCTAATCATCGTCAGCGCAGTTATAAAGGTCAGTGATTTTTTCATAAGGTGATTTTTGAGTTCAATTCCAGTTAGGGGCGTTACGACAAACATTACCAGTGTAACGTATCGCCTTAGTTATCGCACATTATTCAAAAACCTTTATTTACATTAATCGTTTATAAATCTTCATTCGCTGTCGATATAATACGAACTGTCAAAACGAACAAAAAATATAAACCATTATTATTTTATTTTCCTTGTTCAATTTAAATCATTAAGGAATCATTTTTATGTTCAACAATCTTTCTATTCGTTCGCGTCTTATGCTGATTCTTTGCGCGATGTCTGTTTTAGCCATTTCATTAAGTACGATTGGCTTAGTGGGAATCAAATTTAGCAACAGCAGTCTACAAACTGTTTATATCGATCGTTTGGTTCCAACAAGCCAATTGACTCAGATTAAAACTATGCAATTAGACAGCCGTTTAAAAGTTGCCAACAGTGTTATTTTTCCAGATGAGGCAGAAAAAAATATTGTTGTGATTAACGAAAATATGACTGAAATCACCAAATTATGGGAAAGTTATATGGCGACGTATTTAACGCCAGAAGAAACGATTCTCGCCAATCAATTCGCAGAAGATCGAAAAACGTATCGTGAACAAGCGTTATTGCCTGCGTTAGCATTAATAAAATCAGGTGATAGAGCTGGGCTTGAAAAATTGATTATCGAAAAAATTCGTCCATTGTACGAACCACTTTCAAAAGACATTAACGACTTGGTGCAATTACAACTCGACGTTTCACAACATGAATATGAAGATGCACAAAAATTGTATGATTCAATTTTTGTTTGTTCAATTATCATGCTTGTATTGGGATTGAGTGCGTGTTTCTTCATAGATTTAAAATTGATTCGCAGAATTACTAACGCTCTTGATAATGCCAAAAATGTCATGACTGCGATTGCTAAAGGTGATTTATCATCTCGCATCGTGATTGAATCAAATGATGAAATTAGCGAATTGTTGTTAGTCATGCAAACAATGCAAAGCAATTTAAAAACGATTGTCACAGATATAGAAAACGTTGTTTCTGCAGCAGTTAAAGGTAATTTCAATACGAAAATCGATATTCAAGGTAAAAGCGGTTTTGGAAAAGACATTAGCAGCTTATTGAATCAATTAAGCGATACGGTTGACACGGCTTTCAAAGACACCATTCGTGTGGCAGGCGCGTTAGCAAACGGCGATTTGAATCAAAGAGTCACCAAAGATTACAAAGGATTATTTGGTTTAACGGCGAAAGGCGTGAACGACACCGTGGATTCATTAACAAAAATCGTCAATGAAATTCAAACGATGGTGGACGCAGCAGCAATTCAAGGTGAATTCAGTTACAAAATGAACTTGAATGACAAAGCGGGTTACACCAAAACGATTGCTGAATCATTGAATAAATTATCTAACGTGACAGACGAAGGTTTGCATGACGTTTTACGCGTTGCAAATGCGTTAGCCGATGGCGATTTAACCCAAAAAATTACGAAAGATTATTCTGGTATTTTTGGTCAAGTAAAAGCGGGTGTGAATAACACCGCAGAAAGTTTGGCTTCGTTGCTTTTGGAAATCAAAGAAACGACAAATATGATTGCAGCGGTTTCAACTGAAATTGCATCGGGTAATAATGATTTGGCGCATCGCACCGAACAACAAGCAGCGGCTTTAGAAGAAACCGCAGCAAGTATGCAACAACTTACATCGACTGTTTCACACAATAGCGAAAATGCAAAACAAGCAAATTCATTAGCGGTCGGTGCAACTGAAGCCGCAAATCGCGGTGTAAGTGTTGTTAGAGATGTTGTAAGTACGATGGATAACATTAACGAATCGTCTTTAAGAATCGTCGATATTATTTCGGTAATTGATGATATTGCGTTCCAAACAAACATTTTAGCGTTAAACGCGGCAGTTGAAGCGGCTCGTGCGGGTGAACAAGGCAGTGGTTTTGCGGTGGTTGCGATTGAAGTTCGTAATTTAGCGCAACGTTCTGCAAATGCCGCAGGTGAAATTAAACGTTTAATCAGTGATTCAGTTGATCGTGTTTCGGGTGGTAGCAAACAAGTTGCAGAAGCAGGTCAAACCATGCAGGAAATTGTGACTTCGATTGAAGGCGTGAACAAAATCATTTCAGAAATTTCGAGCGCGTCAGCAGAACAAAGCGCGGGGATTGCTCAAGTGGGTGCTGCAATTACGTCGATGGACGATGTGACACAACAAAATGCGGCATTGGTTGAAGAAGTAGCTGCGACAGCAGAATCGCTCGAAACGCAAACACAGCATTTGGCGAAAGAACTCGCGCATTTTAGAATGGACAATTATTCAACTGGTAGTCAAAAACAAGCAGCCAAAGTAGCGATGAAAAGTGCGCCAGCATCTGTGAAAACACAAACGTTTAACACAGCATCAATGGAAGAAGTAACAGCATCTAAAAATACTTTTGTTGTAGGAAATGATGATTGGGAAGAGTTTTAAAAAAGGAAAAGTAAGTTAAAGCGGTCGTGACGCTAAACTAAGAAGGTGTTGAGTGCAGATTTCAATCTGTGCTTAATGCCTTTTTTTGAATGGATTTTTAATTTGAGAACTTTAGGACTTTAAAAAAAACGAGGATTTAGCGGTGTTGAATTTGAACTGTATTAATGATTTTGTGGGCGGCGAGCATCAATAAAACGCTCTCGCCAATAATTATTCTTCAGGCTAGACACCATTACCTTTCCTGCACGAGAACTAGGCGCGTGAACAAAGTTGCTTTCATTTACATAAATTCCGACGTGTGACGCAGATTTCCCCGACGTATTAAAAAATAACAAATCACCCGAATGGATATTGTTATTCGGCACAGGCGTAAGTGCATTCGACATTTCTTTTACCGTGCGCGGTAAATGCACGCCATTCTTATCGTAAACGTGTTTCACAAAACCACTGCAATCGAAACCTTCTTCAGGCGAGGCTTTGCCATAAATGTACGGCGTACCCTGCAAACTCAACGCATAATCAACGGCAGGCGTTGTGCCACTATGTTTTATCATCTGGCGTGGTGCAACAGGTTCTTCGGGTCGAATATCCATATCGCCTGCACACCCTGATAATGCTGCAATCACGGTCGGCAAAAGTAGTCGCTTAAACCACGGCAAAGTATTTGTTGAAAAAGTAGTTAATGTTTTCACGACATAACCAAAATCAAAATTAAAAATTAACGCACTGACTTAAATTAAAAGCAGCAACGTCCCGATTAAAATCTGTTAAACATAAGGTCGAACATATTCGCGTGTAAAACTACGAATAGGCGTTTGTTTTTGTTGAAAATCTTTATATACATGACGCACATCGAGCGGTGTTATGTGTGTATAAAGTCCAACGCCTGTTTGACGAATAAATTCATCGCTCAACGTCTCAATAAAATTCCACCAACGAGAATTTGCATCACTGGCTTTTTCTTGTTTAATTTTCATGTTGTTCATCTGTTTCAAAAATAAAATTTAGGGTTATTAAATCGTCAGTACAAAACGCGATGCTTGGGTTATGATTACAAAAGAATCTTTTCCCTTCGCTTTTTACTTTTAAAGTTATGACCTTAAAAATCGCGCTTATTCAAACTAACAGTTTAGTCGGCAATATCACCACCAACTTTAACCTAATTGTTGAAACTGTGACCGCAGTCCGAAATCGCTCAGACATTGATTTAATTGTGTTCCCCGAACTAATGCTCGTGGGATACCCACCCGAAGATTTATTGTTTCGACGGGACTTTATTTTGACAGCGAACAATGTTTTATTTGAGCTAGCAAACATCGCGCCAGAGATTGGAGTTGTGGTGGGTTTTCCTGAATTTGACGGTGAAAATTTGTACAACAGTGCTGTTGTATTATCGGAAGGCAGTATTTCAGCGGTGTATCGCAAACAAAAATTACCGAATTACGGTGTATTTGATGAAATGCGTTATTTTACCGCTGGCAAAAAACCGTGTGTATTTGAATTCAAAGGTCAATTTATTGGCTTGAGTATTTGCGAAGATGTTTGGCATTCTGACATTGTGCAAGCAACTAAAGACGCTGGAGCAGAAATTTTATTGACGCTTAATGCGTCGCCTTTTCATGTAGGCAAAGCCGAGCAACGTGAAGCGTTAATTTGTTCACACGCAAAAACAGCTCAACTCCCTATTGTTTATGTGAATGCCGTTGGTGGACAAGATGAATTAGTCTTTGATGGCGCATCATTTGTGGCAAATGCTGATGGAAAAATCGTTTTTCAAGCCGCAGAATTTATTGAACAAATCGGTGTAGTAGAATTTGAAAATGGACAATTTTTAAATCCACCCTACCCTGCTTTTCAAAAACGAAACAAAGGATCGACAATTTATAACGCGCTAGTTTGTGGCACTCGCGATTACGTTCGTAAAAATGGTTTTAAAGGTGCAATTTTAGGATTATCGGGCGGCATTGATTCCGCATTAGTGTTAGCGATAGCGGTTGATGCGTTGGGAGCAGAAAATGTCGAAGCCGTTTCGTTACCGTCAAAATACACGCTCGAAATGAGCAACGATGACGCGAAAATTCAAGCTGAAATTATGGGCGTTAAATACCATTCAATTCCAATCGAACCAGCGGTAAAAGCATTTACAGAAATGCTCGCCGTAACGTTTGAAAATACGCCCGCCGACACAACAGAAGAAAATATCCAAGCGCGTTGTCGTGGTGTCGTTTTAATGGCGATGTCCAACAAACAAGGGAAATTACTTTTAACAACAGGCAATAAAAGCGAAATGAGCGTGGGTTATGCAACGTTATATGGTGATATGTGCGGTGGTTTTGCACCAATTAAAGATGTACCAAAATTATTAGTTTATGAATTGGTACGTTATCGAAATTCGATTTCTCAAGTCATTCCAGAACGTGTTTTGACGCGTGCGCCGTCAGCAGAACTTTCACCAAATCAACAAGATTCCGATTCATTGCCGCCTTATGAAATCCTTGATCCAATTTTGGCGCGTTACATTGAAGAAGACCAATCGGCTGATGAAATTGTTGCCGCAGGATTTTCACCCGAAGATGTGAAGCGTGTGATTTCGTTAGTCGATAGAAGTGAGTACAAACGCCGTCAATCAGCTGTTGGCATTAGAATAAGCGAACGCGCATTTGGACGTGATAGACGCTATCCAATTACTTCGGGTTATCGCGGCATTTAAGTTAGAATAGCCACAACATATTATTTTCTATTTTTAAGAGGAACTCCATGCGGAATTTGAAATTTTTACCCGCGTTGCTGGGCGGAATCATCGCTTTGGCAGTAGTTTTATTCGTCGCCTTTCATTTCATTTTTATCGATTTTTTCGTGGATTGGTGGTGGTACGATTCACTAAAACTCGAATCCTATTTTTGGCTACGCTTACTGTATAAATTTTTTCTTTCGGGTGGCGTAACATTAGTATTTTTCCTTATTTTCTTTAGTCATTTCTGGATTGCTTCACGATATTTGGGTGTGAATCTCGACGAAAAATTATTGATTGGCAATGAAAAAAAGCGTGTCCAAGCGTTTGCCGATACGTTTATGAATGGTTCTGTAAAAATTTACACCCCGATTTCATTCTTTTTAGCTTTAATGATTGCGTCCCCGTTTTATAGTCAATGGGAATCGACGTTGATGTATTTCTTTGGTGAAAAATCGGGTGTAATCGAAACGGTTTATGGTAACGACGTGAGTTTTTATATGCTTGCGTATCCGACTTATCAGCTAATTCAACAAGAATTATTGATTACGGCGATGTTAATTTTTGGAATGGTGGGCGTGTTGTATTGGCTGGAACATACTTACATTCCCGATCAACGCAAAAGTTATCCCAAAGGCGCAAAAATCCATTTAACGTTGTTGATTGGTTTAGTGGTGGTATCTGTGCTTTGGGGCTTTATGCTCGAACGCTTTTCGCTACTTTATACAAATAATCACGAACCGATTTTCTTTGGTCCTGGATTTATTGAAATCCGTTATCAACTGCCGTTAATTTGGGCGGCGATGGCGACATTTTTGATTTTCGCACTGGTGGCAATTCAATTTGTTCATTCTGAAAAACACGACAATCGTAAACCGTTATGGATTTCGATGTTGTTATTTTTCGTTGTTTGGCAAGCACCCAATTTGCAATTCATTCCTGATACTTTGCAACGTTTTGTGGTGAATCCAAATCCAGTCAAAACAGAAAAACCGTTTATGCAGCACAACATCGATGCAACATTGGGTGCTTATGATTTGAATAATGTCAAAACGGTTGAAATGACCGTGAAACTTGATGCCGCGCAAGATATTGAAACGTGGAGTTCACAAAAGCATTTTGAAAATATCCCTGTTTGGGATCGTGAATACATCATTTACAGTTATAAACAACTGCAAGAAATTCGTCCATATTACAAATTTTTATCAGTAGACGAAGATCGCTATTTTATTTCTGACCATTTGCGTCAAGTCAATATCTCTACGCGCGAAGTGAATATCTCTAAATTACCAAAAGAAGCGCAGAACTGGGAAAATCGTCATTTACGTTACACACATGGTTATGGCGCAGTAATTACACCAGCCGCGCAAGATGCTGATGCGCCGTTGACATGGTATTTACGCGATTTAAATATGCACTCGGACGTTGGTTTCACAGTCGAACACCCTGATATTTATTATGGTCAAGAACAATATGATTACGCAATTGTGCCGAATAAATTAAATGTTGTGGGGATTGCCAGCACAGAACCTCACGAAGAAAAAGCCTATCATGGTAAAGGCGGAATTCCATTCACTTCGACATTTAAAAAAGCGTTATTTGCATTTAAATTAGCGGATGAAAAACTGTTTTTTTCGACTAACATTTCTAGTGAGAGCAAGCTCAAAATTTACCGAAACATTACCGAGCGCGTTCATAAACTCACGCCATTTCTACATTTAGACAAAGATCCTTATTTGGTGATGACAAAAAACCGTTTTTATTGGATTCAAGATGCTTACACGTTGTCTGATAAATATCCTGTCTCAAAACCAATGGTGAACGAAAGTTTGAATGGTACACAGCCCTTCAATTACATTCGCAATTCAGTGAAAATCGTTATCGATGCGTTTGATGGTGACGTGGATTATTATTTGGTTGATAACAATGATTCGATTGCCAATGCGTACAATCGTGCGTATCCAAAATTATTTAAGCCTTTAGAAACAATGCCTGCTGAATTGAAATCACATTTGCGTTATCCGCGTGATTTATACACGCTTCAAATGCAAATGTACGCACGGTATCATCAAACTACGCCAGAACTTTTTTACGAACAAGCTGAAACATGGGCATACGCAAATGTGCGTGAAAAACCTGTATTGCCGTATTATCAAACGATGGATTTTGGAAGCTGTAACGACACCGAGGAATTCGTGTTAATCAATCCAATGACTCCTGTAAATCGCAATAATTTAAGTATGGTCGGTATGGCAAGTACGTTAGATAAAGTGAATTGTAGCGGTACTTACAAACCAAATATCACGGTATTTAAATTTGGTAAAGATGTGCAAGTAAATGGTCCTGAACAGATTGAAGCATTGACGCAACAACATCCAGAAATTTCAGAACAGTTCACACTTTGGGATCAAAATGGTTCATCAGTTGAAATGGGACGTATGGTAATTTTGCCAATGGGCAATACGATTTTGTATGTGCAACCAATTTATATTGCATCTACCAAAAACAAAATGCCTGAATTGACACGAATTATTGTTTCAATCGGTAACGAAACCGTGATGGATACGACGTTGCATTCCGCGTTAGACCGCCTCAAAAACATTTTCATTAACAAAACACGCACGGTTGATGCCGCCGCGTCAAAACATTAAAAGGATTTATTTGTGCAGAATGAACGCATTGCAGAATTAAAAAACACCGTTCAACAACTTTTAGACGAAGCGAAAGCACAAGGTGCGACAGCAGCTGAAGCGGGTTTGAGTGTTGATGATGGTTTGTCGGTGACAGCTCGTTTAGGTATCGTCGAAACGATTGAACACCATTGCAGTCAAGGTTTGGGGGTAACGGTTTATTTTGGACAACGAAAAGGCGTGGCAAGTACAACGGATTTGTCACCTACGTCGATAAAAGAAACTGTCAGTGCGGCGTGTAGCATTGCGCGTTATACCAGTGAAGATGATTGCGCGGGCTTACCCGATGCAGATTTATTGGCAACCGAATTTCCTGATTTAGATTTGTATCATCCGTGGGATTTATCTTCTGAAAAAGCAATTGAAATGGCGATTGAATGTGAAGATGCGGCGCGAAACTATCACGAAGATATTAGCAATTCCGAAGGCGCGACGGTTAGCACGCACAAAGGTTTGAGTGTTATGGGCAACAGTTTGGGTTTTTTGCAAGCGCGTTTGAGTTCACGTCATTCGTTGAGTTGTTCAGTTCTCGCACAACGTGGTGACGAGATGCAACGTGATTATTGGTATAGCGTCGCGCGAAATGCCGATTTTTTAGAATTGCCAAAAGAAGTCGGCATTATCGCAGCTGAACGTACATTGCGCCGTTTGGGTGGACGTAGTTTAAGTCCGCGTCAATGCCCTGTTTTATTCAGTGCAGAAATCGCCAGCAGTTTGTTGGGTTCGTTTATTGGTGCGATTTCAGGCGGCAGTTTGTATCGTAAATCGACCTTTTTATTGGACGCACTAAATACACAAATTTTTCCTTCCTTTATCCATATTCATGAACAGCCTCATTTAATTAGCGGTTTAGGTAGTGCGATGTATGACAGCGAAGGGGTTGCAACAAAGCATCGTGATTTGGTTCGAGGTGGTATTTTGCAAGATTACGTTTTAAGCACTTATTCAGCACGAAAATTGGGTTTGAAAAGTACGGGAAATGCAGGTGGCGTGCGGAATCTAACGATTACACCAACAGGCGGCGATTTTGAATCGATGTTGCAACTACTTGGAACAGGTTTACTTGTCACGGAATTGATGGGGCAAGGCGTAAAAATGATGACAGGCGATTATTCACGCGGCGCGGCGGGTTTTTGGGTTGAACATGGCGTAATTCAATATCCCGTCGAAGAAATCACTATCGCGGGAAATTTAAAAGATATGTTTAAAGGTATTGTTGCCATTGGTAACGATGTTGATTTGCGTGGAAACACGCGCACAGGCTCAATTTTAATTGAACAAATGTCGATTGCTGGTGAAGAATAATTTATTTTGAGGAGAGAAAAAATGAATAGACGTAATTTTATGCGCTTGGGTTTAGCAGGCGCGGGTTTAATGACTTTGAACGCTACGCCTTTGTTAGCGACTGAAACTAAAACAGCTGGAATTATTGGTGCGGGTGGATTGTTTTACACGAAAGAAAATGCGGGACGTTGGGCAGGAAAAATTGCTACGCATTTGCCAACCGTTGAAATTGAAAAATCGACCGTAAAAGTGACCACAGCTCACGAAATGAATGGTTTTGAACATTACATTGTGAAACACGTTCTGCTCGACAAAAATTACCAATTTTTAGACGAGCATTTTTTCAATCCAACCACCGATAAAATTGCACAATCAACGTTTAACTTACCCAATTATAGTGGCACGCTGCACGTTTTGAGTTTGTGTAATAAACATGATTTATGGCTCACAACGACTGAATTATAAAAATTAAAAAGGAAAAAACAATGACCAGATTTCCAGCTGAATGGGAAAAACAAGCCGCCGTTTTAATTGCGTGGCCACACGAAACAGGTGATTTTAGTGACAACCTCGAATCTGTTGAAGACACTTACAGCATCATCGCAGACACGATTACTGAATATCAGCCATTACTGATTGTTTGCCGCGACGAAGTACATCAAAAACACATCGAAAAATTGGTTGAACGAAAAGAAGACATTCAATTTATTCATGCACCTGTCAACGATATTTGGGTACGCGACACGACTTTTTTAACCGTCGAAAAAGAAGGCACGTTGAAATACCTCAATTTTCAATTTAACGGTTGGGGCGAAAAATACGATTTCGCCAACGATAATGCTCTAAATCACAAATTAGCGAATGCCAAATTTTTCAAAGGCAAAGCGCATCATGACATCGATTTTATTTTGGAAGGCGGTAGCGTTGAAAGTGACGGCGAAGGCACGATTTTAACAACCGACCATTGTTTGCTAAATCCAAACCGAAATAGTGCGTTGAATAAAGAACAAATCGAAGCACAATTAAAAATCCATTTAGGTGCAAAGCGTGTTTTGTGGCTCAAACAAGAAAATTTAGCGGGCGACGATACCGACGCGCATATCGACACATTAGCGCGTTTTTGCACACCGACGACGATTGCTTACACCAGTTGTGAAAATCCACGCGACCCACATTTTGAAAGTTTGCACCGAATGAAAATGCAGCTAGAAATGTTGCGTACAAATGACGAAGAACCTTATAACTTGGTTGCATTGCCATTACCAACGCCTATTTTCGATGAAGATGATGAGCCGTTGCCTGCAAATTATTCAAACTTTTTAATCATCAATCACGCAGTTTTAGTACCAGTTTATGATGACGCAAATGACAAAATCGCGTTGGAACGTTTAGCAAAAGTTTTCCCACAACACAAAATATTACCGATTCCGTGCCGTCCACTTGTTCATCAATACGGTAGTTTGCATTGCATGACGATGCAATTTCCTGAGCAAGCACGGAGCGTGTGATGCAAAAAAAATTGATTGTTAGCGCAGTTCAACAACCATGCGGTGACGATGATTACGGTGTGAATTTAGCGTTTTCGATTGCAAAAATTCGTGAAGCCGCAGCGCAAAAAGCCGATTTAGTTGTATTGCCCGAATTGCATTTGGGCAAGTATTTTTGCCAAACCGAAGACCATTCGGTATTTGATTTAGCACAACCGATTCCATGCCAAACAACTGATATTTTTTCAGCGTTGGCGAAAGAATTACAAATCGTGATTGTCGCAACGATTTTTGAACGTCGCGCGGCGGGGCTTTATCACAACACTGCCGTGGTTTTCGACAAAGATGGTAGTCTTGCAGGTAAATATCGCAAAATGCACATTCCCGATGATCCTGCGTTTTATGAAAAGTATTATTTCACGCCAGGCGATTTAGGGTTTACACCAATTCAAACGTCGATTGGAAAATTGGGCGTGTTGATTTGTTGGGATCAATGGTATCCCGAAGCGGCGCGTTTGATGGCGTTAGCGGGAGCAGATTTGCTGATTTATCCGACTGCAATTGGCTGGGATAAAAACGATACAAAAGAAGAACAAGCTCGTCAACTCGATGCGTGGATTACCGTGCAACGTGGTCATGCCGTCGCAAATGGTTTGCCCGTCATTTCGTGTAATCGTATTGGTTTTGAATTCGCGCCACATGGTGAAAGTGGCATTGATTTTTGGGGCAATAGTTTTATCGTGGGTTCGCAAGGCGAGTTTTTAACGCAGGCGAATTCATCGGAAACGAAATTATTGATTGCTGAAATTGACAAAAAGCAGAATGAAACTGTACGCCGAATTTGGCCATTTTTGCGTGATCGACGAATTGATGCGTTTGGTGATTTGACCAAACGATTTATTGATTAGTTTTTTAAATTTCGTAAAACTTTCGTTTTCGCCAAAATGTTGCACGACTCATCCCTAAACTTTTAGCTGCTGCATTTACATTTTTGGTTTCGATTAAAGCGCGTTCAATCGCGCTTTTTTCATTTTGAATCGGAATAGTTTTAGCTGAAACAATAGGTAAATGTATTTCACGAAATTCGGGTGGTAATTCTGTCGATTTCAAAATCGTTCCACGTCCAACGGCAAACGCATATTCCACCACATTTTGCAGTTCTCGAATGTTTCCATACCATGAATAATCCAATAACAAACGCATAGCTTCTGGTTCAATTTCTTCGATTTTGCGGCGATTTTCAGCATTATGTTTTTCAATAAAATGCCAAATTAACAAACTAATATCTTCACGTCGTTCCCGCAACGGCGGTAGATAAATTGGCACAACACGCAACCGATACATTAAATCTTCACGGAATCGCCCATTTTTCACTTCTTCGCGTAATGCTCGATGTGTCGCTGCTACCAATCGTACATTAACAGGCATTGAAAGCACACCACCTACAGGTAAAAAATTGCGTTCTTGAATTACACGCAATAATTTCGCTTGTAATTCCATGGGTAATTCTGCTATTTCGTCTAAAAATAACGTGCCGCCATGAGCGCGTTGAAATAAACCATGATGATCTTTCATTGCGCCTGTAAACGCGCCACGCACATGACCAAACAATTCGCTTTCAAGTAAATTCGCTGATAATGCAGCGCAATTTACCGCTAAAAAAGGCGCGTCGCGTCGTCCACTTAAATAGTGAATTGCGCGTGCTACTAACTCTTTTCCAGAACCACTTTCACCACGCACTAAAACGGTTGCCTCAGTTTCAGCAGCAGTTTGAATGATTTGAAACACATCGTGCATAGCAGGTGAACGACTAATTAACCCATGAAAATTTTGAACATTATCAATTTGCATTTTTGTTCCATTTGTTTCGATTTTTGTTTCACAGAAACAGTTTTTTGTTTCATTAAAACATTAAACTTGTTCAAGGTAAAAAAATATAATACTCAAAAAGCACGGTATCATTACGCCTCAATGTTTTTGGCATAAGCCATGCAATGTTTTATTTTAAATAATTATCCTAGATGGAGAATTGATTATGAAAAAAATTATTATCTTACTCGCGTCATTATTTGGTATTTCGTCAGTTTTAGCTGATGTGCCAGCTGTTTCACCACAACAAGCCGCCCAAATGCAATCAGAACAAAATGCCGTCATTATTGATGTGCGTGAAAATGACGAATGGAACGCGGGACATATTGATAATGCGATTCATATTCCATTGAATGACATTCAAAACCGCTTGAAGGAATTGGCAAAATATCAAAATCAACCTGTGATTACACAATGCCGCAGCGGCACACGTTCTGCGAGAGCGGCAGATATTTTGGCAAAATCAGGCTTTACCAATGTTCACAACATGGACGGCGGTTTGAATGCGTGGCAAAAAGCCAATTTAAAAACGATTCAGGCGAATTAACATGAAAAAAATTGCCTTGATTAGTCTAGCGTTAATTTCAACCAGTGTTTTTGCTGTTGAACCTGCCAGCGAAGCGCGTTTAGATGAAGTTGTTTCAAAAGGTGTTCATGTGATGCCGTTTGATTTAGAAAAAACATTGCACATTTTTAACAAAGTCGAAAAAGGCGGAGTTCAACAAGTCATCGCAAAAGATAAAAATGATGCGTCACAAATTGCGTTAATTCGTGAACATTTGTCGAAAATTGCGAGGGAATTTAATCAAGGTGATTTTTCAAATCCTGTAAAAATTCACGGTAACAAAATGGCAGGTTTGCAAACGTTACGTTCTGCTGAAAAAGACACATTAAGCATTATTTATAAAGAATTACCAGACGGCGCACAGATTGATTACACCAGCGAAAAAGCCGATTTAGTCACCGCGATTCATCAATTTTTTGATGCTCAACTTAGTGATCATGCGCGACACGCTGTTTCTGGTCATTCGCAACATCATCAACAATAACCGCCATGCGTTTAACTCGTTTTTCTTGGGAAATGACACTCGCCATCATCGTCAAATTCACGTTATTCGGTTTGGTTTGGTGGCTTTTTTTCGCAGGACAAAAAGTAAAAGTGAATGAAGAAACATTAAACAATCGACTATTCGGCTCGGCAACATTGAACGAGGAAAATTTAAAATGATTACTAATGAAGTTGTAGATTTATCGAGGATGCAATTCGCTATTACGGCGATGTATCACTTTTTGTTTGTGCCGTTGACGCTGGGATTGTCGTTTATTTTGGCGATTATGGAATCGCTTTATGTGATGACAAATAAGTCAATTTACAAAGACATGACCCGCTTTTGGGGAAAATTGTTCGGCATTAACTTTGCGATGGGTGTCACAACTGGCTTAACGATGGAATTTCAGTTCGGCACAAATTGGTCGTATTACTCGCATTATGTCGGTGATATTTTCGGCGTACCGCTTGCCATCGAAGGCATGATGGCGTTTTTTTTAGAATCCACATTTGTTGGCTTATTCTTTTTCGGTTGGGACAGAATGACCAAGTTGCAACATTTATCAACAACGTGGTTGCTTGCTTTGGGAACAAATTTGTCAGCGTTATGGATTTTGATTGCGAATGCGTGGATGCAAAACCCTGTTGGTGCAGAATTCAATTACGACACGATGCGAATGGAACTTACCAGTTTTGCTGATATTTTCTTTAATCCTGTTGCCCAAGTGAAATTTGTTCATACCGTTGCGGCAGGTTATGTTACAGGTTCAATGTTTGTGCTTGGTATTAGTGCATTTTATTTGCTCAAACATCAAGATGTGGCGTTTGCGCGGCGTTCATTTCGGATTGCATCGGGATTTGGTTTAGCGTCTATTTTGTCTGTGATTCTTCTCGGAGACGAAAGCGGTTACACCGTTGGTGAAGTTCAACGCGCTAAACTCGCTGCCATTGAAGCTGAATGGGAAACTGAAGAAGCTCCTGCTTCTTTTACGTTAGTGGGTTTTCCAAATGAAGAAACCCAAACTACCGATTACGCGATTAAATTTCCCTATTTATTAGGTTTGATTGCGACCCGTTCAATTGATGAAAAAGTCGATGGACTGGATGTCATTCGGGAACGAAAACGTCACCGTATTGAAAACGGCATGATTGCGTATGAGAATTTGCAAATTTTGCGTGAAGACAAAACCAATGAAGTTGCCAAAGCGATTTTTGAAAAACATAAAGTCGATTTAGGTCACGGTTTGTTACTCAAAAAATATACCGAAAATGTCGTTGATGCGACACCTGCTCAAATTGACTCGGCAATAAAAGATTCCATTCCTAAAGTTGCACCGATGTTTTGGACATTTCGCGGCATGGTGTTTTGTGGCGTGACTATGTTATTTATTTTTGCCGCCTCGTTTTATCACAACATGAAACGTGATGCCCACAATCAACGTTGGTTGTTAAAAATGGCATTTTTTGGAATTCCATTACCTTGGATTGCGAGCGAATTAGGTTGGGTTGTGGCTGAATACGGTCGTCAACCTTGGACAATTGCGAACATTTTACCCACGCATTTAAGTACCTCAAGTCTAAGTAGTGGACAACTCTACGGCAGTATCGCGGGGTTTGTTGTGATGTACACCGCGTTGCTATGTATCGAATTATTCTTAATGGTGAAATACATTCGTTTAGGTGCAAGTAGTTTGCATACAGGTAATTATCACTTTGAAAAACAAGGAGCAGGTCATGTTTGATTATGAATCGTTACGCATTATTTGGTGGGCAATTTTAGTCTTCTTGATTTGCGGCTTTGCGGTGATGGATGGTTTTGATTTTGGGATTGCAATGTTATTGCCATTCTTAGGCAAAACTGATGACGAACGGCGTGTGATGCTCAACACAGTTGGTCCAACATGGGAAGGTAATCAAACGTGGTTGGTCACACTTGGCGGGATTACGTTTGGTGCATGGTCAATTGTGTATGCGGTTTTATTTTCAGGTGTTTATGCGGGTTTATTGCTGTTGTTATTCGCCTTATTTTTGCGTCCTGTCGGATTTGATTACCGTAGTAAATTAGCAAATCCTGAATGGCGTAGTTTCTGGGATTGGGGTTTATTTGTCGGTGGAACAGTGCCAGCGGTCGTATTAAGTCTAGCGGCAGGAAATTTAATGCTCGGTTTGCCATTTGAACTCGATGGCGATATGCGTTCAACTTACACAGGCGGATTATTTGATTTATTTACATTATTTCCGTTGCTTTGCGTATTAGTTGGCGTGTCATTATGCGTGATGCACGGCGCAGTATATTTGCATTGGAAAACCGAAAGTTTTATTGCCGAACGCGCTCAAGCTGTGATTCGTTGGAGCAGCATTTTATTTGTAGTGTTGTTTTTATTAGCGGGACTTTATATTGCATTTGTCGTGGAAGGTTATCGCGTCACATCGGCAATTGATACAAACATCACCGCTCACCCATTACATAAAACCGTCGAAAAAAGCACGGGGTTATGGCTTGCAAATTACGGCACTTATCCATTGCTTTTACTTGCGCCATTATTAACAGTTGGCGGAGCGTTATCAGCACCGTTTTTTACCGCTAAACATCATTCTGCAACGGCATTTGTGTTGAGCAGTTTAGCAATGATTGGCGCGATTGTGACCGCAGGCGGTTCAATGTTCCCATTTGTATTACCTTCAACGCTTTCAATTACAAGCAGTTTGACGATTTGGGATTCAAGTGCAAGTCATTACACAATGAAAATGTTACTTGCCGCAACTGTGGTATTTATGCCGATTGTATTAGCTTACACAACTTGGGTTTATCGCATCATGCGCGGTAAAGTGACGGTTGAACAAGTGCAAGAAAATCAACATACAATGTATTAACAACTGACAAATAATCATCATCAACATCAATCATGAGGAAAGAAAATGGCTTATTCTGACAAATTTATCCAAATGGGCGAAGCCGCCCGCGCACGAATTTCACCTGTACAACCGCATGAAGTCGATGCTCTTTTGGCAGACGGCGTGTTAGCGTTGGATATTCGTGACAAAGAAGAACACGATGCCGATCATATTGCAGGCTCTAAACATATTAGCCGTGGCAAATTAGAAATGAATGTCGAAGATGAAATTTCTAATTTAGACACGCCAATCATCACCTATTGTAATGTGAATTATCGTGGTGTACTTTCAGCGGATAGCTTGCGGAATATGGGCTACAGCAATGTGCGCTATCTCGAAGGGGGATTAAAAGCCTATCGTGCATGGCAGAATAAGTAATAAAAACGCGGTAAGTATTTTTGAAAAAGTTACTTAAATATGAGGCTTTCATGTTATTTGCTATTGGTGATTCGCTTGCTCACGCGGAATGGGCTTTCAAAGCCGATAACGCAGGCTATTTCACTGACGATGTTGCGCTGTTTTTGGCAACGCACCGACTTTCTCTGAAAGACAACCCAACGCAACCAAAAATTGATAAAAATAGATTTAATTATGCAAAATCCTAACGCTAATAAATGGAATTTTTATGCCAAAACATAAACATTTAATGATTCTCTTTCTTTGGTCATATTTTATTAGCTTGAGTGTTTTTGCTGCGGATACAACACCAAATAAATTTACGTTTATTGACCAAACGGACGTGGCATTAAATACGGCAATTATCTCTAATACGATTACAGTTAGCGGCATTGACACGAAAACAACGATTAGCATTACAGGTGGTTCATTTTCAGTAAATGGTGCTGCGTACCGAACCAGTAAAACAACAGTTTTAAATGGTGCAACAGTCAGCATTAAACAAACGTCATCGAAATTAAACAGCACTAAAAAGGATGCTGTTTTATCCATAGGTAATGTAAAAGATACGTTTAGTGTTACCACTGTTGCAAAAGATACAACCCCAAATGCGTTTAGTTTTATTGACCAAACCAATTTACCGTTAAACACGCCAATAACGTCAAATAGTATTTCCATAATAGATATTAACGCCGCAACAGCTATTGCTATTAGTGGTGGTTCGTATTCAATTAACGGTGGCGCATTTGTTACAAAAGCAGGGACGGTAACTAACGGCAATACGGTTACTGTAAAAATAACATCTGCAACCACAAATGGCACCACTAAAAATGCAACTTTAACGGTCGGTGGTATATCAGATACATTTAGCGCGACCACCGTTGCATCAACAAATGGTTTTGTTTTGCCACCTCAATCGGAAGGTGATTCTTCGTTTTCTTCAGAACATTTCAAAGGCGCAAGCATTTGTGCTACTTGCCATGATGGTTTAACAGACAACACTGGCAAAGACGTTTCAATTCAAAAAGATTGGTCTGCAACAATGATGGGTAACGCGGCACGCGACCCACTTTGGAAAGCCTATGTCCGTAGCGAAATCAATCGTGCGCCACATTTAGTTGACGTAATAAGCGATAAATGTACCCGTTGTCATGCGCCAATGGCGAACTTTGAAGCGAAAAGCTACAACGAACCCAAATCAATTCTTGCAGCAGACGGTGGTTTCTTGAGTGCAACGAATCCGCGTCACGATGAAGCCATGAGTGGCGTTGGTTGTACGCTTTGCCATCAAATTCAAAATGCACCAAATTTAGGCACGTTGAGCAGCTATACGGGGCATTATGAAATTGGTAACGACAAAAAGATTTATGGTCAATACATGAATCCATTTGCAAACCCAATGATTATGCAAACAGGCTACACACCAACAGGTAGTTCGCACATGGAATCTTCAAAATTGTGCGGCACTTGTCATAACTTAAAAACGCCTTTTGTTGACCAATCGGGTAATTTGTTGAGTACCACGCCTGAAAGTGAATTCCCAGAGCAAATGTCTTACAGCGAATGGGAAAACAGTGACCATGCAAAAACGGCGACATTAAAAACCTGTCAAAACTGCCATATGCCAAAGTCAAATGGGGTGAAAATTGCGACAACACCAAGAAATTTCGGCACACGCAATAATTTTGGCAAACATGATTTTGTCGGTGCAAATAAATTGATGCTAGATATTTTCAACAACAATAAAACCCAATTGGGCGTTGTGGCGGCAACAGCAGATTTCAACGAAACGATTGATAAAACGCAAACGATGCTCAACAGTTCAGCAACGATTGACAGAGTTAGTCAGTCTTTGGGTTCAGATAACAATTTGAACATTACCTTGAAAATCAACAGTGCGACAGGTCACAAATTGCCAAGCGCGTATCCATCACGTCGCGTGGTGTTACACGTTACGGTTAAAGATGCGTCAAATGCGATTGTGTTTGAATCGGGTAAAGTCAATGCAAACGGCAGTATTGTTGGCGTTGATGCGGACGAAAATCGTACAACATTCGAGCCTCATTACGATTTGATTACGTCACCTGAGCAAGTTCAAGTTTATGAAGCGATTATGGGTAACAACTTGAACGAAGTGACTTATACCTTGTTGCGTGGCATGGTTTATTTGAAAGATAACCGAATTTTGCCAACAGGTTTCAACAAAGCTACTGCGCCTAACGACATTAAAGTCGTTGGTGATGCGTTAAACGATGCCAACTTTGTGGGTGGTAGTGACCAAATTACTTACCGCATTCCAAATTTAATGGGTAGTAATTACACCGTTGAAGCGGAATTACTTCATCAACCACTTGCTTATTCTTTCGCACAAGATTTATTCAGCGAACCAAGCAACGAAGGCGATGATTTCAAAACGATGTTTAATGCGTCGAGTTCAAAAACAAGCCGTATTGCGTTAAATACATTTAGCGTTGTGCATTAAGTTTTTAAGACAGAAAAACGGTATATACATTGAAAATTTCGATTAAATATCTATCTGTTTTTATGCTGATAATGAGCAGTTCAGCTGTATTTGCAGAATGGCAATTCAAAACGGATAACGCAGGCTATTTCACTGACGATGTGGCGTTGTTTTCGGCAACGCGCCGACTTTCGCTGAAAGATGACCCAACGCAACCAAACATTGATAACACAGGTCAAGGTAGTGATTTTGTCTACGAACCGAGTGTTGAAGCAGAATGGACTGGACATAATTCGCTCGGTGAAATTAGTTTTTCTGCCGATGCTGGCGGTTATGTTTTCACAAATCAAACCGCTTTTACGCATGGATTATTTGATTTTGAAGCGTCGCAATCGTTTGAAACCGATACAAAACTGAGTTTGCATTACAACTTCGTGCCTGATTTATTTTTAGGCAAAAACACGTTTATGCAACCAACTGGCGAAGAAGCACAGCACGATGAAATTTTAACAAGTCATTATTGGTCTTTTCACATTGACCAGAAATTGAATGAAGATTTTACGATTCGATTATTAAGTCGTTATGGTTTACGAAATTACAATGAACCGTTTGTTTATCGTGACACGCAATTTTGGACAATTGGTCCGCATTTGGAATGGGACATAAGCGAAGATGTTGAACTTTTAGTTGGTTATCACTACGAGCGGGGCAGTGCTGAACATCATCGCGTAACCCATTTTGCAGATGATTTATCTTACACAAATCATTACGCATCAGGTGAATTAAAAGTGAAATTGTTAGAAAAATTGACCGCAAATTTGATTTTCGATTACGAACACAATGCGTCGATGAGCCACATTGAAGAAGATGAACGTTTTGGCGCAAATGAAAATATCTATCAAGGCGAACTTGAATTGGAATATGAATTAACGCACGCAACGCAACTTAAATTAGGTTGGCAACATGGCAATCGGAAATTAAATACAGAAATGGTAAACGTAAAAAACAATAACGTTTGGCTTGGGTTTGAATATAAATTTTAAAATTTAGAGGACAAAATTATGTGGTATTTCGCGTGGATTTTAGGGGTAAGTTTGGCGGCAGCGTTGGCAATTATCAATTCAATGTGGCTTGAACTTGGGGAAGATGCAGATGCTGATTATTAACAAACAATTAGCGTTGATTGGTTTGCTAAATGCGTTTTTATTAAGCGCGTGTAATGAAATGCAACAATCAAAACCTGCAACGCAATCCGTTACAAAATACACTGAAACAGCAGTTGTACTATCTGGAAAAGTTGAAAGTAAAACAGGTAATGTTGACGCTCTTGACGGTGAAAATGTGATTTCGTCTGCCAATGTTGAAAACGGTCGTTATCAATTAGAAATTCCTGCTCAAACAAAATTACCTATTGTGTTGCGTTCTGACAGTTTAATTTCGATTGTGATTGACGTAGAAGTAACAAATTACGACATCAATTTATTCACAACAAATATCGCAGCGAAAGCAAAAGCCTTAGGCGGTTACACGCGCCAAAATATGATTTCAGCAGCGAGTAATAGCGTCCACACACCCGATGCAAACAAAACTAGCGTAGGTTTCCGAGGTGACACGACAACACAATATGGTGGCTGGCATTAAAAAATGTTTATGGTTTCAAGAGCGTTTCATGGAAACGAGTTTATGTTTCTGTGAAACAAAAATGAAACATAAAAATTCCCAGAAATAAGTCACATCGTAAGCATTATCAAGGTTTATACTAAGCCAGAAAAACTGGCACATTGTCTGCAACATCTATCGAGAAACAAGGAGAAAAATAAACTGAATACCAATCCAGATTTAAACGTCTCAACAACAATAAAAAACTAACTAATCTTTTCGGAGTAGCAATCATGTTTAAACAATTATTCGACCCAGCCACATGGACTTACACTTACTTAATTGCTGATGATAAAAGCAAAGAAGCTGCATTTATCGATCCTGTGAATACACATTTAGACACTTATTTAAACTTGTTGAAAGAACATGGTTTGAAATTGGTTTATTCGTTTGAAACACACGTTCACGCTGACCATATCACTGCAAGTGGTTTGTTACGTCAACATACAGGTGCAAAAACCTGTGTGAGTAAATTCGGTGGCGCACAACTTGTTGATATTGAAATCAATGACGGCGATGTTTTCATGCTTGGAGAAGAAAAAATTAAAGCCATTCCAACCCCAGGACATACGCCAGGTTGCACCTCTTTTTTGTGGAATGACCGTTTATTTTCGGGTGATTCATTATTTATTGGCGGTTGTGGACGCACCGATTTTCAAGGTGGTGATTCGGGTGCGTTGTACGATGCAATTACACAACGTTTATTCACGCTACCAGGTGACACATTAGTTTATCCAGGTCACGATTATCAACAACGTTGGGTAAGTAATATCGAACAAGAACGCACAACTAATCCGCGTTTAGCAAATAAAACTCGTGAACAGTTCATTGAAATTATGAATAACTTGAATTTGCCTGCGCCACGTTTGATTGATCAAGCAGTTCCTGCAAATCGTTACTGTGGTTTAGATGAAAATGAACGTACACAAGCGGTTCAAATACGAGATGTTGACGCGAAATTTGGCATGATGCAAATGCAAACAGGGACAACAGGGCAAGATTTGGTTGCCATTGCAAAACAACATATCACCGAAGTGAATGTAGAAATGGCGCGTAAATTATTGGCTGAAGGCAATATCACCTTGGTTGATACTCGCGAAGAAAGTGAATTTGCAGCGGGTCATATCGACAACGCACAATTATTACCTCGTGGTGTTTTGGAATTCAAATTAAATACAATTCCAGAGTTGGCAGATAAAACCAAAGCTGTGTTAATTTATTGCCGTACGGGTGGACGTTCTGCGTTAGCCGCACACACATTGCAAACTTTAGGCTATACCAATGTTTTATCATTAGCAGGTGGCTTTGAAGGTTGGAACAAATAAAATTTGGGGGATAGTAGGAATGTGGTGAGAAGTGAATTTGTGTACTTTTCACCTTGTTCCTGTTGATTCACTTAATAATAAAAAATTGAGGATATAAAAATGACACAGCATCATACCTTGTTAATTGTTGGTGGCGGCGCAGCAGGCGTTTCAGTCGCAAACAATATGCGCCGAGTAAATAAAGACATCGACATCGCCGTTATTGAACCCAGTGAAAAACATTATTATCAAGCAGCATTCACAATTATTGGTGGTGGTGAATCAACGTTAGCAAAGCACACGCGCAACGAAGCTGATTTATTTGGTACGAACATCAAATGGATTAAAGAATACGCAGACACATTTCAACCTGAAGCAAACACGGTTACATTAAAATCTGGTGATGTAATTAGTTACGATTACTTAGTGGTTTGTCCTGGTTTCCAAATGGATTGGCACAAAATTGCTGGGTTAAAAGAAACGCTTAACAAAAATGGTGTGTGTAGTAATTACTCACCTGAAACAGTTGAATACAGTTGGGAATGTATTAAAAATTTGAAAGAAGGTCGCGCATTATTCACGCAACCAGCAATGCCAATTAAATGTGCAGGCGCACCACAAAAAATTATGTACATGGCGGCTGATCGCTTCCGTAAAAAAGGAATAGCCGACAAAATCAGCGTCGAATTTTTCAACGTAGGTGGCGCGATGTTTGGCATTCCATTCTTTGCGAAACCATTGGCAAAAATAGTTGAAAGTTACGGCATTAAAACCCATTTCGCGCACAATTTAATTGCAGTTGATGGCGAAGCAAAAACAGCCACATTTGAAATCACCGATGCTGACGGCAACAAAAAACAAGTTGTTGAAAACTTCGATATGATTCATGTCACGCCACCTCAAAGTGCGCCTGATTTTATTAAACAGAGTCCTCTAGCAAATGCTGATGGTCGTATTGATGTTCATCCGAACACATTGCAACACCACAAATATGAAAATGTTTTTGGTTTAGGCGATGCCGCTTCAACAACTAATGCCAAAACAGCGGCTGCAGTTCGCAAACAAGTACCAGTGGTCGTTGATAACATTTTGCATCTTATGAAAGCAGAAGAATTATCACCAAAATATGATGGCTACGGTTCATGTCCATTGGTCACTTCATTGAATACGGTTCTATTAGCTGAATTCAGTTACGACAGTAAAATTACCCCATCATTCCCACTTTTAGATCCGCGTGTACCACGTTGGATTTGGTGGATTGGAAAAACCATTGGTTTCCCGTGGATGTATTGGGATTTGATGTTGAAAGGGATTCGATTCGATATTCCACACAAATCGAGTTACGCAAAAAAGTTTGTTGATGAAAAGTAATTGAAGAAAAAATTTAATTTAAAACAACAATGAGGTGTTTTATGTCAAAAGTTCTTAATGAAGTTTTACTTGCTAATCGTGGTTATGTTGCAGGATTTGATAAAGGCGATTTAGCTATGCCACCTGCTCGCCAATTCGCTATTTTAACGTGTATGGACGCACGTTTAGATCCCGCTAAATATGCTGGATTGAGCGAAGGCGATGCACACGTTATTCGTAACGCTGGTGGTCGTGCCAGCGATGACGCAATTCGTTCTTTAGTGATTTCTTACAAATTACTTGGTACGAAAGAATGGTTTGTGATTCATCACACCAACTGCGGTATGGAAACATTCACCGATGAAATTATGCGTGGTTTGCTTGCGACCAGTTTAAAAACGGCTTCCGTTGATGAAAATGGTTGGCACGATTGCTGTGAAGGCGGTGGTTCAGATGAAGCAAAACACATTGCTTGGTTGACGATTAGCGATTTAGCAAAAAGCGTTGTTGAAGATGTCACGCGCATTAAAAATCATCCACTTGTCCCGTCAGATATTCCTGTTTATGGTTACATTTACGATGTCAAAACAGGTGCTTTAATTGAAGTACCCGAAGCTACGAAAATAGGAATTGCGAGTTAATTATTTGCTTCAATTTGTTTAAGTTTCAAACTCTTAGTTAATCTGCATTCTGGTTAGTATTTGTGGCGGATTCATCATTCGCCACATTCCTCTGTTGGGTTTTAAATCATGTCATTTTTTCCAATTTTTAGTTGGCTCAAAACATATCGCCGCGAAGATTTTAATGGCGATTTATTTGCGGGCATTATTACGGCTATTTTGCTAGTGCCACAAGGTATTGCTTATGCTATTTTGGCAGGTTTACCTCCACAATTTGGGCTTTATGCAAGCATTTTACCGCCTTTGTTTTACGCGTTTTTAGGAACAAGTCGCACACTTTCTGTAGGTCCTGTTTCGATTGCGGCAATCATGATTGCCGTCGCATTGAAATCCCCAGAAGTAGCGGCACTAGAAAATCCATTACAAAGCGCGATAATTTTATCGGCTGAAAGTGGCATGATTATGTTGTTAATGGCAGTGTTTAAAATGGGTAAATTGGTTAATTTTATTAGCCATCCTGTTTTGACGGGCTTCACCAGCGGCGCGGCATTATTAATTATTGGTAGCCAATTACCGCAAACGCTAGGATTAAAATCACCAACGTGCGGCATTGATGCAAATTGCTACGAAACTTATTTCCAAGCAACAAATAACACAACGTTTTTAGTGGCGATTGTGGCTTTAGCGATATTACTTTTTTTCGGAAAACCGTTATCAACGTTGCTCAAAATGGGCGGTGTATCAGCATCTCTCACAACTGCAATTAGCAAATGTGCGGCATTAGTTGCAGTGGCATTAACAACAATTGCCGTTAGCGAATGGAACTTAACTGCTCAACATCTTGCGATTGTTGGCGAAATTCCTGCTGGTTTGCCTCATTTAAGTTTGGATTTTATTGATTTAGAAAAGTGGAAAGTGTTATCTGCCCCCGCGAGTTTTATCGCGTTAATTGCCTATGTTGAAAGTGTGGCGATTGCGAAAGTTGTCGCAAATTTACGCAGTGAAAAAATTGATCCAAATCAAGAATTGATTGCACTTGGCGTTGCCAATTTAACCACTGCAATTTCTGGTGGAATGCCTGTCGCAGGTGGTTTTAGTCGCACGATGGTGAACTTCACCGCTGGCGCACGCACACAAATTGCAATGGTTATTGCGGCAATTATTTTAGCGATTGCCGTAATGTTTTTCAGTTCGTGGTTTAGTAACATTCCCAAAGCGACTTTGGCAGTAATTATTTTGGTAGCGATTATTCCGCTAGTAAAATTTCGTAGCATTTTTCATACTTGGAAATACGATAAAGGCGATGGAATTGCTGAACTTGCGACGTTAATCAGTGTTCTAATTTTCGGTATTGAAGAAGGCATTATGTTGGGGATTTTTTTAACATTTGCCAGTCATTTACGCAAAGCAAGTCACCCACATATTGCAGTTGTTGGGCGACTTCCAAACACAAAAACTTATCGCAATATCAAACGTCATCAGGTCGAAACATGGGAGCATTTACTTCTCATGCGAATCGATGAGAATATCACCTTTGCAAATGTTAATTTCATTGAAGAATTTATTGAAACTGAATTACGCAATGCGCCCAATGTTAAACACATCGTTTTGATTTTCGCATCTGTGAGCGATATTGATATGACGGCTTTAGAAGCCTTAGAGCAATTAAATCGTAGTTTAAAAACCATTGGAATTACATTGAATTTTGCTGAAATAAAAGGCTTTTTATTGGATAAATTATACAGAAGTGATTTATTCACACATTTAAATGGGCAACTATTTTTTGATACTGACGAGGCAATTACTAAACTGAATTCTTCCGTTGCTGCATAAATACTAAAATCTGGCAATCTTGAGCCGTTCAAATTAACTCGTTGAATTGGTTTGACCTGCTTTGCCTGATGCGATGTGAAAAAGAAACCGCTCTTTGGTGTTGAACTGGGGAGCGGTTTTTTTGTTGTGGGGCTGTGGTAGAATTTCGGCCGTAGGAAATAATGATAAAAGATGAATTACTTTTTGATTTAATTAACTGCGGAATTAAAGTACAAAGACGAGATTCCTAAATTTTACGAAGTAGCTTAACGCCCGCATTTTGCCTAGGTAAGATAGGGATTTTCAAATTCAACTCAAAAAAGGAACAAAAAAGATGACAACCATCAAAATAGACGACAAAGACTATGACTTAGAAACCTTATCAGATGAGGCAAAGAACCAACTCATCAGCTTACAATTCGTCGATACAGAACTTCAACGCCTTAATGCTCAAGCAGCGGTACTCCAAACCGCCCGTCTTGCTTATGCCAATGCGTTGAAGGATGCGTTACCGCCTGTGCAGACTGAGTTGTTGACACATTAAAATTAAAGCCCTGCCACGGTGGGGCTTTTTTTATGGTGTTGGTGCATAAAAAATAAAAATATTTTTAATAGGAGGATAAATGGATCATTCAACAATGGATCACAGTATGCACGTTATGGCAGCAACAGGCGGCTTTGATTACGGATTGGCATTTATGGCTGGAGTGTTAGGAAGTGGACATTGTTTAGGAATGTGTGGTGCGTTGGTTTCAGGTTATTTCATGAATTCGACAGCGACACGCAGTTATTTACCTTATTTGTTTTATCAATTTGCGCGTATTAGCATTTATACCCTTGTTGGTTTTGCAGCAGCAGCAATGGGCATGGTTCTAATTTCAAGCGGGATTTTCGGAAAAGTTCAAAGCATTTTGCAAATGTTTATTGGTGCCGTGGTGATTGTTTTAGCGTTTGGGATTTTGGGTTGGATTCCCTTTCAAGGTTCGATTCGCTTAATTCCAATGGCGTTTATTCGCAAAGGTTATGCGGCTTCGCGTACTAAAGGCGGAATTATCGGTGCATCACTCGCGGGTTTAATGAATGGTTTAATGCCCTGCCCGCTTACGTTTGCGATGGCAGTGAAAGCGACTTCTGCACCGACCATTTTAGATGGTGGTTTGTTAATGCTGGCGTTTGGCGCGGGAACCTTGCCGACGATGCTGTTTATCAGTATTGCGTTTGGTAAAATGAACGCACATTTTCGCGGTTTGATGCTCAAATCTGCTGCATTTATTATGATTGCGATGGGTTTAAATACAATTTACATGGGTTTATCATTTTATTCGCAAGAAACATTTCAGCATCACAATTTTGTTCATGATGTTAAAAATGAAATCGACGCGGCAATTATGTTTTTGCTACAAATGCTGGAATACTATAAAGGCTTACTGAATAACCTACAAAACGCAGGCAGTTAATTTTTTCAACCCTACCACTCAATTTTATGACTTTAAATCCCGAACAATTACTCACTTTTTCACCGCTGCATCGTTTGCAATGGGAAGAAGCTCAACAAAAAACTGTTATTTTGTATCCTGAAGGCATGGTTGAATTAAACCAAAGTTCAGCAGAGATTTTAAAATTATGTGATGGCACACACTCACTTGCGTCACTTGTTTCTGAATTAGAAACCAAATTTGAAACATCAGGTTTAGTTACTGATATTACAAATTTTTTAGAAATCGCTTTAAATAACGGCTGGATTACTCAAACCGACGCTTAAAAATTCTATTTGCTCGTTTAAAAACAAATGTTCAAGTTTCAATAGCCGCGCCAAAATCCTCAATGAATGCGATAATAACCACTGGTAATTTTAACTCTCGGAATTTTTATCATGATTGAAAATCTCAATCCCCAACAAGCATGGGATTTACAGAAACAAAATCCTAAAGCAGTATTGATTGACGTGAGGACAAAGATGGAACATTTATTTGTTGGACATCCGCCTTCGGCAATTCATATTCCTTGGAAAGAATCACAGGATTGGCAGATAAATTCGTATTTTGTTAATCAAGTTCGACTTGTTATTGAAGATTTGAATACCCCAATTTTGTTACTTTGTAGAAGTGGTCATCGTTCATTAGAAGCCGCCGTTGCACTGGAAAATGCAGGATATTCTCATTTATTTAACATCGTCGATGGTTTTGAAGGTTCATTAGACAATAACAATCAACGCGGTAATTTGAATGGCTGGCGTTTTTTAGGTTTACCTTGGCAACAAAGTTGAAACTTATCGAGAGTAAAATAGCTACACCCCCAATTTTATTTAACTAAGAGTACAAAAAGTGATTGAAAAACTAAGAAACATTGCAATTATTGCCCACGTTGATCATGGTAAAACCACACTTGTGGACAAATTATTGCAACAGTCTGGAACATTTGCCGCGCATACAAAAGTAACTGAGCGCATGATGGATTCCAACGACATCGAAAAAGAACGCGGCATTACTATTTTGGCAAAAAATACCGCGTTAGATTGGAATGGCTACCACATCAATATCGTAGACACCCCAGGACATGCTGATTTCGGTGGCGAAGTAGAACGTGTTTTATCGATGGTGGATTCGGTTTTATTGTTGGTGGATGCGGTTGATGGTCCAATGCCACAAACCCGTTTCGTGACGCAAAAAGCTTTCGCGTTAGGTTTAAAACCTATCGTTGTTATTAACAAAGTTGACCGTCCAGGTGCGCGTCCTGATTGGGTTGTTGACCAAACATTTGATTTATTTGACCGTTTAGGGGCAACCGATGAACAGTTAGATTTCCCGATTGTTTATGCGTCGGCAATTAATGGTTATGCGGGTTTAGAGCCAACTGTTTCAGGTGGTGATATGACACCGCTTTTCCAAACGATTATCGACAAAGTAAGTCCACCGCCTGTGAACATCGATGGTCCTTTCCAAATGCAAGTCACCAGCCTTGATTACAATACCTACACAGGCGTTATTGGTATTGGTCGTATTCAACGTGGTGTAATCAAACCGAATCAACAACTGGTTATCGTGAATCGCGAAGGCGTTGAACGTAAAGGCAGAATGTTGCAAGTTTACGGTTTCCACGGTTTAGATCGCGTTGAAGTTCAAGAAGCACGCGCTGGCGACATTATTGCGTTTGCGGGTATCGAAAAATTAGAAATTTCAGACACGATTTGTAGCCCTGAATTAGTCGAAATCATGACTCCTTTATCGGTTGATGAACCAACCGTTTCGATGACATTCCAAGTCAACAATTCACCATTTGCTGGACGCGAAGGTAAATACGTCACCACCCGTCAAATTCGTGACCGTTTGAACAAAGAATTACAACACAACGTAGCGTTGAAAGTCGAAGACACCGCCGATCCAGACAAGTTCCAAGTTTCAGGTCGTGGCGAATTGCATTTGTCAGTGTTAATCGAAAATATGCGTCGTGAAGGCTTTGAAATGGGCGTTTCGCGCCCAGAAGTAATTTTGAAAGAAATCGACGGCAAAAAATGTGAGCCGTTTGAAATGGTGACGATTGAAGTTGAAGAAGAACATCAAGGTTCAATCATGGAAAAATTGGGCGATCGCAAAGGCGATTTAACCAATATGGTGCCAGACGGTAAAGGTCGTATTCGTTTGGAATATATGATGCCGTCACGCGGTTTAATTGGCTTCCAAACGGAATTTATGACCGCAACGTCGGGTTCAGGTTTGCTTTATCACGTTTTTGATCATTATGGTCCAATGAAATCAGGCGATGTCGGTAATCGTATGCGCGGCGTGTTAATTTCAATGGTTGCGGGTAAAGCAGTAACGTATTCATTACATCCGCTGCAAGAACGCGGTGAATTATTACTCGTGAACGGCGACGAAGTTTATGAAGGCATGTTGGTTGGTTTACATTCACGCACCAACGATTTGTGTGTAAATCCTTGTAAACCAAAACAATTAACCAACGTTCGCGCATCAGGAACAGACGAAAGTTTGGTACTTGCAAGAATTCAAAAATTAACACTTGAACAAGCGTTAGAATTTATCGCCGAAGATGAATTGGTTGAAGTCACACCGAAATCGATTCGTTTACGCAAAAAATTATTGACTGAAAACGAGCGTAAACGCGCTGGTAAATAAGGTTTAATTTTTAACTAATAATTTTCGTAAGTCCCCAGCTCCGCTGGGGCAATCCTATTCAGATGTCATCCACAAATTAGGAACACCTCCTTCTGCCCCACTTTAAATGTCCAATAAACTCACCGTTACCAATCACAATCGCAATATCACAGGCTTAACTTATGTTTATCCTGTACTTTCACGCCGCGCAGGTGGTTTGTCGATTGGCATCAATTTCAACATAAACAACGCCTGTAATTGGCGATGTATTTATTGCCAAGTGCCAGAATTAAAAATTGGGGCAGCACCATCTTGTGATTTAAATTTATTGGCGAAAGAATTACGTTTGTTCTTAAATGATGTTTTACACGGTGATTTTTATGACCGAATGGAAGTGCCAAATGAACAGCGTGTGATTAAAGACATTGCGATTGCGGGAAATGGCGAACCCACCAGTTTGGAGAATTTTGATGTTGCCGTGTCTATGATTGGCGATATTGCGACAGAATTGGGTATTTTTCCTGACAGTCATTTTGTATTGATTACGAATGGCAGTTTGATTCATCGCCCAACGGTTCAAGCAGGTTTGAAAGTATTGAAAGATTTTGGCGGCGAAGTGTGGTTCAAAATGGATAGCGGCACGCCCGAAGGTCGAGCGTTAGTGAATCATTCCGCCCAAACAAATGAAGCTGTTTTGAAAAATATCACGCTTGCCGCGCAAATCTGTTCGACGAAAATTCAAATTTGCTTGGTCGATTATCAAAAAAATGTTTTTTTGGCGAATGAACATACGGGATTTTTAAAATTTTTAGTTGTGATTCGTGCCGTAACAGCCATTAAAAATGTGACGATTTACACCTTGGCGCGTCCTTCTCAACAACCCGAAGCAATTGATTTACAACCGATGCCACTAGAAATAATGCAGAATTTCGCACAAGATATTCGCGAATTAGGTTTTGACGTATTCGTTACGGAATAGCGTTGTTACCAACGGCTGAATTTTGACCCCTTTTTAACAAAAAACATCGTTTTTAATTGACCCCCTATTGAAGTGTGGTTTATGACTTCAATCCATTGTCGTTATTGATTTCTACGATATTCTATTTTTCGTTAAATGGAT
>CAIPQN010000017.1 GCA_903867225.1 uncultured Pseudomonadota bacterium | reverse complement strand
TAATTTCGTCGTTCTCGCTTTTCTTTGTTTGTAAGCGGGTAATTCATCTGGTTTTCTCAGATATTTTCTAACTGTGTTTCGGGATACGCCTATTTCACGAGCAATCGCTTTGATTGATTTCCCTTGATGATCTAAAACTTTAATTTTCACAAATACATCCTGATTCAACATAATAATTTCGCGGTAAAGAAAAACCGCTATTTTGAATCAAGGGGGTCAATTTTATTCCGTCGTTAGGGGGTCATTTTTACTCCGTTGGTAACACTTTTTCTGATTTTTGTCCTCTCCAATCAGAATGTTCTACATATCCAAATCGAATAAGTGTAATTTCAGGTTTTGCTTTATCTGATTCTTCAAAATCTGAAAATTTTTCAAAGTTAATTGTTAAATAAAAACTATCTTTTGATTTTGTAGCTGTGTCAGATTGTTGTTGAGCGTAACTTCTATTTCCAAAAATTTGTTTTGATGATGAAGATGATTTCACCTCAATTGAATAATCTTGATTCGTTAAACAGACAATATCTTTTTCAGTTTTTTCTCGACCGTGTTTCCAAACATTAGGATATTTTTTAGATAAATGAGAGGCTATTATCGTTTCAATAAAATATCCCATCATTTGAGGATTAGGGTAAATATCTTTGCCTATTCTCAAATCACAAATTTTAGATTGAAAAATACATTCCCAAGCGTTAAGAATTATTTCGACAATTTCTTTTTGATTTAATGGATTTTTATCGAGTAGATTAGTGGTGATGGATTGCCATTCATCCAAATTTTGGTCGGTGTAAGGTGATTTCATTTATAAGGTTTCTACTAACTCGGAAATTGAAATTTCTAAGGCTTGAGCTATTTTTTCAATGTTAAGCAGTGTTATATTTTTTTCTGCTCGTTCAATCATTCCGATATAAGTTCTATGCACGCCCACCAATTCAGCAAAGTCCTCTTGAGACAAGCCTTTTTCTTGGCGTTTTTTACGCACTATCTCACCGAATTTAATAATAGTCTTAGATGTCATGGTTGCGTAATTTACATTTTATGCTAACTATAAATCTACATACTATAGTGTTCTTTTTGGTTAAAGAGCTTGATTTTACTCATTTTGGCGATTCGTGAATGGAAACCAAAACAACGTGAAGCCATCGAATTCAAAATCATGTCGATTTCACACGGCGAGCAGGGAGGACACCACTAATGGAAGCCTATATCAGTTTATTTGTTAAAGCGGTTTTCATTGAGAACCTTGCGTTATCGTTCTTTTTAGGAATGTGTACGTTCATTGCGGTATCGAAAAAAGTTTCGACTGCGATGGGTTTGGGGATTGCGGTTATGGTCGTGCAAGCGATTACCGTCCCTGCGAACAACCTCGTTTATCACACTCTTTTAAAAGAAGACGCGCTTGCGTGGCTTGGCATTAAAGGCGTGGATTTGAGCTTTTTAGCGTTGCTTGCCTGTATCGGTATGATTGCGGCGTTGGTACAAATTTTGGAAATGATTTTAGATAAATTTTTCCCAGCGTTGTATCAAGCTCTCGGTATCTTTTTACCATTGATTACCGTGAACTGCGCGATTTTGGGCGGCAGCTTGTTCATGATTGAACGTGATTACAACTTCGGCGAAAGCGTCACTTACGGTATTGGAAGTGGCTTGGGCTGGGCGTTGGCAATTACCGTTATGGCTGGCGTGCGCGAAAAATTGAAATACAGTGATATTCCAGCCGCGTTGCAAGGTTTGGGCATCACGTTTATTACAGCGGGTCTGATGTCATTAGGCTTCATGGCTTTCTCAGGCATTCAACTCTAGGAAGGTAACGTCATGCTGGAAATTATTTTAGGGATTATCATCTTCACGGGTTTTGTTATCGCGTTAGTCTTTGTGATTATCGGCGCGAAGAAAAAACTTGTGGCAGAAGGTGATGTTGAAATCGTTATCAACGAAGAAAAGACAATTCATGTCCCGTCAGGTTCTAAATTATTAAACGCGCTCGCAGACAACGGTTTATTCGTGTCATCTGCGTGCGGCGGTGGTGGTACTTGTGGTCAATGTAAAGTGAAAGTCCATTCAGGTGGCGGCGATATTTTGCCAACTGAATTAAGTCACATTACCAAACGTGAAGCCGCTCATGGCGAGCGTTTGTCTTGCCAAGTTTCAGTGAAAAGCAACATGGTTGTTGAAGTCGAAGACAGCGTTTTCGGCGTGAAAAAATGGGAATGTACCGTTAAATCAAACGACAACGTGGCGACTTTCATCAAAGAATTGGTGTTGTCATTGCCAGAAGGTGAAGAAATTAAATATCGCGCTGGCGGATACATTCAAATCGAATGCCCAGAACACGTTGCGGATTATAAAAACTTCGAGGTTGCTGAACGTTTCCGTGATGATTGGGATAAATGGAATTTGTGGCAATACGTTTCGACGGTGAAAGAACCGACTTTGCGTGCGTATTCAATGGCTTCTTATCCAGAAGAAAAAGAAATCATGTTGAACGTGCGGATTGCAACGCCACCTAAACCAGAGTTACCACCAGGCATCATGTCATCGTTCATTTTTAACTTGAAACCAGGTGATAAATGTATCGTGTCAGGGCCTTACGGTGAATTTTATGCGCGTGAAACCGATGCTGAAATGGTATTTGTTGGTGGTGGTGCGGGGATGGCTCCAATGCGTTCACACATTTTCGACCAACTCCGTCGGTTGAAATCAAAACGTAAAATGACCTTCTGGTACGGTGCGCGTAGCAAACGCGAAATGTTCTATGTGGAAGATTTCGATATGCTTGCAAAAGAAAATCCAAATTTCACATGGCATTGTGCGTTGTCTGACCCATTGCCAGAAGATAATTGGACGGGTTACACAGGCTTTATTCACAATGTGTTGGAAGAAGAATTCATTAAGAAACACGCTGCGCCTGAAGATTGTGAGTTCTACATGTGTGGTCCTCCAATCATGAATACCTCAGTTATCAATATGTTGATTAACAACGGCGTTGAACCTGAAAACATTATGTTGGATGATTTTGGCGGTTAGTTTTTCGCTGAGTTAAACGCAAAAATGTGGGACATTAGAATTTTCTAGTGTCCCTTTTATTTTTGTTTGCCACGGTAACAATTAAAAATTCTTGTTTTAAAAATAAAAGTTAATAAAAATGAAATCACCCAACGATGAACTGTTAGTCATTAAATTATTAGAAGAAGCAACAACTTTGCAAGTTGTTCGTAATTTTTTAAAAGAAAAAGGATTGCATTATTCAGCATCCAGTTGGGAACAATTGCGTTCAGAACGACTTCTACCAGCATTAAAAGAATATAAAATTGACATTAAAGATTTGGTTAGTCTTTTAAGAACAGCAGAAGAATACAGATTGCAACACGTTTTTTTGTATAAGTGTTTAAATGAGGAAAATATTCATCTTCTGTTAGATAAAGAGCGCGTTAAAAAAATTCTAGTAAAAATGGAGCTGGAGGACATCTTACTTAATCCAAAAATCCTTGAACAACCACAAGTACCAACAATTGTTGATGTGCGTTGGGATAAGCAAGGATTAGTCATTAAAATCATAGAAACTCGTATTTCAGAAAAATTTCTTAAAGAATCTTTTAATGAAGACGACACGATAAACAGAACCTACAAAAAAATTTCCGAAAGAGCTGTGAATGTGGTGAGGTTACGAATGAGTGGGGAGCTTGAATTATGTTTAGCATCTCAAAGTAGTAAATCATATAAGAAAAATTTAGACGATATATGGAATTTAATAGATGAAATTATTCCAAGACGTAATTTTTCAGAAATTTATTTAAATAAAGCAAAAAACTTATTATGGATAAATAGAGAACATTACGCACAAAATTTATTAAGATTTAGTAGTTTAGGGGCGAGAAATGACAATGGGACATTATTCTCAATAGCCTCAGGTTCTCGTGATGCAAATCTTTTTAAAGATGATGGTGCTAATGTAAGTGCCGAAGGTTTTGTTTCCAATGAAGGATATTGTGAAATGTATAACATTTGGTTTACAACTCAAGAAGATGAAGAAATACCAACCGAAGAAATTCATGTAACAATTTCTGGCGAATTAAATGAATTTTCAATAAATCCAAATTCTAGGGAGGAGAACTATGAATATGTCATCAATTCACTTAGAAGACTTAACAGTTAAGTTTCCTCATGATTACGATACGATTCAAAGAGTTGCCAAATTTATTAGTGAAACTTCAAGTGAAAAAGTTTTTACTTTGCAACGCTTATATGATTTAGCGTTGCCATCGACAACTTTTGTATTTGCCCAATTACTTAGCTACTTAGTTGAAATCAATGTTATGAAAAAAATCGTGAGAATTGAATCGTCTAATAACCGTGGAGGTATAAAAGATTTTTCTTCTATTACTGAAGTACCTGAGGAAATTTATGATTGGATACAAGAAAAAATGATTGATGTTACATCTGAAAACATTCGTATTTTGTATAGGGTGGCAAATTTTAATGACTGAAAGTTCAAATAATTTTAAGATTGCTAGTGATTTAGTAACCAAATTAAAAAATACTTCTAGTCAATTACATTTACGAACATACAAAGAGGCATTAAATTGTATTTCAAATGACAAAGATAGACGAGAAATAGAGAATATGGTTGATGTGTTTCTTAACATTCAACAAACAAACTCAAGTGTAGTTGTTCTTATTCATGGAATTCGTACATACGCACAATGGCAAGAGTTACTAAAATCAGAACTAGAAAAAGATGCTGGTACAAAAAAAGTTTATCCATTAGGTTATGGATATTTTGATTTAATCTGTTTCTGGCTGCCTTATTATTTTTTCAGATGGCATCGAATCAATAAAATCACACAAAAATTAAGAAACATTCAAGCAGAGCATCCCACTGAAAATATAATTGTAGTAGCTCATAGTTTTGGGACTTATATAATTGCAGATATTCTTTCCGAAAACCCAGACATTAAAATACACAGATTATTGCTTTGTGGGTCAATTATAAAAAACTCTTTCAGATGGGATAAATTACCCAAAATTCCACGAGGTGGAATCACAAACGATTGTGGGACAAAAGATTTTTACCCAATCTTAGCAAAAGCATTAAGCTGGGGATATGGTTCATCTGGCAGATTTGGATTTAAAACAAATGAAGTTGAAGATCGTTACCATGATTTAGATCATAGTGGCTTTTTTAATTCTTCATTCATGAAGAAATTTTGGATTCCTTTTATAGTTAATGGGGAACATATTCCATCCGATTGGAATACTAAAATTCCAACTCCGTGTCTTTTATTGAATTTACTTAATTTTTTACCAATAAAATCTCTGCTTGTAGTTTTAGTGGGCATTTATTACCAAGATGGACTGCTAGAAATCTTCAATAAATATCTGATTTAAACTAAATATCTGATTTAAACTCTGTATCACGTTGCAAATAAGCTCAATTTTAACTAAGATTGCTAACTATAATTAGCATTTTGAAAATTTATGAATAAACTACATCATTTTATAGAGCTTTTAGGCGAACCCTATTTTAAAAACGAATGGATAGCTATTTACAATCTTGATTGTAGACAAGGATTGCAAAAAATTATTGATAACAATTTAGGTGTTGATTGCACACTTACCAGCCCACCGTACAACATCGGCAAAGAATATGAAAAAGTTTTATCGACTTCCGAATATATTGATTGGTTAAGTGAAATTAGCAATTTAGTTTATGAAACGACAGCTCAAAATGGTTGTTATTTACTTAATCTCGGTTATTTGAGCATTGAAAATAGTGCGCGAGCTTTACCCATAACGTATTTAATCTGGGACAAAATAAAGTTTTATCTTAATCAAGAAATTGTCTGGAACTACGGCGCAGGCGTAGCTTGTAAAAACTATCTTTCACCAAGAAATGAAAAAATTTTGTGGTATGTAAAAAATTGTGATGAATACACATTTAACTTAGATGCAATTAGAGACCCAGACGTTAAATACCCTAACTCAAAGAAAAATGGCAAATTGAGAACAAATACACTGGGAAAAAATCCGTCTGATGTTTGGCAAATTGCGAAGGTTACAACGGGGGCAAATCGTTCATCTCAAGAAAGAACAAAACACCCTGCTCAATTTCCAGAAGATTTGGTTAGTCGAATGATTTTAGGATTTACCAACGAAAACGATATTATTTTAGAGCCGTTTTTAGGTAGTGGCACGACAGCAATGGTCGCAATGAAAAATAAACGATATTGCATTGCTTTTGAAATAAATGGCAATTATTGCGAATTGTCTAAAAACAGAATTGAGCAATACTTATCTGAAATGAAATATGAAAATCGTTCACTTTTTGATGGCTAATTTTCTATCGTATAAAACAACAAATTTATTTTGATAAACATACGGCGATAAACTAGCCTGCTGACCTTTTGTCAACAACGGTTCAAATTTGACCCTTTTAGCTCAAAAAACAACGTTTGAAAATTGACCCCCTTGGGTTAATTTGCTCCTAAATTGGACGGAGCAGTTCCAATACGTTTTTTATCTTTTAGTCGATAACTTTCTCCTG
>CAIPQN010000016.1 GCA_903867225.1 uncultured Pseudomonadota bacterium | reverse complement strand
TTCAGCATTCACTTTGAGCCTAAATTTAAAGGCTTTTCGTATCGTTTTGTTCATGTGTGCAGTCTAGCATAAGGCGGCTATCGCCGCCGAGCTTACATCCCCGACCTAAAGAGACGGGGTTTTACGCTCAACCTGATAAAAATTAGTTTTGCGACTTCATCATCAGATAGTTTCGCAATGTCATCAGCAGTATAAATGCCAGCAGTCATCACTTTTTCACGCACCGCATCAAGATTGATTCCCGCGCCATCATCTGCAATCGTTAATTTAATTTCATTACCAACAACTGCCGCATAACAAGTAATTTTTCCAATCTCATCTTTATCTGCTTCCCAACGTGCTTCTGGACTTTCGATGCCATGAGCCACCGTATTGCGAAATACATGAACTAATGAACGTAAAAATTCTTGATAAATTTGTGGATCAATCCAAATATCCGATCCCCCTTTTATAACAATCGGCGCAACTTCTTTTTCCATATTTTCAGCCGCTTGTTGAACTACGCCATCAAAACCGCGCAATACATCTTTTAGTGTTATTTTGCGTAATTTGCTAATTTCATCAAGTAACGCCTTGATATTTTCCATTGAAATATCAATGAATTCACCGCGCAAAAGTTGATTAGCTAACTTTTCCATTTTTTGCGCTTGGTGACGTGTCAAAATTATATTTTCACCATGCTCCATAAAATTCGAGCCTAATTTATCCGTGATAATGGCAATATCATTATCAAAAGCGGTTTGAAGTTCATTTTGCAAAATACTGTTTGCAATCTGCGCGGGCGTAACAGAATCGCCTAGCGCAACTAATTCCGATAAATTACTTTCAATTTCATGCAACAACTTGGGTATGTTCGGAAAACTAAATTGATTTAACGTGCCTTTGTGCGTGTGAATTTCGCGGTAAAGGTCTTTGACAATTATTTGAGGTGAGATTTCAGTAGTAAGAATTTTGGGTAACACAATCAAAAAGTCGCGGAACGCATGAACTACATCGAAAAAATTTCGTCTGTCAGAAACTGCCAGCACAATCAATTCAAGGTGCAAACGTTCTTTATTCAACATCGCTGCTATACGTCGTTCTTCCGTAATGTCCGTTAAAATGACCATGAATTTATCGTTTTCGAGCATTTTATATTCAACACTTAATGACAGCTGATTTCGTTGAATTTCAGCGGGCAACAACGACATCATATTTTCACGCATTGATTTATCTTCTACTTCCAACACAGACGAAATAACAGTACGAAATAGTTCAGCTTTTGTGTTGTTGTCTTGGAAAAATACCTCCGCAGCATTTTGTCCTGCTGGAATTTCTCCCAACATCATTTCGCAAGCGCGGCTGTATTGTTCATCAATAATTAAATCCGCCCCAAACGATAAAAAACCTTGTCCTGAATTATCAAGTAACGCACGAAAATCTTTGTTTGCTTGTTCAATTTCTGCATTCATAGCACGAATGAAATTCATCAATTTAAAAACAAAAGGTAACGTAATTAAAATGACAACCAATGAAGCAATAAAAGTAGCAATAAGATGTTCAATCTGATCGTCTTGAATACTTTTTGCTGAAATATCAATGCCAACAATACTATCGAGTTTGCCAGAAGACGTAAAAATAGGCGCGTAAGCTGATAACCATGTTCCCCAATCATCTTTAGTCGTTTCGGATTCCACATAAATCGCGTCATTTTCAGGCGTGGCATTCAAAGCATTTTTTAATGTTTCCGTAACGGATTCGATGGGATAAACATCGCCTATCGCATTTTGATCTTTTGCAGAACTGTCAACGATAAAAGCAAATTCGCCATTATCTAATTTTCGCATGGTGTAAGCGTTGGCGATTTCTGTACCACCTTCGCGCATATTCCATAAATTATTTTTTAATTTTTCAAATGCGGGGCTTTTATTATCTTCGACCGTTTGTATTTTTGCATGCAAATCACCGTCAATATTTTTTGCCATCATGGCAACCACATCACCGATTCTAAGACGTAATTCGTTTCGCAAAAAGCGATCAACTTGAATTGATGACACAACGGTTAAAATCAAAATCCCCATTATCGTCAACCCACAAAGCGAGTAGGTTATCGAGGTAACGGTGTATTTTTTTTGCGGTTTTATTTTTTTATTTTTTTATTTTTTTTCATGGGTAAGTGTGCGAATTAAAACTCAAATGACGCAGATAACATTCCTTGCAGCCAAACTTTATTTGCATCGCCACCTAAATACTGTTTTCCACCTTCATTCGGCACAAACGCCTCAAGCCCCGCTGAAAAACTCAGTGATTCGCTATATTCCCAATCCGCTAATAAATTCAATTCGTTACCGTAATTCGCTGACGTTAAATCAAATGCAGAAGGATTTACAAAGGTAAAATTGTAATAAATCAAATTCAGCGTCACGCTTTCTTCAGGCGTTAAAACCAATCGACCAACGTGCGTTCTTAAATTTGAATTATCCAGCATCCATTCACCACTTATTTCACCTTGAAACCACGTTCCCCACGTTGTAAAACCTGGTGACATTGCGTCAAATCCATTGCCTTGAATCGCGTAACGGTAACTAATTGCAGGTTGCCAAAATAAATCTTCGCGTTTGTATTCGATTTGACCAAAACCACCAGAAGCACGTTTGTTTGTTTTATCGGTTGATTCAGATGTTGTGGTTTCAAGTGAATTGATTTGATAGGCGTATTCGGTGCTGATGGTGAAATTTTCCAGCGGTGAAAAATCGAATCGCGCGTTGAATGTGTCGTTATCCAACGCTTGTTTGCCGAGTAAATCGATTGAACCATCATCATGTAAAAAACGATGATTGCGTGTGTTGATATAACTCAAGCCCAACGTGGCACTTTCGGAATAGGCATATTCAATGTTGCCGCCTTGATAGTTTCTTTTTTCAGCAGGGTTTAACGGACGTGTTTCTAAATAAAAACCTTCAAATTTCACATCATCAATGTTCAAACGCCCAATAACTGTATTGTTAAACGCTGTACGAGGATTGACCCAACCTGCGCCACGATTTCCGCCATTGTCTGCGCCGTAATGCAATAAAAAACCTGAACCTAATTTGAAATTCTGTTTACCACCCGATAAATCAACCGTGATTTTTTCATCTTCATCGAGTAATTTCCCTGACTTCCAACCTAAAAAAAGATCTTCGGTTTTGTTTGCGTAACGGTAATTATCGTAAGTGCCTAAAACAAGAAAATCGCTTTCTTGTTGATACATTGCCACGCCTTTTTGTGTGTAACCCGATAAATCATGCCCTAACGTACTGCTATAAACGTAACTAAAACCGCCGTATAACTTGCTGTCGTGAATTAAATTTAGTGAACCTTCCAAATGTGGTTTTGCACTCATTTCCCAAAAGGAATCGCTTAAATTTGCTTTTGCAGAGCCACCCGATTGATTATTGATGTCGCCAAATAATGCGGTTTGAACTTGAAAACCCGCAGACAATGCGCCATGTTCACCTTCGTAAAGCGAATAGTCGGCAAATGCAATCGGCGCAAAAATCGTGGCAAAAATACTGATAACGACACGGCGGTTAATCACCTAAATTTCCTCGCGCGTTTTTACTATTCCGAAACACGAGCGGCTTTTCATTTTCAGATAATGCCGAATTTCGCGCTGATGCAATTAATTCATCAATGACGTGATGTTGTGGCGATTTGCTGCAAACGGGGTCAGTTGAACTCGCATCACCTGTTAATAAATAGGCTTGGCAGCGACATCCTCCGAAATCTTTTTCTTTTTCGTCGCAACTGCGACACGGCTCTTGCATCCATTCAAACCCACGAAAGAAATTAAATGCTTTCGAGTCATTCCAAATTTCAGACACACTAAAATCATTCACATTCGGGCATTCAAAATTCGGCAAATCTCGCGCTGAATGACATGGTAACGCCATGCCGTCAGGTGCAATTGTTAAAAATGTTGTCGCCCAACCGTTCATACAGGCTTTTGGACGATTTTCGTAAAAGTCTGGTACGACATAATAAATTTTCATTTTACCCGCGACTTGTTCTTTAAACGCTTGAGCAATCGCTTCGGCAGTTTCAAATTGCTCTTTGGTCGGCAACAATAAATCGCGATTTAAATGCGCCCAACCGTAGTATTGCGTGTTCGCGAGTTCTAAATAATCCGCACCCAACGCTTCTGCCATTTTCAAAATTTCGGGCATTTGGTGAATGTTTTCACGATGAATCACTACGCATAACACCATCGGATAACCGTGTTTCTTCACCAAACGCGCCACTTCTTGTTTGTGTTCAAACGATTTTGTACCAGCAATGTGATCATTTAATTCTTGCGAGCTGGCTTGAATACTGACTTGAATGTGATCGAGTCCAGCGGTTTTGAGTTGAATAATTTTTTCTTCGGTTAAACCATAACCTGACGTAATTAGATTTGAGTAATAACCCAATTCACGCGCGTGCTGCACCAATTCCACTAAATCGGGACGAGTCAACGGTTCACCACCCGAAAAGCCCAATTGAACCGCGCCCATTTTTCGCGCTTCGGTTAAAACCCGCTTCCAATCGTCGGTGCTGAGTTCACTTTTATATTTCGTGTAATCGAGTGGATTTGAGCAATACGGGCATTGCAACGGACAGGCATAAGTCAATTCTGCCAATAACCAGCGTGGTGGGGTGTTTGTTTTTTGTAATTCAGTCATTTTCAGTTTCGTGTGAAATTTTCGTTAAACTTTATCGGCTAATCGTAAAATCAAGCCTGTAATCAACGCCACTTGCAAGAATCCCGCGCCAATCACCCAACGAACCAACTCCGCTTTTGAATCAGCTATTTTTGTTTCAAGACTCAATTCTGATTCTCGAATTTTTGCACTCAAACGCAGTTCTAATTCTTTTAAATCACGCTTGATAGCCAAATCATCAAGCTGATGATATTTATGCCGCACTTGTTCAATTGCCCAAGTCGCGGTTTTGCTTTGAATGTTAGCAATAACTTCTGCTTGCTGTTCGTTAAATCCTGCACTTTTTAGTTCGTTATAAAATTCGTGAATGTTTAATGCAGTGGCACTCATTTATTTTCTCCTTCAAAAGCAGAAATCAATCTTGTGGATAATTTCATTGCACTAACTCAATGCCCAAAGTTTCCTGATTTCGGCTATCGCATCAAAGTATTTATGCTGTGTTATTTTAAATTGACCAGGATGATAAGCATTGATGACTAACCTGTCATCATTAAACGAATAATTAAACTGCCAACCTTTTTCATGGATTTTTATTGAGGAACACTTGCTTCCACCAGATAACTCACTGAACAATCCATATATTCCACTGCAATTTATGATGATGTTGGGGCTTATTTTTCTGATTTGTTCATGCAAAAACTCACCATGATTTATGTAATGCTCCCAAATCTCATTGCCATTCTTTTTGACTCTTGAACCGCCAGCGATTTTTTTCACATTGACTAGAGCTACACTATTCATTGCATTGATTGCGACCTTATCTGATGGATGAATATCTTCATCGTCATATTTGTAAATGTCGTTAAGAATAGCGTATGAAACTTGCACTATCAGTTGATAGGTTGACTTCCAATTCCATTTTTCATCAACACTTTTCTTAGTGATGTCTTTGTGAAATTCTCTCAACCGACATATCTGTTCTGGATTCCAGTTAGCCTCTTTCAAAATCCAAAGTATTTGATATTTGGATTTATAAAATTTATCGACATCAGTAATGCCATCAAGAGTTGGATATGTATATCTAGCAATCAAATCTTGGTCTAGCTCATCTTCTGATTGAAGCATTTCGTTCTCCTAAAATTGCTTAACTTAACAACCCACGAACCAATTCACCAACTTCACCCAAAGCCCCCGCCAATGCAGCAGGATTATTCCCGCCAGCTTGTGCTAAATCAGGTTTGCCGCCACCTTTACCACCAATTTTTGCAGCAACAAAATTTGCCAATTCGCCTGCTTTGACTTTTGCGGTTTGGTCTTTTGAAACACCCGCCACAACGCTGACTTTTTCGCCTTCCACCGCCGCTAACACGACGACAGCATTATGTAATTTGTTTTTCAATTGCTCGACGATTTCACGCAAGATTTTGGCATCGACATTTTCAACCGTTGTCGCCAATACTTTCACACCGTTGATGTCAGTCGCTTTCGCCATCAATTCATCACCTGTCGCACTCGCCAATTTTGAATTTAAACGCTCCAATTGTTTTTCTAAACCACGAGCGCGTTCAACGAGTTGTTCGACTTTTTCGACGGCTTTATCGGGTGTGCCTTTGACCAAATCGGCGATTTGCACCAACGCGCTTTCACGTTGTGCGAACCACGCTAAACAGTTTGCGCCTGTGACCGCTTCAATGCGTCGCACGCCAGCCGCCACGCCGTTTTCGCTGATAATTTTGAAACAACCAATGTCGCCAGCTCGCGCAACGTGTGTGCCGCCGCATAATTCGGTTGAAAAGTCGCCGATTTTTAACACGCGCACTTCTGCACCGTATTTTTCACCAAATAACGCCATCGCGCCTGCTTTGACGGCATCATCTTTCGCCATGATTTGCGCTGAAACCGCATTATTCAAACGGATTTGTTCATTCACCAAACGTTCCATTGTGGTGATTTCGTCAGCGGTCAACGGTTCAAAATGTGAAAAGTCGAAACGCAACCGTTCAGTATTTACGAGCGAGCCTTTTTGCGCGACGTGTTCGCCCAAAGTTTGACGCAATGCGGCGTGTAATAAATGTGTTGCCGAATGGTTTAATTCGGTGGCTTTGCGTTTTGCCATATCAACGGTGGCTTTCACGTTTTGTCCGACTTTCAACGCGCCAGCACTGATTTTGCCTTGATGCAAAAATAAACTGCCAGCTTGTTTTTGGGTATCAGTAACGTCAAAGGTCGCGCCGTCTGCGCTAATCGTTCCGCTATCGCCAATTTGACCACCTGATTCACCATAAAACGGTGTTTTGTCTAAAACTATTACGCCTTCTTCGCCAGCGTTCAATTGTTCAACGGCTTCGCCACCTTTGAATAACGCCACAATTTGCGCGGTATCGTCTAATAATTCATAACCTGTGAATTCCGTTTGTGAATCGAGTTCGATATTTTTATGAGCATCAGCCCCGAAATGGCTTGCCGAACGCGCTCTATCGCGTTGCGCTTCCATTGCTTTTTCAAAGCCGTCGTAATCAACGGTTAAATTATGTTCACGCGCAAAATCCGCCGTTAAATCTACTGGGAAACCGTAAGTATCATAAAGTTGGAAAACGGTTTCACCTTCAATAACAGTGCCTTCCATTTTTGCCACGCACGCTTCCAAAATTTTCATGCCTTGACCAAGCGTTTCAGCAAAACGTTTTTCTTCACGTTCTAAGACTTTTTCAACTTGTTCGAGTTCTTTGCGTAATTCGGGGAACGCATCGCCCATTTCTTGTGCCAGTGGCGCGACCAATTTGTAAAAGAAAATGTCGCTAATTCCCAACCGATAACCGTGACGAATCGCACGACGAATAATGCGGCGCAACACATAACCGCGCCCTTCGTTTGAAGGCATCACGCCATCGACCACCATAAACGCGCAAGAACGAATATGGTCAGCAATCACGCGCAACGAACTATTTGTTAAATCGGTCATGTTCGCCAATTTCGCTACCGCTTTGACGATGTTTTGGAATAAATCGATGTCGTAATTGTTATGCACATTTTGCATCACGGCAGAAATACGCTCTAAGCCCATGCCTGTATCAACCGACGGTTTTGGCAACGGCGTTAAAGTGCCGTCCGCACTGCGGTCGTATTGCATGAAAACTAAGTTCCAAATTTCAATATAACGGTCGCCGTCTTCGTCTGGTGTACCTGGAGGTGAACCGAAAATGTCTTCGCCGTGGTCATAAAAAATTTCACTGCAAGGCCCGCAAGGCCCTGTGTCACCCATTGACCAAAAATTATCTTTCGCGCCGATGCGTGATAAACGGTCAGGTGAAACGCCAATTTCGTTAATCCAAATGTTTGCAGCTTCGTCGTCTTCGTCGAACACCGTCACCCACAATTTTTCTTTTGGAATTTCAAGTACATTGACCAAAAATTCCCACGCAAAATGAATCGCTTCTTTTTTGAAATAATCGCCAAAACTGAAATTGCCGAGCATTTCAAAAAACGTATGATGCCGCGCCGTGTAACCGACGTTTTCTAAATCGTTATGTTTTCCGCCAGCACGCACGCAACGTTGACTTGTTGCGGCTCTGACAAATTCGCGTTGTTCACGCCCTAAAAACATATCTTTAAACTGCACCATTCCCGCATTCACAAAAAGCAAAGTCGGGTCGTTGCTCGGAATTAACGAACTTGAAGGCTCAACCGAATGTCCGTGTTGTTTAAAAAAGTCTAAAAAAGCAGAGCGTACTTCTGCGCTAGTCATAGTTTTCATAATGATTTTGAGTGTTTGTGAGTAAAGTTTTAGGAATAAATAAAGCGTAATTTTTTGGCGAATTGCGTAATTTGCGAACTCGAAAAACCGCGTTGTAATAAAAATCGACTGCGTTTTGACCAGTCGTGACGTGTGATGGGTTCGATGTCACCGTATTTTTTGCAATACGTTTGCGTTAATAAATCGAGCCAATCGTCCGCCACTGTCAGCAAAACGTCATTTAACGTGTTGAGAGCAACATCTATGCCCTTTTGGCTTAATTCGTAGCGAATCGCAGTTGCGCCGTAGCCTTTTCGTAATCGGTGGCGCGTGTAATTTTCAGCAAAACGGTCGTCGCTTTGCCAATTATTTGCGGCTAAATCGTCGATGACGAGTTGAATGTCGGCGCGTTCAAAACCTTTTTGCATCAATTTGGTGAGCAATTCTTTTTGCGAATGCTCGCGACGAGTCAACAGCCGCAAGCATTGGTTTTTGATGTCATGAGCAGGGGAATTCACAGCGGATTTTTAAAGCGGTTCGTCCGTGTCCAATTCGTCGTCAGTCGGTTCAAATTCTTTCACCGCAAGCAACGGTTTTTTGAAGGCTTCGTCACGAATTTGGATTTCGAGTTCTTTGGCTTTTTTAGGATTTTCTTTGAAGAAAATTTTGGCGTTTTCTTTGCCTTGTCCGATTTTTTCAGTGCCGTAGCTGTACCAAGAACCTGCTTTTTGCACAAATCCAAAATTCACGCCTAAATCCACTAATTCGCCGACAAACGAAATGCCTTCGCCGTATAAAATCTCGAATTCCGCTTGTTTAAACGGTGGCGCGACTTTGTTTTTCACAACTTTGACGCGGGTTTCATTGCCAATAATATCGTCGCCTTTTTTCACCGCACCGATGCGACGAATATCTAAACGCACCGACGCATAAAATTTCAACGCATTACCGCCCGTCGTCGTTTCTGGAGATCCAAACATCACGCCGATTTTCATCCGAATTTGATTGATGAAAATTACCATCGTGTTTGAACGTTTAATGTTTGCGGTCAATTTTCGTAAGGCTTGCGACATTAAACGCGCTTGCAAACCCATGTGCGAATCACCCATATCACCTTCAATTTCGGCTTTTGGTGTCAACGCAGCAACTGAATCCACAACCACAATATCAATCGCGCCAGAACGAACCAATGAATCCGTAATTTCTAAGGCTTGTTCGCCTGTGTCGGGTTGTGAAACGTATAAATTTTCAATATCAACGCCCAATTTTCCAGCGTAGTTAATATCTAAAGCGTGTTCAGCATCAATAAACGCTGCCGTGCCACCCAATTTTTGAACTTCGGCAATCACTTGTAACGTCAACGTCGTTTTGCCCGACGATTCAGGGCCGTAAATTTCAATGATTCGACCGCGTGGCAAACCGCCACAACCGAGCGCAATATCTAAACTCAACGAACCTGTCGAAACGACTTCAATATCTTTTGAAATATCCACGTCGCCCATTTTCATGACCGAGCCTTTGCCGTGTTGTTTTTCGATTTGCATCAGCGCAGCGGCTAAGGCTTTTTTCTTATTTTCGTCCATTTGAATCCTTAATTTATTTGTTGAAAAGCGTGTTTTTTGTTGCGTTTATTATCACACAGGGTTTGCGGTTCATGTGAACGAAATTACTTTTTATCCGTCGATAATGCAGCATTTAAACCGCCTGCAATCGCGTCGCCCGTGTTGCCACGAACGTAATCAACCACGACAGGCACAAACTTCTGCATCGTTTCAGGTTTCATACCGAGTTGTTGAAAAATCGACACGGCGGTTAACGCTGTACTGATTGAACTATCGCCCGATAAACCTGCTAATTTTCCTGCCAAACCACCCAATCCCGATTGTGGTTGCAACGCAGGAACGGCTGAAAGTAATTGCGAAACATCAGGAACTTGTTGCGACAATTTCGCAAAGGCTTCGGGATTCATGCGAGTTTTCGCAATTTGCAATAAAGCACCTGCGCCGCCTGTTGCTTGTTCTGATGTTACGCCTAAACGTTGCACCAACAAATTTGTCAATTCACCCGCTTTCAACGTTTTGCCGCTTTCGAGTAATTTTTGTACTTGATTGGCAGCTTCCGCACTGTTTTCTAACGTGTGATTGCTTTCTTTGCTGACAGATTTCAACACATCGCCCCAATTTTCAGCATGAACAAGTGGCGCGACGGCAAATAATAAAAATGCAACGGTAGTTTTTAAAGATTTCATGATTGAGCCTTTTGTTAAAAATGATGGGGATAATTTGTTGATTGCATTTCGATTAAACGTGAGCGTGTGCGTTCAAAATCAGCTTTGTTTTTGCCATTCAAATATAAATCGTCAATGGCAACCTCCGCACTGCAAATAAGCGTCACTTTATAATCGTAAAGCACGTCAATCAAAGTGATAAATCGTCGTGCTTCATTCTGTTTTTCTACGGTAAATTGTGGAATGTTTGTTAAAATCAATGTGTCGAATTGCGCTGCCAATTTTAAATAATCATGTGCGCCTTTGGGTTTTTCACATAATTCGACAAAAGAAAAAATAGCTTCGGCGTTGCATTGCGAAATAGCGATTTCAGTGTGTGAATTTAGCGGAAAAAAATAACGAGTTTCTACGTTAGATGATTTGGTTAAACGGTAATCTTGTTCGCCATTGATTTGAATTATTGCTGTTTTTTCATACAACAAATCAATGAATGGCAACAAAGATGCACGCTGCAAACCATTTGGATAAAGTTTGTCAGGATGATAATTTGACGTGATAACAATAATCACGTCTTGCTTAAACAACGCGTCGAATAAAGCACTTAATAACATCACATCAGCAATATCGTTAATAAAAAACTCGTCAAAACAAAGCAATTTCACAGATTCTCGAATCTGTTTTGCGAACAATACTAGGGCGTTTTGATTCGGATTTTGATGAATAAACAAATGGACTTCCTGCATGAAAACGTGAAAATGTACGCGACGTTTTTCAGCCAATTCGCACGCTTCATAAAACCACGTCATTAACATAGATTTGCCGCGCCCAACTGCACCGAATAAATATAAACTTTGAATTGTCTTTGCGGATATTTTCCATTGCAAAAATTTTCTCCGCATCGACTTTTCATCAGCGTGTAATTCATCAAGCAAGTTTTGTAATGCTTGCAATGCCTCGAATTGCTCAACATCGAAATCAATAAATTTATCGGCAACGTGTTTTTCGTAGCGTTGCAAAAGGGGCGATGGTTTGTGAATCAAAGTTATGTTCCGCTTAATGTCGGATTTTTTTTGTTCGCCTTCTCAACTTCCACCACTGGCGCAACTAACTCCTGATATTTTTCAAACAAAAACGCCACTCGTGACGCATCGTCTTTTTTACTTCTGCCATAAGAATAAGCGGCATCAACGGCTTTATCGAGTTCAACATGAGCATTTGCCAAATTTTCAGGCATGGTTTTTGGATTGTACAAATCCGCTAAAGATTTATCTTTGTGAACCGCACGCGCCTCTAAAACCGCTTGCGCTGCATCTTCGATTTTCTTTTTTGCCGTTTGCTTCACGTCAACAGGAAACGGGAAATTGTTATAAACAATCGTATTTGAATAGCTGTAATCACTTTTTAATCGACCCGCCACAGTTCGCATCCAAGCGTTATGAAAATGACTTGTTAAAATTCCGAAGTCGTAAAGCGTTGCGTCTGGAATAAAAAATAATTTATCGCCGCAAATAACGTCGGCATCTAAATATCCGATTGGAATGTAAAAACGATTTTCTGATGAAACTTTAGGAATTGCTAAATAACGTGATGACGAAATGCGAATTTCACCAAACAAATACGGCGTATCAGCTAATTTCTGCGTAGCTAATTTTGTGCTGGCTAAACGCATTTTTTTAACCGCTTCCATGCGCTTTTTAATTTCTGGTGATTTTTTACGGTCAGCTTCCGTGCTGTCTTTTAGCCACAAACAAAAACGCGGTAAATTATTTATAAATTCCTCGCCCATCAGAAACGGGCGAATGTATTGCGCGGCAATCGGGTCGCTTTTTCGGATTTCGTCCGCTTCTTCTTGCGAACAAAGTAAATTTCCACCATCAACAGGGCTACTACCGCGCGTCATTTCAGCGACTTTAGGATTTAAAGGTTTGCGGCGTTTATCAATCAAAACCGTCGGCGCATCGACTAAATACGGATTGATTTGCGCGGCTTTTATTTCGCTGGGTTCGCCTTTGATGTTGTCGCCATAATCAAATAATCGGTAGCTGGTCGGCTCTTGCAAACCAAAACCCATAATCACGCAATGCACCGCCGCGACATTCCCAGCCTCGTTATTCCAACGAAATGTACGATGTGCAAAATGAATTTTCACACCTTGTTCCGACAAATACGCCCATAAAATGCCGACTTGTTCACCTTGGCAAATGCTGTTTGTTGAAACGAAAGCAACGGGGATTTTGGGATTGTTTTTAATAAACGCGGTCGCTTTTAAATACCATGCGGTTACATAATCTAAAACACCTGAACCTTTGATTGATGCAGCTAGCGATTGTATGTCGTTTTTTTGCTCTGGTGATTGTTCCTTTTTTCCGATAAACGGCGGATTGCCCATGATGAAACTGCATTCTTTGGGTTTAATGACACTTTGCCAGTCGATTTGCAGCGCGTTGGCACAAACGATATTGGCACGATGATTCAGCGGCAAGCGCAAATACGGTTTGCCGTTATTGCTGATTTGGCGATTCATTTGATGGTCAGTTATCCACATTGCGACGATGGCAATTTGCGCGGAAGTTGAATCAATTTCGATGCCGTAAAATTGGTCAACGTCGCAAATCGGTTCACGTTGTTGACGAGTAATTTCTTCAAGTTGCTGCAAAGTATCAGCTTCTAATAATCTGATTTCACGATAAGCGATAACTAAAAAATTGCCACAACCACACGCGGGGTCGAAAAACTCTAATTGTCTTAATTTGGCATGAAAGGCGTTGAGCTTTTTCTTATCGCCATGCGCTTTTTTAAGTTCAGCTTTGAGCGTGTCTAAAAACAACGGTGAAATGACTTTTAAGATGTTTTCTTCGCTGGTGTAATGCGCTCCGAATTCACGGCGTTTTTTAGGTTTATCCGTTGCTTTTTCGTCTTCATGGTGCATGATTGCTTGAAAGAGCGTGCCGAAAATCGCAGGGCTGATTTCGCTCCAATCAATTTTGCAACATTCAAGCAACGCGGTTCGTGCGTCACTGCTAAAACAATGATCCGCTAATCGTCCTTTAAATAACGCACCGTTGACGTAAGGCAAAACTTGAAATTCGGGATATAAACTTTTTGGGCGAGAATCGAAAGGCATATCCAGAACGCCAAAACATTTATTTAACGCACAATCCAAATCATGACCATCGGCGCGGGTTTGGCTAATAATTTCAAAAAACAAATCGGATTCACCGAATAAATTTGTATCATCACCAAATAAGCAAAAAAGAATACGGACTAATAAACGTTCTAAATCGTCACCTGCGTAACCTGTTTCTTTGATGGCATCGTGTAATTCGCCTAATTTTTTAGCGGCAGCTATATTTGCGGCTTCTTGTTGCAAAATCGCTTCACGTTCAAAACCGCTTAAAAAGCCTAACACCTCAACGTTTTGTTGAAAATCTGCCAATTTAAAATCGGCAATAGGTGCATCTGGCGTGTTCGATTCTTGGTCATAAAGCACTAAATTTTGAAAATCACTCACTAAAACATAGCGAGGCAAAGCGTCGGGGCGTTTTTTGAGTTTTTCAACGTAGCCTTTCGTTTGCTCATAAGCCTTTTCGAGGCTTTTACCTTTTGATTTCATTTCAACCAGTAGCAAACCTGGAAAAAGTCCATCAATGCGATTGATACCTCCGCCATCTTTTGCGACGCGGTCTTCAAAGATTGCGGCGCGATACGGACTAATGCCATAAACGTCACACAATCCGCGCATAAAGTTTTGCGCTTGCCCCATTTCATATTTTGCGTTTTCAAATTCTTTTGAGAACCAGTCTGCGCGTTTGCGTAGTGCATCAATATCAATCATTTCAAAGCTCCTTTATGTCCTTGTGATAAACGTAAAATTCCCCGCAAAATATCCACTTCTTTGCTGCGTAATTCGGCGCGATTATAGATTCGACGCAAACGACGCATCAGGGATTCTTCTTTTTCTGGGTGCATAAAACCGATGTCTGCTAAAGCTTCGGCGAGATGGTCATAAAACAATTCCATTTGGTGATTTGTTGCTAATTCTTGCTCATCTTCATCACCCACAACTTTACGCGCTATTTCGCCATTTTGTGCTGCGATAAATAATTCATAACACACAACCTGCACAGCTGCCGCGATGTTGAGTGAACTGTAATTTTGATTACATGGAATATGTAACAAATAACGGCATAAATCGAGTTCTTCGTTTTTCAAGCCCGAATTTTCGCGTCCAAATACAATCGCAATTTTTTCATGTGCCGATTCTGAAATGACTTTTTCAGCACATTCACGCGGCGTGACTTCTGACCAACTAATTGTGCGACTGCGTGCGCTCGCGCCAATGACCAACGTGCAATCGGCAATCGCTTCTTGCAAGGTTTCAAAAATTTGTGCGCGTGCCAAAACATCATCTGCGCCAGCGGCTCTTGCGGTTGCATCGGCGTGAGGGAAAATTTTCGGTGAAACTAAACACAAATTAGTCAAAGTCATATTTTTCATCGCTCGTGCTACTGCGCCGATATTTCCAGAATGCGACGTTTCAACTAATACGATTTTAATGTGTGAGAACAAGGCGAATATCCAATGGGCTAAAAAAGCACTAAGTTTAGCAAAAGATTTGTTAAACTTAGCCTTTAATCCGCTATTTAAAAAAAGAAAATTCCTATGCAACAACCCATGCTTAATATCGCTATTCGCGCTGCGCGTAGTGCTGGCGACATCCTTCTTCGTTCCGCAGAAAAAGTCACACATTTAACCGTCGAAAGCAAAGGCAAAAACGATTTTGCAACCGAAATCGACCGACTTGCCGAACGCGAAATTATTTCAATTATCAAAAATGCTTACCCAGAACATAGCATTTTGGCTGAAGAAAGTGGCGAACATAAAGGCAACGAATATCAGTGGATTATTGACCCACTCGACGGCACGACTAATTTCATTCACGGCTTTCCGCAATACGCCGTTTCAATCGCATTGAAACACAAAGGACGTTTAGAAGTCGGCGTTGTTTATGATCCGTTGCGCGACGAATTATTTACTGCAAAACGTGGCGGCGGCGCGATGTTGAACAATCGCCGTATCCGCGTAACAAATTTAACTACGATGCGTGGCGCGTTAATTGGCACAGGATTTCCGTTCAAAGTGCCGCAACATTTAGATGCTTACATGGAAATGTTTAAAGCTGTCACACTTGATTCTGCTGGCATTCGTCGTGCGGGTTCAGCCGCTCTCGATTTAGCCTATTTAGCCGCTGGACGATTAGATGCTTTCTGGGAAATTGAACTCAAAGAATGGGACATGGCAGCAGGAATTTTACTCGTCAAAGAAGCTGGTGGCGTAGCAACTGATTTTTCATTTAAAGATAATTATTTGGAATCGGGCAATGTGATTGCTGCTAGCCCACGAATGCACCAACTTATGTATCAACTCATTGAACCACACGTCACCGACGCATTGAAATAACATGACTAATTACGAACAAAGCAAAAAAGCCCGTCGAATTGCCGCAATTTTTTATTTGGCGGTAATGGCATTTATTTTGGGTGGCACTTATTTGTCACAGCACCCGTTTTTTTAAATCTGATCAGCAAAACCATGACTCGTACCGCTTACGCAGTTATTCATCTCAAAGCGATTCGTCATAACGTGCAACAAGCGCGTTTGGCAGCCCCAAATTCCAAAATCATGGCGGTCATAAAAGCAAATGCTTATGGACACGGTTTATTACGGGTCGCGCAGGCATTGAATCCATTGGTTGATGGCTTTGCAGTGGCGCGAGTTCAAGAAGGTGTATGTCTGCGGAAAGCAGGTTTTAAACAGCGTATCGTGGTTTTGGAAGGTTTTACTGAGCGTGAAGAATTACAGAATTTGTTGAATTTTGATTTGGAAGTTTCATTGCATTCGCCGCATCAATTAGAGATTTTAAAGCATCAGACTGAATCAAAACAGTTGGGTGTTTGGGTGAAAATTGATACGGGGATGAATCGTTTAGGCTTCAAAGCGCACGAAGTAAATCAGGTTTTTGAACAGTTAAGTGCGTGTAATGTCGTTAAGAAACCCCTAAATTTCATGACCCATTTTGCGAATGCTGACGATGTAAATGATTTGAAAACGTCACAGCAAATCGAACTATTTAATCAGCTTACTGCGAATTACAAAGGCGAAAAAAGTATGGCGAATTCAGCGGGGATTTTAGCGTGGCAAGATTCGCTGACCGATTGGGTTCGTGCTGGAATTATGCTGTACGGTATTTCGCCATTTGCGGATTCAACAGGCGAGCAATTAAATTTGCAACCGTTAATGAGTTTATATTCCCGATTGATTGCGGTGCGTGATGTTGCAGCGGGTGAAACTGTTGGTTATAGCGGAACATGGACAAGTTCAAGCGCGACAAAATTAGGCGTAGTGGCGATTGGTTACGGTGATGGTTATCCGCGTTATGCTCAAATTGGTACGCCCGTTTTAGTGAATGGTGATCGTGTGCCATTAGTTGGACGGGTTTCGATGGACATGATAACGGTTGATTTAGGTTTGAATTCCACGGCGAAAGCAGGGGATCCAGTCACTTTGTGGGGCGAAAAGTTGCCTATTGAGGAAATTGCTATTTGTTCAAATACCATTCCTTACACATTGATTTGCGGGATTACACCTCGCGTTGAAATAGTTGAATCAGAACATTCAAGCGTTTTAAAGTTTAAATAAGAAGGGGACTTATGAACACAAATGAACAAAAAATTGATTTTTCTTCTTTCTGCGATGCAATTTGTCAACTCGAAAAAAGCATTGGTTTTGCCACGTCTGAAATGGCAGAAAACGATGATGATTTATTTGAACAATTTCGTAATTCAGTGATTCAATGTTTTGAATTTACTTATGAACTCAGTCACAAAATGCTGGCGCGTTACCTCGAAGAAACTGCCGCAAATCCTGAAGAAATTGATTTAAGTACCTTTCAAAACATTATTCGTATTGGTAATGAAAAAGGTTTGTTGCGTTCGGATTGGTCAGAATGGCGCGATTATCGTCAAGCACGAACCAACAGCTCTCACACTTACAACCGAAGTAAAGCGGAAGCCGTTTATGAAATTTCTTTCGATTTTTTAGTCGAGGCAAAGTATCTGTATCAACAATTAGTTGAAAGAAGTGCAAAAAATGCCGCAGATTGATTTGAGTTCACACGATTTAAACGTGGTTTGCAAAATTCTGAAAACTCACGCGAGTGATTACGCAGTTTGGGCATTTGGTTCGCGTGTCAAAGGCAATGCGAAAAAGTATTCGGATTTAGATTTGGCGATTATGACGCAACAGCCGTTGTCGTTTTCAGAAATGGCAATCCTTAAAGAAGCCTTCGATGAATCCGATTTGCCCATTCGGGTTGATGTGGTGGATTGGACAGAAACGAGTGAAACTTTCAAAAAAATAATTGAACAAAATAAAACACTAATTCAACCAGGAGAAAAATAATGAACACCAATGAGCAAGAAGAAGCCAAAAAACGTGACGAAGCAAAACGCCGCGAGGAAGAAGAAAATCGTCGTCGTGAAGAACAACGCCGAAATGAAGAAAATCAACGTTTGCAGGATTTTATTATTCAGCAAGTGATCAACGATTAAAAAGTCGGGCATCAAAAATCATGCGACTTAAAACCGAGCAAATCACAAATATTATTGAAATTGTTCAAGCAATAACGTCTCAACCTGTCCAAATTCGTTTATTTGGCTCTCGTTTGAACGATGAGGCAAAAGGTGGAGACGTAGATTTGTTGATTGAAGCACCGCAATTACTGGGTTTATTGCAAAAAGCGCAGTTAAAAAACGCCTTAGAAAGTCGTTTGAATTTACCTGTCGATTTGTTAATTGTGCAAACTGGGCAAAAATTAAGTCCCTTTCAACAAATCGCTTTTGAAAAAAGTGTGTTGTTATGAGTCCAAAAGAATTATTGAGTGCAGAAAAAGCGTATTTAGCGCAATTACTTGAAGCCATTCAACGCTGCGTTTATTTTTTGAATGCGACTTCGCATAAATTACCTTTTCCTTTGCAAGGCAGCGAATTAGAAACACATAAAAAAGACGTAACAACATGATTGTCACGGTTGAAAAAGCAAATTATTTGAGCGATTACCAACTCCATTTGACTTTTAACACAGGTGAATCAGGTGACGTTGATTTAAAGGATTTGGTTTTTAAATATAAAGTGGCTACCCCTTTGCGTGATATTGAAAACTTTAAAGCCTTCAAATTTGACGAATGGGCAACGTTAACGTGGGATTGTGGCTTTGATGTCGCACCTGAATTACTTTATGAACGTGCGACTGGAAAGCAAATTGATTGGTTCAATACTTAAAAATGGCATCACATTTGCTGATAAAAAATAAAAATAAAACCCGAATACTTAAAACATGAAAAAACCACTCCCAAAATCTTTTGCAAAAAAAACCGCTATTGCTCAACCGTCACAAGCAGAAACGAGCAAGTTAATCGAATTATTCAACCAAAATAAAAACGAAGAACTCGAACAAGCAGCGCGTGCATTGCTGAAAAAATACCCAAAACACGGTTTTACTTGGAAAGTATTGGGCGCAGTTTTGCAACGTTTAGGAAAATTAGACGAATCGCTCGAAGCGAAAAAGAAATCGTCGGAGCTTTTGCCGCAAGATGCTGAAGCCGCTTACAACTTGGGTAATGCGTTGAACGAAGCTAAACGTTTTGACGAAGCAAAAGAAAGTTATCAACGCGCTATTAAAGTCAATCCAAAGTTCATAAAAGCGAATTACAACCTCGCGCTGGTTTTTAGTAAAACCAATCAAATCGAAAAAGCGATTGAACATTATCAACGTGAAATTCAAATCAATCCGACCTTTGCCGAAGCGCACAGTAATTTAGGAAATTTGCTCAAAAATTCAGGCGATTTAGAAGCCGCGCAAGCCGCTTATAAAAAAGCTCTCGAAGTCAATCCGCGTTATTTGGAAGCCTACACCAATTTACTTTATACCCTCGCGCATAATCCGAATGTATCGCCAGAAGACGCTTTTCAAGAAGCGTTGCGTTTTGGGGAAGTTGCCTCGCAAGGCATTACGCCGCTGGTGCATTCGCATGAAAATCGTGACCATAATAAAAAGTTGCGCGTGGCAATGGTGTCGGGCGATTTTTGGAATCATGCGGTGGCGTATTTTATTGAACCGCTACTCGCGTGTTTTGATAAAAATCAATTTGAGCTGGTCGCGTATTACAACAACACCAAAAACGATAATTTCACGGCGCGGATAAAATCGCATTTTGCTTTGTGGCGTGATGTTGCAACGCTGACGGATTTACAGCTCGCGCAACAAATGTTTAATGACGGCATTGATATTGCCATTGATTTGTCGGGGCATACCGATAAAAACCGTTTGCTGACGTTCGCTTATAAACCCGCGCCGATTCAAGTTTCGTGGATTGGTTTTCCAGGTACGACAGGCTTGAAAACGATGGATTATTATTTGGTTGATAACGATTGTTGCCCTTCTGGAATGTTTGATAATTATTTCATCGAAAAATTAGTTCATCTGCCTAGCATAGTCACATTTTCAGTCCCAGAAACAAATACACCTGTTGTTGATACACCAGCATTGAAAAATGGTTACATCACCTTTGGTAGTTTCAACAGAACTAGCAAACTAACTCAACAAACATTTGATTTATGGGGAAAAGTTTTAAACGAAGTTCCTACTGCTAAAATGATTTTGGGGAATGTTTCAGATGAAGCACTACAGAGACAATTAGAAAACGAATTTTCAAAACGTGGCATAAATGCTGATCGATTGATGTTTTATGCTAAAAAGTCAATTCCTGATTATTTAGCATTACATGGCGAAGTTGATTTTATTTTAGATACATTTCCTTACAGTGGTGGAACAACTACTTGTTTTGCTCTATGGATGGGGGTTCCAGTATTAACTTATGCTTGGAAAAGTTTTGCTGGGAGAGGTGGAGTAAGCGGTTTAAGTCTTGCTGAGTTACATAATGATTTTGTTGCTGAAACTCCTGAACAATTTGTAGCAATGGCAAAAAACTGGAGTGAGAATTTTCAAGGATTACAAATTTTGAGACATCAATTACGGCATCGGATACAACATGGTAAAAAGTGTAAGCCTAGAAACGTGGCAATTGGATTGGAGAAAGCGTTAAAAATAATGTGGCAACGGTTTTGTGATGGTTTGCCAGTGGAAAGTTTTAGAATATGAAACACGAATTTCAAATAAATGCTGTTCAAAACAAAAAAGTCTTGTTAGTTGACACCAATTTTTCAGCGATTCCGATCTATGAATATCTAGTTTCATTAGGAATGACTGTTTATGTCATCGGGCGCAATCCCAATGACTTTATGGCAAAGAGTATTCAAAACTATATTCAAATTGATTATTCCAATCTCAACGTCTTAAAACAAACCATTTCAGAATTGAACATTGATTATGTGATTCCTGGTTGCAATGATCATTCGTATGAAATTTGTTCACGTTTAACGGGTGAATCTTATTTGATAAACGTGGATGATTTTGAAACCACTAGCACACTGTTAAATAAATCAAAATTTCGCCATTTTGCGTTGTTACATCAATTGCCAGTCCCACAAATTTTTACATTAGAAACAGCTAATCAAGCCAATTGTTCGTTAATTGTAAAACCTGTTGATGCGTTTAGCGGGAAAGGCATTACTCAAATTGAAACACCCAATTTTTCAAGCATTCAAACTGCTATTGAAACCGCTAAATCTTATTCTCGTAACGGTGAAATGATTATTGAAGAATTTGTCGAAGGACAACTTTATAGTCATTCGGCTTTTTTAACAGATCAAAAAATTAACCAAGATTTTATTGTTGAAGAATACGGCTCGGCGAATCCTTTTGTTGTAGATACCAGTTTTGTCAAAATAGATTTCTCAAGTCATTTATTGCAACAAGTGAGAGAAAGCATTGAAAAGCTCGCTCAGTTATTAAATTTAAAAGATGGTTTGATTCATACGCAATTTATTTGTAATCAACAAAAAATTTGGCTGATTGAAATCACGCGCCGTTGTCCTGGTGATTTGTATAGCCAATTGATTGAACTTTCTACGGGTTATCCGTATGTAGCTAATTACGCAATGCCATTTATTGGACAACCATTGAAAACGGAATCTTCAAATAATCAAACGAAGTTAATTATTCGACATACGGTTGCGCAACAAAAAACAGGTGTTTTCTACAATCTTTCATTTCAAAAATCATTGAATATAGCGCGTTATATTTCGATTGCGACATCGGGTGATTTGCTTAAACCTAGCCCAAATGGACGAGTCGGCATCTTATTTGCTGAAGTAAATTCTGAAGAACAAAAAATGTCATTAACAAACGCATTTCTTGAAAGAAACGTTTATCAAGTTAATTTTATTGCCAGCACCGAGGCAACAGCGTGACCACAAAAAAACGAACACTTAAATTAGGCATTATTGGCGGCGGCATTGATTCTGCTGTCGGTTATACGCATCTTATTGCGTCACAAATGGATCATCGTTGGCAAGTTGTCGCTGGGTGTTTTAGTCGGCGTGAAGAAATCAACACGCGAACCGTTGAATCTTGGAATTTAGAACACATTCGTTTGCATTCGGATTGGGAAACTTTATTAGAAAACGAACAAAATCAAATTGATGCCGTCGCTATTTTGACCCCCACGCCACAGCATAAAATGATGGTAATCAAAGCTCTTTCTTTGGGTTATGCCGTTATTTGTGAAAAAGCGTTAGCAAGCAATTATCAAGAAGGGTTAGAAATTTGCGAAGCGGTAAAACAACACAATAGTTTTTTAGCCGTCACGCACAATTACACAGGTTATCCGATGCTGCGGGAATTACGTTGTTTGGTTCAACAAGGACATTTAGGCAAACTGACCCAAATTCAAATTGAAATGCCGCAGGAAGGTTTTGCACGTCTTGATGCAAAAGGCAATAAACCCGCGCCACAAAGTTGGCGTTTGCAAGATGGTGACATTCCTGGCGTTTCGTTAGATTTAGGCGCACATTTGCAACACATGATTCATTACATCAGTAACGAAAATCCTAGCTTGCTGATTGCCGACCAAAATAGTTATGGGTGGTTTGCAGATATTATTGATGATGTTTCGTGCATTGCCCGTTATCCAAGCGGCATGAAATCTGATATGTGGTTTGGAAAATCTGCGATCGGTTATCGTAATGGGCTGAAAATTAGAGTATTCGGTACAGAAGGCAGTGCTGAATGGTATCAAATGGAACCTGAAGTTTTATTTGTGCATGATGTGCAAGGTAATAAAAAATGGGTAGATAGAGCCGCAGATGTTCAGTTGGCATCCGAATTGCGTTATAACCGTTTTAAATCAGGACATCCCGCAGGTTTTGTTGAAGCGTTTGCAAATCTTTATTTCGACATTGCCGACAAGCTAGAAGATTATCAAGAAACAAAAATAGTCGATCCACATTGGACGTATGGCGCATTACAGGCAACGATTGGACTGAATGTGTTAGAAACAATGAATCATTCCGCAAAAGAACAGAAATGGTTAGCCATTGACACAAGAGAAATCTGCTAATGTTTAATTTAATTGAAATACTTAATGAAAATCAGCCAAATAATCATATTTGTTCTTTAGTTGAAAAATTCACTTCAAAAGAAAACCTGATAACACGCTTTCTTTTAGGGCGAAATGAACATTCGGCATCATTAGCGAAATTATTTGATATAGATGGTTTTATTGATGATTTTGCAGTTGATGGTACTTTTTGGCATGGCAAGCCTGTCATTAAAAGTGAAACACTTCCCGATAATGCAATTGTCGTAAATTGTTCAATGTCCATCAGTCCCGTGACGGTTAGTCGAAAATTACAGCAACTAGAAATAAAAAATGGTGGCTGGCTAAATTACGCCGATTTGTTGACGTTAAAACCTGATGAGCTAATTCCTGCCCCTGAATTTGTCGCTGAAATGCGAAAAGACGTTGCAAAAAATGAAGCACATTGGGCATCTTTGTCAGAAAAATTTGCAGACGAAGAATCTGTAAAAGTGTTTAACGATTTGATTCGTTATCGCCTCACCGCTGACCCTGTTCACATGGTTGATTATTCGACTCGATTATCCGACCAGTATTTTGAAGATTTCTTGATGTTAAATAACGAAGTTTTTGTTGATGCGGGTGGTTTTGATGGTGACACAACGGAAGAATTTTGTAAGCGTTATCCAACATACAAAAAAGTGATACTGTTTGAGCCATCTGAAAAAAATATGTTGAATGCTAAAAAACGACTTGCAAACCGTAGAGATATTGAATTTATCACGCGGGGCATTTCTGATACTTGTGGAACCCTTTCTTTCAATCCTGATGCGGGTTCTGCCAGCGCAGTGAGTGATGAAGGTTCATGCAGTATCGAAGTCACAACGTTAGACGAATCTGTTAAAGAAAAAGTCACATTCATCAAAATGGACTTAGAAGGTTGGGAATTAAAAGCTCTCGAAGGTTGCAAACAACACATAATCGAAGACCATCCAAAACTTGCCATTTCTGTCTATCACAGTGCATCTGATTTTTGGCAAATTCCCGAATATATTTTCAGTATTCGTCAGGATTACGATATTTATCTTCGTCATTACACCGAAGGCTGGTTAGAGACGGTAATGTTCTTTGTACCTAAACAGGAAATCCTCCTAAATAAAATAGGAAGAGGATATTACTGGGAACATTTTATTAAGCAAAAAGACATTCCTACTTCTTTATTTGATTTTACTGAAATAAAAAATTACGAGGAGCAGGTTGCACTGTTTAAGAAATACGTTTGCATTGTCAATATAGAAACTAGCATTTATTGCAATAGAAGTTGTTCATATTGCCCTGTATCTTCGGATAATTACAGAAAAGCACAGATACAAATGCAAGATTTGATTTTCAACAAAATTATTCAAGAGTTAAAAAGCATTTCTTACGCATCTACTGTTGCATTGAATCTCTATAACGAACCGTTGGCAGATGAAAAAATTTATCTGCGCGTTAAGCAAGTTAGAGAAAATTTGCCAAATGCTTTTTTGATGTTTAATTCTAACGGGGATTATCTGAATAAAAACAAGTTAAACAAATTAAATGATGCTGGGCTAAATGCAATTTTTGTTACTTTGCACCCATCGCCTAAGAAAATTTATGATGTGAATGATCGAGAAAAGTGTTTCCACAAATTATTTAAAAAACTCGGAATTAGCCATTACGAAATTGATAAATCGTTAAAAGATGGAAACATTGAATCTAATGTTGATTGGAACGGAATGAGAGTGCGTGTTATGGCAAATGACTGGGCGCGATATGGCAATTCAAGAGCAGGAACGGTTGAATTTCTTAATACAGAAGAAACAAGAACTACCCCGTGTGTGCGTCCGTTACGCGAGTTCACTATTAGTCATGATGGTGATGTGTTCCCTTGTTGCCAGTTTTACCCTGAATCCAGCAAAAAATACCTTGTAGAAAATGTATCATCACAAACTATTTTTGAGATTTATGCCTCAAACACTTTAGCGATGTGGAGAAAAGATTTATTCACTTTTGGTGAAAAACAATCACCTTGTGATAAATGTCGAGACGCAGACAATGCAAAAGTAGAATCAGCAGAGTTTAGACAATCAATCATTAACCAAACTAATTAAAAATATGAAAGCAGAATTTAGACAACCGTACAGCAAAAACAGAAAGCCACTTCAAGAGTTATTACCTCTTGATACACCGCTTACAATGTACATCGATCCAACGAATATATGTAATTTTGCCTGTAAATTTTGTTTTAATGGCGACGAAAGCTCATTAAAAAAAATGAATAAAACAATGATGGGAATGGAATTGTTTGAAAAGATTGTTAATGATCTAAAAAAATTTCCATCTAAAGTGAAAATGCTTCATTTACATGGATTTGGCGAACCTCTTCTAAATAAAAATTTGCCTAAGATGATTGCATTATTGAAACAAGAAGATGTTGTTGAAAGAATTGCAATTACAACAAATGGGACGGCTTTTACCGATGAAAATATGCAGGCAATAATTGCAGCAGGGTTAGATCAAATTCATATTTCGATATATGGACTTTCTCAAGAGCAATATGTAGATTTCACGGATACAAAAGCCAATTTTTCAAAATTACTAGAAAATATCAAACAACTTTATTCCATCAAACAAAATTGCCACATTCACATCAAAATAGTAGGCGATTATTTTTCTAAAGAAGAACAAGAACTTTTTTTGAATATCTTTGGTGATTATTGCGACACCATTTTTATTGATAATGCGGCTAACATTTGGCCAGATGTTGATATTAGTGACACTGTTAATGAAAATGTGGAATTAAAACATCAATACTCTGAGGAAGTTGTAGCAAACAAGGTATGCCCACAATTGTTTTATCAAATGCTTATTCATTCGGATGGTGGAATAAGTCCATGCTGTGCAGATTTTGCACAGGAAGCGAATATCGGAAATGTTAATGATGCTGGCTTAAAAGACATTTGGGATAGCGAGTATTTAAACAAAATGCGGATTGATCATTTAAATGGCAGGGTTCAGAATTATGAGGCATGTAAAAAATGTAAATATCCTGCTGTAGGAAGTTCTACTAATATCAACCCCTATATTGGCGAGTTACTTAGCAAATATGATATTGGCAATTAAAAAATTTCATTGCCTGTAACAATTTCCCACCATTTAACTTAATAAAAACATCATGTTTGAAAACTTACCCAACACCTTTAAAACGTTTCACGATTCTGTACTTTTTAATTCCGTACAGGCTCTTAAATTAAATCGTCATTTCGATAATTTTGATGCTCACAGATTCAATTATGACGGTCAAGACCATTCAAAAGAATTTAACACAGGCTTGCACTCCTTTTATTTTGATTGGTTTTTTAAAAATTCAATCAGTCTATTCACTGCGTATTCATTGCTAAACAATGAATCCTCAAAAAGGCTATTTCTTCATTTGATTGCTTATCGCTTAGGCGGACATTTGAGCGTAAAAATTCCTGTTGCATTTGCAGGTAAAGAAACCGAATTAGCCGAATACAAAGCGTTTGAAAAACACACGCCTAGCCAGCTTCCAGCAACGGGGATGTTTGGCAAATTAAATCACTACGATTTTGAATATAAAAATCATCGCTATGTGGCGGACTGTCTTGGTTTTGAAAGTTATCTGTTTCGTGGGCAGTATTTTTATTCACAAGATGGCATCATCGTTGAGCCAGAAACGGGCGATTATGTTATCGACGGTGGCGCGTGTACGGGTGATACCGCACTGGTGTTTTCAAATGCGGTGGGTGAAAACGGACACGTTTATTCTTTTGACCCCGTAAAAGAACATCTTGAAATTCTCGCTTACAACATCGCGCAATTTCCCAATAAAAACGTTCAAGCCATGCCGTTTGGTTTATCGAATAGAGATGTTATCGCCGAGCCGATTATTTTAGGCGGTTACGGTCCAGGCTTTAATTCAAACAATCATAAAGTGCCACTGCGTTCAATTGATAGTTTGGTCAATTCTGGGCAAATCGAAAAAGTGGATTTTATAAAACTTGATGTAGAAGGCGCGGAAATGGATACGCTTCGTGGCGCACAACAAAGCATTGAATGCTTCAAACCAAAACTTGCGATTTCGCTTTATCACAAGCCTGATGATTTGTTTGAAATTATTTTGCACATCAAAGAAAAATTCCCGTTTTATTCGTGCTACGTTGATCACTACACCATTCACAGCGAAGAAACGGTTTTGTATTGCAAAGTTTAGGAGGATTTAAAAATGTATGCAGTTGAATTTGAAACACAAGGTAGAGGTAAATACATCGAATTACCTTTTACCTTGCCTGAAAAGAAAGCAATCAATGTTCGCGTTATTTTGATGAGTGAACAAAACATTGAAGATACATCAGCAGCAAAGCGTAGTAGCATCAAAAAGTTAACCACGTTTTCAAAAGGCAAAAAGATAATGGAATTTTGCCGCGAGGATGCTTATCGTGACGAAATTTAAGCACGTTTTTCTTGATACGAATGTGCTGATTTATCACACCTTTGAAAATTTTGATTCTGCAAAACACGCCCAAGTTAAACGTGCATTTTTGGCTTTTGAAAAATATGACACAGAACTGTTCATTTCCAGACAAGTTTTGCGTGAGTTTTATGCAATTTCAACAAACAGTAAATTTTTTGATGAACCATTAACTGTTTCTGAAGCGTGCAGTAAATTGGAAGAATTTACGGAAGTTTTAACGATTGTACCTGAAGCAGAACTCGATATTTTATTGCCGTTACTCAAGAAATATCAGGTAAAAAAGCAGAAAATTCATGATACAAATTTGGTTGCAACTATGTTGCAAGCCCAACTCAAGAATATCTATACGTTCAATGTGAAAGATTTCAAAATGTTCGAAGGCATATACGTTTTAAATTTTGACGATTTTTAACACCTAAGCAGAGAAAAATTCATGTTTGAAAACTTACCCAACATTTTTAAAACGTTTCACGATTCTGTACTTTTTAATTCTATGCAGGCTCTTAGAACTTGGAGTTTAAATTTATGACTATTCAACTCGCTATCGATGACACGCTAATCAATGAAGCGCGTGTTTTAGGACATTTTGAATCAAAAGAGGATACGGTAATTAACGCTTTGCGTGAATTTATCTCTCACCACAAAAAACAACGCATTTTGAAAAAGAATAATGAAATTATTTTTGGT
>CAIPQN010000015.1 GCA_903867225.1 uncultured Pseudomonadota bacterium | reverse complement strand
TGGAATAAGAGAATGGACTTGTGCCGAGTGTGGCACGACGCATGACAGAGATGTTAATGCGGCTAAGAACATTCTCGCGCTTGGACATAAGCGTCTAGCTGTAGGAATCACCGCCTCTTTAGGGCGGTGAGGATGTCAACCATGATTTTGCTGGCATCGGCTTGATGAATGTTATTGAGTGCAACCGAATTCGCGGATGGTTGCTGAAAATTCACCGCATTTTCTGCGCCGATGTTGAATTTTTGCCAATTCAAAACGGCTTTTTCGCTGCCTTGTTGAATCGTTAAATTTTGCCCAGAAATCGTGGCGGTCGCTTGTCCTTGCGTGGCAATTTCAACAGGCGTATTTGAAAGCGTCACATTCGCGCTCGGTACAGGTAATTCTGCGCGAACGTGCGGTGATACAAACGACAAACCAATTAAAGTACGAATTGCTAAAGTGAGAGATTTAATTTTTGTCATGGCTTAAAACTCGTAAGCAAAACGGAAATCAATGCGTTGATCGTAAGCATCAACGGTATTTTGTTTATAAAGCGGCAACGCCCAATCTAAATCAGTCACAAAATGTTTAAATAAATCAAAACGCAAACCCACGCCCGCACCTGCTAACTCATAAGAGGCTGGATTTGGCGCAAGCGGTTTTTGAATGTGTAAATAGGCGTAATCAATAAATGTGTGAAAACGGAAATTTTGTGCGAAATCCCACGTTGGAATCACGGGGCTTTGTAATTCAAACGACACATTCACGCCATCGTCGCCAAGTTGCTGCGTTTGGTTATAACCGCGCACACTTTGTGCGCCACCTGCTGAAAATTGTTCGTTGCTAATCAACGGCGAACTTGAAATCTGTCCGCCTAATCGCGCCGCTAAACGTAAATCATAAGGAAGTTGTTGGAGGCGTTTTAATTCACTCGTTAAAAACAAATAATCGGCTTTTGCACCAAAACGTTTTTGAGAAAATTCTTGTGCATCGTTGCCTAAACCGCGCACTGAAAAATGCAGCGCGGAACTTAATGACGTGACTGATTCATCGTAACGCCAGTTGCCGTCATAACCCGCTTGAAAACTCGCGTAAGCAATCGGGGTATTTTGTGAATCTTGCCCTTTGGTTTTTACGCCTTGATCAAAGTTTTTGTAATCAAAACCTAAATTGACGCTGTGCGAATAATTTTCAAATGTTGAAAGCGGCAACATTAAACGTGCGCCATAAATGGAACCTGCGCCAACAACCGATAAACCGCCAACGGTTGTACCGAGTTGGGTGTTAGAACTGATACCAATGCCATAAAGCGCAAGGCGTGAATCGCGCCAACCTGTTGGCAACACATACGTTCCTGACCAAACATCAACTTCGTCGGGATTTTCGGGCGAAACTTGATATTGCAACGATGCGCTGTGAAAACTTTGCCACAAATTGTCGTAACGAATTGAACCGATGACGCGCGAACGACTTGTATATTCGGAATTGCGTCCGTTAATTTCAACGCTGCCATGCAAGGGCAATTCATCTTTTACTTTTAATTCGATTTCGGTTTTACCTGGTGTTGAACCAGCGCGAAATACGGGGGGAACTTGTCTGTCTGGGGATTCTTTACCAAGTGCGCTGATTTGTTCTTGAACAGCAGGCATATAAGGCACTTTTCCTGCTGCAAGCGCGGGGACTTTTTCGGTAATTTTTCCTAAATAAAAATAACGTGAGCCTGTGACTTTTAAACGTTCAACTGAACCTTCAACCACATTTAAACGTACTAAGCCTTCCAAAACGTCCTGCTCTGGAATTTCGACTAAAACAGTCGGATAACCTTTATCTTTATAAGTAGCTTCTAAGGTTTGACGGGCTTTTTCAACGTCATCAACCGATTTATTTTTTCCTAAAAATGGATAAAGCGTTTTTTCAATTAAACCATTATCTAAAACGGTGTTGCCATCGACTTGCAATTCAAACAAATCAAAACCAGGTTGGACTTCATTTGTTACTACGGTATTTTCTGAATTATTTGCTTCCTGCGCCCACAACGGCGTTGCAAAAACCAAAACAGCACAAGGCAAAAGGCTGTAAAAACCTTTCACCTTATGTTGTTACCAACGGCTGAATTTTGACCCCTTTTTAACAAAAAACATCGTTTTTAATTGACCCCCTATTGAAGTGTGGTTTATGACTTCAATCCATTGTCGTTATTGATTTCTACGATATTCTATTTTTCGTTAAATGGA
>CAIPQN010000014.1 GCA_903867225.1 uncultured Pseudomonadota bacterium | reverse complement strand
TTTTTAATTGACCCCCTATTGAAGTGTGGTTTATGACTTCAATCCATTGTCGTTATTGATTTCTACGATATTCTATTTTTCGTTAAATGGATTAGCTTATTCCGTTGCTAAGGGGTCAAATTTAAAGCGTTGGTAACAGCGGTTTCGATTTGTCCTTCATTCGGTGGTTTATTTGACACAGAGCGGCGATATAACTACGTTCTTCTGTGTACCACATTAGTTGACGTTAGTTTTTTGCGTCTGCTACAGTTGCTGCCAACTTCATGATTTTTTAAAATTCGGATTATATTCATTATGCCTACACCTCTTTGGAAAAGTTACCTCACGCTCTGCAAACCCAATGTGGTTGCAGAAATGTTATTTACCGCAGTCGTTGGAATGTTGCTTGCAATGCCAATGTTGCCGCCACTTGATCTGATGTTTTACAGCTTAGTCGGGATTGGTTTTGCGTCCGCCTCAGCCGCTGCTATTAATCATTTTATTGACCGCAAAGCAGATGCAGAAATGCGCCGCACGGAAAATCGTCCGTTGCCACAAGGCGATTTAAGTACCACGAATGTTTTAAGTTTCGCTGCAATTTTAGGAATTGTGGCAATGCTTTTGTTAATCGTAAAAGTGAATATGCTGACTGCCGTGCTGACATTTTTATCGTTATTCGGCTACGCCATTATTTATACCTGCTATTTGAAACGCGCTTCACCACAAAACATTGTGATTGGAGGTTTATTCGGTTCAACACCGCCATTATTAGGTTGGTGCGCGATGACAGGCGAAGTGCATCCTTACGCTTTATTACTCGCGCTGATTATTTTCGTTTGGACACCCCCGCATTTTTGGGCGTTAGCGATTGCGCGTGAAAAAGAATACGCCAAAGTAAATATCCCAATGTTGCCTGTTACGCACGGCGCAGATTACACACGATTACAGATTTTACTTTATACCGTTTTGCTGTTCATTGTGACAATGTTGCCGTATTTAACAGGCATGAGTGGACTCATTTATTTAGGCGTGACGTTGATTTTAAATATCGTTTTTTTGTATTACGTTATTGCCATGATGCGAGCAAAAGACAATAAAACAGCGATGCGGACATTTTGGTATTCAATTGTTTATATCACAGTGATTTTTGCCGCGTTGTTACTTGATCATTATTTGAGATTTACGTTATGACTTTTACTCACCACGAAAATACACCTTCTGAAGAACATCCATTTGCTGAAATTGTCCGTATTTTAGGCAAAGGCAAGAAAGGTTCACGTCCTCTCACACGAGAAGAAGCCTATAAAGCGATGAAAATGATTTTGGCAGATGAAGTTTTGCCAATTCAATTAGGCGCGTTTTTAATGTTAATGCGGGTAAAAGAAGAAACCGCCGAAGAATTAGCGGGCTTTGCTCAAGCAGGACGCGACTTTTTCCATTTTCAAAATAGTATTCACGTTGATTTAGATTGGTCGTCGTATGCGGGAAAACGTCGGCATTTACCGTGGTTTTTATTATCGGCTTTATTGTTAGTTGAAAATGGTGTGACGATTTTTATGCACGGCGCAGAAGGACACTCGCCAGACCGAATTTATACCGAAAACGTATTGCATTATTTGGGTTTGAAAGCAGCCACTTCAATTGAAGAAGCAGAAAATCAATTAAAAATGCAAAAATTCAGTTATTTGTCACTCGAACATTTTTGCCCAAAATTGCACGATATTATTCAATTACGTCCGATTTTAGGACTTCGTTCACCTGTTCACACGTTGGTGCGTTTGCTAAATCCATTTGATGCACCTTACAGCATTCAAGGTATTTTTCACCCCAGTTATAGAGCAGTTCATCAACACGCAGCAATGCTTTTAAATCAACCACACATGGCAGTTTTGAAAGGTGAGGGCGGTGAAACTGAACGAAATCCTGACGTAGAATGTTTGGTGCAAAGTGTTCATAACGGCGAATTAAGCGACGAAATGTGGGACGCATTATTTACGCATCGACACGTCAAACCCGAAAATTTAAATCCTGAACAACTCACGTTGTTGTGGCGCGGTGAATTTGAAGATGATTTTGCAGAAGCCAGTGTTATTGGCACAGCTGCTGTGGCTTTGAAATTGCTGAATAAAACGGAAACAAAAGAACAAGCACATCAATTAGCGACAAATTTTTGGATGAACCGAAATAAACAAAAATACGGTTAAGTTTTGGGCAGCTTCTTGAAAATGTCATCTTGATGCCGACAACTGAATTCAATATAACTATTTAAATTACAAAATAAAACAGAGGCCGCTCAATCATGCTTAATAATCTCACCGTTAAAAATCGTCTGCTTTTCCTTATTGGATTAATGTCAGCCGTGATGCTCACGTTGAGCGGTTTAAATCTGTACGCACTGCATAGAACTAATGAGGGTTTAAAAACGGTTTATGCCGATAGAACAATTCCAATTGCTGACCTTTCTGAAATTAAAGCAAAGCAAATTGACATTCGTTTAAAAATTGCGAATGCAGTTAATAAGCCTGAAGAAAATAAGCGCAGTTCGGAAAAAATAGAAAAAACTCGTGCTGAAATTAATAAACTTTGGGACAGTTATGCGTCAACTGAAATGACACCCGATGAAGCAGAACTGGCAAATAAATTTATCGAAGCGCGTAAAAAATATGTAGCTGAAGGTATTAATCCAGCATTAGAACTGCTTAAAAATGGCGGTGATCCCGAATCTGTACAAAAAATAGTTGTTGAAAAAATCCGTCCACTATTTGTTCCCGTTTCAGACGGTATTGATGCGTTAGTTCAATTACAAAAAGACATCGCAAAACAAGAATATGAAAATGCACAAAATCGTTACCAATTTTCGTTGATTACATCAATTGTTATGGTAATCGCTGGATTGGCGTTATCTGTATTTTTTGGAATGATGATTGTGCGTCGATTGCTTAGTGAATTGGGTGGCGAACCAAGTTATACGGCAAGTGTTGTTAAAGAAATTTCGAGTGGTAATTTATCAATAAACGTTGAAGTTCACTCTGGCGATACCAGCAGTTTAATTTATTCAATTAATGAAATGCGTAAAAATTTGTCTGACATTATTATGGATACTGCGTTTGTAATGAGTAGTGTTTCAAAAGGTGAATTATCGGTACAAATAACTGCGGCGACAGAAGGCGATTTCGTAAAAATGAAAGATAGCATCAATCAAACGATTGCTCGGCTTAGAATTACGATGTTTGCTTTAAATGACGTGACGACTTCAATTTATAACGCCGATTTTTCTAAAGTAATTGTGGCAAATGTCGAAGGCAAATTTAAAGAAACTATTGAAAAAGGTATTTTGACCCAGGCAGCAATGCGAACGATGTTGAACGACATTGTGCAAGTAATGGAATACATTGCGGAAGGTGATTTTGAACATCGTGTCACCGCTGACGGACGAGGAGAAATGTTATCCCTCAAAGAAAATATCAACAAAACAATTACTGCATTAGGTTGTTTAAATGAAATTGATCGTGTCATTTCAGCACTTGCAAAAGGTGATTTAACACAAACAATTAAGACTGAATATCCAGGTGTGTTTGGAAAAGTGACAGAAAGTATCAATCATACCAATGCGAATTTGAAAACGCTTATGGCAAGTATTCGGACTTCTAGTGATGAAATTGCAACAGCTGCTGATGAGATTTCCGCAGGTAATAATGATTTATCGCATCGAACCGAAGAACAAGCCGCAAGTTTGGAACAAACTGCCGCAAGTATGGAAGAATTAAGTACGACGGTACAACAAAACACAGAACACGCAAAACACGCAAATCAAATGGCTTTAGGTGCAGCAAACACTGCAAGAAAAGGCGTGTCAGTGGTGAATGAAGTTGTGTTGACGATGGCGAATATCAATGAATCATCACATCAAATTGTCGATATTATTACGGTAATTGATGACATCGCGTTCCAAACTAACATTTTGGCGTTAAACGCGGCAGTAGAAGCGGCTAGAGCGGGCGATCAAGGTAAAGGTTTTGCGGTGGTCGCTATCGAAGTTCGTAATTTAGCACAACGCGCTGCGAGTGCAGCAGGTGAAATTAAACGCTTAATTAGCGATTCGGTTGATCGAATTTCAAGTGGTAGCAAACAAGTTGAACAAGCAGGAAAAACAATGGAAGACATTGTGAATTCAATTCAAAAAGTGACAGAAGTAATGTCTGAAATTGCTGCCGCATCGATTCAACAAAACGCGGGGATTGATCAAGTACATCAAGCAGTCACTCAAATGGATTGTGTTACCCAACAAAATGCCGCACTGGTGGAAGAAGCTGCTGCGGCTGCTGAATCATTAGAAGAACAAATTCGCAGTTTAGCGGGTGAAATTGCTCATTTTAAAACACATTAAGCCGCTTTAAATTTATTGTAAAACCTAATTTTAATGGTCGATAGTCTTTGCAAAAAATGCAGAGGCTATCGATTTTTCAACATTAAAACCCGCCATTTGTAATTCGTTCAGAAAATTTTCGGATGACTTATTTCGACGAAATAGCGCATTTACGCTAAACTTTCACTCATTCTTAATTTCAGATTTCAATCACAAGTGACTATTAAAATTATCCGAATTGCTACCCGTCAAAGCCCTTTAGCTCTTTGGCAAGCTGATCACGTTGCGGCACTTTTGCAACAAGCGTTTCCAAATATCAAAACTGAACTTGTTAAAATGGTGACGCGCGGCGATAAAATCCTCGATGCACCTCTTGCCAAAATTGGCGGAAAAGGTTTATTTGTCAAAGAGCTAGAACAAGGAATGCTCGAAGGAAATGCCGATATTGCGGTGCATTCTATGAAAGATGTGCCAATTGATTTCCCCGAAGGTTTACACCTTGCAGCAATTTTAGAGCGCGAAGATCCAACGGATGCGTTTGTGTCGAATCATTATCAAAATCTCGACGATTTGCCAGAAAATGCACGAATTGGCACGTCGAGTTTGCGTCGTCAATGTCAAATCAAAGCACGTTTTCCAAATGCCGACATTTTATCGTTACGCGGTAATGTAAATACTCGTTTGGCGAAACTCGATGCAGATGAATATGATGCAATTATTTTGGCTTCCGCTGGTTTGAAACGTTTAGGAATGGGCGAAAGAATTCGCCAAAGTTTGCCAACTGAAATTAGTTTGCCCGCGTGTGGACAAGGTGCGATTGGCATTGAATGTCGCGTCGATGATATTGAAATAAATGAAATGTTAAAATCTTTGCATGATGAAACGACCGCCGTTTGCGTAATTGCTGAACGTGCCATGAATGCAAAATTAAACGGCGGTTGCCAAGTGCCGATTGCAGGATTTGCCGAATTAAAAAATGGTGAAATTTGCATGCGTGCATTGGTTGGAAATCCTGACGGCAGTGTAATTTATCGTACTGAAAAACAGGGTGATTTTAAAAATCCTGTTGAGATTGGCGAAAGCATTGCTGACGAGTTGCTCAAACAAGGTGCGGCTGAAATTTTAAAAGCGTTAATTGATGGCTGATTTAAAACAGGCGCGAATTTTAGTCACACGACCCGCGCATCAAGCTGAAAATTTATGTGATTTAATTCTCTTAAATAATGGCATTCCGATTCGTTTACCGACACTTGAAATTATTCCGATAATGTTAAGTGGTGATGAAATTGAATCATTTTTAACACATACGGATTGGTTTATTTTTACCAGCACAAATGCCGTCCATTGTTATTGTTCACAGTTAGATGATGCTAAAATGTGCCAATTGAAAACGAAATCGTGTTTAGCCATCGGTAAAGCTACCGCTCAAGCCTTAAAAACAGTGGGGTTGAACGTCGATTTAATGCCGCAGCATGGTTATAATAGCGAAGCATTGTTAGAATTAAACGAATTACAAAATGTTTCACAAAAAAATATCGTGATAATTCGGGGCGAAAATGGACGTGAAACGCTAGCAAATACATTGAAAAACCGTGGCGCAAATGTCAATTATCAAGATGTTTATAAACGTGAAATTCCGCTAGTCAATTGCACTGAAATTTTGCAACAAAAGTTAGATTTCATAACAATAACAAGCGGCGAAGCAATACAAAATTTAGTGAAAATGTTGCCAGAAACGCAATATGATTTGTTAATAAAAATACCTTTAATAGTAGTCAGCGAGCGCATTCAAACCATCGCAAAAAATCTCGGTTTTGAAGACATTGCACTCGCGCAAATGCCGTCAGATGGCGCAATTCTTAATACAATAACGACGATAATAAACGGGGAAGAAAGTGGCTGAATTGATTGAAGCAATTGAACAACAAACTGTCAAAGAGACACCGCCAGAAGTCAGACGTTCTCGCAGCGGATTTTGGTTTGGTTTAATTATTTTTCTAGTTATCGCTGTTGTGGCGGGTGTTGGTTATTATTTTTTACAGCAATTACGCGACAAACAAGAAGGTTTGGGCGGTGAAGTTAAAGGCGCAGTGTCACAACAAATCAGTGATTACCAATCTCAGCTTGCGGCAATTCAATCACAACTCGCCGCTGTTCAAACTGATGTGGGTAACAAAGAAGCGCATTTCACAAATAGCGTGACCGAATTTTCAAATTTACAAAATGAAAAATTAGATGCAACCCGCAAAGATTTATCCGAAGAAATTCAAAAATTACAACGCCAATTAGGCAAAACACGCGGCGATTGGTTGCTTGCTGATGCAGAGTATTTATTGAGTGTCGCTAATCAACGTTTGCTTTTAATGGGCGATGTTAATACTACTATGGAAGCGTTAGAAGCTGCGGATCAACGTTTGCGTGAAAGTGGCGACGCGGCGGCTTATAAAATTCGTGAACAATTAGCCAAAGATATTTCTGCGATGAGCAAAGTAAATGCAGTAGATGTCGTTGGAATCTACGCTACGTTGCAAAATTTAGAATCTCAAATTGACTCACTCACTTTATTGTTGCCTTATGCAGGTAAAGATGAAACTGTCAAACCTATCGTCCCAGACGTTAAAAAAGATCCAAAAGATTTAATCGGGCAATTAGAATCAATGGTAACAATTCGCCATGTTCAACAACACGTCAATGAAATTTTAACACCTGAACAAGCGCAGTTTATTCGCGAGCAATTACGAGTGAAATTAGAAATTATCAAAATTGCATTGGTTCAACAAAACGATGTGCTTTATCAGGCAAGTTTAGCGGATACACAAAAATGGATAACCAGTAATTTTGTGAAAGAAAAAGCGGCTGAACATTTCACGCTTGCACTCGATAAGCTCACAGACGTTCGGATTCGCACACAATTCCCTGATATTAGTTTGTCATTAAAAATGTTGCGTGACATCACAAAATTACGACTTGAAACAGATAAAGCGTTATCGAATACATCTGCTGTAAAAACCGAAACCGCGCCAGCGCAACAATAAGAGAATTCATCATGAAAAAAATGCTTTTTCTTTTGGTTATTTTAGGCGGTTTAGGTTATGCGGGATTTATTGGTAGCCAGTTTTTAACGCATTTAAACAGCGCGGGTTATGTACTCATTGGCATCGAACAATGGTCTATTGAAACGTCGCTCGTCGTTTTTTTAATAGGATTGATTGTCTTATTTTTCGCTTTATATTTTAGCTTTCGATTACTTGGTTGGTCATTTCGATTACCAAAACAAATTAAAAAACGGGTTGCTATCAATAAACTTAACATTTCTCAGCAAGCGTTAATCAAAGGGTTGGTGGATTCGGCAGAAGGGAATTGGGAAGACGCTGAAAACATTTTAATTAAACACGCTTCACACAGTGGCGCACCGTTAATTCATTATTTAACAGCAGCAAGAGCCGCTCAATCGCGTGGTGCGTTTGATAAGCGTGATGAGTATTTACAATTTGCTGCTGAACATGGTGACGATGCCGAAATTGCAGTTGGATTGACGCAAGCTGAATTGAATTTATCGGGTCAACAATACACCGAAGCGTTAGAAACGTTAACTCGTTTACATTCTGTTAATCCAACTCAAGCCAGTGTGTTACGTTTGTTGCATTTAACGTATCAACAATTAGGCGATTGGCAAGCATTACGTTTATTAATTCCCTCGTTAACCACGCACAAAGTTTTAATGGAAGCCGAGTTAAAATTAATCGAAACAGAAGTATTTAGTAACCTTCTTAAAGAAGCGGCTGAACAAAAAAATCGTCAAATGCTTCAATCGCTTTGGGTAGAAATGCCATTATCGATAAAAGTCATGCGTGGTGTGGCAGCGATTTATTTTGCAGCGATGATTGATGTTGGTGCAGGTGCAAGTATTGAAGATGAATTAGTTAAAAATTTGTCTGCAAACTGGAACGAAACTTTATTAGTTCTGTTTGGAAATATTCAATCAGTCAATCCAATTTTACAACTCGAAACAGCTGAACGTTGGTTGATTGGTCACGCGAATGATGCAATTTTATTGATGGTCGTGGGTAAATTAAGTGGTCAACAGGCAGATTACACAAAAGCGCAACGTTATTTGCAACAAAGTATTTCACTTGATCCGAATGTGCAAAGCTATCGTTTGTTAGGTGATTTGGCGATGACACAAGGCGATACAAATGCTGCGAGTCAGTTTTATAAACAAGGTTTAGAACTTGCGTCAGGTGGGTTGGTGAATCACATTGAAGCGTTAGTGGTTTAATAACGTGTTCAGAAAATCATTTATCGTCGTAAATGTCGCATTGTTATTTGGATGTAATGCCATGTTACTTGGCAGTTACGGCGAACAAAATCAGTCGTTAAAAGATTTTGCAGAAAGTGTTTTCATATTTCAAAACAGCATGACAAATGCAGTGATGTTCAGTGAAATTGAACCGTCTACTGCCGTGTTGGATGCAGAACAAAAAATGCAAATAGCCTGTGAGCCACTTAACAAAGCAGGAATTCTTCAATTTGATGGATTAGATGTTGATTTTGAATTAGTTCGACGCATCGAACAAACCGCTGTCAGCTGTGAAAAAGCAGCAAAGCGACTACAATCTTTATTAACGCGTTAAATTGCCTTTTGTAACGCGCGGTTGACCTGCTAAATCTTGATGCGTTTGAACATCAAAATAATTTAATTCTTTCAAAATATGTTGCACTTTTTGTGCTTGATTGTAGCCATGTTCAAACCAAAGTTGTCCGTGCAGTTTCAAGTAATTTTTCGCAACAGCAGCAATTGTTTTTATATCACTCAACCCCTCGTCGGCAGCAATTAACGCAGATTTAGGTTCAAAACGAACATCGCCTTGTGACAAATGTTCATCATTTGTAGAAATATATGGCGGGTTACTGATGATTAAATCGAATTCGATTTTTGGAACAGCAGAAAACCAATTACTCAAAATGAATTCGACATTTTTACAATCGTGTTGATGGGCGTTTTTTTGAGCGACAACAAGTGCTGAAGAACTTGCATCAACCGCAAGAATATCGGCATTTGGACGTTCCGCAGCAAGTGTAATGGCAATCACACCAGAACCTGTCCCCAAATCCAAAATTTTAAAAGTTGAATCTTCTGGAATTAGCGCTAAACATAATTCAATCAATAATTCGGTGTCTGGGCGTGGAATTAAAACGTCAGGCGAAACAATAAATTCTCGTGACCAAAATTCGCGTGTACCAATCAAGTAGGCAATCGGTACACCATCTAAACGTTGTGAAATCAGTGCATCAAAACGTTCGACAACTGAAAAATCTAAAATTTTGTCATTCCAAGCGCGTAAATAACTACGATTTTTTCCCAATGCAAACGCCAATAAAACCTCAGCATCTAAACGCGGCGAGTCAGAAACTGCAATTAAATTATTGGCAGTAATATCGAGATGATTTTGAATGGTGGTCATTCAATGAGTTTGACTAAACGTTGTACTTCTATTTGAATTTTTTTACGAAAAAATAAAAATCTCCACCGTCGTCCGCCGCATTGTTTCCACAACATCGCTGAACGAATTCCTGCCAACAAACAAGCACGAATTTTATTTGCTGTTTCAGCCCGCGATAAATAATCAGGTACACCATTCACCATAATGCGTGGTTCTAATTTACTAACGGTCTGTAAATAAATATCGCCAAAATTTGCTAATACATTTTCATGCAGCAAACTAAAATGGTCAGTCTGTGCTTTGGCGCGATCAAGTCCAATTGAAATTGTTCTAAGCATCGCAACTTGTTCACTTAATTCTCGTTCTAAAAATACCATTGACGCGGAATAGCGAGCTTCATCGGGATAAGCTATTTCGTAACCCGTTAATTGGGCTTCGAGATGGGTTAATCCCATTTTTAAGTTTGCTAAATCGTTGCCATAAATTTCTAACACGCTGTCAGATTCGGTTTTTAATAAACTATTTAACGACGTTTCAAGTGCTAATTCATCTGCTTTTCCAGTCGTTGCCAATTGTTGCACCAACGCTGCCGCTTGAGCAATTCCAGCTAAGGCAATGACTTGATGCGTTAGTGTGTTAAGTTCCATTTTGAATAATCCTAAAAGTTAATAACGTGATGATTTTTTGCGGCGATGATGGGTGGATTTTTTACCTGAAAAAATAATCAGTAATGACCACGCAATCAAAAAGCTCACGCCACCTAACGGCGTAATAGCTCCAAGCATGGGTAAATCCAAAATCGCTAACAAATACAAACTGCCCGAAAATAAAATAATGCCTAAAAACATTAAGCCACCTGCCCATTTCAATAATTTCGATTGCAGGTCATGTTGCTGCATTAAGGCAATCGCAATCAACCCGAAAGCGTGCCACATTTGATAGGTTACGCCCGTTTGATAAACAGTAAGTAATTCGGGACTAATCATTGTTTTCAAACTGTGTGCGCCAAATGCGCCCATCGTTACACCAATAAATGCACAAGTTGCACCCAGAAATAAAAAAACAGAAGACATAATAATTATTTTTCCAAAAGTCGTGGCATAAGTTGAACTAAATTACAGGGGCGTGTGCGCGAATCGAGTTGTGCGAGAATAATCGAATCCCATGCTGTGCGACACGCACTACTTGAACCAGGTAAACAAAAAATATACGTTCCATTTGCTACACCTGCAACCGCTCGTGATTGAATCGTAGATGTTTTAATTTCTTCAAAAGATAACCAGCGAAATGTTTCGCCAAAACCGTCTAACACTTTATCAAGCAAGGGTGTAATTGCTTCGGGTGTTCCATCGCGTCCAGTTACACCTGTGCCGCCTGTGCTAATAATTACATCAACTTTTTCGTTGAAAATCCATTGTGAAACAGTGGCGCGAATTTGATAAATGTTATCCAACACAATTTGTTTTTCAATAACGAAATGACCCGCTTCAATAATTCTATCAACTAAAATTTTTCCTGACGTATCATTGGTTTCGTCGCGTGAATCAGAAACTGTCAAAACAGCGATATTTAAAGCAGTGAAATCTTTCATATTTAATCCAACGAACCTGTTAATTTACCATCGCGAAAAATACGATCTTTACCTTTTCTGCCATCAATAAACCATTCACTAGCAAATCCGTCTAGCTTGCCTTCATAAAAATTGGCATCATTGCTTAATTGTCCGTTGTTGTACCACATTTTTGCAGAACCATGTTGTCTGCCGTTTTTAAAATGAATTTCTGCTTTTTTATGGCCATTGCGATAATAACCTTCAAAAACACCTGTGAATGGCTTTTTTGATTTTCTCTCATAAGCGAGACCACTTCGTTGTTCAATGTATGTTGTTACTTTTTCTTCAGGTTCAACTTTTTCGTCTGAGCCACAACCCGAAAGTAAAAGATAGGCGATTAAAAGTGATATTTTTTTCATAAAATCTCTATCTAAATCTTAATTTTACAAGATTTATTTTTTAGGTTTCAAACGGCGTTTTTTCGCATTTGTTGGAATGACCATTTCGTTAGTCTTTTTTGGACGCATTTTCAATCGCGCAAAAAATAATCCAACTTCAAATAACAGCCACATCGGTAAAGCAAGTAACGTTTGTGAAATTACGTCAGGTGGCGTTAAAAACATACCAATAATAAATGCGCCAACAATCACATAAGGGCGTTTTTCAATCAAACTTTCTACTGTCGTAAAACCTGACCACACGGCAACAATTGTAAAAATTGGGACTTCAAAACATATACCGAAGGCAAAAAATAACGTCAATACAAAATCTAAATAAGCTTCAATATCGGTCATGACCGCCACACCTGTTGGCGCAGCAGAAGTGAAAAAAGCTAAAGCTAACGGCGCAACAACAAAATAGGCAAAGGCTACACCGCAATAAAATAAAACGGTACTTGCAAGTAACAAGGGAAAAATTGCTTTACGTTCATCTTTATAAAGCGCAGGCGCGAGAAATCCCCAAAATTGATACAGAATAAATGGCACTGACAAAAATACCGCCATCACCAATGATAATTTGAACGGAGTCATAAATGGCGACGTGACATTCGTAGCAATCATGCTGCTATTTTGCGGTAAGTGCGCCATGAGCGGTTGTGCCATCAGCGCGTAAATATCATTCGCATACATTGACAATGGCAACGCAAGAAAGGCGATACATAACACAATATGTAACAACCGATTTCGCAATTCAATTAGATGCGCGATAAATGGCAACTCCGTAGTATTAGCGTTATTCATGCGTTTGTTTCGTTTGTTTTTGTAAAATTTCAGCCGAAAGCGAGTCTAATTGTGAACCCATCGGTGGTGTTTTTTCATCGTTCAAATATGCCATTGTTTCGTTTTCTTTGAGTAATTGCCGAATTTCTTCCGCGTGTAATTCTTGGCTGATTTCTACTTTTACGTTGGCAATCATTTGTTGTATTTTGCCAATCCAAAAACCAGCAACTCGCGCCACTTTCGGTAAACGTTCGGGACCAATTACTAACAAACTGACTAATCCCACCATCACTAATTCTGAAAATCCCACATCAAACATAATTTTTAAGCTCACTTACTCGCGTTTTCGATATACGCATTATTACAGCACTATTAACAACATACAAGGCACAACCAAGGCGGCATTTCATTACTTACCGTCTTATTTTCCGCTATAATCTGCACTCTTTTCTCGTTTCAACTGGTCAAACTCGTGTCAACAATCAATCAAAAAATAACTACCTTTCAAGGGCTGATTTTAGCTCTACAAACTTATTGGGCAGAACAAGGTTGTGTTTTGTTACAGCCATTGGATTTAGAAGTCGGCGCGGGAACATTTCATCCTGCGACTTTTTTACGCGCCATTGGTCCAGAACCTTGGAGTGCCGCGTATGTTCAACCTTCGCGCCGTCCAACTGACGGGCGTTTTGGCGACAATCCAAATCGTTTGCAGCATTATTACCAATTCCAAGTCATGCTCAAACCGTCGCCTGAAAATATCCAAGACTTGTATTTAGGTTCGCTCAAAATGTTAGGTTTTGATTTGCTTGAACACGATATTCGTTTTGTGGAAGACAACTGGGAATCACCAACTTTGGGTGCGTGGGGGTTGGGTTGGGAAGTATGGTTGAATGGCATGGAAGTCACGCAATTCACTTATTTTCAACAAGTCGGTGGCATTGAATGTCGTCCCGTTACAGGTGAAATCACTTACGGTTTAGAACGTTTGGCGATGTATTTGCAAGGCGTGAACAGTGTTTATGATTTGGTTTGGACAGAAACGCCGTCTGGCGTAGTCACTTACGGCGATGTGTTTCATCAAAATGAAGTTGAAATGTCGGCGTTTAATTTTGACTATGCGAATGTTGATTTCTTGTTCCATAGTTTTTTGATTTACGAACAAGAATGCCAAAAATTGATTTTGAAAGATTTGCCGTTGCCAGCGTATGAAATGGTATTAAAAGCGTCGCACACGTTTAATTTACTCGATGCGCGTCATGCGATTTCAGTGACGGAACGTCAACGTTATATTTTGCGCGTTCGGAATTTAGCTAAATCGGTTGCTGAAGCCTATTATGCAAAACGCGAAGCCTTAGGATTTCCAATGTTGAACACGCAAGGAGCGAACTAATGACAGCCCAAAATTTATTATTTGAACTTGGTTGCGAAGAATTGCCGCCGAAAACCTTATTGAAACTCAGCAACGCTTTATCTGACGGCATTTTGGCGGGTTTGAACGAAGCAGAACTCACTTTTTCAAATGTAAAAAGTTACGCCGCGCCAAGACGTTTAGCGATTTTGATTGAAAATTTGCAAGCTACGCAAACCGATAAAACCGTGCAAAAACGCGGTGTTTCGATTCAAGCGGCTTTTCAAGCTGATGGCACACCAACAAAAGCGGCATTAGCTTTCGCGCACAGTTGCGGTGTGGAATTTGACCAACTTGAACGTTTAAAAACCGATAAAGGCGAATGGCTTGCGTGTACACAAACGATTTCTGGGCAAACGACGCAACAGTTGATTCCTGACATTATTCGCAAAAGTTTGGCGAACTTACCGATTGCAAAACGAATGCGCTGGGGAAATTCTGCCGTCGAATTTGTCCGACCTGTGCATTGGGCGATTTTGCTTTATGGCGAAGAAATTATTGAAACTGAAATTTTGGGTTTGAAAACGGGCAATCAAACTCGCGGACATCGTTTCCACGCGCCAGAAAATTTAACGATTTCTAAACCTGAAAATTACGCCAACGTTTTATTGTCACAAGGCAAAGTGATTGCGGATTTTGAAACGCGGAAAAATCAAATTCGTGTTGATGCTGAAAAAGCAGCTTCGTCGGTAAATGGCATCGCACACATTGACGAAGATTTGCTTGAAGAAATTGCCGCGTTAAACGAATTGCCAACGCCGATTATAGGACATTTTGACGAACGTTTTTTAGCGTTACCTGCTGAAGTTTTGATTACCACGATGCAGGAAAATCAAAAGTATTTCCCTGTAAAAAATGCCGATGGTTCGTTGCGTCCTTATTTCATCACGTTTAGCAATATCGAAAGCACCAATCCCGAATCAATCAAAAATGGAAATGAGCGTGTTGTTACGCCGCGTTTATCCGATGCGGAATTTTTCTGGAAACAAGACCGTCGTTATTCTCTCGCTGATTTCGCGCCACGTTTGGAAACCATCGTATTCCAAGAAAAATTGGGAACGGTCGCGGCAAAAGTTGAGCGTTTAGTCAAAATTGCAGAATTCATTGCGCCAAAAATTAACGCTGATGTTGAATTGGCAAAACGTGCCGCTTTTTTAGCGAAAAATGATTTAATGACCGAAATGGTCGGTGAATTTGGAAATTTGCAAGGCATCATGGGGCGTTATTACGCGCTGGCAGATGGCGAAAATCCAACCGTCGCACAGGCGATTGAAGAACATTATTTGCCAAAACAAGCTGGTGGCACGACTCCAGTCAGCGATATTGGTTGCGTGGTGGCGTTGGCTGAAAAAATCGATACGCTGGCGGGAATTTTCAGCGCAGGATTGATTCCGACAGGCGACAAAGACCCCTATGCGTTGCGACGTGCTGCGCTCGGTGTGTTACGAATTTTGATTGAACATGATTTAAAACTCGATATTCACGCGCTAGTTGAATTTGCCTTGTCGTTGTTTGAACACGAATTCGACAAACCCAAAACCCAAACGCTTGTAACGGATTTCATTTTTGAACGTTTGAAAGGTTATTGCTTAGACAAAGGTTTTACCGCTGATGAATTTGAAGCTGTTTTAGCCGTAAATCCCGCAGAACCGTTAGATTTTATGCAACGTTTGCAAGCCGTGAAAATATTTAGACAACTACCAGAAGCCGAAAGTTTAGCGGCGGCAAATAAACGCATTTTGAACATTTTGAAAAAATCCGATTCACCTGCTAAAACGATTGCGAAATTGGTTGAAACTGTTGAAATTGAATTGTTGGAACTAGCACAAAAATCGGTGGCTGATATTCAACCTTTGCTTGAAAAACGCGATTATCAAGCGACGTTAAACCGTTTGGCAGAATTGAAACAGCCCGTTGATGCGTTTTTTGATGGCGTGATGGTGAATTGTGACGATTTGGAACTTCGCGCAAACCGCTTGGCGTTACTGAATTTGTTATCACAACAATTTTTGACTTGTGCTGATATTTCTAAGTTGCAAGCGTAAAAATTAACTTTATAGGTTGCAAAAATAAAAAATGACTTCGATAATTTTTAAGCAAGCAAGCAAGCAAGCAAGCAAGCAAGCAAGCAAGCAAGCAAGCAAGCAAGCAAGCAAGAGAAAATTCTGTGAAAAACGTAAGGCGTAAATACGTCGCCTTATGTGTCGTACTTGTTTGCTTAAATTATCAAGAAGCAATGGCAACGTGTAGTAAATCCGTTGAACAAATGTTAGACGCGCCAATCGAAGAATTACTTGAAACACCGATTAGCGTTGCTTCTAATGTATCACTTGACCCTAAAAAACAACCCGCTTCTGTCACTGTAATTACGCGAGAACAACTACAACTCAGTGCAGCACGAACACTTAATGAAGCTTTAATGACTTATGTTCCAGGCTATTTTGTTGTTGAAGGTCATAGCGATACCGTTGGAGCTTTTCGTGGTCTAGCTGCCGATAGTAATGCAAAAATTATGATGCTTATCAATGGGCATAATATCAATGCTGAACGTTACGGTGGAATGCCTGATGGCATTATCAACGGTACTAATTTTGATTGGATTGAACGAATTGAAGTTGTGCGAGGACCAGGTTCAGTGACGCTTGGGCAAGGTGCATTGCAAGGCGTTGTGAATATCATCACGCGGACAGCAGACAATTTAGCTCCTGAATGTGGCGATGCCAAAATGAGTTTATTAGGCGGTGGCGGTTTAAATAATGCTTGGCAAGGTGGCATGGAAGCGGCATTTAATCATGAAGACTTTGACGGTTATGTATTTGTCCAACAAAAAAACTACGAAGGTCAAGCTTTGCGCCGCGAAGGTTGGGCAGCCGCCGCACCATTATTTGGAGATAGCGCACCAGGTGAAGGCGGTGTGTTGGCAGACGTTGGACATCATTTAAAACGTACTGATAATTTAAGCGTGTTTGGACATTTACGTTATGGGCAATTGAGTCTTGATATGCTGCACGTTGACCAAACACGCGATATGTATTTCTTCGGTCGTGATTCAGATGGCGTTGGCGAAGGACTCAATTATTTTGGTCTTAACCATAATTTTGATTTTACAAAAGACATAAAACTTGAAAGCAAATTAGATACAGCAGTTGATGATGCGTCGCAGTACACTGTTCAAACGGGTAGCACCGCAGGCGGAAATCGAGAAATTCGTTATGGCATTAAAGAAGTTTTGCATTTAAATAATTTGTGGGAAGGAAACAATTTAGCCTTGGGTTCTGAAGCGCATTTTTATGAGTTAGGTCTAAATAATTCAAGTGGTGCAAATTTTATAATCAACAATATGTCACAGCTTAATGGTGAAACTATCCATTCTTTGAACAAAAAGAATGCCTTTATTTTTCCTGCCAGTATCGATGTTTACAGTTTTTTTGTTGAAGATAATTATCAAGTTAATTCATGGTTGACGTTATTTGGTGGTTTACGCTTTGATCATCATCAATACTGGGGTAAACATTATTCACCACGAATGGGTGCATTTATTACGCCTTGGCAAGATGGTTTGTTTCGCCTTTCTTATCAAGAAGGTATTCGCGGCCCTGTTGGATTAGCTTACAGCGGTGGCTACATTGGCGATGGTTTTTTAAGCATACCTAACCTTGGCAAACTAGGGAGCGCAAATATACCTGGTTATGGCAATATATCTGTTAAGCCCGAAGCCTTGAAAACATTGGAGTTGGCATTTAATCAGCGTCTAAATAAAGAATGGCAGTTTGAAAACGTACTGTTTTATAGTAAAGCATTGAATGTAATTGATGTAGATGCTGTTGGAGGCGATGACTTCGGTATCACTTTACCGCCAGTGGGTAGCGATGTTCCTGGTTATAATTGGTACTGGTTTTACATGAATAAGGCTGGCAGTAGTGAACAATTTGGATTTGAATCAAGTGTGCATTATGTAGCTGAACCTTTTAACATCACGGCTAGCCATTCATTTGTCGATGCGCTTTCATACACGGGGCAAACTGCGGGAGGGCAAACGCAACTCCCTGGCGTAGCTCCAAATGTAAGCCGTTTAAATGTGATTTTTAAGCCTTGGGAAAAAGTTTCTTTAGGCGTAAATTATTTATTTTATAACTCGTGGGATTCCCCAAATGGCACGCAACCAGAGGGAGCGCATTTGCTCAATGCCAGCGTAATGTATTCGCCTTGGAAGCCGTTGGAACTATCAGCCAGCGTTAAAAATATCTTGGGTGAAAATAGCCTTTACCCGATGCTTAACTATCTGCCCGACATCAAGCCTGGTGCGCCTGCACTTGAAAGCACTACTTTTTGGCTTAATTTTCGATTTAGTTTTGAAGGGAAAATTTAGCAAAATGCAAAAATACATTCTCCTCGATCGCGATGGTGTCATTAACCAAGATTCAGAAACGTTTATAAAATCTCCAGACGAATGGTTGCCACTTGAAAAAAGTTTAGAAGCCATTGCACTTTTAAATCAGCATGATTACAAAGCTATTGTCATAACCAACCAATCAGGTTTAGCGCGTAATTTATTTGATGAAAAAACGTTAAATTTAATTCACCAAAAAATGCGTGATGAATTGATGAAAGTTGGTGGCGAAATCGAAGCAGTTTATTTTTGTCCACATCAAGCAAACGATTTATGTGAATGTCGCAAACCGAAAGCAGGTTTGTTACGGAAATTCGCTGCGGATTACAACGTGGATTTATCCGAAATCGCGTTTGTCGGCGATTCGTTACGCGATATTCAAGCCGCACAAAATGCGGGTGCAAAACCAATGTTGGTTAAAACAGGCAATGGTTCAAAAACATTGCAAAATAATCCACAATTTTTAACTTCACTTTTAACTTTTGAAAATTTATATGACGCAGCAAAATTCCTCACTCGATAATCGCCCGAAAACGTATATTGGTTCGAGCATTCTTTTTTTCATGATTTTTTTCACTGCAACGATTGAAGCGACAATTTTATTTTCGTTATTTTGGACACCGTTTGAAGTCCGTTACAAATTTGGACGGCAATGGTGTCGTTTAATGCTTTGGATAATGGAAATAACGGTTGGTTTGAAATACGAAGTCGAAGGCTTGGAAAACGTGAATCCAGAACAAGCGACGATTATTTTCAGTAATCATCAATCGGCGTGGGAAACGTTAGCGTTACGTTATATTTTGCCGATGCAATCGGCGGTGATAAAAAAAGAATTATTGTATTTACCGCTTTGGGGCTGGTCGTTATTGTTGTTGAAATCCATTGTAATTGACAAAAAAAATGCGCGTGGCGCGTTGAAAAGTTTGATTGCAGACGGTACGAAGTATTTGAACGAAGGAATTTGGGTGTTAATTTTCCCCGAAGGCACACGCGCTGGCGCACGCGAAGTTTTACCGTTTAGCATTGGTGGCGCAATGTTGGCACATAAATCAGGTTTTCCTGTGATTCCAGTCGTTCATAACGCTGGCGATTTTTGGACACGTTACAGTTTTTTTAAATATCCTGGAACGATTAAAGTAAAAATCGGTGCGCCCATTGAAACTAAAGGGCGCAAAGCGGCAGATATTAACGCCGAAGCGGAAGCGTGGATAACAGCGGAATTAGCAAAATTGTAAAAATTACACTTTGCAATAAGACGGAATCCAGCTTTTTTCAATCATGTGATTTGGGACGGCGTTGAAATCAAAATCTTCGCCGTCTTGAATCATTTTTTTCACGTCGAATAATTGCGCGACTTCTGGAATATCATTGAAGAACATTGTGTAAAACGGTTTCACCAACCATTTCGATACTTTAATACCAATACTGCCGATAAAATTACGTCGTTGTCCAACGTGTGCAATTTCATCAATAGTGATTTCGTCGAGCAATTCTTTTAGACGCTCACGCACTTCGGGTTCATCTGCAAGCACGTCATCAAATAGTGCATGTAAATGAAAATAAAACGTCACGCCCATTAATTCAGTTACGAATGCTGGTGTGTCCATTAAAAAGCCAGGAAATTTCGGAAATTGTTCGTACACTTTTTCTTTCCACGGTGATAATGGCACCCATTCGACTTTGTCCAAACCAACTGTTTTTAGCATTTCATCGAATAAACGAACATGACAAAATTCTTCTGCTAAATGAATACGACTGATTTTATCTTCGATGCTGTGTGAATTTGCCATATTCGGAACAACGTCCCACGCGCCTTTGATACCAACCCATTCATGTCGCGCAAATTTATAAATCCCCGTCAGCATCAACGTCATTTTGTCTAATGATTCTGGTTTGTCCTGCATTTCAACGTAGTTGCGATAAAACGCTTCTGGATTCGCTAATGGCTGACGTAATTTAACAGGATTGTCTTGAAAATACTGAAGGCGGGCGCGTTTAATGGCTAAGTCTTTGTCATCTTCTAACAATTCACCACCATGTTGCTGAGTGAATTCCCAGTAGTTATCGAAATTTTCTTTACGTTGTTGGGCAGTTGAAGATGAAAAAATTGAACGGTATTTTGCAATGGTCATGCGGGCTATTCCAGATTTTTTGAGAAGTGAGGTTTGGATTTTACAGTAATCACTTATTTTTGTTACGGATAATTTTTAATGACTCCAATTCAGTTTATTCCGCAAAATCTCAAAAAAATCATGTCCAATCGGATGCAAAATGGTAATTGGCAAGGGTTCTTTTTTAATCAAAATTTTGTCACTAATTAACACGTCGGGAATTTCAATATGATCACATGTCACTAACGCATTGATTTGTTTATTTTGGCAAAAGCTAATTTCAATTTCTGCTGAATCATGAATCACAATGGGGCGATTTGATAACGTGTGCGGATTCAATGGAACTAAAACCAGCGCAGGCAATGAGGGATATAAAATAGGACCTCCCGCTGATAATGAATAAGCTGTTGAACCTGTTGGCGTGGCAATAATTAAACCATCTGAGCGTTGAGAGTTCAAAAACACACCGTCAATTTTAGTGATAATTTCAATCATGCTCGGCGTAATCCAACGATGAATAGCGACTTCATTCACTGCAGTTTCTTCATGAATTACTTGTTCATTACGAATAATTTTTGCGCGTAGTAAATAACGTTGTTCTTCGGTGTAATTTCCTGCCAGCATTTGCGCTAATGTTTCGGGCAATGCTGTGGGTGAAATATCGACTAAAAACCCTAAACGTCCTAAATTAACACCGATCAGCGGAATATCATCTGCGACAATTGCCCGTGCAGCGGCTAAAAATGTTCCATCACCACCTAATGCAATGACCACATCACAATGCTTACCAAATGCGGACACATTACACGATTCAATGACAACGTCATGCACAAATGGCGCACTATTTTGTGCAACTAAAACACGATAATTTTGTGCAACTAAATAGGCACAAATATGAGTCAGTGTTTCAGAAATACTGGGATCACTCGGTTTTCCAATAATGCCGATTGTATTAAAAGGGCGTTGCATATTATGTCTCGTTTAAAACTAAAAACGCCAAACCCAGCTTCAGCTAAGTTTAGCGTTATTACTTAAAATTACAGGCGATTACAAATGCGCGTTGATAAATTCTACTAGCTGCACTTTGCTTAACGCGCCAACTTTCGTGCCTTCGATTTCACCTGCTTTAAACAACATCAACGTTGGAATGCCGCGCACGCCGTATTTCTGTGGTGTATTTGGGCTTTCGTCAATGTTAAGTTTAGCAACGGTTAATTTACCCGCAAACTCATCAGCAAGGATGTCTAAAAGTGGTGCAATCATTTTGCAAGGTCCACACCATTCAGCCCAATAATCTAACAACACAGGCAATTCTGATTCTAAAACTAATTCATTAAAATCATTGTCATTTACATAAACTACGGCATCACTCACTTGTTTTCTCCAGATTAAAAAAAATAAAAGATTTAAGGCATTCAAACTATAAGCGGCAGAGTGAAATCACGTCAATGGTTTTTCGGTGATATTCGTGTTGCCGCTGATAAAAAATGGCGAAGCTAAGACGCTTAAACTTGCCAACCAAAGTAATAATTGTGTATTGACCAGGGTAAATAAAATCGCAATTTCCAAACGATTCATAATTGATGGATGCGCCATAATAAAATCACGGCTCACCATAAACGAATAACTTTCACCCAAAATTAGTGCGAAACTTAAAATCGCCAACGAATAACTCACTCGTTTAATACACGTTGGTTTACTTGGAATGTAACCCAATAATGCAGTCAATGTTAGGCTATTTGCGAGCGGCATTTTTTCCATAAAACGATTGATAATTGCCATTGCGATTAAGTTGATAACCATTAGTTGTACAACTGCTGTTGGGAAATCAACGTAACGTCCATCCCACGCCAAAATTGCCGTTTTAAATAATGCGAAAATAATGACTGCCAACAAACAATAATACAAACGTTTTCCCAATTCAGGCACGGGTGTTTGTTTCGTTAAAACTGCGATAATTCGTTGCAACATGAAACTTGTAAACACAATGTTAAAACTCAAAATAAACAACGTTTGAAAACGCTGAAAATCGGTGTAACTGGTCAACCAAAGTGTCACACTTTGCGATACAAATAATGTTGCTAAAATTTGTGTAATCGTTAAAAAAGACAACAAACGAGTAGGATTTAAAGTCGTTAATTCTTTTCTGAAAATGCAAATAATGCCTAAAAATAGAATTGTCGCGGCGATTAGTGGTTTGTACCAATTTGGATTTTCATAAACTTTACCTGTTAAGGGAAAAACTTGCTGACGTGAACTGTCATACAATCCCCATTTTGCGCCAATTGTGCCTTCAAATGCCGCTTTCCACGGCTGATTAAATGCTTCAACGATGTTGTAATCAAAATTGTTCTGAGTTGCCACTTTGATGAAAGCACGAATAAATTGGGCTTCATTTAAAACACTTGGCACAGAAAGCCCGCGTTGTTTTCCACCACTGGGCCAACCTGATTCACCAATTAAAATTGGTTTATTTGGCGCAATCGCATCCGCTTCTTTTTGAACTTGTTTGTAAATTCGCTCAATATGCGCGGGTGCATCTGTGACAGAAATGGGTTCGTCTTCCCAATAGGGCAAAATGTGAATTGTGATGAAATCCACTTCTTTTATCAATTCAGGATATTTCATGTACATCGACCACACGTCAGCGTAAGAAACAGGCTGTTTCACCGCGCGTTTAACTTGACGAATATATTCAATCAATTCGCTGGGTTCTAAATCACCGCGCAACAACACTTCATTGCCAACAATTACTCGTTTCACTACGTCAGGATGTTCGTTTGCGGAGCGAATCAATTCCGCCATTTCGAGTTCATTTTTAGCTTTTAATTTAGCGGTTTTAATTTCATCATTACCTTTTGACGCGCCTAACCAACCACCTTGCAACATTGTTAAACCATGCTTTTTCGCTAAATCAGGAATTAACGGCATCGTGCCTTCTGCACTCGCGTAAGTGCGAATGTTGTGTGTAACTTGCCCCATCAGTTTCAAATCTTCATCAAGTTCTTTTGCATTTGGAAAAATCTCTAACATCGGATCCTGTCCATCTCGAAATGGCGCGTAAGACAGACTTTTTAGTTTTCCAGCAGGCACATCATCGCCAACATTTTTGGGCAGATGTGTAACAAAAGTGAAAAGACTATTGAGCAAAATAATTATTGTGAGCCATGAAAAAAGTTTCATTTAATTTTTCTAAGTGATGAGTAAAAAATAGTTTTTAAACTGCCGAATTTACAGCATGAACTCGTAAATGACGAATCGCTTCGCCAATTTTGGCACCTTGCAAACCAAGATTTAATGCGGTCGATGTATCGGCATTAACAGCAATATCAGCGACACGACGAAACATTTCAGCTTGTGGGTAATCGGATTTTTCAAATCCTAATCGTCCACACGCATCCGCTTTACAAGCAAGAATAAAATCGTGTAAATGATTTTCGGGTTTGAATGCGCCTAATGTTTGTAATAAATCGACCAATGTCGTAGCGCGTAATTCTTTTACCGTGTGGCAATGTGTGTGGTATTGCGTAACGTGCAAAGCCAATGATTTAAAGTGATTCGGCACACGCAAACGAGTACATAATTTTTCAACAATTTGTACACCTTTTGCTTCGTGTCCGTAATGATGCGGTAAATTCTCTTTCGGTGAAATCGCTTTACCTAAGTCATGAACCAACGCCGCAAAACGCACTTCTAACTTAGGCGATAATAATGCTGCTTGCTCTAATGACATTAGGCTATGCACACCACAATCAATTTCTGGATGATAAATTTCGGGTTGTGGAACGCCAAACAGTGCATCGATTTCAGGAAAAATTTTTGCCAATGCGCCACACTCTTTCAATGTATAAAAAAATGCGGATGGTCGCGATTCTCCTAATGCTTTAACAACTTCAGTCCAAATACGTTCAGGAACAAGCGCATCGACTTCGCCAGTTTTAACCATTTCAGACATGAGGGTTTGAGTTTCAGGTGCAATCGTAAAACCCAATGGTGCGTAACGAGCAGCAAATCGAGCTACTCGTAAAATGCGTACAGGATCTTCTACAAACGCGGGTGAAACGTGACGAAATAATCGTTGTTCTAAATCACGTTGTCCGCCGTAAGGATCAATCAATTCGCCTTGTTCTGTCATGGCAATCGCGTTAATTGTCAAATCACGACGCAATAAATCTTGTTCTAACGTCACCTCGGGCGAGGCATCGACGCTAAAACCTTTATAGCCTTTTGCTGTTTTACGTTCTGTTCTAGCCAGTGCATATTCTTCGTTAGTTTTAGGATGCAAAAACACAGGAAAGTCTTTGCCAACCGCACGAAAACCACGTTGCAATATGGATTCGGGGGTTTCACCTAAAACCACCCAATCACGTTCGCTGACAGGACGATTTAATAATTTATCGCGGACAGCACCGCCAACAAGATATGTTTTCATGTCAAAATATCCCAGAGAATTAAAAATGCGTTGCACTATTTTAATCGACTGCGTTATCGTTAAATGAACTAAATTTAAGAAACTGTTATTTTTGCCGTTAAAACCGAACACTAACAAAGGAGTTTTCCCTATGAATCATCATCATTTTAAACCTGTTTTATTTGGCGTATTGTTTGGTGCCGTGTTGTCAGGCTGCACCGCAATGACTTCAATGTCTATGACTACGCACGGCGGCAATGCCGACGAATTTGCATTAGAAACGAAACAATTAACCGCAACAGGTTATGGCACAGCTGAAAAAAGCGACAAATACTCGCTGTCACAAATCAAATTGATGGCGATGCGCTCATCAAAATTAGATGCTTATCGTAGTTTATCTGAACAAGTTTATGGCGTTCGTTTGAGCGGTGTAACAACTGTTGAAAATATGATTATCACGCACGATAGTTATAAATCGTATGTTGATGCCTATTTACGAGGGGCTAAAGTGCTTCGTACTGTAGCAATTAATCATGATAAATATGCAGGTGATGATACGTTTGAAACAGTCGTTGCTATCGAACTTACTCCGCGTTTTTACGAGTGCATGAATGGTTCACCAGCATTAGTCAAACAATGTATGCAGATTCCTGTTCCACCAAAAGAACAACCAGAATTAGTCACTCCATTTTCAAGTGCTGCACCTACTGTTCAAGTCGCGAGTGCAATGGTTTTAACACCTACGAATTGTAATAGTTCTGATTGTTATGGTTATCCGCTAACCTCTGGTTTTAATCGTCCTTTGCCAATTGCGGAATAATCTATGGCTACGTTCTTGTTTAGGCTTGCTGCGCTAAGTGCTATTTTAGGCACAGCGTCATGTGCAACACCCATTCCGCAAAATTTGTCACAACAAAATATCGCCACGGTTGAAGGGCAAGCGGCTGTTCATAGTGGCGCGGTTTTGCTCGCCAAAAAACAAGCCTTACAAGATGCGATTCGTGTGGCTTCGCAACAATCTTCTGTCGCTATTCGTAGTCAATCATCGGTGAGCAACAATAATTTGCAATTTGATTCGATGTCGATGCGTTCAGCGGCGGCAGTGAGCAATACAAAAATTTTGCGTGAATGGCAAACAGGCGATGTTTATCACGTTAAAGCGATGGTGGAATTATCGCCGACTGGAATGTGTCAGCAAATATATCGAAAACGCATTTTAGCCACGGCATTTCCTCGCGTGGTTCAAGAGCAACTCAGTGATTATGAAACTAATGATTTGGACAATGGCATTCCGCGTGAAATTAACAATTTGTTGATGGAATCGAATCAATTTATCGGTATCAATGCCACTAATATCGCGCTTTATCCTCGCCCTGATTTAGCACCTGAAACGCAAGAACGCGATCCTTATCAAGATTCAAAAATTGTAAAACTCGCACATAAATCGGGCGCACAATTTGTACTTTCAGGTGTCATTCGAGATTTAGAAATTGCCTCTGATGAATATATGAACGGCAGCGGGATTGAGGCGTTAGTGAATAGTTGGGAACGTCATTTGTCTGGTAAGCGCAACATCGGCATTGATGTTTATGTTCATGATGGTATGAGTGGCGCGTTATTGTTGCAACGTCGTTATGTTGATAAGTCGGAAGGAAGCGTCATGATTCCTGCAAGTTACACGGTAGGTAGCGATGGTTTCCGTACGACTGAAACAGGTAAAAAAATCACGGAAATTATCGACAAAGCCAGCAACGATATTCAACAAACGTTGAATTGTTATCCATTTGCGACGCGCATTGCTGATATTAAAGGCAATAAGGTATTTATTGATGCGGGCGCACAAGAAAAACTCAATGTTGGTGATCAGTTAATTGTTTACGGTACAGCGAGTGACGGGTTGCATTTAGAAGGTGGTAGCAGTTTTGTTACCAGCGACAAACAACCCGTTAGCGTGTTGACCATTCAAAGTGTCACAGCGCGTTATGCGATTGGTACGATTGAAGGTTCAATAGGTAAATTAGGCATTAAAGTGGGCGATTGGGTTCGTTCACAATAAAATTATTGAATTTCGACGGTTTTCAGTTCAGCTAAAGCCGTCGAACTAAATTCGTTAAACATTTCACCTTCTTGCTCAATAAATAACGCCGCAATTCCCGCTTGATTTGCTATTTCAATTCCCGCTTTACGTCCAACACATAACAACGCGGTATCCCATAATTCTGATGTTGTTGCATTGTCACTGAAAACCGTCACAGAAACTGTTTCATGTGTAATCGGCTCACCATTTTTTGCGTTCAAAATATGGCTGTAACGTCTGCCATTTGCATCAAAAAAATGTCGATATGTTCCCGCTGTTGTGATTGCAAATGATTTTGTTTGGTTGATGCTGACAATTTTGTGCATTGAACGTTCACCAGAAAGCGGTTTTTCCAACGCGATACGCCATGTTGCACCATCTGGTTTTTTGCCCAGCGTTTGCAATTCACCACCGATTTCGACTAAATAATTATCCACACCTTGCGATTCTAAAAGTGCGGCAATTTGTGACACGCTGTAACCTTGCCCAATTGACGATAAATCCAGTTTTAAATTTGGAATTTTTTTGCGTAAATGCGTTGAATCTAAAATTTCCAAACGCTCAAAACCCACTTGCGATAATGTTTGTTGAAGTGAAGCAGGTGAGGGCGGTGTTAACGCTTCACCTTTAAATCCCCATAAATCAAATAACGGTTTAATCGTCAAATCATAACAACCTTGACTTGCTTTGCTGACAGCTTGAGTTTTTGCAATTAAATCGACAATTTCTGCGCTGATTTCTTGTGGTTCAGTTGAATTTATCGCGTTGAATTTTTCAATTGCAGAATCATCACGATAATTTGAAAGTTGTTCATCAAGACGCTTTAATTCACCGTCTACTGCTTTTTGAATGGTCATTGCATCCATATTTTTTTGCGATGACCAAAAACTGACATGATAGGTTGTACCTTGCGAATAACCTTCAAATTTTTGAACTGTTTTTGGTTGGTCACAAGCTGTTAAACATAACGCTAATAAAAGGTAAGGCTTTTTAATCATGTTTCGCGCCAGCAATTAAATACAAACGATTTGAGTCACGACGACGTTTGACTTCCCACACGCAAAGCAACGATACAAACGCTGCAATCATCACATAAATGGCAATCGGATAATTCGAGCCAGTTCCCGTAATCAACGCCGTGATTAACATTGGCGACGTGCCACCAAAAATTGCCGCTGCTAAATTACACGACAATGACATTCCTGTGTAACGAGTTCGAGCAGGAAAAAGCTCTGTCACCAATGTTGGAATGGGGGCAATATAAAACGCAATAATACTGGCAAAAACGACCTGCGAAATTAGTGCAAATGTAAAGGTTTGATAATTCAACAAATAAACATAAGGAATCGCAAACAGCAAATAGCCCACAGTCACAATTTTCATTAGGCGTTCACGATTTTTGGTATCACATAAAATCGCTGAAATCGGCGCACAAATCATCATCACACCTAATACAATCAAATAAATTGTCAACGCATCAGCACTGCTAAAGTGCATGAATTTCACCATAAAACTGGGCATGAAAACGGTTTGAATATAAAACGGAATCGTCACTGCCAAATACAAGCCAACACCTAATAAAACTTCTTTGTAATTGTTTTTGAAGGTTTCGCTAATCGGTGATTCTGAAACGTGTCCCGCTTCTTGTGCTTCAATGAATACAGGGCTTTCGTTCAATTTTGTCCGAATATACAAACCCACTAAACCAATGAAAAATCCTAAAATAAACGGAATTCGCCAGCCGTACATATCAAAATCTTCGGGTGACATAATTTTTGCTAAAACAGCGGAAATCATCGTGCCGAAAAATAAGCCAATCAACATGCTAATCATCGATAAACTACCAACCCGATTTTTATTGGCAGGTTTTGCGTGTTCGACTAAATAAACGATTGAGCCACCAAATTCGCCGCCAATCGCAACACCTTGAACCAAACGGATTAGCGTTAATAAAATGGGCGCGTAAATGCCAATCATGGAATAAGTGGGTAATAAACCAATGCACGCCGTCGGAATCGCCATCATCAAAATCGACAATGACAGCGCGTTTTTACGCCCGTATTTGTCGCCGATATAACCAAACATCATCGCGCCAAGTGGTCGCATTAAAAAACCAATCGCAAAAATGCCAAACGTGGCAATTAACGCCACGGCATCGTCGCCAGCGGGGAAAAAATGTTTGCTGATTAAAGCGGTAAATGTGCCGTAAAGTGCGTAATCGTACCATTCTAAACCGTTGCCGAGCATCGTCGAAGCGACGACTTTTTTCATTTGAGACATGAGAAATCCTATGAGTTTTGTTTAATGCGTGAATTATAGCGGATTGAAACGACTAGCCGCCCGTCATATTCATATAACGAAAAATGACAGGCTGCTCTTTGACATTAAACTCATGCTTTTCGGGTTTGATTTCCATTGAATCGATAATCGCTTGTTTGAGTTTTTCAGAACTGAAATCGGGCGCACGCAAAATGGTTTTCAAATCAATCGAATGTTCGTTGCCCAAACATAATAATAAACGTCCTTCAACGGTTAAACGCACGCGGTTACAAGTGCTGCAAAAATTATGACTATGCGGTGAAATGAATCCAACGCGAGTTTGCGTATTTGGAATATCAGAATAATCTGATGGCGCATTTGTTTTTTCCGTGCTTTGAATTAGCGTAAAACGTTGTTCTAAATCACGACGAATTTCATCGCTTGAATAATACGCTTCGGCACGATTATGTTTTTCAACCACGCCGAGCGGCATTTCTTCAATAAAACTGATGTCGATTTCGTTATCAATCGCAAACTGAACTAAATCGCACACTTCGTTGTGATTACGATTTTTTAAAATTACGGCATTTAATTTTATTCGTTCAAAACCTTCTTTTTTTGCGGTTTGAATTCCATTCAACACATTTTTTAAATCACCTGTACGGGTTAATTCTTTGAATTTATTAGCATCGAGCGTGTCTAAACTGATATTTAAGCGTTTTACATTTGCTGCTTTTAGAATCGGTGCAGCCGTGACAAGTTGTGAACCATTCGTCGTTAAAACTAATTCATGCAAACCGTTCAACACGCCAATTTGTTGTAATAATTCTAACGCGCCTTTACGAATTAACGGCTCGCCGCCTGTGATACGGATTTTTTTTACACCCAAATCAACGAATGTTTGGGCAAGCGTGTAAATTTCTTCAAGACTTAAAATCTGATTTCGAGGCAAAAAAGTCATGTCTTCCGCCATGCAATACACACAGCGAAAATCGCATCTATCTGTAATTGAAATGCGTAAATAATCGACGGTGCGCCCGAAACGATCAACAAGTTTTGGTGGAGAAGAATTTTTTATCATTTAGTTAAATGGATTCGATAGTAATTTTTAGTTTAGTGATGTTAAATAATCAGCCAGTATTTCATGTGGAATATAATAAACAAGTATAAAAAAATCAAATATTTACAAAATATAAAACCGCTAAACACCAGCCTAAACAAGTCACACATAGTCTATCTTTGTCACACGATGGTGTGAATCTTAACCGACCCTGCATCATCAAAAAACGGATTCACTTGTGAAATGGGATCGATGTCACTCGGATTAGAGAACTTATAGCCGTTAAGGTTCTCTTGTGAATTGTGCTAAAATCCGACCAACGATTATTTCAATTTGAGTAGTTAGGTCATGGAAAAAATTAAAGTTTTATTTGTCTGTATGGGGAACATTTGCCGTTCACCAACCGCTGAAGGTGTATTTACACAATTAGTTCAAAGTAAAAAATTAGCACACCATTTTTCAATCGATTCGGCAGGCACGCATGCTTATCACATTGGCGATGCGCCAGACGGACGTTCTCAAACAGCCGCTTTGAAACGCGGCATTGATATTAGTCATTTGCGTGGGCGCAAAGTGGTCTTCGGCGATTTTGAAGATTTCGACTTTATCTTAGCAATGGATGACGATAATCACGCCATTTTAATGGAAACCTGCCCGCCACAATATCAACACAAAATTCATTACTTTCTTAATTTTGCCCCGCAACTTAATAGTCGAGAAGTGCCTGATCCGTATTTCGGTCAAGGACAAGGTTTCGAGCGCGTGTTAGATATGGTTGAAGCGGCAAGCGAGGGCTTTTTGAAACATTTACGCGATACTAAAATTTTAGGATAAGCACATGACAATTATTGAAAATACCATCAATTACGTCGATGGCGACACGCTTTTGGAAGGCTTTTTTGCATTTGACGATGCAATTCAAGGACAACGTCCAGCAGTTTTAATTAGTCATGCGTGGGCGGGACGCAGTGAATTTACCGCTGAAAAAGCGCGTGAATTCGCCAAATTAGGTTATGTCGGTTTCGCGCTTGATATGTATGGTGCGGGAAAATTAGGACAAACCGACGAAGAATGTGGTGCGTTAATGCGTCCGTTTATGGAAAATCGCGAAATGTTGCAACGTCGAATTTTAGCGGCATTGGCGAATGTTCGATTGTTGCCGTGGGTCGATGACAAAAAGATTGCCGCGATTGGATTTTGTTTCGGTGGATTATGCGTGTTAGATTTGGCGCGAAGTGGTGCGAATGTTAAAGGTGTGGTGAGTTTTCACGGATTATTGCACGCTCCAACAGATTTAGAAAATTCTGAAATCATCGCGAAAGTTCTCGTTTTACATGGTCACGATGATCCACTCGTACCACCCAAACAAGTTGCAGCATTTGAACAAGAAATGACACAAGCAAAAAATGTAGATTGGCAGTTGCACGCTTATGGCAACACGGTTCATGCGTTCACAAATCCACAAGCAAAAGATTTTGCAGCGGGTTATAAATTTGATGAAAAAGCAAATCACCGTTCGTGGCAAACGATGACAAATTTTCTCACTGAAATTTTTGCTTAACTTCCCTTTTAAAACAGAACCTCCAAGCCAATGAACTCTTTTACCGTCTTATTTTTACTTATGTTCGCCATCGTTACCGCGACCCAATTTTGGTTAGCCAAACGCCAAGCCGCTTATGTTTTGGCGCATCGTGACGAAGTGCCTGAAGCCTTTTTGCAAACTGTTTCGCTCGCAGCCCATCAAAAAGCCGCTGATTACACGCTGGCAAAATCACAACTCGGCGACATCGAACGTTGGTACGGCGTGGGTTTGTTGTTAATTTTAACTGTGTTTGGTGGCATCAATTTTATTTTTGAATTTTGCGCGGCTCGGATCGAATCGCCTTTAATGGCGGGCGTTAGCGCAATTGCGTTATTAACACTTTTAATGTCACTTTCTGAAATACCCGTGAGTTGGTACGGTACGTTTGTCATCGAAGAAAAATTCGGTTTCAACAAAAACACGCCCGCGCAATTCATCAAAGACGAAATCATGCAATTAGGATTGGCGGCGGGGATTGGTTTGCCGATTTTAGCGTTGATTTTATGGATTATGGAAAGCGTCGGCAGCAGTTGGTGGCTTTGGGCGTGGGCAATTTTAATGAGTTTTTCGTTATTGATGAGCTGGTTATTTCCCACCGTTATCGCGCCACTTTTCAATAAATTCACGCCGATGGAAGATGGCGCGTTAAAAACACGCATTTCGGGTTTGCTCGAACGTTGCGGATTTAACAGCCAAGGCATTTTTATCATGGACGGTTCAAAACGTTCAGGTCACGGAAACGCTTATTTTACAGGTTTGGGAAACAATAAACGCATCGTATTTTTTGATAATTTAGTGGCATCGCTAGACGATGAAGAATTGGAAGCTGTTTTGGCGCACGAATTAGGGCATTTCAAATGCAAACACGTTGTGAAAATGTTAATCACTACGTCAATCACCACGCTAATCGGTTTTGCGGTTTTAGGTTGGATGATTGACAAAGAATGGTTTTTTGCAGGTTTAGGCGTTGACCATGCGTCGAATGCCGCCGCGTTATTATTATTCTCATTGATTGCGCCTGTTTTTACGTTTTTCATGCAACCGATTAGCGCGTATTTTCAACGCAAATTTGAATTTGAAGCGGACGATTTTGCTTCGCAACACGCGCAAGCTAGTAAATTAGTCAGTGGTTTGGTGAAATTGTACGAAGAAAATGCCAGCACCTTAACGCCTGATCCACTTTACGCTTCGTTTTATTACAGCCATCCACCTGCTGCGGTTCGTATCGCGCATTTGGAAAAAACGGCATGAGTGAAACGCTCGAAGGCTTAGTGATTGCACATTTAGGACAAGGCATCGCGGTTGAACACAATGGCGAAATCATTTTATGTCAGCCGTTACGAAAATTAGATATGGTAACGGTTGGTGATAAAGTTTTATGGTCGCTCGTCGCACCCGAACAAGGACGAATTGAAGCACTTTTACCGCGAAAATCAGTGTTAAGCCGTCCTTCTCGAAACGAGAAAATTCGACCCGTTGCGGCAAATATCGACAACGTATTTGTTGTGTTTGCCGTTGAACCGTTTTGTGATTTTTTATTACTCGACCAGTATTTAGCGATTTGTGAAAACCGCGCTTTTCAAGCGTCATTAATTTTGAACAAAACGGATTTGCCGCTTTCCGACGAAATCGAAAACGAATTGGCGAATTATGTGAATTTGGGTTACGCGCTGTATCGAGTTTGTGCGAATAACGTTGAAAGTTTAAGTGAGTTAAAACAAGCCTTGCGCGGACAAGTGAGTATTTTTACGGGTCAATCTGGCGTGGGTAAATCGTCGCTGACCAACACGTTAATTCCCGATAAAAATTTAAAAACAAACACCGTTTCAGCGACCACAAAACACGGGCGACACACCACAACCGCCGCGACGCTTTATCATTTGCCTGAAGGCGGCGATTTAATTGATTCGCCAGGCGTGGCAATTTTTGGTTTAGCCGATATTTCACGCGGACAACTAGCACAAGGTTATCGAGAATTTTTACCCTTTTTGGCGAAATGTAAATTTAATGATTGCAGCCATCATCTCGACAAAGGTTGTGCCGTTCGCACCGCTGTTGAAAACAGCGAAATTTCAACATCACGTTATGAACGATTTTTAAAATTACATGAAAAAATGTGAGAAGAACAAATGCCAAATGTTAATCAAAAAATTGCGCTGAGTGATTATGAAATCGAACAAACTACATCGTCGAAAGCACAAAAAAAGTTTAATGATTTAACCAAAAAAATCGAAGAGCAAAAAAAATTATTGCAAGAATGGCAAGAAACCACCACAAAATATCAGCAGCGTTTTCATTCAGAATATCAGCCGATTGCTGATAATTACCATGATTGCCGCATGGCGTTAGTTTATTTATTAGATGAAGCGCACGGTGATAAGTTTTTCAAAAAAACAGATAAAGCTAAAATCAAAGAACTTATTTGTAATTTATCGATAGGTTTGATTTACGCGGGTAAAGAGGAATTGAAAGCGATTTACAATCGTTACAGCGACACCGAATTTGAAGACGATTTGCCAGAATTTGAAATTGAAACTCCAGAAATTCAAACACAACATCACGAAGAAAAACCACATAACCGTAAAAAATCAGCAAAACAGCTCGAAATAGAAACTCAAAAAAAAGACGAAGAGCAAAATGCCACCAAATCGATTCAAGAGGTTTTTCGTAAATTAGTTGGCGCGTTGCATCCTGACCGTGAACCCGATGAAGCTGAACGCGAACGTAAAACTAAACTCATGCAACGAGCAAATATCGCTTACACCAAAAAAGATTTGCTGCAATTATTGGCGTTACAACTTGAGATTGCACAAATTGATCACGAGCATTTGAACACGATGACAGAAGAGCGATTAAAGCAATTTAATAAAGTATTACAAGCGCAATTCAGCGAACTAAAGCAAGAAATTCAACAAATTGAATACCCATTTAAAATGCAATTAAAAACATCTTTGCATTCCAATTTACAGCCACAACAAGTTCTAAAATCGCTGTCAGTTGATATTAAAGAAATGCAGTTAGTGCTTAAATATGCAAAAACAGAGCTGAAAGAATTTCGGAATCCTATCAATTTAAAAGCCGCGTTGAAATCCTATCGTTTTTAAAAACTCACTTACTAAATTTTTGAAACTAAATCCATGACCACGAATTTACAACTTACTGCCGATGGCAAATTAAAACATTTTTTAACACCCGAAGGTTTAAGTGCAGAACTTTTGACGCAAATTCTTGATACCGCTGAAACGTTTATTGATAACACACAATCACCCAGAAAAATTAAATCGCCCCAGTTATTGCGTGACAAAACGGTAGTGAATTTGTTTTTTGAAAACAGCACCCGCACCCGCACAACTTTTGAACTTGCGGCTAAAAATTTGGGGGCTGAAGTTATCAACATGAATATCGCTACATCGGCAACCTCGAAAGGCGAAAGTTTGCTTGATACGATTCGTAATTTAGAAGCGATGTTTGTTGATGCGTTTGTGGTACGTCATGCGGTGAGTGGTGCGGCACATTTCATCGCGCAACAAACTGCGCCACACATCAGTGTTATTAATGCAGGCGACGGTCAACACGCACATCCAACGCAAGCGATGTTGGATGTGTTTACGATTAGGCAACACAAACCCGATTTTTCACAATTGCGCGTGGCGATTATTGGCGATATTTTGCATTCACGAGTGGCGCGTTCAGAAATTCACGCGCTCAATATTTTGGGCGCGAAAGAAGTGCGGGTGATTGCACCGAAAACATTATTGCCCGCTGAAATTGAAGCATTAGGTGTGACGGTTTCGCACAATTTACAAGATGGTTTGCAAGATATTGACGTGGTTATTATGTTACGGCTGCAAAAAGAACGTATGACTTCGGCATTGTTGCCGAGCGAAAGTGAGTATTTTAGTTGTTTTGGTTTGACAGAGGAAAAGTTAAAAATTGCAAAACCTAATGCAATTGTCATGCACCCAGGTCCTATCAATCGAGGTGTGGAAATTGATTCAAAAGTCGCCGATGGTAAACAATCTGTAATTTTACAGCAGGTGAGTAATGGTGTTGCGGTGCGGATGGCGGTGATGGCAATGACGATGACAGATTTTTCTAATCATTAACTGATGTCACACATCATCGATGCGTAACATCAGTAATTTAGGCGTTACATTAATAACGGTAATGATCTGCTTTATATGGACCTTCGACGGGAACGCTAATATAAGCGGCTTGTTCAGCGGTTAATTCAGTCAATTTCACGCCCAATTGCGCTAAATGTGAACGTGCTACTTTTTCATCCAATTTTTTCGGCAAAATATACACTTTATTTTCATAGTTTGATCCATTCGCCCACAATTCCATTTGCGCTAAAACTTGGTTACAGAATGAATTTGACATCACAAAACTTGGATGTCCCGTCGCGCAACCTAAATTCACTAAACGACCTTCCGCCAAAATAATTAAGCGTTTTCCGTCTGGAAAAATAACGTGGTCAACTTGGGGTTTGATGTTTTCCCAAGTGTATTGGCGTAACGATGAAATTTCGATTTCTGCATCAAAATGTCCGATATTGCATACAATCGCTTGGTCACGCATAGCTAGTAAATGTTCATGACGAATGATGTTGAAGTTGCCTGTTGCAGTAACAAAAATGTTTGCAATTGGCGCGGCCTCTTCCATCGTGACCACGCGATAACCTTCCATTGCCGCTTGTAATGCACAAATTGGGTCAATTTCGGTAATCCAAACGGTTGCACCTAAACCGCGTAATGATTGAGCGCAACCTTTACCCACGTCGCCATAACCTGCAACTATCGCGATTTTGCCTGCAATCATTACATCGGTGGCGCGTTTAATACCGTCAACCAATGATTCGCGGCAACCGTATAAATTGTCGAATTTCGATTTTGTAACAGAATCATTGACGTTAAACGCGGGGACTTTCAATAAGCCTTTTTTCACCATTTCATACAAGCGTAAAACACCTGTCGTAGTTTCTTCTGAAATGCCTTTAATTTCTGACATCATTTCAGGGAATTTGTCGTGCATCATTGTGGTTAAATCACCGCCATCATCCAAAATCATGTTCGGTTTCCAACCGTCAGCACTAACAATCGTTTGTTCAATACACCATTCGGCTTCGGCTTCAGTTTCACCTTTCCACGCAAAAACAGGAATTCCCGCTGCTGCCATTGCTGCTGCTGCATGGTCTTGGGTTGAGAAAATGTTGCATGATGACCAACGCACGGTTGCGCCTAACGCGGTTAATGTTTCCATTAACACAGCGGTTTGAATTGTCATGTGCAAACAGCCCGCAATGCGTGCGCCTTTCAATGGTTGTGCCGCACCAAATTCCGCACGCAATGCCATTAAACCAGGCATTTCAGTTTCTGCAATGTTGATTTCTTTGCGTCCATACGCAGCCAGTGAAATATCAGCTACTTTGTAATCGGTAAAACTCATTTGTATCTCCTAGTAAAAATTTAAATTTTTTGTTATCCGCCAGAATTATAGACGCTCCTTTGATTGACATCTACAAAGTTGGCGGTAATTCACTGTTCATTTGTTAATGGCGGCAGAATTTGTTGCAATCGAAAAGGTGTGAAATATATTGTCAATGTAAAATAAATAATTCACTTTTATGCTAAAAACAAAATGAATAAATCTTTTTCGGCTCTTTTGATTGCACAATTCCTTTCAGCTTTCGCTGATAACGCGATTTTATTTACCGTTATCGCACTTGTTATGCACGAGCAAAATTCTGCTAGTTGGTATATTCCTGCATTGCAAAGTTCATTTTTAATTGCGTTTGTAATCTTCGCTCCGTGGGTAGGAACGCTTGCTGATAATTACCCGAAAGCACGAATTTTAATGGCGGCGAATTTATTAAAAGCGTGTGGTGCGGTTTTATTACTTTTGAACATCGAACCGCTTATTGCTTATGCCATAGTAGGCAGTGGTGCGGCAATTTATAGCCCTGCAAAATATGGAATTTTGCCTGAATTAGTCAATCATGACGCGCTTGTAAAAGCGAATAGTTGGATTGAAGGTTCGACCATTTTAGCGATTCTTCTCGGTATGGTAATTGGTGCGAAAGTCGCAGACGCTTCGATTCAAAATGCGCTGATCGGTACGATTGGTTTGTTTTTGTTGTCTGCTTATATCACTACATTTCTCAATTCTAAATCTGTAAAAATTGCACCGCAATGCGGCTTTTTTTCACAAATATCTCAATTTTTAATTTTACCTCGCGCCCGATTTGTCATTCTTGGTGGCGCATTATTTTGGGCGAGTGCAGCCACATTGCGTGTAATTTTAGTTGCTTGGTCGCCACTCGTTTTAGAATTACACAGCGCAACTGAAATTGCTCAACTCACGTTGTTTTTAGCTGTTGGTATTATTATCGGTTCAGCGATTGTGCCACGTTTGATTCCGTTAGAGCATTTACGCCGTGCGAAATTTGCCGCTTATAGCATGGCGTTACTGATTATCACGTTGAGTTTTACTGATACGATTTGGGCTGCACGCGGCATCTTATTATTGATTGGAATGATGGGCGGTATGTTTATTGTGCCAATTAACGCAACATTACAAGAATTAGGAAAACAATCGATTGGCAGTGGTCGAGCGATTGCATTGCAGGGATTCTTTCAAAATATCGCTATGTTATTTGCAGTTGGAAGTTACAGTTTCGCCACAGCACAACAAATCAGCCCGATTCTCGCGATGTTTAGTTTAGGCGGACTATTTTTGATTTCGTCATTTATTGTCACCTTTTATTTGCCGCATCAGCAACAATGAATTATTAAGTTGTTTCAGTTAAAATCACGCCATCATTTCTTTTATCGTTTCGAGGTCATTTTCATGCGTAAAACTATTTTTACTTTGTTAGGCAGTAGTTCGCTTTTATTAGTAACAACGTTAAGCCACGCCGCTACTGATTTACCGCCATCTACAAAAGTGCCATTGGGTAAAGTTGAAGAAGTTTGTTCAGATTTTATGGATGCTAATTGGCGCAAAGAACAAGTTATCGACGGCGTAAAAATTCAAGCCTCAAAACTCTGTACACCAGATAACCCGTTTGATATTGCAGCATTTGTAAAAGGTACGAATGGCGTATCGATGGATACGTTGATGCAAACGCAACTCGCCGCTGATGCCATTACGATGACTGACGATATGGATGGCGACGGTGATCCAGATAAAATTGTAATTAAATTGGAAGTTGTTGAACTCAACGGGCATTCACCTGACGTAAAAAGTCCGATTACGACATTTGATATTGCACCAGGAATTCAGCCGACTTTTTGGGTGTATGCGCCAAAAACGCGTGATATGTCTACCATCAACTTGTATGAATCCATTGCAAATCCTTTGTTGCGTGTACCGTCACCGACCATTCGCGTTGAACAAGACGACGTGGTTTGGATTGTATTAGAAAACACCCATTATTTACCGCATTCAATTCATTTACACGGCGTTGATCATCCTTTTATGGATAGCATGGATCACGGAAACGATGGCGTTGGTCAAACCAGTAACATGGATACGATGCCTGGTGAAAGTAAAACGTATGTGATTAAACCGCGCCAACCAGGCACGATGTATTATCACTGTCACGTTCAGCCACACACGCATATTCCAATGGGTTTGCAAGGCATGTTCATTGTTGAAGAAAATCGTCCGAACAACTTCCCGCAAGTGTTAAATGTTGGGGCAGGGCAGGTGCGTCATCCTTCAGTCGCGGTGCTTGAAAAATACGCCCGTGAATACGATTTGCATTATGAATCGGTCGATAAAGAATTGCATGAAGTGGTGGCGCGTTCAGCGAATGACCCACGTTTAATCGCTAAACACATGAATATGGAATACGACACGACCGATGCAACGGACGATTATTTCATGTTGAACGGACGTTCGTTTCCATACACCTTGCGTGAATCATTGATTCACATGAAAGAAGATGAAAAAGTGAAATTGCGTGTACTGAATGGTCATACTGAATCATTAGCGGTACATATTCATGGGCATAAACCGACTGTGACGCATTATGACGGTGTGGATAATGGGGCAGGTTCGTATATTCAACGCGATGTTCACGGCATGGTTCCCGCACAACGTTTAGATTTAGAATTAAACGGCAAAGACGATGGTTTGAACAGTTTTGGTCAAGGAATTTGGATGTTCCACGACCACGTTGAAAAATCATTTACGACTAATGGTATTGGCGAAGGTGGTGATATTAGTTTAGTTGTTTATGATGGATTCGTTGATGACAAAGGTATTCCAGCTTCACACGGCATGAGCCTTGCACCTTACTTCACCAAAGAATACTGGAAAAAAGGCGCAGGTTATCCAATTTGGCAAGACTATGACACATGGCAAAGTTTAGGTTTACCTGATTTGAATGCCACTGTAACGCCTTCAAAAATCGCTGTTCAAACCGTCGCTCCAAAAATGGAAGATGTTGAAAAAGCAAAAGTCGCTGCCGAATTAGCCGCTGTGAACTCAGACGACGATTCCTTTTTAGAAAATTTGTTTGATGGATTATTCTTAGGGATTTTAGGTTATGCCGCATTTGTAAAACGCGAAATGTTAATCGCGTTGGCGAAAAAAACGTTCGCTGCTTTCAAAAAATAAGAGGCTTTTATGACAGATGAATCCAGACCACCATTTCCTCCGTTTACTGCTGAAACTGCTACACAAAAAGTGCGGGCGGCTGAAAATGGTTGGAATTTACAAGTACCTGAAAAAATTGCGATGGCTTACAGCGCAGACAGCATTTGGCGAAATCGCGCTGAATTTTTGCAAGGACGCGATGAAATCACCGCGTTTTTGCAACGCAAATGGGCGCACGAATTAGAATATCGCTTAATAAAAGAATTATGGGCGTTCCATGAAAACCGAATTGCGGTGCGATTTGCGTATGAATGGCACGATAAAAATGGACAATGGTTTCGTTCTTACGGGAATGAAAATTGGGAATTTAACGCTCAAGGTTTAATGCAAAAACGCATGGCGAGTATTAACGATTTAGCTATTTCAGAAAATGAACGTTTATTTGATTGGGAATTTAAAACGATTCGTCCTGATGATTATGCGTGTTTATCGGAATTGAAATTATGATGCCTTGAGAGGTGTTTTGCAGAAAGATTAGTTAAATTCAAATTTAAACAGGAAAAATTATGTCTACATCCACAACCCTTTTTACAAAACTGCAATCACATTCTGAAACGATTCTGGTCAACATTCAAAACTGTTCAAAATATCAACAAGTACAGGCTTTACCTACGTTACAACGTTATCCAATATGGGTGGGGTTGTTTTTAGCGAGTCAATTCTTAGTATTTGGCACGTTATATTTGGTATTTGGTTCGGTTGTTGTGATTGGTTTTCTAGCGAGTATTTTTGCTGGATTAGCGACGGGGATTGGCGCATTACCTGTGCTTTGGTTCAAAAAGATTTCTAATGATTTATTTAACACGTTACTGGGTGGTGCCGCAGGTGTGATGTTGGCTGCCACTACATTTTCGTTGCTTGTTCCAGGGTTGGAATATGGCAATGTAATGTGGACGGGGAAGGGCATTTATATTGTTTCAGCGGGAATGATAGTGGGTGCATTTTTTCTGCATTTTGCAGATAAACAATTACCACATATTCATTTCGATACGCTATCTGATAAACAACTCAACTCATTGAAAAAAATCTGGTTATTTATTATCGCTATTACGATTCATAATTTTCCAGAAGGCATGGCGGTTGGTGTAAGTTTTGGTTCGGGCGAAATTCAAAATGGACTGGCGTTGACTGTGGCAATTGCGTTGCAAAATATGCCAGAAGGTTTGGCGGTTGCATTACCACTCGTTGGTTTGGGTTATAACAAATGGCGAGCTGTTGGTATTGCTACGTTAACAGGATTAGTTGAACCAGTGGGCGGTTTGCTTGGTATTACGATGGTGACTGCATTTCAACCACTATTACCCATTGCAATGGGGTTTGCAGCGGGGGCGATGTTGTTTGTGATTAGTGAAGAAATTATTCCAGAAACACACTCGAATGGTCGTTCACGTTATGCGACATTTGCTTTAATGGGCGGATTTGTTGTGATGATGATTTTGGATAATTTGTTTGGCTAAACAAAATTAAAAGGCGTTGGTGCATAAATAAGGTTATTTATACACCAACGACTTTTCAAATTATTTTATAAAGGGCAACACAATGAGAATGGACAAATTAACCAGTAAATTTCACGAAGCCATTGCTGACGCGCAAAGTTTGGCGTTAGGCAAAGACCACCAATTTATCGAAGCCGCGCATTTATTACTGGCGTTGCTTGACCAAGAAGGCGGCAGCATCAAGCCATTGCTTGCACAAAGTAACATCAACGTTCCAACCTTACGCGCTGATACATTAGCAGCAATCAACCGATTGGCAAGCGTCAGCGGCACAGGTGGCGATGTCCGCTTATCAAACGAGCTAGACCGCTTATTAAATATCACTGACAAACTCGCGCAAAAACGCGGCGATAATTTCATTTCCAGCGAATTATTTTTACTCGCGGTTGCCGAAGAAAAATGCGCGTTGACCGAAATTTTCAAAAAACACGGCATTTCAAAAGCCTTGCTCGAATCTGCGATTGAAAAATTGCGCGGCGGCGAAACGGTGCAAGATGCCAATGCCGAAGATCAACGCCAAGCCTTGAAAAAATACACGATTGATTTAACAGAACGCGCCGAACAAGGGAAACTTGACCCAGTGATTGGGCGTGATGACGAAATTCGTCGCACAATTCAAGTCTTGCAACGCCGCACTAAAAATAATCCTGTGTTAATTGGTCAACCTGGTGTCGGTAAATCGGCGATTGTCGAAGGTTTAGCGCAACGCATCATCAACGGCGAAGTGCCAGAAGGCATGAAACATAAAAAAGTGTTGTCGCTTGATATGGCTGCGTTAATTGCGGGGGCAAAGTTTCGCGGCGAATTTGAAGAACGTTTGAAAGCGGTTTTAAACGATTTAGCCAAACAAGAAGGGCAAGTGATTTTGTTCATCGACGAATTACACACGATGGTTGGCGCGGGTAAAGCCGAAGGCGCGATGGATGCAGGGAATATGCTCAAACCTGCGTTAGCGCGAGGTGAATTGCATTGCGTTGGCGCGACGACGTTGGACGAATACCGCAAATATATTGAAAAAGATGCGGCATTAGAGCGACGATTCCAAAAAGTTCTCGTCGATGAACCCAGCGTTGAAGACACGATTGCGATTTTGCGCGGTTTGAAAGAAAAATACGAAGTCCATCATGGTGTCGATATTACCGACCCCGCGATTGTCGCGGCGGCAACGCTTTCTTATCGCTACATTGCAGACCGTCAATTGCCAGACAAAGCGATTGATTTAATCGACGAAGCAGGCAGTCGAATTCGGATGGAAATTGATTCAAAACCCGAAGTCATGGACAAATTGCACCGCCGTTTGATTCAACTAAAAATCGAACAAGTCGCGCTCAAAAAAGAAAAAGATGCAGCATCAAAAAAACGTCTGCAAATTTTGGAACAAGAAATTGGCGAACTCGAAAAAGAGTATTCGGATTTAGAAGAAATTTGGAAAGCTGAAAAATCCGCTTTACAAGGTTCTGCTGCAATTAAAGAAAAACTCGAACAAGCGAGAGCCGAAGTTGAAGCAGCACGACGTAGCAACGATTTAGCGCGAATGTCAGAATTGCAATATGGCGTTATTCCTGAACTCGAAAAACAAATTGCTGCCTCAGCAACGGTTGATATGTCGAAAATGACCTTGTTGCGAAACAAAGTTACGGAAGACGAAATTGCCGAAGTCGTGTCGAAATGGACAGGGATTCCTGTTTCAAAAATGCTCGAAGGCGAAAAAGAAAAATTATTGCAAATGGAAACCCATTTGAAACAACGCGTTATCGGACAAGATGAAGCATTGGAAGCCGTGAGTAATGCAATTCGCCGTTCACGCGCGGGGTTGTCTGACCCGAATCGTCCAAACGGTTCATTCCTCTTTTTAGGACCAACGGGTGTAGGTAAAACCGAATTGTGCAAAGCCTTAGCTGAATTTCTGTTCGATACGCCCGATGCAATGGTGCGAATCGATATGTCTGAATTTATGGAGAAACATTCGGTGGCGCGTTTAATCGGTGCGCCTCCTGGTTATGTCGGTTATGAAGAAGGCGGTTATTTAACCGAACTCGTGCGCCGCAAACCGTATTCAGTGATTTTGCTCGACGAAATCGAAAAAGCGCATCCTGATGTGTTCAACATTTTGTTACAGGTTTTGGATGACGGGCGTTTGACCGATGGTCAAGGTCGCACGGTCGATTTTAAAAATACGATTATCGTGATGACTTCCAACATCGGCTCGGACACGATTCAAGCGTTATCGGGCGAGGCGTTGTATAGCGTGATGAAAAATGCGGTGATGGATATTGTTTCGACAAAATTCCGCCCTGAATTTATCAATCGAATCGATGAAGCGGTGGTGTTTCATTCGCTTGGACGTGAACAAATTCGCGCCATTTCAACGATTCAAATTGATTATTTACGTTCACGTTTGCAAGAACGTGAAATTGGTTTTGAAATTTCAGATGCCGCGCTAGATTTGTTAGGCGAAGCAGGATTTGACCCTGTTTATGGCGCAAGACCGATGAAACGCGCCATTCAACAACAGTTAGAAAATCCGCTTGCACAACTGATTTTGAGTGGTCATTTTATCGCTGGTGATGTAATAAAAGTGGCTGTTGGAAATGGTGAATTGTTATTTTCAAAATAGTTCAATGGAATCATTTATCCAATTCAATTTAAAAATTTGAATTATTTATTTCACTTGTAATTAACGAACTTGCATTGGTTTGGTTTGGTTTGCAGAAATTATTGATCTAACTTATGGGTGGTTTGTAATGATTCATTATTGGCGAGCGATGATGGGAATTGTTGGGCGGGAATTGAGCCGTTTTGTTACGCAACGCGAACGCTTTATTTCGGCGTTGGTGCGTCCATTGGTTTGGTTGTTTGTGTTTGCAGCGGGATTTCGTGCCGCTTTGGGATTAGCAATTACACCACCGTATGAAACTTATATTCTGTACGAAGTATATATAACACCAGGGTTAATTGGCATGATTCAGCTTTTTAACGGAATGCAAAGTTCGTTGTCGATGGTGTATGACCGCGAAATGGGCAGCATGCGGATTCTGTTGGTAAGTCCGTTGCCGCGTTGGTTTTTACTGTTGAGTAAATTACTAGCTGGAACAGGCGTTTCGATTTTGCAAGCATATATTTTTCTGGCGATTGCGTGGGGGTATGATATTCGTGCGCCGTTGGAAGGTTATTTATGGATTATTTTTCCCCTTATTTTGTCGGGTTTGATGCTTGGTGCATTAGGATTATTGCTGTCGTCCTTTATCAAACAACTCGAAAATTTTGCAGGTGTCATGAATTTCGTCATCTTTCCCTTATTTTTTATGTCAACGGCGTTATACCCATTATGGAAAATGAGAGAGTCGAGCGAGTTTTTATATCTTTTAGCGGAATATAATCCATTTTCACAAGCGGTCGAACTAATACGTTTCGCGTTATATGGGCAATTTAATTCGTTTGCATTAGCTTATACGGCGGGTGCATTTGTGATATTTATGGCGGCGGCGATTGTTGGCTATAATCCATCAAAAGGAATGATGACGCGCAAGGGTTAATGCAGGTAAAATGCGACACGCTCAAATGGGCGGCTTGAAAAATAATAACAATCAAAAATAAAAAGTGAGGATTCGATGAGTGAAGAACATTTAAATGAAGCAGTTGAAACGCCTGCACCCGAAGCTGCAAAAATTGAAACTGTTGCAGCAGAACCCAAAGCAAATCCAATGGCAGATGCAATGGCTTCTGTGACGGACATGAAAGAAAATAATCCAAAAATGTTTTATGGGCTTGTGACGGGTGTTGCAGGGATTGTTTTGATGTTGGCAATGTTGAGTGGTAACGAAAAAGTATTACCAAGCTCTGCGCCAAAAAGTTTAGCGGCGGGACAGAAATATACATTACAAAGTCCGAATGCGTCGGCAGAAGATGGCGAGCAAACGATTATTCGATTGGTTGCAACACCAGGTGCTATTGCAGCATTTGATGACGATGAAAATAAAACAGAAGAATGTCGTAAATTCCCTGAAGGTACGCATGTTACTGTTTTGGATAAGCAAGATGCTTTTGGTAAAAAAGATGTTTTTGCAAAAGTTCAAATTGATGAAGATGTTTGTAATGGGACAATTGGTTGGGTTTTAGCTGTTAATCTATAAAATTTAATGAAAAAGGTTGACGAATTAACTATTTTTTTTTAATATATCCGAATCGTTTCAAGCATTGAAACGCGGGAATAGCTCAGTGGTAGAGCACAACCTTGCCAAGGTTGGGGTCGCGAGTTCGAATCTCGTTTCCCGCTCCAAATTACGAAAAAGCCGCGAACTTCGCGGCTTTTTCGTTTATCTTAATCTATTTTCTTCGGCTGCGTAGCAAATCGGTTATGCAGTGGCCTGCAAAGCCATCTAGAGCGGTTCGACTCCGCTCGCAGCCTCCATTTGCCGATGTAGCTCAGTTGGTAGAGCAACTGATTCGTAATCAGTAGGTCGTGCGTTCGACTCGCATCATTGGCTCCAGTAAAATCAAGCCCTGCGACGTTTAACGTTAGCAGGGCTTTTTTGCTCGTGGTCACTTTTATGGTCACTTTGCTTTTTCATCACCTCGTCTAAAAAAATCATCAATATCGGATTCCTTCCAACGTTTAGGCTGTTGAATAGCTGGGCAAGGAAAATCCCCGCGTTTTCTCATACGCCAAAATGTCGCATTTGAGATGCCCAACTTCATTACAACTTCGCTCACACAAATATAATCCCGTTTCATAAATCCTCCAGTTTGGTTTTTAAATTAAGTTATTCGCAATGCCGAGCATCAACTGTGCGGCTTGTGCGGTGGTTTCGGTATCAATGCAGCAATAAATCAAAATTGGCGCAAATTCACCGCGTTCAAATGCGGCTGGCACTTCTGCCCCGCTCATCGCTTGTTTGGGTCGTTCGATGTTGAGAATGTCCGCTAACGTGTCGAGTGAAATCATCAACGTGTCGCGGTGTTCCATTGTGTAAGCCTTCGCTAATTTCATGGTGTCGATGATGTCATTGCCAATTTCGCCGCGTAATTGTGGCAACAAAAACATCGGTAATTTCAAGCGGTGGCGGATAAATGCGTTGCGAATCTTCGGCAAATCGAATGCCGTTAAATTGTGACCAGCGATGACGGTTGCAGGCGTGATAATCGAATCCGCCCATTGTCTGAACGCTGACAACATTTCTTTTTCTGTTCCGTGATCGCTAACTGTCCAGTTAATTTTTAAATCTGTGTCGCCCATCGAGTGAAAAATGGTGCTGTTGTTGTCAGTTCTGCAAGCAATGCACAAAATCGGACTTGCATCTAAAAGCGCGGCTTTGTCGCGTTTCTTGGTTGCCATTTCCTCGCGTTTGGCTTCAACGGTTTCAGGTTTCCAGTTTTTGGGTGCTTTCCAGTGGTCAATTGCATTTTCGACAGCATCAGCAGGCGCGTTGCCTGTTTCAATATCGAGTGCGACGAATTTTGCAGGCGTTAAAAGTTGAAAGACTTTGGCTTGATTAAACATGAGTGAATCCAAAAAGGTCGTGGTTAAAAGAACGGGCGCGAATAAAAAACGTGATGCGTCGGTGCAATTTTTGAAATGGTCGGTCGTGATTGATATGGCACTTTTGGCACAACGCTTTCAGGTTGTCGTGGCAATTGTTTTCTGGCATCTGATCAAGGTGTGCCACCGATAAAACGATGCGGCTACCGTTTCGGATCGTGTAATTTTCAACATTGCAAAATTCGCAACGGTCGTTTGCCCGTTTCAAAATGTCGGCACGAATTGAAAGCCACATTTTGCGGCGTGGATAACGATGTTTATTTTCGGGTTTGATTGGCATGGTGTTTGTCCTCGTGAGTGTTGGCGCGGTCCTTGCACCGATTGAATTACCAGCGTTTTTTGTAGCCGTTGTTGTTTGAATTGTTGCCGCCCCAGTTGTTGCCACTTTCTTTTTGTTGCCAGGCATCGACAGGCAAACCTAAATTCACCATCGTTTCAAGAGCTGACATTAACGCTGTTGGTGTTGCAGCGTGTTCAGCACCGAGCCAAAACGTGCATCTAACTTTGCCTGCGGGTGTTTGAATGCTGACGGGTACGCCCACGCCTTGAATGTTTAATGCGGTGGATTGTGGCGCGGGTTGTGACCACGCGCTTTGTTGTGTTGCTGGTGTTCCCGCTTGCTGTTGAACCTTTGCAAGCAAGGCGTTGAGTTCTGCAATTTGGTCTGTGATGTCAGTCATGTTGTTTTCTCCAGTGGGTGGCGCGTCCTTGCGCCGTGATTGATTATTTCGCTCTGAAAATGAGTGATTCTGTTGTGTCGGTAACGCTCCAAACATCAATAAAGCTGTTAAATTTCAATGCAGCTTTTTTCACTGTTGCGGTGAGTTTTTGCACTGTGACGATTGTGTAACCGTCTGTGAATCTTGAATTGCCAAAAGGAAAGCTGATTGTTTCTTTGAAATAAAGTTTGTAAGTCGTCATGTTTTTAACCTCTAAAAAAATTGTGAGTATTCCCACGCTGACGGCACGTTGAGTGCGTCTTGTTGTGCTTCCCATTCCGCGATTAAAGCGGCTTCCTGTTCAGTTAGTTCGTAGCTGTCGCAGGGCTGATTTTCTGTTATCATGTTGCAACTCTCTTGTCCTAGTGAGTGAAATACGCCGCCTCCGATATGTCCGTATCGAAAGCGGCTTTTTTTATGCGTGTTGTTTGTTATCCATCCACGCTTTCCAGCGGTCATCTAATGCAATGGCAATTGATTGGTTGTTACCAACGCTTTAAATTTGACCCCTTAGCAACGGAATAAGCTAATCCATTTAACGAAAAATAGAATATCGTAGAAATCAATAACGACAATGGATTGAAGTCATAAACCACACTTCAATAGGGGGTCAATTAAAAA
>CAIPQN010000013.1 GCA_903867225.1 uncultured Pseudomonadota bacterium | reverse complement strand
TTGTCCGCCTTGCTGAGGTTGTTGACCACCTTGTTGTGGCTGCTGACCGCCTTGTTGGGGTTGTTGACCACCTTGTTGCGGCTGTTGTCCGCCTTGCTGAGGTTGTTGACCACCTTGTTGTGGCTGTTGTCCGCCTTGTTGGGGTTGTTGACCACCTTGTTGCGGCTGTTGTCCGCCTTGCTGAGGTTGTTGACCACCTTGTTGTGGCTGCTGACCGCCTTGTTGGGGTTGTTGACCACCTTGTTGTGGCTGCTGACCGCCTTGTTGGGGTTGTTGACCACCTTGTTGCGGCTGTTGTCCGCCTTGCTGAGGTTGTTGACCACCTTGTTGTGGCTGATTATCTGCCATTGTCTTTTCCTTGTTAGTTGTTAAGTAATTTCTAATTGATGTACTAAGTGCAAAGCAATTCTACCGCAATGTTTATTACAGAAAATAACTTACATTCAAAAATGTGATTTAAATCACAAACAAAAATTCATGTGTCGTTTAAATTCGATAACTGTCATTATTTTCTAATAGTGCTACTGCTTCTTTAATCTTTACTTCAACTTCATCGCTCAATTCATTATTTTTGTAAATTTTTTCCAACAAACCTTCCGAAACTAATGCTTCTTTAATCCAACGTTTCATAAAACGATAATTCGCATAACTGGTCACAATTTCACCTGTTATTGGATTCTTCAAACCTGATTTTACAACCGCAGTTTTTGCGGTTTTCGTCACAGATTTAACTAACGGTTGTGCCATTACTTTTTCTGGAATGAGTGGATTTATATTTGTTGTAACAGACATCAAAGCTGGTGCGCTATCGTCAATAATTTTTTCTTTTTTATTGTCATTAACCACGCTAAAAATAACATACGCCGCATAAATTACCGTTAATACAAAAAATATTTCTGTCATGTTTTTATCCTCTGAAAAATAGAAAAATTACCGCTGATAACCCATTGCATGTCGTGCCAATACTGTTTTAGCAAATGGCAATACGTCTAGTAATGCTAGTCCAACATTGCGAACTGCTGCAACAGCCAACCATTCGTTTGAAAAAATACGAACTACGGTATTAGTAAATTGAATCGTGCGTGATTGATCCGTTTGTCGCATTTGAGCGTAACGCTTTAAAAAACTCGATGCACCAATATCGCCAGTTTCGTTTTGTACTTGCAACATTTCAGCTAAAACGACCACGTCCCGCAAACCTAAATTAAATCCCTGTCCTGCAACGGGGTGTAATTGATGCGCGGCGTTTCCGATAATCACCGCACGTTCTGAAATCATCGCATCAGCGTGAATCAATGATAATGGAAATGCCCGACGTGGCGCACTTGATTTCAATTCACCTAACCGCCAGCCAAAACACTGTTGTAATTGTTCAATAAAATCCGCTTCACTTCCTAGCATTAACGCATCGGCTTCCTCGGTGGTGCGCGTCCAAACCACAGCTAAATCATGTGTTCTCATTGGCAATAAAGCCAAAGGACCTGATGAAGTGAAACGTTCATAAGCTACATTTTTATGCGGTTTCGAGGCGGTGATGGTCGTGACTAATGCCGTTTGTTCGTAATCAGAAATATGTTGTGAAATGTTTAATAATTGTCGCACCGAAGAATTTCCACCGTCCGCGCCAACCACTAATTTTGCTGTTAAATTTAACGCTTCATCGTTGTGTTTCAAACTAACAAATACCGCATTTTCGTCAGCGATTAAACCCATCACACGCGTTGGACAATAGATGGTCACATTTTCAGCAGCGGCAACTTGGTCAGCGATATGTGTTTCTAAATCTCGCGCCGTAATCACATAACCCAAAGCATCAACGTTTTCTTTTTGAGCGGATAAACGTGTTTTGCCAAAATGTCCTTTGTCTGAAATGTGAATATGTTCAATCGGTGTGGCAGCGTGTTCAACACCTTGCCAAAGATTTAACGCTTTCAACGCATCTACAGTTCCCGCAGCTAATGCTAAAGCTCTATCGCCTAACGCGGCTGTTTGTAAAATTTCGCGTTCTTGCGCTTCGATAATAGCGATTTTCAAACCGCTATTTTTCAAGGCTAATGCTAAACAATTGCCTGCCAATCCGCCGCCAACAATAAGTAAATCATAATCCACTTTCGCCCCCAGTTTCGCTTTGATTCCGTGCCATCAACGCTTCAATATCCACGATTGTTTTCGGCACACCGTCCGTGAGAATTTCATGCCCCGTTTTTGTGATTAACACATCATCTTCAATCCGAATTCCAATGCCGCGCCATTTTGTATCAACCGTTTTACAATTTTCAGAAATATACAAACCTGGTTCGACTGTCAACACCATTCCCGCTTGCAAAGTTCGCCATTCTTGATTGAGTTTGTAATCGCCGACATCATGCACGTCCATTCCCAACCAATGTCCGATGCGGTGCATATAAAACTGTTTATATTTTTCATCTTTGATGAGTTTTTTAACGCTGCCTTTCAACAAGCCCAATTTCACCAAACCTTTCGTTATAACTTCAACCGACGCATCATGCGCTGCATTCCACGGTGTATTTGGTTGAAGTTGTTCAATCGCGGCGAGTTGCGCGTCCAAAACTAATTGATACAACTGCGCTTGCGGTTCGTTGAATTTTCCAGAAATGGGGAAAGTGCGTGTAATGTCAGCGGCGTAATGGTCACATTCTGCACCCGCATCAATCAATAACAAATCGCCATTTTTTAATTTATCGCTATTGGCAGTGTAATGAAGTACACAAGCATTTTTACCCCCCGCCACAATCGACGGATAAGCTACCGCGCGTAAACCTGCTTGCATAAAATGATGCACAATATCAGCTTCAATTTGATATTCGTAACGCCCTGCTTTGCAAAGTTGCATCGCTTTAACGTGTGCTTGTGCGGTCACATTTGCTGCACGACGCATCAATTCTAATTCGGCTGAACTTTTGAATAATCGCATTTCATGCAAAATCGGTTCGATTGACGCGATTTCCGCAGGGGCAATAACACCTGAACGTGATTGGCTACGAATGTGTTTAATCCATGCTTGTAAACTGTGATCTAAATCCGAATCGCGCCCCATTGGATAAAAGACTTTGTTTTGATTTTCGAGCATTCCCGATAAAATTTCATCCACATCATCAATCGGAAATGAATCATCGGCAGCATAATGTTTCGTAGCCCCTTCTAATCCTGAATGTGCGCCTTCCCAAAGTGCTTTTTTCTTGTCAAATTCACGACAAAATAAAATATATTCGCCCTGCTCTCGTCCAGGAATAAAAACAGCTAACGCATCTGGTTCGTTGAATCCCGTTAAATAATAAAAATCGCTGTCTTGGCGAAATGGATAATCCACATCTCGATTACGAATGCGTACATCTGCGCTACTAATTAACGCGATATTTCCTTTGCCAACACGCTGCATAAGCAATTTTCGGCGTTTTTTAAATTCACTTTGTTTCATTTATTAAACTCATCGCGCAATGCCAACACAGCAGCGCGTAAATACTCGGTTAATTCCATAAAATCATTTTCAGCTTCTTCATCTTCTAATTCGATGTCGGTATCGAGTTTTGTAATTTCAGCGACATCTTTAAGAATTTCTTGGGTTTGTACAGAAAATGTTGTCGCCGTGTTTGCAAAACCTACGCCGAATAAAAATCCTTTACACCATTGGCGTAACGCATCTACTCGCTCGACTAAATCCGATTCTTCGTCTTCTGGTAAAAATAATTCAAACTCAAATTCGTCATGCGCTAATACGTCTTGCGTATCATCAAACAAACCAATTAATTCAACATTATGTTCACGATTTATGAGTGGCGTATTTTGCAGTAATTCATTCAACCAACTTTGATTACTAAATTTTCCATTTATTGCTAATAATCCACTTGCCATACCGTGGGCTTCGGCAGCGGATAATTCTGCGTCATACTGCACTAAAATCGCATCAATCGTCGTGTAACTCATTTTTTCTCCATTCAATAATGTTGGTTAATACTGGCTTATGCTACCATTGTTCGTTGTCTTAATGACCATTTCCATATAGATTTTAACAACCTTACAATAACGCAATGAAACCAAAAACATCGTACCCAGAAGAATTAAAATCTCTCGAAACTAAATTGGACGTGTTGATTGATGAATATCAGCAAATTAAAGTCGAAAATGTTTCACTCAAAACCAAGCAAGATACATTAGTGCGTGAAAAAGCCAAATTAGTGGAAAAAACCACGCTCGCTCGCACTCAAGTAGAAGCCATGATTAACCGATTAAAAGATATGGAGCAAAATTCATGAATAATAAACAACCGTCTGCTGTTTCACTAAATATTTTAGGTAAGGAATATAAAATTGCCTGCGATTTTGACGAGCAAGAATCATTGTTGGAATCTGCAAAACAACTTGACGAAAAAATGCGGAAAATTCGCAACGCTGGCAAAATTAACGGTGATGACAGAATCGCCGTAATGGTCGCGTTAAATATCGCACATGAGCTACAAATGCTGAAAATTGAAAATTCAAAGTTAAACCAAAACCTCAATGAATGTTTATCAAATATGCGTCATAAAATAGAAAATGTTTTAGAAAATGACTAAAACTGATTAAACTATCGTGGTATTTCCTGCGGCGTTTGAGAGTGTTCTGGGTGTTTCCTGAACCTATATTACCCTCGGGAACTTAGCTTTTTCATGGAGTGCATACTTATCTCGTGTGAGCAGCCCGATTGAAAAACTTCGTTCCCCCTTGAACCTTCGGTTCATGGACGAAAGGACACGGCGGCGCAGGTGGGAAATACCAATTGTTTTCACACAATTGCCTTCGCTTTCAATCATGCCTTCACAAAATCGCTCTCTTTTTCTCATCGTTTTATTCGCCAGCACCTTATTTTCCAGTGCGCTTTTAATGTTTGTATTGCAACCACTATTCGGCAAATTGTTATTGCCATTACTTGGCGGCACACCTGCGGTGTGGAATAGCTGCATGGTGTTTTATCAAAGCGTTTTGTTTCTGGGTTATTTGTACGCGCATTTGTTGGGAACACGTTTAACAGCAAAAGTTCAAATCATCACGCATCTCGCCGTCATTGCACTTAGCTTTTTAGCGTTGCCTGTTGGCTTACCTGAAAATTTATCACCCCCAACTGAAACGAATCCGACTTTTTGGATTTTCTCAACGCTTGCGCTCTCCATTGGTTTGCCATTTTTCATTCTTTCTACGACCGCGCCACTGATTCAAAAATGGTTTGCACACGTCGGACATAAAGACAGCGAAGACCCCTATTTTCTTTATGCTGCAAGTAATACGGGTAGTTTGGTTTCACTTTTGAGTTATCCGTTTTTAATCGAACCAAATTTAGGTTTAACCGCCCAACAATCCGATTGGTCAATGGGTTACGTTGTGTTATGCGTTTTGATTGCAAGTTGCGGCGCGATGCTTTGGAAAAATTACCGCGCTACGAATTACAGCTACGTTGCTAGTGAAACCGTTGCCATTCAAACCAATGATTTTTATTACGAACGCCATGTGAGTGTTGCCTCGTCACACGTTCCGCCGTTGCCTCTGAAAACCAAACTTTATTGGGGTGCATTGGCGTTTGTGCCATCGAGTTTGTTGCTTGGTTTAACAAATTTTATCAGCACCGATATTGCCTCTGTTCCCTTGCTTTGGATTATTCCGCTAACAGTTTATTTGTTTTCGTTTGTGCTAGTTTTTTCACGTTGGAACGATAAAAGTCACGTTTGGTTTGTGCGTTTGCAACCCATTTTTTTAATTCCTTTCGTGGCGTATGCGTTTATCAATCCTGCGGATTTACCTTATTGGGTGTATTTGGTTTTTCATGTGATCGCGTTTTTCTTTGCAATTATGGTGTGTCACGGTGAACTCGCAGCACAACGCCCGCACAGCGCACATTTAACAACGTATTATCTCATCATGTCGTTTGCGGGAATGCTCGGAGGGATGTTTAACACGTTTGTCGCACCGTTTGTTTTCAATGGCATTTACGAATATCCGTTGATGATTATCGCGGCGTTGTTATTGCGTCCGAGTTTGAAAAAATTATCGTTGCCTGAAATCGGAATGCAATTGATTGACCCGTTGTTATTGCTGGCAATTGGCGTAGGCGTTTATTTCAGCGTTGATAATTTAATCGGTTATTTTGACGGCATTGTGATTAGCTTGTGTTTGCTCACGATTGCGGTGTATTTCATGCGTCGTCGCGTGGTGGCGTATGCGGGATTGATTGGCGTAATTATTATGTCGGCAATGGTTGTGCATCACAGCGAAAGTCACACGCTCATGCAAGAACGCACCTTTTTTGGCGTGATGGCGGTGCGTGAAAGTCTGTTGACCGACGAAAAAGGACAGCCCGAAACGTATCACGAGTTATTTCACGGCACGACCAAACATGGCGCACAACGTTTGATTCCAACCGAAAGCAAAACGCCGCTCACTTATTACAGTCGTCCAAGTCCGATGGGACAATTGTTTAAAACGTTTGATACTCAAAATGCAAACTGGAATATCGGTGTGGTTGGCTTAGGTGCTGGCGCGTTGACGTGTTATGCAAAACCGTCGCAAACATGGACGCTTTATGAAATTGACCCGCTGGTGGTCGATATTGCCAGAAATCCTGCCTATTTTTCTTATCTTAGCCAATGTGCGCCGAATGCTGTTTCAGAAATCGGCGACGCGCGTTTGTCGCTGCAAAACAAACCTGATGGCACATTTGATTTGTTGATGATGGATGCGTTTAGTTCGGATGCTGTGCCGACGCATTTATTGACGCGCGAAGCAATTGAACTCTATTTCAAAAAGCTAAAACCGAATGGTATTTTGGCGTTTCATATTACGAATCGACATTTATTGCTCAAAAAAGTGGTTTCGATTCATGCAGAACAAATGCACCTCGCCGCGCTGATTAACGAATTCAAACCGCAAACCGACGCGCCATTGATTGTGGCAACGGATTGGGTGATTTTGGCGAAAAATCCTGAAACCTTAAAACCGCTGCAAACCAGTCAAATTGGTTCATGGCAAAAAATGCCGTTATATTTTGATATGCCTGCGTGGACAGATGATTTCACTAACATTGTGAGTATTTGGAAATAAATTAGGAAAAACCATGAAATTCGTAGACCCCAAAACAGATATTGCCTTTAAAAAAATTTTTGGCAACGACGCACACAAAAGCATTTTGATTGAATTTTTAAACGAAATTTTAGAACTCGATTCGCCAATTGAAAGCGTGACGATTAACAACGCTTATCAAGCTCCGCGTTTTAAAGGTTTGAAAGAAACGACGCTCGATGTGAAAGCGACTGACAAACTCAAGCGTGAATTTATCGTTGAAATGCAGGTTGAAAAAGAAACCGCTTTTGCGAAACGTGCTGTTTATTACAGTTCAAAAGCCTACAGCCAACAACTTAAAAAAGCCCAAAAATATCATTTGTTGAAACCTGTGATTTTTTTAGGAATTTTAGATTTTACGATGTTTGAGGAGCATAACGATGTAATTTCGCGGCATCTGATTTTGAACCAAAAAACAGGGCAGCACGATTTAAAAGATTTGGAATTTAATTTTATTGAACTCAAAAAATTTACCAAATCACAAGTAGAGCTTGAAACGGTTGCAGAGAAATGGATTTATTTTTTACAGCACGCCGATGATTTAGATCATGTGCCTGAAAATGCCAATACGCCCGCACTTCAAGAGGCTTACGAAGTTGCGGCACAACATACTTGGACTGCTGAAGAACTCGATATTTACGAAGCGCAGGAATTTAAAATTGCAGTTGATGCCAATGTTTTGGAATCAGCACGAATGGAAGCTCTTGAACAAGGCAAACTCGAAGGCAAACTTGAAGGCGAAAAACTCAAAACGCTTGAAATTGCAAAAAATCTCCTTGCCACAGGCTTAGACATCGAAATAATTGCAAAAACAACTGGCTTAACCCACACCGAAATTGAACATTTACAATAAATTATGAAACAAAAAATCCAAACCTTACTCACACACACAAATCACGGATTAGTTGAACGTGAAGAAGCCATCAAACTCGCATTACTCACCGTTTTAGCAGGTGAAAATCTCGTGTTGATTGGTCCACCTGGTACAGGCAAAAGTATGATTGCCCGTCGTGTCGCGGATATTTTAGAAACCCATCAAGACGCGGGTTATTTTGAATATCTGTTGACCAAATTCACCACGCCCGAAGAAATTTTCGGCGCGTTGTCAATTACCGAACTCAAAGCCGACCGTTTCAAACGCAACACCGCAGGTTATTTGCCAGCCGTACAAATCGCGTTTTTAGATGAAATTTTCAAAGCCAGTTCCTCCATTCTCAATTCATTGCTCACAATTTTAAACGAGCGCGTTTTTCACAACGGTTCAGAACCACAAAAAGTCCCGTTGTTGTCGCTCATTTCTGCTTCCAATGAATTGCCAACAGGCGAAGAAGAATTAAACGCTTTGTATGACCGTTTTTTGGTGCGGAGTTTTGTCGATTATGTCCGTGAAGAAAATTTACACAAACTTTTTGAAACACCCACCGCCGAGCCACCGTTTCAAAAATTAACCCAGCTTGATTTGTCCGAAATTCAACACGCCGCCGAAACCGTCGTGATTTCCACCGACATCATCAACATCATTCGCAGCATTTGGGCGCAGCACAAAACCACTTTCAAAGAAGACCGCCGCGAAAATTTATCCGACCGCCGTTTGAAAAAAATTATTCAGTTGTTACGCATTTCCGCCGCCACGAATGAACGTCAAGCCGTTGATTTGTCGGATGTGCTGTTGTTGAAAAATTGTTTGTGGAATCATTTTGATAATGCCGAAAAAGTCCGCGAAATTATTATCAAAACGTTGCAAAAACACAGTTACGCCGTGCCGTCGAATGGCGAAATTCCCGTCGTGGCGAACACCGCGCCAGAAAGCCCCGCGCCACGTCGCACCGAAAATAAAATTAAAGGCTTCGTCGGCAGTGGCACGCAAGACAACCCGATTTTAATTCAGACGTTAGAAGAATTTGTGGACATCAGCCGCCCCGACATTGGCACAAAAGGTTATTACTTTAAACAAACGACTGATATTGATTGCGCCAGTTTAACGCATTGGACACCGATGGATTTTCAAGGGCATTACGACGGTGATGGTCACAAAATTGAAAATCTCGTGATGTTAAATGACAAAAAAGAAAAAACATATCCAAGCGTTTTTGCAACCATTCAGCCAAAATCCAGCATTATCAATTTAACCGCCGTTTATTTAGCAAATAATGTAGAAGGTAGCGAAATTTTGAACTGCAACACAAAAATTGGAACTGCAACTGACTGTCGAATTAGTAGGTGTGATATAAGTTTAAATGAAGCTACAGATTGTGAAATTAACGAGTGTAAAAGAAATAATCAGTTAAGCAGTATGTTAATAAATTGCAAAGTAGTTGATTGCATCACAATTCTTAGTGCCTCTGTTAAAGAATGTTTGCAATACGGGGGAATTTCTTCATTTAGCGGTAGCACAATAACACGTTGCTTTGTGGTTGGTAGTATTGAAATTAGTAATTCTTATAGAAACGATTCTTTATGTGAATTGGTGGCAGGTATATGTGCAAGTAGTCATACTGACTACGATATATGGGGGGGTTATGACGATTATAAGGAGAATATCATTCGAAATTGTGCAGTAGGTGAATTAAAAGTAACCACGATAGGAAACTATCCGACGCACAATTACTTAAAGTTCAATCGGATTTGTTCAACAGCAGAAAATTCTACTCTTGAAAATAACGTCGCCATTGATTCCATCACGGTTAATGGCAAAAAATACGAAGGCGAAAGCGACCCCAACGGACAAGACGGCAAAACAATTGCAGCGGCAATGTTTAATCAACGCTTGTTTGAACATACGTTAGGTTGGGATTTTGAAAATGTTTGGGAATGGGACGACGCAAACAATCAACCCGCTTTGCGTTGTTTTTCAAACCCTGAAACCGCATCAAAACCCGTCGCCGCGCCACCCAACACCACAGGCATGGAAGATTTATTGTTACAACAAATCCGCAATAACGTTTGGTTGTAAGGAGTTGTGATGTTTTCGTTTTTAGCCAGTGCCGCGTCGAAAATAGGTGGCGGTTTATTTTCAGCCGCTTATGTTGGCTTAAAACCAATGAAGTATTTCATCGACAATTATTTTCGTGAAAAAGTTACGCCTGTGGCGGGAAGCGTGTTGTATTGTGATTTGTGGGTGTTGGTTGAACATTCAGGCATTTACACAGGCGACGGCAAAATTTCAAACATTGTGGTGGAGGGTTTCGCCGAAAGCGAAGTGCAACACAGCGACGCACGCGATTTCACGTCAAAAAGTACATTGGGACGCAAAATTTATGTGTCGAGCGACAAAGTGGGCGCGGTGGGACATGAAACGGTTGCTGATGGCGCGAAAGGACATTTGGGCGAGCGGTCGTTTTATGGATTGGTGGTAAAAAACTGCCATCAATTTTCTGAAAAATGCGTGAATTATGCTCACACGGGTTACGACGGCGGTTTTCTGGATGGTTTATTTGAAATTAGCGACACATGGGAACCGACCATTAGCGCGTTGAAAAGCGCGGCGCGACAAAAATTAGGGGCGACAAAATGGCGGTTATGGGATTGGGAAAACGAAAATGAACGGGAAGAAACGCCCGAACCTGATTGGAAAGCTATCAATGATTATTTTGAAAATCAGCCGTTAAATTCACAAACGATTGAACAAATCCGCCAAGAACTCGCGGCAACACAAGACTATGAAGCCGAAATTTCAGATGAAAATATCCCTGATTCTGTTCGCAAACGTTTAGCGGTTTTCAGACAAACATTAACCGACATTTCAACGAAATATGAAGAAGTAAAAGGCTTTTTAGCCCAATGCCCAGACGCGGGTTTTTCCTACGCGCAACTTAAAAATTTGAATGAAGATTTTGCGGCTTTAGCGAATACGCTGAAAGACAACGCACAAATTAAAGAATTAGTGCGAAAAATGGGGCGTGATTACATTTCGGAAGAAAAGAAAAAACAAACCCGCGTTCCGCAACGTAGCAAAAGCGAAGTGCATGGCACACATCGTAGCGATGATTTAATGCGTGTGTTGCCGAGCGAATTGTTGAATTTAGAAGATGAAACGCTGGAAATGTTGTTTTATGCGCGTTTGTTAGAAAAAAATCTGCAGACTTACGAATTGCAAGGTACAACGTTTGTGCCACACGAAGAAAAAGAAATGCACGACAAACGAACGGGCGCGGTGGTGGCGTGTTTGGATACGTCGGGCAGTATGGAAGGCGCACCGTTATTGAAAGCGAAAGCGTTGTTGCTGGCGATTTCGGGAATTTTGCAAAAAGAAAAACGGTCGTTGTATGTTTTGTTGTTTGGCAGTTCGGGACAAGTGAAAGAATTTGCGATGCACAACCAAGCGACGGCGGCGGATTTACTGCAATTTTTACGCATGGGCTACGGTGGTGGGACGGATTTTGAAACCCCATTAAAACGGGCGTTAGACATTATTGAAGCACAAGACAGTTATCAAAAAGCAGATGTGTTGATGATTTCAGACGGTGATTGTGGCTTATCAACGGAATTTGTTGAAACGCTGAACAACCGAAAAACGGTATTGGATTGTTCGATTTATACGGTGCTTTGTGCGGGTTCGCGAATAAGCGATAAATTTAGTGATGAAGTGGTTGTACTTTGAAAACGTGAGTGTTGAAAAATGAAATTATTTTCAAAATGTTTAGTTATTGTAACTTGTACAATGTCGGCAATGATTTCGCCTAATTTGCAAGCCGATTCGACGCAATTACTTAACGTTGGTCATAACGAAAGATTGTTAATTTTAGCTCCACATCCTGACGATGAATCGTTAAGTGCCGCAGGTTTAGCTCATCGTGTTATGGCGGAAGGTGGCAGTGTTCGCGCTGTAGTGGTTACCGCTGGCGATGCTTACGTTGAGGCATTACAACACGATTTAGGAAGAAAAAATTTAAGACCGACTGATTTTTTAAAATACGGTGCAGAACGTCTTGAAGAATCACGACAAGCCGCAAAAATTTTAGGTCGAGGCTTAGTTAAATTAGATTTGTTGGGCTATTCCGATGGGTCAATTTATTCAATGTTGGTGTCGCATTGGAACAGTTCAAATCCAGATAAATCAGCATTCACAGGCTTTAGCCATATTCCTTACATTGAAGCGGAAGATAAAGGACAAGCACAAGATGGCAAAGCACTTCGTCATCAATTGGTGAAAATTCTTGAAGAAATGAAACCTACCTTAATTGCCTTTCCTGATGTAATGGAAAATGATTCAGATCACGCGGGTTTGGGTATGTTTACATTATTAGCGATTAACGATTGGCTTGGACAAACTAAAAACGAGGCTTTTTCACCGCGCCTACTTGCTTATTTAATTCATTGGCAACATGATTGGCCTTCGGGTTCTAATGCAAATAAACCGCTTGATTTAAGCAATCAGCCGCTTTTTTTACCTGACGATTTACCGCTTCGTGGACATTTGCGAACTTGTTTTGATTTAAATGTGTTAGAAAGAAATTTAAAACATAACATCATGGAGCAATATCAAACCCAACAACGTGCGATGGGGGCATTTTTAATGGCATTTGTTAGAAGCAATGAATGTTTTACGCTTTTAAATGCAAACGATAGTAAAGGCATTAAAAATGTGGTCAGTCACTGGCAACACGCCAGAAAAGAATTTAATTCACGTCCAATTAGCAGAAAAAACTTACTTTCAAATGACAAACGAATCGAATAACCAACTACCGACTAAAGTTGAATTAGTTGAAATCACCGAAGAAAATCACGAGCAACGATTGGATAACTTTTTAATCACGCGCTTAAAAGGCGTGCCAAAAACGCGAATTTATCGAATTATTCGCAAAGGTGTTACCAACGGCTGAATTTTGACCCCTTTTTAACAAAAAACATCGTTTTTAATTGACCCCCTATTGAAGTGTGGTTTATGACTTCAATCCATTGTCGTTATTGATTTCTACGATATTCTATTTTTCGTTAAATGGAT
>CAIPQN010000012.1 GCA_903867225.1 uncultured Pseudomonadota bacterium | reverse complement strand
TGATGATCTAAAACTTGAATTTTCACAAATACATCCTGATTCAACATAATAATTTCGCGGTAAAGAAAAACCGCTATTTTGAATCAAGGGGGTCAATTTTATTCCGTCGTTAGGGGGTCATTTTTACTCCGTTGGTAACATGGTTAGACAGTGTGCCACCGATTAAATTGTTACCTGAAAATTCGGGGCGTATTCGTTGGCTAACCCAAACAGAAGCGAATCATTTATTTCACGAATTGCCTGAACATCTTGAAGCAATGGCACGTTTTTCATTAGCAACGGGCTTGCGTGAATCGAACGTCACGGGTTTGCAGTGGTCACAGATTGATATGCAACGACGTTGCGCGTGGATTGATGCCGAGCAGTCAAAAAGTAAGAAGGCGATTGCTGTGCCGCTAAATGATGACGCGATGCTAGTGTTACGCAAGCAAATTGGTAAACATGAAACCAATGTTTTCACTTACAAAGGCAAATCCGTTGGCATTGCGAATACAAAAGCATGGCGGGCGGCATTAGTTCGAGCGGGGATTTCTGATTTTCGTTGGCATGACCTTCGTCACACTTGGGCAAGTTGGCACGTTCAAAACGGAACACCGTTACACGTCTTGAAAGAATTAGGCGGTTGGGCAGATTTAAAAATGGTTTTACGTTACGCGCATTTGTCGAGTGACCACTTGGCAGACTTCGCAGGCAACACAAAAATTGTGACAAATTTACTACACTCACAAAAAAACCCTGCTAACGAAAACCGCCGCAGGGCTTGATTTGATTGGTAGACCCTGTAGGACTTGAACCTACGACCTGCCGATTATGAGTCGGATGCTCTAACCAACTGAGCTAAGAGTCCAAATTGTTTAATCTGTATCCAAGAAACAACGTAATTGTTCTGAACGAGAAGGATGACGCAATTTACGCAATGCTTTTGCTTCAATTTGACGAATTCGTTCACGAGTTACATCAAACTGTTTACCAACTTCCTCTAATGTGTGATCGGTATTCATGTTAATACCGAAGCGCATCCGTAAAACTTTGGCTTCGCGTGCAGTTAAACCCGCTAGTACATTCTGAGTAGATTCTTTCAAACCTTCTATTGTTGCAGCTTCCACTGGAGATAATACTTTAGAATCCTCAATAAAATCACCCAAATGCGAATCTTCATCATCGCCAACGGGCGTTTCCATTGAAATTGGTTCTTTAGCAATTTTTAGTACCTTGCGAACCTTATCTTCTGGCATTTCCATACGCTCTGCCAATTCTTCTGGTGTCGCTTCGCGTCCTAATTCTTGTAAAATTTGACGTGAAATACGATTCAGTTTGTTAATCGTTTCAATCATGTGAACAGGAATTCGAATTGTTCGTGCCTGGTCAGCAATTGAGCGCGTAATCGCTTGACGTATCCACCACGTTGCGTAAGTTGAAAACTTATAACCACGACGGTATTCAAATTTATCTACTGCTTTCATCAAGCCGATATTGCCTTCTTGAATTAAGTCTAAAAATTGTAAGCCGCGATTAGTATATTTTTTCGCAATAGAAATGACTAATCGTAAATTCGCTTCAATCATTTCTCTTTTTGCCCGTCGAGCTTTTGCTTCACCGATGGTCATACGACGATTTATATCTTTCAATCCAGTAATTGTTGAACCGTATTCAGATTCAATTTCAATCATAACTTTTAACGCTTTGCGTAATTCTTTTTCGCGCTCTTTTACACGTTCGCCATAAATTGGATTAGACAAGCATTTCTCTAACCATGTTGAATTTGTTTCATTATCACTAAATAACGCTAAAAATTCCTTGCGAGGCATGCCAGCATAATTATTTACAATTTCGCTAATTAATTTTTCTTGTGTCCGAACAACTGTAATACCGCGAGGAATAATGCCCGCCAACTTTTTCAAATAAGTCGTTGACCATTTAAATTCCATGAATAATTCGGTTAATTTTTCAAATTCTTTTTCCGCTTTATCACTATCGTAACCGTATTTTTTTAGGACTTCTGAAACTTTTGTTAATTGTAGTCTGAGTGTATCGACTTTTTCTTTAACTTCGTCATAATTCAAACTTTTAATATCATCTTCACCGCTGTCATCAACCACTACAGCAACACTATCGTCGTCTTCCTCTTCTTCACCATCAACTGCAACATCTGTAATAGGTAACGAAGCAATTAGATTATCGGGTTCAGATAAGTCAACAAAGCCAGAAATTAAATCAATTAAGCGAGTATTATTTTCATCAGGATTTTTTGCAATTTGTGCAACGGCTTCAGCAGGCGGAATAGAATCAAAAGATACAATAAAATCGTTTACTACGAAACAAGAGCGAGCCATCGCTTGTATGATTTGACGTTGCCCTTCTTCAATACGTTTAGCGATTTTTAATTCATCAGCGCGAGTCAATAATTCCACTGAACCCATTTCACGCATATACATTCGCACAGGATCTGTAGTGCGTCCGAATTCGTTATCAGAAGAGGCTAATGCAGCTACTTCTTCAGCATCTTCGTCGTCGGTAACTACAGCTGCAGAATCCGTAATCAATGAGTCTTCATCGGGTGCTACTTCATGCACCTGAATCCCCATGTTATTGATCATATTGATAATATCTTCAATTTGCTCGGGATCAGCAATATCACTGGGTAAATGATCATTGACTTCCGCGTAGGTCAAATAGCCTTGAACTTTGCCTTTGGCGATCAATTGTTTTAATTGTGATTGCTGTTGTTCTTCACTCATTATTTATTCGCGCCGGTAATAAAAGATTAACTTTTTGATGCCCTTAAGGGCGGTGATTATACTTAAAATGTGCTTGATAAGGCAAACAAAAGCTGTTTTTTTGTCCGATTTACTACGTTATCGGTTCCGATGCTCTTGTTCACTTACGTTCCATAAAAATGTTAATTTCTCACGCAAAATTGCCATCATTTGTGAGCTAATGCCTCTAATCTGTTGCGCCAATCGAAGTTGTAAAATAGCCTGTTGCGTCTCACCAATAGCAAAATAATAATCCGCCAAATAACGATGCGATTCCGCAGGTTGATTCAAATCACCATACGTTTGAGCAAGTAATTGTGAAAATACGGGCAATTTTTGAGTTTTCAACGGCAACGAAAGCAATAAATTTTTCGCCGTATTTGGATCGCCTGTTTTTAACAAAGCACTGACATATTCCAATTTCATCGCATTATTATCAGGAAATTGTGCTGTTAATTTCTGATAGCGTGTTAATGCCAGTTTGTAATTGCTCGATTCTAAAGCAGTTCGTGCCAATGCTGCCGCGTAATGCGATTGTTCTGGATTATCTTTTATTAAACCTTGGAAAATCGTTTCCGCGCCCACAAAATTTTGTGTTTTTAATGCGAATAATCCTAAACCATATTGTGCAACTGTACGCTGTTCAGGCAATCCTTGATTCAATCGTGCTTGTAAAATTGCATGAATTTCATTGTCATTTTTGCTGAGTAAAACGTGTAATTTCGTTTTAATAAGTTGATACGTTAACGAATCGGGATATTGCTTATACGGGTAATTATCCGCTCGTCCGCGTGAATCTGAAATCCGCGAAGCCGTCACTGGATGTGTGCGTAAAAATTCTGGGATATTTTGTCCTGCATAGCGCGTCGATTGCTGCAATCGTTCAAAAAACGTCGGCATACTGCGCGGATCATAAGTTGAATTCGATAACGTTTGCATTCCAACTCGATCGGCTTCGGCTTCGTGTTCACGAGTAAAATCAATTTGAAATTGAACGCTGCCTGCTTGAATTGCCATGATTGCCGCTTGTCCTGCTGCTGCGGATTGTGTACCGAGTAAAATTGCGCCTAATGTTGCTGCCGCCATTGGAATTGATAATCGTGAACTCGATTCATAAGAACGATACAAATGGCGTTGCGTGACGTGAGCGATTTCATGAGCCATAACCGATGCGAGTTCACTTTCTGCTTCTGTCATTAAAATTAACCCAGAATTTACACCGATATAACCACCAGGACCTGCAAAAGCATTGATGTCATTTTCTAAAACGACAAAAAAATGAAATGGATAACTAGGCGTATCGCTGTTAGCAACTAATTTTTCGCCAATCGTTTGAATATAATCTTGAATTTCACTGTCTTGGTTGATTTCAACTTGGCTGTGTAAGCTGCGAAAAAAAGCCTCACCATATTGTTTTTCTTCTGCTGGACTGATTAAAGCTCCCGCCGAATCTCCCATATCAGGCAATTCTATTTTGTTCAGTTCAAGCGCGTACATTGGGATTGGAGCCATCATCAATCCTGTCAAAATGAATCGTTTCCAAAATTTTCTGTTCATGAATTTATAAACCGTCAATCACTGTTCTTAATTCACTTGCGGATAATTCGCCAGCATGATGATAAATAACCAGCCCCGCAGAATTGACGACAACAGTGTAAGGAATTGCACTAACTAAATTACCGAGTTTTTTTGCCAAATCAAATCCCGCCCAATCGCCCGAAATTAACAGTGGATAATTCACGGCGTTTTTGTTGTTGAATTGTTTGACCGCTTCAATGTCATCAAGTGCAATGCCGACAAATTGCACTTTTTCGCCAAATTCAGTTTGCAACGCCATAAACGCTGGAATTTCTTTTAGGCATGACGGACACCACGTCGCCCAAAAATTCAGCACAATAATTCTGCCATTCCACTCCGTTGAAGAATGTGGCACGCCGTTCAAATCGGGAAATGAAAATGTTGGCAATGGAATCGGTTGTTGTTCAGTTTGCCATTGATTAAACATCCGAACACCAATGCCTGCCGTCAATGCCAATAACGCAATGATAAAAATAAGCTGTATTGTTTTCATTTTTTACACCAATTGTTTAAGGCGATAAATCAATTCCAACGCTTGTTTTGGCGTTAAATCGTCGGCGCGAATGTCTTTAAGTAATTCCATTACGGGATTTTCAGATTGCGATACAAATAAATCAATTTGGTCATTGCCACGTTTTATCTGTTGCTCGGTGTAAGCGTGCATTTCCAATTCGCGTAATTTCGTTTTTGCATTTTCAATCACAACACGCGGTACACCTGCTAATGCCGCGACTTGTAACCCATAACTTTGATTTGCTGCGCCATCTTTGACCGCGTGTAAAAAAATAATCGTATCACCGTGTTCAATCGCTTCTAAATGCACGTTATGAATGTTGCGATGTGCATCAGCAAGCGAAGTCAATTCAAAATAATGGGTCGCAAAAAGCGTAAAGGCTTTGGTTTCTTTTGCCAAATGTTCAGCACACGCCCAAGCCAGCGAAAGTCCATCAAATGTACTCGTTCCGCGTCCGATTTCATCGATAAGAATTAAACTTTTTGAAGTTGCATTGTGCAAGATATTTGCCGCTTCGGACATTTCCACCATAAACGTTGAGCGTCCACTACTTAAATCATCAGATGCGCCAATTCGGGTGAAAATTTTATCAATATCGCCGCACACAAAATTTTTCGCGGGAACGTAACTTCCAATGTGTGAAAGTAGCACCATCAACGCGGTTTGGCGCATAAATGTTGATTTTCCTCCCGCGTTAGGTCCTGTAATCATTAGCATTCGACGTTGTATTGATAGCATCAAATCATTCGGCACAAAAGGCGAAGTTGAAATATATTCAACAACTAAATGACGACCTGCTTCAATGTGAATAGCATTTTTATCGGTCAAAGTTGGTTGTGATAAATTCAATTTTTCAGCACGTTCAGCAAAACAACTCAAAACATCAAGTTCGGCAAGCGCACTCGCACACAACTGCAATTCAGGGACGGATAAACCAATAATTTCTAACAATTGGTCATACAAAAATTTTTCAAATGAGAGCGATTTTTCGCGTGCGCTTAAAACTTTGTCTTCAAAATTTTTTAATTCGTCTGTGATGTAACGCTCCGCGCCTTTTAACGTTTGTTTGCGACGATAATGTGCAGGAATTTTTTCAGCGTGCAAATGCGAAATTTCAATAAAATAACCGTGAATCCGATTGTAACTAACTTTCAGCGTGCTGATGCCTGTCGTGGCGCGTTCACGTTGTTCCATATCAATTAAAAACTGATCGGCATTTTGGCTCAAGTCGCGTAATTCATCGAGTTCAGCGTTATAACCACCTGCAATCACGCCGCCGTCACGAATCAAAACAGGCGGATTATCAAAAATCGCGCGATGCAATAATTCAGCAGTATCAGGCGGAATGGTAATTTGTTTGTTAATGTGTTGAATTTGCGGATTATCGTGCTGCGCTAAAAGCCGTTGCAATTGTGGCAACGCAGTCAAACTGTCACGCAACGTAATTAAATCTCGTGGACGCGCTGATTTCATCGCGACTCGCGAGCTTATGCGTTCAATATCCCCAATTTGCCGCAACTGACTTTGAACATTTTGATATTCTCGTGAATGAAGCAAACTCGCCACGCACGCATAACGGTGCTTCAAAATCGATTGATTTCTAAGCGGACGATTCAACCAACGCCGTAAACAGCGACTTCCCATCGACGTGATTGTGCTGTCGAGAACGCCGAAAAGCGTGTATTTCATTTCGCCCGATGGGTGTGAATCGAGTTCTAAATTTCGCCGACTTGCGGCATCGAGTTGAATGCAATCGTCGTTACTTTCAACTCGAATCCCTTGAATATGCGGCAATGCAGCTTGCTGGGTATCTTTAACGTATTGCAACAACGCGCCCGCTGCGGCAATTGCTGTTGTTAATTCATCGCAACCAAAACCTTTTAAATCCGTCGCTTTGAATTGTGAAAGTAGCCGTTCTCGCGCACTTGATGTTTCAAAATGCCACGCGGGGCGACGACATAAGCCGTTACGTTGTTTGAGTGTCTGCGACAAAGCAAAATCATCAGAAAATAACAATTCAGCAGGATTTAAACGAGCAATTTCGTTAATCAATGCGTCTTCTGAATCAACTTGTTGCAACACAAATCGTCCACTGGTGACATCTAAACTGGCGATGCCGTATTGATTTTTTAACCATGAAACCGCCACGAGTAAATTATCTTGCCGTTCTTCAAGCAACGCTTCGTCTGTAACGGTAGCGGGCGTGACGATGCGAACGACTTTTCGTTCAACAGGTCCTTTGCTCGTTGCTGGATCGCCAATTTGTTCACAAAGCGCGACGGATTCACCAGCTCGCAAAATTTTGGCAATGTAATTTTCAGCGGCATGATGCGGAATGCCTGCCATGGGAATCGGTTCGCCGTTTGAACTTCCCCGACTGGTGAGTGTGATATTTAAAAGTTGCGCGGCTTTTTTTGCATCGTCGTAAAACAACTCGTAAAAATCACCCATTCGATAAAAAACTAAGGTGTCAGGATGTTGTGCTTTGATGCGAAAATACTGTTGCATCATGGGTGTGTGGATTTTTTCGAGGTTCATAAATTTGGTTTGATAAATTTTCTGTGGCGAGTATTTTCGCTTTTTTTCACAGTTATTGCGATAACGGCTAAAAATCACACCGTTATCGCCACAAATTTATGATTTATCAATTATTGGCAAGATTCACAATCAGGATTATCAATTGAGCAAAGGGCAGGGGATTCATCTTGTTTAATGACTTCTTCGTAAGACAATTCAAAAATTTGCTGTTTCAAATAATAAGTCGATTTCAAACCCAACTCCCACGCTAAAAAATACCAATCTGAAATCACGTTGCCTTTCACATTCGCTTTTTTAAACAAATTGACCGATTGTGATTGATCAATATATTTTTGACGAACCGCCGCTGCTTTGATTAGCCATTCTTGATTTATCTCAAATGCTGTTTTGCAAAGCTCAGGGCGATTGTGACGCATTGCGGGATCAACAACTTTGAATTTTCCCGACTTGTTTTCTTTGACAAAAACCTGTTTGTAAATCGGTTCGATGCAAGGTGTTGTACCAACGATATTTGCAATGGTTGCTGTTGGCGCGATTGCCATACAGTTTGAGTTTCTCATGCCGTATTGTTTAATTTCATTGCGGAGAATGTTCCATTCAGCAGCATCACGGCTTCCATGTCGCCATTCATCAGGTAATTCACGCGCCGTATCAATCGGCAAAATACCGTGTGACCATTTTGAGCCTTCGTAACTTGAGTAATGTCCTTTTTCTTTAGCAATTTCCATGGATGATTTAATTGCCCAATATGAAAAATCTTCAAAAATAAAATCGGTTAAACGCAAATGCTCATCTGATTCCCAATCGATACCTTGTGAAATAATATAATCTGTCCACCCCATCAAGCCTAAACCAACGGGACGATGTTTTAAATTTGAACGACGAGCCTTTTCTGTTGGATAAAAATTCAAATCAATAACATTGTCTAACATTCGCATCGCAATCGGAATCACACGCGAAAAATCAGCTTGTGTACAAACAGAAACGTTGATTGAACCTAAATTACACACAGCACTTTCGTCGTCACTGGTATTCAAACTAATTTCACTGCATAAATTTGAACTACGAATAACACCAACGTGATTTTGTGGATTACGGCGATTATGTTCGTCTTTAAATGTGATTAGTGGCGCACCTGATTCGACTAATGCGGTGATAATGCCTTTCCATAACTCCATTGCGTCAATAACTTTAATCGCATCGCCGCGTTCTTCTGCTGCCAAATAAACACGTTCAAATTCTTCGCCATAAGTTTCGCAAAGTTCAGAATTTTTATGTGAACAAAACAATGACCATTTGTCGCGGGCTTTGACGCGTTTCATAAATAAATCATTAGCCCAAATATACGGGAAAATTTCACGCGCTCTTAAACGCTCATCACCTTGCGGTTTTTTTAAGTTAATAAAGCGTTCAATATCACCGTGCCACGGTTCTAAATAGGCAGCAAAACTTCCGTTTCTTTTGCCACCTTGATTCACAGAAACAGCGGTATCATTGAAAACTTTTAAATAGGGGACAACGCCTGATGACATTCCGTGTGTGCTACCAATTCCTGCTCCAGCGGGTCGAACTCGTGTCCAATCTGTGCCGATACCGCCAGCAAATTTTGAGTACAACGCGCATTCGGTCATTGTCGCAAAAATACCTTTGCCGAAATTTACACCTTCTTGTTCTTCCCAAATGGAATCATCAGTTGTCGTAACAAAACATGAACTCATTTGCGAAAATTGTGTTCCAGAATTGAAAAGTGTAGGGGTTGAACTGACAAATTCAAATTTGGATAACACGTTATAAAATTCAATCGCCCAATTTGTACGAGTTTCAGGCGTTTCATTTAATGCAATTCCCATTGCGACACGCATCCAAAAATGTTGCGGCATTTCAATGAGTTTTTGGTTTTCATCTCGCAATAAATAGCGATCATAAACAGTTTGCATTCCTAAATACTTAAATAAATCATCGCGTGAAGTATCAATTGCGGAATTTAAGGCTTCCAAATCAAAGGATTGCATTTCAGGCTTGAGTTTTTCTAACGAAATCGCGTTTGAAATATAAGTTGATAATGTTGGATAAACTGTATCTTGTGTTACTTCTTTATAAATTTGCTGCAATAGTAAACGAGCAGCGGCAAATTCATAATCAGTTTTACCAACATCAATCAAACTTGCGGCACTATTGACGATGGCGGTATGAATTTGTGCCGTTTTAATGCCATCAAAAAATTGAATATGAGCGTTGGTTTCGATTTCGGATAAAGAAACGTCTAAACCTTGACACGCCCATTCGACAGCTTTGTGAATTTTTGCAATAACAATTTTTTGGGTTTCGCCATTTCGTTTGACTACAATCATTTTGAATTACCTTGGTTTAAAGATTTTTAATTTGAAGCGGAATAGAGGGGTGATTTCGCGCATTTTGAGGCGTTGCGGGGATTAATGTTAAAAAGCCATTTATCGCAATACATGAGATTGTATATTTAAAATAATCACAAGATGTAGGATTTCATGATTTTAATTTTCGGCAATAATGAAAATCAACGAGTTGGAATTTTTGAAATCGGTGAGTGGTGGCATTTAATGGTTTGATATTATTTATTTAACATAATATACATTATGCGAAATTTATTATCTGCTTTTTTCAACTACAAGGGTTTGGAGTTATGCACCAACAATTAACTTACTGGCTTGCAAGAACTATCTAAATTTAGCGCAACATTTACAATTTCCAACAACTCGTCACGAGAAAATGGTTTTTTAAGAATATGAACTTTTGCAATCGCTTGAGCTGTACCCAAATTAAATTCGCTTGTTAAGCGTGTTCCTCGCCCCCCCGACATAGCTACAATTGGAACGAGAGTTTGTTTTTTCTGAACTGAGGTCAACTCAATAATGGTTTCAATACCATCTTTATTTGGCATAAGAATATCTGTGATAACCAAATCAAATTTAGCACGCGGATGAGCAAATAATTTTAACGCTTCTGAACCATCGGCGGCTGCAACCACTGTATGATCATCCATTGAAAGAACAAGTGAAATTAAATCTCGAATTTGTACGTCATCATCAATAATTAAAATGTGTGCCATTTTTATCCCTTTATTAATTGTTGAATTTTTTTGTGTTAGAAATTTTTTTTATCGTTTCGTTAATTATTTGAATATCAAGAGGTTTTTTGATTAAAAACGTATTGCCTTTTGGCAAATCATCAGATGATTTTAATTTACCGCTATAACCAGTACAAATCAAAATCGGTAATTCTGGGCGAATCGATAACATAAAATTTGCTAAATCCAATCCAGTTAAGTTTGGCATCGTGTAGTCTGTAATTATTACGTCAAAATAATCTGGATTTTCGTTAAAAAATGCTTTTGCCTTTAGGCTATCGGAAAATGTTTTAACATCGTGACCTAAACTTGTTAAATCTTCATCAAGCAATAAACAAATACCTTCTTCGTCATCTACAACACAAATTTTAAATTTCGATTGCGGATAGGTTTCATTTAATTCGTGATTTAAATCAGCTATATCGTCGTCATCATTGGCATTTTTATAAACAGCAGGGAATAATAAATAAAAAGTAGTTCCAGCATCTAAAACAGATTCAACTACGATGTGTCCGTCTTCATTATGAATAATTCCACTCACAACAGACAAACCTAACCCCGTTCCATTTCCAATTTCTTTGGTGGTGAAAAAGGGATCAAAAATATCGTCAAGTTCTTGTGGAGAAATCCCCATTCCAGTATCACTCACACTAATTGTAATAAAATCCCCTTCTATTTTTTTACCACAACTTGTGCAAAATAAGTTTTCTTCTACAAAATCAGAAAATACACTTATAGAAATTATGCTGTTTTGACGATTAGAAGCATCAATCGCATCATAAGCATTAACCATTAAATTAGTTAAAATTTGATGTAATTCGGTCGGGTCGATGAGAATTGAAGCCGATTTGTCATTAAGCGAATTCACTAAAGTAATTGAAACTTCTGTTGAGATACCCGCGCGTAACATGTGACTAATTTTTGTAACTTCTTCGACAATTCCAGACGGGTCAATTGGCTTTATTGCCTTGGTAATGTTTTCGCTACAAAACATCAGCATTTTATTTACTAAATCAGCAGCTCGATTCGAGGCAAGTTGAATTTGTTCTAAACATGGAAGTAATTTTTCAAAATTTTGTTTATGGCAAAATGTCAGTCCGACTCGAGAAAAACCTAAAATAACAGTCACAATGTTATTGAAATCATGAGCTATACCACTGGTCATTTTTCCAATACTATCCATTTTTTGTAGTTGTATCAGTTGATATTGAGATTTTGCTTGCAAATTTTCAATACGCTTTCTTTCCGTAATATCGTGCATGATGCACAAGTAACTTTTGATTTCTTTCGTTTCAAAATCAATCACTGGAAAAATAACAGAATGCACCCAAAAAATTGTGCCATTTTTTGCTCGATCACAAACTTCACCGCTCCATTTTTTACCGTCCCAAAGGCATTTTTTCATTTTTTCATAAAAGCTTTTTGGATGAACGCCTGACTTTAAAATACGGTGACTATTACCTATCAATTCTGATCTTGAATACCCAGAAAGTTTAATAAAACAATCATTTACACTAATAATCGTGCCGTCGATTGTTGTTTCACTGACACTGATTGTGTTTTCAATGGCTAAAAACTTCTCTACATAGGTTGTTGTCGATTGATACGATCTTGATCCTGCAATTTCATTTGATAATTTTTGCGTTTGATATTTGCTAATTGCCTCTAATGCGGCGTGATAATCGGCATCATTATTTATCTGAATTGATTGAGAGTTCATGTTTAACCATTTGTTAAAAACAACCTAAAATAAAAGTGCTTTCATACTAAAAAAGTTCAAATTGAGGCGACTGAGTTCCACCATTATTCAGACTTAAACTACTGTGATGACTGGATTCTGAAATGGAATATTCGTTTAAAATAGTATTCATTTTAATATTAAAATCATCTGTCATTTGCCCTCCACTACTTTCTAATTCTGCGATAAACTGTTGCAATAATTCGTTCCGTTGCTGCATAACGAACTGAATTCGTTCTATTCTTTGTCGCACAATATCTTGATACTGAATACTATCCAAAATATCAGAAATATCATTTGCTAATTTAAGATTGTTTTGATTGATAGCAGAAAACAACATTCCGTAATAAATTCGCATATCTTCATGGCTAGCGTCTAATCTTTTGACTGCATCCATTATGTTTGCAGCTTCGTCCATCTGCACCATAATTTCATCTAAAAACTTGAATTTCAAGCCTTCATGAATTGTTTGACGAGCCGTATTTAAACCAGATTCAATTAGTTCAGCCGCTTTACTTGAATTCAAGGCAAGTTTACGAACTTCGTCCGCGACAATTTTAAATCCTAATCCCGCTTCACCGGCATGAGATGCTTGAATCGCGGCATTTACGGCAAGAATATCTGTTTGAAAACCAATATCTTTAATGCTATCTACCAAATAACCTAAACTATCAATCACGCTACTAGCTTTTTGAATTGACTGAATATCGGCTTGAATTTTACTGGGAATATCTTTAATAAAATGCCCCGTATTTACAATAAATTGTACACAATCATTTACTTCATTTTCCATTCCAGAAATTTGCGACAACGATTCGCTAATATAATGTACTAGCCCTGTTGCGCTATCTCTCAACGTACTCATATTCGTCACTAAAGTCATGCCCGCTTCATTTGTATCATTTGCTACTACTGCTAGTTGTTGGTCAATAGCTTCTTCAATTTTCAAATAAATATCAATAAGTTCGGCTGTTTCAATGATTCCCGTTGATAAATTTGGCGGTGTTTTTTGCTGAGATTGATTTAATACGAACGCTGCCAATTCACTGCGTAAATTTATTAATAATTTCTGGGTGGTACTAATTTGATTACACAAATGATTTTCTATGTTTTCACTCACGGTTAAATACTGTGAAATTGCATCAAGTGTTTGGTCGATTAACGGTGTGAGTGATTGTTTGATATTTTCGAGGGTATCATGGCTACCAAATTGCAACGTGCTAATTAATGTTTGTACAGAATCAGCAATCGTTTCCGAACGCTGTACTAAAATAGCGGCAAGTTTATCTGTTGGATTTTCAATAATGTTCACGCCTTCATTTTTAAATTCAGTGGCGTTTTCAATATGGCGAGTAATTACGTTAAAAATATAACGCAACTTTTCATTCGTAGCGTGAACCTGTTCTTCTGGCGACAGAATTTCTCGTTTTGCAGGAATTATTTTTAATAGAGACCATTGCATACCCAATGCTACTATTATGGCTAAAACCAAAAATAAGATTTCCTTTTGATTATTTAACTGAATTTCAAAATACGGACTAAGTAATATAACTACACTCACTGGCACAAACACCGACATTAAACTTACTAAAAAAACGATAAGTTTTGTACTACGTTGAACATGAGTGTTATTTTGCGATTGAGTAGTCATAATGCTTCAAACCCCAGGCAAAACTTGTTTAATTATTTTCAGCAAATCTCCAATTTTTATTGGTTTCACCAACCAGCCAGTTGCACCAGCTTGTTTTCCTTCTTCCCGTTTGTGTTGATTTGCTTCTGTTGTCAACGTCAGAATAGGAACAAATCGGAAATTAGGTAAAGCTCGAACTTTTTTGATTAGCTCAATCCCATCCATGTTCGGCATATTTATGTCGGTAATAATTAAGTCTGGATTTAAGCCAGCCATTAATTTTTCTATTGCTTTTACACCATTTTCAGCGGTTTCGACGTTAAAACCTGAAAATTCTAAATTATCTCTCAAGCTCATTAACATCGCGCCTGAATCATCGATGAGAAAAATTGTTTTTGCCATAAACTGTTACCTCTTCCCTTTAAATTGTTTAATCGTACCCCGTAAAAAATGCGGTTTATTATAGAACTTTTTACTATATCAGACCATTTTTATTATAAAAATAATTTAAAATCAAATAGATGTGTGTGTTTTTGTAACTTCTTATTATCCAAGGCGTTGGTGAATGTTGTGTCTTAAATTTAATTGGGTAAGGGTGATTCGTTTTAGGGGATTTATACACCAATATCCGAACGGTGAAAAAGTGAAGTATTTTTAGTGTGAATTTACTATAATTGCGCTCAACAAACGTTATATTTCAGTTTATTTTGAGGGTGATAGTGTGGAGCTAAACGGCGCACAGATTGTAATTCAAAGTCTTAAAGACGAAGGTGTTGAGTATATTTTTGGTTATCCTGGCGGTGCGGTTTTGCACTTATACGATGCAATTTTCCAACAAGATGATGTGAAACACATTTTAGTTCGACACGAACAAGGTGCAACACACGCAGCAGATGGTTACGCACGCTCAACAGGCAAACCAGGTGTGGTTCTTGTGACTTCTGGACCAGGCGCAACGAATGCTGTAACGGGTATTGCAACCGCTTATATGGATTCCATTCCGATGGTGGTCATCTCAGGTCAAGTACCGTCAGCTGTTATTGGTAGCGATGCGTTTCAAGAAGTTGATATGGTGGGAATTACCCGTCCGTGCGTAAAACATAATTTTTTAGTCAAAGACGTAACAAAAATCGCAGAAACCATTAAAAAAGCCTTTTACGTTGCGACTTCTGGCAGACCTGGTCCTGTAGTCATTGATATTCCAAAAGATATTACCGCGCCTGATGTAAAAGTGTCTTACAGCTATCCTAAAAAAGTCGAAATGCGTTCATATCACCCAGCAACAACGGGAAATAAAGGACAAATCAAAAAAGCGATTGAATTACTTTTAACTGCACAACGTCCAGTAATTTATTCTGGCGGCGGCGTTGTTTTAGGCGAAGGCAGCCAAGAATTGATTGAATTGGCGCATTTACTCGGTTTCCCCGTTACACAAACGCTTATGGGTTTAGGTGCATTTCCTTCTACTGATAAACAATTTATTGGAATGTTGGGAATGCACGGTACTTATGAAGCCAACATGACTATGCACGAAAGTGATTTAATTTTGGCAATTGGCGCACGTTTTGATGATCGCGTAACAGGGAAACTAGATTTATTCTGCCCTTACGCAAAGATTATTCATGTTGATATTGACCCTGCTTCTATTTCTAAAACCGTTAAAGTCGGAGTGCCGATTGTAGGCGAAGTAAAATTGGTAATTCGCCAATTAATCGATGGATTAAAAGAGGCAAAATATAAAATCGACAAAAAAGCGGCTGAATCTTGGTGGCAACAAGTTAATCAATGGCGCAGCATTCAATGCCTAGAATTCGACCGTAACAGTCGAGCCATTAAACCGCAATTCGTAATTGAGCAAATGTACGAAGTGACACGCGGTGAAGCCTTTGTAACATCAGACGTGGGTCAACATCAAATGTGGGCGGCGCAGTATTACCCATTTGACAAACCACGTCGCTGGATAAACTCAGGCGGCTTAGGCACGATGGGATTTGGATTACCAGCCGCGATTGGTGTAAAACTCGCACACCCAGATGCTGACGTAGCTTGTGTTACGGGCGATGCCAGTATTCAAATGTGCATTCAAGAATTATCGACCGCGTTGCAATACAAAACGCCAATTAAAATTATTAACTTGAACAACAATTATTTGGGCATGGTTCGTCAATGGCAAGAATTTTCGTATGAAAGCCGTTATTCACATTCTTATATGGAAACCATTCCTGATTTTGTGAAACTCGCGGAAGCCTACGGACACGTTGGAATTCGGATTGATAAACCTGAAGATGTTCGCCCTGCATTAGAAAAAGCCTTTGCTATGAAAGATAGAACCGTATTTTTAGATATTTTGACGGATAGAACTGAAAATGTTTATCCGATGATTGAAACTGGAAAATCACATCACGACATGAAATTGCGCGTAGCGATTGGAACTACAACGGATCGGGAGTTGTCATAATGCGACACGTTATTGCTATTCTCATTGAAAACGAAGCAGGTGCATTATCACGAGTTGCAGGACTTTTTTCGGCTCGAGGTTACAACATCGAATCGTTAACGGTTGCACCAACAGAAGATGCTAGTTTATCGCGTATGACATTAGTTACACGCGGCAGCGAAGATGTCGTTGAACAAATTATCAAACAATTAAACAAACTCATCGACGTGGTGAAATTGATTGATTTAGAAGAAACGATACATATTGAACGTGAATTGATGTTGGTTAAAATCAAAACTGCTGACAAAATGCGTGATGAATTACGCAGTGTGGTCGATATTTTCCGTGGCAAAATCATTGACGTTACGCCGACTTCTTACGTTATCGAAATGACGGGAACCTCGGATAAACTCGATGCTTTCATTGCGACCGTTGATAAAAATAGCATTATCGAAGTAGTGCGTTCTGGCGCGACGGGGATTTCTCGTGGTGAAAAAGGGCTGCATCTTTAATGAATAGACAAACTAAAGCTCAAGAAGAAATTGCGATTTTTGAGCATTCGTTTGAGCGAATTCAAAAAGCGTTTCGTTTAAAAGATGATGCGAAAGCCATTAAAAATTATCTTTTTGAATACGATTTAGCGGATTTTTTAGTTTGGGTTCAACAGCCGATTATTGATGTTTTTGGCGAAATCAGAACAGCGTTGCAATTACGCGAAAGTCGTTTGGTTTTAACGCTATTTGCAAATGCCGAAAACAAAGATGAATTAGAAGATGATTTGTTTGAACGTTTTGATGATTTTGACCGAATCGACAACGCTTTAAAATATACCGATATTGAATTGCTGTAATCTACAGCCCATTTTTAATTTTTTAACTTTACCCTTTACATAGGAAAAACAATGCAAGTTTATTATGACAAAGACGCAGACCTTTCAATCATCCGCAGCAAAAAAGTAGCGATTATTGGCTACGGTTCACAAGGTCACGCACACGCTTTAAATTTGAAAGAATCAGGCGTTGACGTGGTTGTTGGTATTCGTCCAAATTCAACATCTGTTGCAAAAGCAGAAGCACACGGTTTGAAAGTGTTAGACGTACCAGCAGCGGTTGCGAGCGCAGACATCGTGATGATTTTAACGCCTGATGAATTTCAATCAGCGTTATACAAAGACGTTATCGAACCAAACATTAAACAAGGTGCAGCGTTAGCATTTGCACACGGCTTTGCAATTTTGTTCAACCAAATCGTACCACGCAAAGATTTAGACGTGATTATGATTGCGCCAAAAGCACCAGGTCACACAGTGCGTTCAGAATTTGTACGCGGCGGCGGTATTCCTGACTTAATCGCAGTTGAACAAAATGCTTCAGGCAAAGCAAAAGAAATTTGTTTGTCTTACGCCTCAGCAATCGGCGGCGGACGTTCAGGAATTATCGAAACAACTTTCCGTGACGAATGTGAAACCGATTTATTCGGTGAACAAGCGGTTTTATGTGGCGGTGCCGTTGAACTCGTGAAAATGGGTTTTGAAACGTTAGTTGAAGCGGGTTACGCACCTGAAATGGCGTATTTTGAATGTTTGCACGAATTGAAATTGATTGTCGATTTGATGTTTGAAGGCGGCATTGCAAACATGAATTACTCCATTTCAAACAATGCAGAATACGGCGAATACGTCACTGGCCCGAAAGTGATTAACGAAGAAAGCCGTCAAGCAATGCGTGAAGCGTTACAAAACATTCGTAACGGCGAATACGCAAAACGTTTCATTTTGGAAGGGGCAACAAACTATCCAGAAATGACCGCGAAACGCCGTTTAAATGCTGAACATCCAATCGAAGTGACTGGTGCGAAATTGCGTGCGATGATGCCGTGGATTAAAGCAAATCAAATCGTTGATCAAACGAAAAACTAAACTTGCTAATTTTCTAGCAAAGGAAGCCCGTTTTTATAGCGGGCTTTTTTCGTTTTAACGTTAATTTATGGAGTTTGAAATGCAAACCATCAATTTCCGAAACTGGGATTTAGACAAATTAGAGCAAGCATTTGGTTTAAAGCAAATTTGGGAAAGCCCTTTACTCGCTGCGTGGGAAAACGAAAAAATAGAACTCAATGCTTTTGAAATCCAAACGCTAACCAATTTGCAAAAATCGTTAATTCGCGGCGGACGGGCGTGGAATGAAGTCGAACTCGAAAATAAATTTATCAGTCCCATGATTATGACCGCCGACATTGATGATGAGCAAATTGGCTATTTTTTAGAGCGTCCATTTTCGGCGATTGTTGGTGATTATGAATTATCAGGCATTGTCGATGGTGTGATTGCGACAGGAATTCGCAATCCGCAAGAACCGTATTTTTGTTTTCACGAATATAAACGTAGCTTAGAAAATCAAGGCACGCCAGATGGACAAGTGCTTGCCGCGATGCTCGTTGCACAAACAAAAAATCAGCATCCGCATCCGATTTATGGCTTATTTGTTGTTGGATTAACATGGAATTTTGTTATTCTCAACGAACTTGAATACTGCATTAGTAAAAGCTATAACGCCGATGACGAAGAAATTTTCACTATTTTTACGATGCTGAAAACATTAAAAAAAATTATTAAAAGCCACACATTAAACATTCATTTTTGAGACAAACCATGACCACATTAACCGCTTTATATGAATCACATTTACCGTCATTAAAATTGCTTGCACGCGGAAAAGTGCGCGATATTTACGAAATTGATAGTCAATATATGCTGATTGTTACGACTGACCGCCTTTCAGCATTTGACGTGATTTTGCCGAATCCAATTCCAGACAAAGGGCGCGTTTTAACAACTGTTTCAACGTTTTGGTTTAACAAATTGCGCGACATTATTCCAAATCATTTAACGCACATTCCATTAGAAGATATTTTGACCGACACCGCCGAATACAAACAAGTTGAAGGACGTGCGATTGTTGTGAAAAAACTCACGCCATTACCTGTTGAAGCGATTGTACGCGGATATTTGATTGGTTCAGGTTGGAAAGATTATCAAGTTTCGGGGCAAGTTTGTGGAATTCCTTTGCCAGAAGGTTTGCAACAAGCTGAAAAATTAGCGGAACCCATTTTTACACCATCAACGAAAGCAGCCGTTGGCGATCACGATGAAAATGTATCGTTTGAACAAATCGTAGCGTTATTAGGTCGCATCATGGCTGAAAAAGTGCGTGACGTGAGTTTGAAACTTTATAACGAAGCGTCAGTGTATGCAAAGCAGCGAGGCATTATTATTGCCGATACCAAATTTGAATTTGGCATTGACCACGAAGGAAAGCTGCATTTGATTGATGAAGTTTTAACGCCTGATTCTTCGCGTTTTTGGTCGGCAGATGAATATAAAATCGGCACAAATCCACCGAGTTTCGATAAACAATATGTGCGTGATTATTTGGAAACATTGGATTGGAATAAAACTGCACCCGCCCCTGAATTACCAGCGGAAGTAGCTGAACAGTGTGCGAAAAAATACCGTGAAGCTGAAATTCGATTAACACGCTAAATGCTTTCACAAAAAAAAATCCTTCTCGCCGTCACTGGTGGAATTGCAGCTTACAAAGCTCTTGAACTCACGCGCTTTTTAAAAAAACAAGGTGCAGAAGTTCGCGTTGTTATGACGAAATCGGCGACAGAATTTGTGCAACCATTGTCATTTCAAGCCTTATCAGGTCACGCGGTGCATTGTGAATTGCTTGATGTTGAAGCTGAAAATGCGATGGGGCATATTGAATTAGCGCGTTGGGCAGATGTTTTTTTGATTGCACCAGCGACGGCAAATACACTCGCAAAAATAGCACACGGATTGGCGGACGATTTAGTTTCAACGCTTTATTTAGCTGCCACCTGCCCTGTTTATGTTGCGCCAGCTATGAATCATGCGATGTGGAATCACCTCGCGACGCAAACGAATCTGAAAATTTTGCAAACACATGGCGTAAATTTAATCGCGCCAGAAGCGGGTGAACAAGCCTGTGGCGAAGTTGGTGTTGGAAGAATGGCAGAACCTGAAACGATTTGTCATAAAATGATTTCGCATTTTTCAACGCCCCAAATTTTGAAAAATTTGAACATCGTCATTACGGCTGGTGCAACGCGCGAACCTTTAGACCCAGTTCGTTATTTAACAAATAGAAGTTCAGGAAAAATGGGTTACGCGCTTGCCGTTGCCGCGCAAAAAGCGGGAGCAGAAGTCACGTTAATTTCTGGCGTGACACAACTCTTGAAGCCACAAAATTGCCATTTTGTACAAATTGAAACAGCTGAACAAATGCACACAGCGGTTTTTGAAAAAATCGAAAACTGCGACATTTTTATCGGTGCAGCAGCCGTTGCAGATTATCGCCCCGTTGTTTGTGGTGGTGAAAAAATCAAAAAAAATGCAGAACAAATCACACTGACGTTACAAAAAAATCCCGATATTTTGGCAGATGTAGCTGCTTCAAAAAATCCACCATTCACCGTTGGCTTTGCTGCTGAAACCCATGAACTTGAACGTTATGCACGCGATAAATTAACCCGAAAAAAATTAAACATGATTGCCGCAAATTGGGTAGGGCGTGATAAAGGCGGTTTTGAACATGATGAAAATGCACTTGACGTTTTTTGGCAAGATGGACAAAAAACACTGGAAATGACGGATAAATCAAAATTAGCACGACAACTTATCGTGCTAATTTCAGAACGATTTTATGCAGAAAACATTTAAAATAACGCTGCTTGAACCACCGCTTTTTGTTGCTCCAAATGAACTCGAAAATTCCCCACTGCTGGAGCCGCAGATGCTTCACGTCCTGCATAAATGACAGAAATGTGTTTTGGTAAATTTTCCTCAAAATGATGATTCGAGTTGTACCACGCGCCTTGATTTTTGGGTTCTTCTTGGCACCAAATAAATTCTTTTAAGTTAGGATAACGCGCCACCTCGACCTTAAATAATTCTTCTGGAAATGGATACAACTGCTCAATTCGCGCAATCGCAACGTGTTCTAAGTTCATTTCACGGCGCGTTTCCAATAAATCGTAATAGACTTTTCCCGCACAAAAAACTAACCGCGTAATTTTTGATTCGCCCAATTCACATTCACCTAAAATTGGATGAAATTCTCCTGTTACTAATTCATCTAGCGTTGAAACCGCTAATTTATGACGCAACAAACTTTTTGGACTCATCACAATTAACGGTTTCCGATAAGGGCGAACCATTTGACGACGCAACAAATGAAAAATTTGCGCGGGCGTGGTGGGATTACAAACTTGGATATTTTGTTCCGCACAAAGTTGCAAATAACGCTCTAAACGCGCTGACGAATGTTCTGGTCCCTGCCCTTCAAAACCATGTGGCAATAACATTACCAGCCCACACATTCGCCCCCATTTTGTTTCACCTGAACTGATAAATTGATCAATCAAAACCTGTGCGCCATTTGCAAAATCACCAAATTGCGCTTCCCAAATAACCAACGTATTCGGCATTGTCGTGCTGTAACCATATTCAAAACCCAATACGCCTGCTTCCGACAACAACGAATCATAAATCTGCGCGTTTCCTTGTTCTTTGTGTAAGTATTTTAATGGCGTATAACTTTGATTTTCTCGTTGATTATGTAGCACTGCATGACGATGAACAAATGTTCCTCGCCCGACATCTTGACCAATCAAGCGCACATTGTATTTTTCTAAAAGTAAGGTTGCATAAGCCATATTTTCTGCAAATCCCCAATCTAAAGGCGCGTTACCCGCCATCATTTCAGCACGAATTTCCATCACTTTTGCAACACGCGGATGCAATTCAAACATTGTTGGTAACTCTAATAATCGCTGCGAACAATAACGCAACATATCTAATTTCACAGACGTTTCACAAGGTGTTGTCCAATGCGTATCTAAAAATGGCAACCATTGTGCGCTGTAAGAGTATTTCACATGAGAAACAGGGCGCGACACAATCTCACCCGATACCAAACGCCGTTGATAATCGTCAATCCAGTTTTTAACGGTAACATCATCGGTTACGCCATCCAAAATCAATTTCTGTGCATAAAGTTGTGGTGTTGATTGTCTTTGGCGAATTTTTTTATACATTAACGGTTGTGTCATTGCGGGTTCGTCTGCTTCGTTATGCCCTAAGCGACGATAACAAATTAAATCAATAACCACATCTCGATTAAACGTCATGCGAAAATCTAACGCTAATTGTGTCACAAACAAAACCGCTTCTGGATTGTCGCTGTTCACATGAAAAACGGGTGCTTGAATCATTCGAGCAACATCAGTGCAATACAATGTTGAACGCGCATCTAATGGATTACTGGTGGTAAATCCAATTTGATTATTGATAACAATATGCACTGTTCCGCCCGTGTAAAAAGCACGAGTTTGTGACATATTCAATGTTTCCATAATAATGCCCTGCCCTGAAAAAGCGGCATCACCATGAATTAAAACAGGCACGATTTTGTTAATTCCATTCTTCCCTACTCTATCTTGTCGCGCTTTTACCGAACCTTCAACCACGGGATTGATAATTTCTAAATGGGATGGATTAAACGCTAACGTAATATGTACCGTGCCACCAGGCGTTTCAATATCTGATGAAAAACCCATGTGATATTTCACATCGCCACTACTTGCACCTGTTGAAATTGGTGACGTACCCGCAAATTCACTGAATAACACATTTGGATTTTTGCCAAAGATATTGACCAAAACATTAAGCCGTCCACGATGCGCCATGCCAATGACAATTTCTTTTGCACCTTTCGCGCCTAAACCTTGAATTAACTCGTCTAAAATTGGAATTAACGATTCACCGCCTTCGAGTGAAAAACGTTTTTGACCCACAAATTTTGCGTGTAAATGGGTTTCGATACCTTCAGCGGCGATAAGTTGTTTGAGTATTTCCTGTTTTTTTTCTGTAGGCAGAGTTTGAGAAACGAATTTTGCATCTTGTGCTTCTAGCCGATTGATAATCCAGCGGCGCATTGGCGTATCGACAATGTGCATAAATTCCACACCGATGTTGCCGCAATAAATATCTTCTAAATTGGCAATAATATCGCGCAATGGCAGATATTGATTCGTATGCAGAGTTCCACTATCAAACAGCGTGTCCATATCTAATGCTGATAAACCGTAATAACTCGGATTCAAATCTGGCGGAATTATTTCGGGTTGACTAAGTGGATTATTTCGCGCGATTTGATGACCACGCACCCGATAATGATTGATTAAACGCGCCACCGCAGATTGTTTTTTAACGCTTTCTTCGGTGAAACCCTGTAATTTCGCCAATCGACCTTGTGATTTTTGAGCAAGTTGTGCAAACCGCGTCACAATTGGACTGTGTGGAATTTCATAATCTGCCGCCTGATGCAATTCTCGAAATTGTGCTTGCCAACTAGGGTCAATAGATTCGGGATTCTCTAAAAAACGCTCGTAAAGATCTTCAATAAAACTGGCGTTGCTACCGTAAAAACTCGACGAATTCTGAAAAAATGTCCGTAAATCGCTCATGAAATAATCTGTGTGAAGGTCAATGTGAAATGCCGCTATTGTACGCGATTGAAATGCTCAAGGTGATATACTGCCACTCCAAAAACTATAAAATTTAAGGGTCAATATGTTCAAAAAGTTAAGTGTTACTGCGATTTTTCTTTCTATGCTGACGGGTTGTTCAGTTTATAAAGCCGCAAATCAAGCTCCACCAGCAGATTTAGCAGGTATTGGCATTGGTACACCTAGACAAGAGATTATGTCTAGGCTTGGTACACCGAAATTAGTTGATACAGCCGCCAACGGTAATAAACAAGACGTATTCGAGTTTCAATCAGGGTTTCATGGTGCAAGCAAGTTAAGAATCCTGCCTTATATAGCCGCTGATTTGTTCACCGCTACTTTAGCCGAAGTTATTTTATTCCCAATGGAATTAACTTTTATGGATAGTGCGACCTGTACTGCTATTGCAACTTATGACGAAAACCTAAAAGTAAATGCTTGGAATGTATCGCGTAAGAAAGATTCCACAGCTCAAGATTGTTGATTAGAGAACAGACAATGAAAAAGATTTTAATGATGTTAATGCTGTTGGTGTCTACGAATGTATTTGCCGTTGATTGGGTTAAGGTCGCCGTCTCTGTTGATAATAACGATGTTTATGTAGACCCAGAATCCATAAGAAGGGATGGAAATAAAGTGAGATTATGGGTTCTGTAGACTTTAAGTCGGTTCAAGGATCGTCTGCTACAAGATCTTCTACAAGATATTCGTCTAAAATACATCGAAAAGAATATGATTGTTTTGAAGGTGCATCGCGGGATATTGATGTCTATTGGTATTCAGAAAAAATGGGAAAAGGGGATATTGTCCTTTCAATTCCAAATTTAACAGAACCAGCAATATCACTACCACCAGGAAGTATTGGCGATGCAGAGTTAAAAATAGCTTGCGCTAAAAAATCAGTATCAGTTGTTAAGCCAACACCAAATACTTACATTCAGCCAGCATCAGTTTATGGGGCATCACCAAATTTCAAAAGTTATCCAGTAAATACGTTATACAAAGGCAAAGCACCCGAAGTGATATTGGATACTTCCGCTAAAAAAAACTACAGAACACGTCTTAGAGAAGCCAGAACAACGCCTGTTAATTTTGCTGGCGAATATGTTCTTGTGAATTGGGGATGCGGGATGGGTTGTACACACGGCGCGGCAGTAAGTCATAAAACAGGTCAGGTTGTTTTTTTACCAGACTCCGTATGTTGTTGGTTCGGTCAGGAAGACTTATTGGAATTTCAGTTAGATAGCCGATTGCTGGTTGCAAATGGAAGTCTCAGCGAAGGAGAGAAATATGGAAAATTTTTTTATGAATTTGATGGACGAGAATTTAAGCTGATACATACTCATCTTTTAGATAAAGATGAAGCCATATCAAAAAGCAATGAACAAGCAAGCTAAATTGAATCGCCTCGTCGTGCGCTCGTCCTTCGCCCCCCAAAATTGCCCACTTTCAACATCGCAAAAAAGGCGACGTGATTCAACACGCCGCCTTTATTCTTTTATTCCGAGCCAAATCATCAATCAAAAATGCAAATTCATTTAAAAACATTAGGCTGTCGTTTAAACGAAGCTGAATTAGAAACATGGGCGCAAGCCTTTCAAGCACAAGGTCACGCGATTACGCGTGATATTTCTGCGGCACAATTAGTCGTCATCAATTCATGCGCGGTCACACAAGATGCGGCGCGTAAATCACGCCAATTGATTCGTCGTATTCATCGTGAAAACCCCACCGCAAAATTAGTTGTCAGCGGTTGTTACGCCACGTTGAATACTGACGAAGCACAAGCCTTATTAGGCGTGGATTTAGTTGTGAGCAACAAAGATAAAGCGCATTTGGTTGAAAAAGCATTGAGCGAATTGACCTTTGAAACCATGCCCGCCATGGCAACTGAACCCGCTGAAATCTCACTTTTCACACGCGGCAGACAACGTGCTTTTGTCAAAGTTCAAGACGGTTGCCGTTATCGTTGCACGTTTTGCATCGTCACGGTGGCACGAGGTGAAGAAGTCAGTCGCGCCATCGCGGACGTGATTATTGAAATCAACGCTTTGTACGCGCAAGGCATTAACGAAGTAATTTTAACGGGCGTACATTTGGGCGGTTACGGCAGCGATAACGGTGAAAATATCGTAAGTTTGATTCAAGCGATTTTGGCACAAACTGAAATCCCGCGTTTGCGTTTGGGTTCGCTTGAACCGTGGGAATTGAATGACGAATTTTTTACGCTGTTTGAAAATCAACGTTTGATGCCACATTTGCATTTGCCGTTGCAAAGCGGTTCGGATGCTGTTTTACGCCGTATGGCGCGTCGTTGCAAAACTGGGGAATATGCTGAGATGTTGGCTCGTTTACGCCAAATTCCAAATTTCAACATTACGACAGACATCATCGTAGGCTTTCCCAATGAAACCGATGAAGAATGGCAAGAAAGTTTTGAATTTATTCGGAATTGCCGTTTCGGACATATTCATATTTTTACTTATTCACCACGCGAAGGTACAAAAGCCGCTACGTTGCCAAATCCCGTATCAAACGAAATTAAAAAACAACGCAGTGAACAATTGCATCATTTAGCAGAAGAAATGAAACAGACGTTTTATCAGCAAAATATAGGGCAAACAGTTGATGTTTTGTGGGAAGGGCAACGAGAAGAATTAGAAAATGGTAATGTTCGCGTGTCGGGTTATACGCCGAATTATTTACGAGTTTCGTGCGAAATAAGTACCGAACAAACGCTCGAAAATCAAATAACTACTTTTCAGGTTTAAACAATGAAACAAAGTTATTTCATCACAGGCACAGACACCAATGTCGGAAAAACGTGGGCGACATTGACATTGATGGCTTATTTTAAAAAACAAAACTTATCTGTAGTTGGAATGAAACCTGTGGCTTCGGGTTGTGAAAAAATTTCAGGCGAATGGCGAAATAGTGATGCCTTAGCGATTCAAAAAATGGGTTCAGAGTTTGTCGATTATTCTCTTTTAAATCCTTTTGCTTATGAATTGCCGATTTCGCCCCATTTAGCAGGTAAAAAAAATCCTGTTGATTTAAAAACTGTATTTACTAATTTTCAAACATTACAAAATTTAGCTGATGTTTTAATTGTTGAAGGTGCAGGTGGTTGGTATGCCCCACTGAACGAAAATGAAACAATTGCCGATTTGGCAAAAAAATTAAATGTGCCGATTATTTTGGTCGTATCAATTAAATTGGGTTGCATCAATCACGCACTTCTTACGACAGAAGCGATTAAAAATGCTGGTTTAAATTGCATAGGTTGGATTGCTGTTTGTAATGATGAAATGTTTGATTGTGTTGATTTAACGATTGAGAGTTTGGTGGCGCGTTTAAAAATGCCGTTAATGGGTACTTTTCCTTATTCTGAAACGGCAAATTTTGAGGCTTTGGCGCGAGAAATAAACTTGAATTAAATATCGCCAATGCAGTTAATGAAAATTGCTGGCTATTTGATGAAGATATTGCTTTTTTGGGGGTGTGGTAGAATTCGTCATAACACTTACTTACACGTTTAAAAATTTAACTGGAAACGCTATGGCAACTTGGCTAGAAACTTGTGCAAAACAACTCACCCGTTTAGAAAAAACCTCGGTTTTATCGGACAAATTGATTTCATTAAGCAATAAAACGGGCATCGATATTTCGCCTGAGATGGTGCAAAAAATTGAACATGAACATGACCGTTTAAATCGCCAACTTGAACGTTTACGCGCCAATCGGTTTGAAGTCGCGGTGATTGGTTTGGAAAAAGCGGGCAAAAGTGCATTGTTAAATGCGTGGCTTGGGCAAGAAATTCTGCCATCTGCACGCGAACGTTGCACCTTTACCAGCACCGAAATTTGGTCAGCGCAAACCGAGCAAGACCAATTACTTTCGATTCAGTATTACAGTCGTGAAGAAATTGCGACTTTGCAAAAACAACGTCAAGATGCTTTGGCTGGCGCGTTGTTGAGTGATAAAGAAAAAAAAGAAATCCAAGAAGATTTTAACGATACCGAAAAAAATCTTAATCAAATTTATGAATTCACTAAATTAAAAAATGGCTTCAAACAAAGTTTCTTAGACATTGGTGAAATCAGCGAATTGTTGCAATCGGCGATTTTCAAAAATCGCGCTCAAGCACTTGCGATTAAACGGATTCAATTAAAAACTGTGCGTTTACGAAGTGACCGCGACATTATTTTTCACGATGTCCCAGGTTTTAATTCAGGCATTTTGATGCACGCTGAACAAGCGGTTGATCGTTTGAGAAATTGTGACGCGATTATTTATGCCAAAGAAATGAAACAACCGTCAATTACAGGTCCTGAAAAGGAAATGTTGTTAGTTGCAGATGCAGAAGACCCCAGTTTGCGAGTATCGGATAAAGTGTTTGTTGTGTTGACGCAAGCCGACGCGATGGACGATCAAATTGATTTTCGTGACACGCTCGCGAAACACAAAACATTTTGGGCAAACGTTCCAGAACGCCGATTATTACCCGTTTGTGCGCGTTCACATTTGGTTGAATTTGGTATTCCAACCGATGACACACTGCGTCGTTCAAAAAGTGCCGATGATAAAAATAAGCTGAAAAAATTGGGTATTCCCGATGGAATGAATGCGTTGAAAGATGCCGTGAATTTTTATATCGACAACGAACGCTCGGGCGTTTTACAAAAACGTTGTGATTCGCTAGTGAATACCACACGTCAATTGGCAACTGAAATTTTAAGCAAACTCGAACCAATTTACGGCACAATCGCTGAAAATGATCGTCAAGAAGATGATTTACTGGGCAAAGAATTTAATCAATGGTGGGGACGCGAATGGCAACGAATCAAAAAAGATTTTGATATGTGGTACGCCGAAAGTATTCAAGGACGAAAAGAAGCTGATGCTTTAGGTGCTGAACATGAAGAACTCGCCGCATTACGCTCTGCTTACGATCAAAAAATTGAAGCGTTATTGTCGAATTTAATCACCGCGCAACCCGACGAATTAAAACGGATTTACACTGCTGGCGGCACACTTTCGATGCCTGATCCACGCGAAGGAAATTACAAAATTCGCGAAGAATTATTCCGTGAAATTCAAAAGAAATTTGAAACAGAATTGACCGACCAACTCGCGCAAGCGTTGCAAGCGTTGATTGATGGCATTGTGCGAAAAATCCAAGAATTACTTTGGGAAACCGAAGAAGTTCGTCGCACGTTGTTACATTCCCATTTAGATGAAGGCATCGAACAAGCACGAATTCGACACGGTTTTCAGGTGTTATTTTTGCGATTTGGGCGTGTTGCGGTGGAAGCGTTTATTGCTAAACCATTGCAAGCGCGTGACCGTTTATTAAGTGAACGTGCCGCTGAAATTAAAACCTTAGAAGCGTTCTATCAAGGTGTCGATAAAACCAAACAAGAAGGCGGTTTAACCCATTATTTGCGTTATGGTTTGTGGGCTGTTTTGAATAAAACCGTTCCTGCTGGTCGCGGACGAAATGCCGCAAAAGCCATTGTTGAAACAGCCATAACCGAAATCGTAACGCCAGCAATAAAAGAACCTGAAAAAGCCTTTGAACCAACCAATTTTGAACAAGTCGTGGAAGAAATTAACGGCGATTTAGCCGCATTGCAGGATTATTTGAAAAACAGCGTATTTTACGCGGCGGGATTCATTACTTATTGCAATCAAGAACTTGAACGCATTCGCAATCGTTTCAAAGAAATGGAAGACAACGACAGACAATGGATTGGTATTATTCGCACCGCTGTGAAATATGAACGTAATCCGCTAATTCCATACAACATCGCTCATACGCGCCGTGATTTTCAAATTCGTCGTGAGTTGGCGTTGGAATTAAAAGAAGTCCGCGATAGTTATAGCAACGTGTTTTAAAAAATGACGATGAACACAATAAACATTTTACCTTTTTTAGAAGAAGATTTAGGCGACGGTGATATTACAGCTGCGATTATTCCTGAACATCGACGCGCCACCGCTGAATTATTAACGCGTGAATCAATGGTTTTATGTGGGCGTGAATGGTTCGACGCTGTTTTTAAACATTTAGATGCAAACGTGATCATTGATTGGCACGTTGCAGAAGGTGAAAACATCGCTGCAAATACCAAAATTTGCACATTGTCGGGATTAGCTCGCGCATTATTGACGGGTGAAAGAACCGCAATGAATTTGCTTCAAACTTTATCAGCGACAGCGACGATTTCACACCAATATGCCGAAGCCGTTCAAGGCACAAACTGCAAAATTTTGGACACACGCAAAACAATTCCTGGTTTGCGTGTTGCCCAAAAATACGCCGTAAAATGCGGTGGATGCTTTAATCATCGCATTGGTTTATTTGATGGCGTGTTAATCAAAGAAAATCACATTATGGCAGCGAATTCGATTGCAAATGCGGTGCAAATTGCACGAGAACAAAGTAACGCGCCGATTGAAGTTGAAGTTGAAAATTTAGCAGAACTTAAGCAAGCTCTTAACGCTAAACCGAATCGAATTATGCTGGATAATTTTACGTTAGACGATTTGCGCCAAGCAGTGAAATTAACTGCTGGAAAGGCAGAATTAGAAGCATCTGGAAATATCGATTTAACAACGATTCGTGCTGTTGCCGAAACAGGGGTCGATTTTATTTCGATTGGCGCATTGACTAAAAATGTTCAAGCAATCGATTTATCAATGCGAATTCAATTGGTATCGTGAAGTTTTGGGCGGATTTAACATCCGCCCAAAAATGTTACAACGCGAATAATTCGCGCATTTTTTGCCCCGATTTTTCCACGCGCATAAACGCTTCGCCCACCAAAAACGTATAAACATCATTCGTCAACATCAATTCCACATCGTCACGAGTATGAATGCCGCTTTCCGTAATCACTAAACGATCAGCAGGAATCGCATTTTTTAACGTCAGCGTGGTTTGTAAATTCGTTTCAAACGTCCGCAAATTACGGTTATTGATGCCAATCAATTTTGTATCAAGTGTTAACGCACGTTGCAATTCGTCTGCGTCATGAACTTCTACCAAAATATCCATGCCTAATTGCGTCGCAACATCTGATAATTCATGCAATTTTGCATCGTCCAACGCAGCAACAATTAACAAAATACAATCTGCTCCTAACGCTCTTGCTTCATGAATTTGATAAGCGTCAATCATAAAATCTTTACGCAAAACAGGCAGCGGACAACGGTCATGCACCATTTGCAAATAGGCTTCTGAACCTTGAAAAAAATCTTTATCTGTCAAAACAGATAAACACGTTGCGCCATTCATGGCGTAATCTTGGGCGATATTGAGTGGTTGAAAATTTTCACGAATTACGCCTTGGCTAGGCGATGCTTTTTTGATTTCAGCAATGATGGCTGGTTGTTTCAGTGATGCTTTACGTTGCAGCGCGGCATAAAAACCGCGTGGTTTTTCAACACCTGTAGCGATGTCTTGCAGCAATTCAATCGGTGTTTGTATGCGGCGACGGGCGACTTCTTCTTCTTTTTTGGAAAGAATAGTTTTTAAAATATCAGGAATGTGGGTCATGTTAATTTTGAAGAGTTAGATTTAGAAAAGTGGTATTTTATCAGCATTGCGCTGAAAGCATCGTCGCGCGTTTTTTTATTTTTACTTCTGAATCGAATGTCCAAAATCTCAATTTTAATTTTAAGCCTGATTACCTATTTGTTAACGGCTTGTAGCAGCATTCCAACTACACCGCGTAATACCGAAAATTTGTGCGCGATTTTTAAACAAAAACATAATTGGTATAACGCCAGCAACGCAACGTACAAAAAATGGGGTGTTCCCGTGCCAGTGCAAATGGCGATTATGCACCAAGAATCGCATTTTGTTGCTGATGCTGCGCCGCCAAGTGGATTCTTTTCATGGTTAGGTTTTGGTGGCAGTACCGCTTACGGTTATCCACAAGCAAAAGACGAAACATGGGACGATTATCAACGTAAAAGTGGCAACAGTTCAGCGCAACGTGACAAATTTTCTGATGCCTGTGATTTTATTGGTTGGTATTCTCAAATCAGTTATAAAAAACTGGGAATTGCCAAAACTGATGCTCGCAATTTGTATCTTGCTTATCATGAAGGTCATGGCGGATTTAGAAAGGAATCCTATAATCAAAAACCGTGGTTGCTGCAAATTTCAAACACCGTTGCACAACGCGCTCAACAATTTGAACGACAATTAGGGGCGTGTGGTTTGCGATGAAAACATCATCATATTCGTGGCAATTTACCGCATCTAAATGGCTTATTTGCTTGTTGGTAGTCGTTTATGTTTTAGCGTTAATTGCGGCATTTTTAAATGCCTTGCAACTCATCATTCAACTGATTTTATCCACATTTATTTTGTTGCACGGATGGTTCACGTTAAAACGATTCGTTCATGAAAATTGGCGATTGTATTATGACGATGAAAACGCTTGGCAAATTATCGAGTCAAATTCCATTCATTCAATTGAAATTTTGCCGTCAACGGTTATTTCTAAAATGTTCATCTTTTTACATTATCAAATGAATGACCAAAAATTCTATCGCATCATTTTTAACGATGCGCTTCTTCCAAGCATCAACGACTATCGACAATTGATAGTTACCTTGAAAACTTATCGGTGAGATTTTTATGAACGCATTTATTTTGAGTGATATTTTTATTTACCCTGTGAAATCCTTGGCTGGCATTCGCGTTTCACAATGGGACGTGGTTGAAACAGGTTTGAAATATGATCGGCAATGGATGTTAATTGACGAAAATGGGCAATTTTTAAGTCAACGTCGTTTGCCAAAAATGGCGTTGATTCAAACCCGTTTGACTGATTCAGAATTGATTTTATCCGCACCGAATTTTTCAAATTTTACGTTGCCACTCGAATCATATAGCAGTGAAATTATTCAAAGCACTGTTTGGAAAGATTGCTGTGCCGCGCAACACGTTTCAAATGAAGTCGATGCGTGGTTTAGCGAGGTTTTAGAAATATCATGTCGATTGGTTTATTTGCCACTCGAAACCAAACGGGGCGTGGATTTGAATTATGCAACTGAGGTTGACCGTGTGGCATTTGCTGATGGTTTTCCATTTTTGATTGTGTCTGAAAATTCGTTAAATTCATTGAATTCCCATTTAGAAATGCCCGTTGAAATGGCAAGATTTCGTCCAAATTTAGTAATTTCAGGTTGTGACGCTTACGCTGAAGATTCATGGCGCGAAATTCAAATTGGCAACATTGATTTTCGTTTGCCAAAACCATGTTCGCGCTGCTCCGTTCCTGCGATAAATCCTGAAACTGCGAAAGTAGAAAAAGAACCTTTAACGACATTGAATCGCTTGCGTAAATGGCAAAATAAAATTTATTTTGGACAAAATGCGCTGCACAATCAGTGCGGGGAATTGAAAATCGGTAACGTAGTAAAAGTAAAAATAATTGGCGACAAGCAGCCGCCAATTATTTAATTGGAAAAATCATTCAATACTTTCGTACAACGCTAAATACTGTGCCGCGCTGTTTTGCCATGAAAAATCACGCCGCATCGCGTTTATTTGTAATTGCCGCCAAACGTCTGGAAAACTATATAAAAGCGTGGCGCGTTTAATTGCTTCCAAAAATGTTCCAGCGTGTGCGTCGTTAAATACAAACCCCGTTGCAGTACAATCTTCAATCGTTTCTGGCAACGTATCCACAACCGTATCTGCTAATCCACCTGTATTCCGAACAATAGGCAGCGTGCCATAAGACTGGCTGTACATTTGATTTAAACCACAAGGTTCAAAACGTGACGGCATCAAAAATACATCTGCGCCCGCTTCAATCAAATGCGCTAATGTTTCGTTATAACCCAACGTTAACGCCATTTTATGTGGATATGCCGCTGCAAATTGTTGCAACTGTTGTTCAAAATCTTTATCGCCTGAACCCAGCAAAACGATTTGAATTGGTAACGTCAGTAATTCAGGCAAACAATCCAAAAGCATATCAATGCCTTTTTGCTCAACCAATCGACTAATCAAACCCAGTACAAAAACTTTTTCATCGGCGGGTAAATTTAATCGTGCCTGTAAAGCCGTTTTATTCGCGACCTTATCATTCAGTGAAGATGCACTATAATTTTTAGTAATGAGTGAATCGTTTTCAGGATTCCAATCATCATCGACACCGTTAATAATGCCAGTCAAATCTTCATCACGATAAACCAACAAACCTTCTAAACCATAACCCAATTCTGCGGTTTGAATATCTTTTGCATAAGTTGGACTTACGGTAGTAATTTTATCTGCGTACACAATTCCGCCTTTAATAAACGAAATCATACCGTGAAACTCTAGCCCATCAGGTGAAAGTAATTGACTCGGCAACTGCAACATCGCCGCCGTTAATCCATTAAACAAACCTTGATAAGCTAAATTATGAATCGTAAAAACGGTTGGTGGACATCTGTATTCGAGCGATAACAATGCGGGAACTAAACCCGTTTGCCAATCGTTACAATGCACAATATCGGCTTTCCAATTCAAATTGATGCGATCCATAGCCGCTTCAATGGCTACCCGACAAAATAGTGCAAATCTTTCGGGATTATTACGATAAGAATTCCCTTCTGAATCAACATAAGGATTACCCTCCATACCAAAATACTCAGGGCAATCAACTAACCAAACGACGACATTGCTGTTTGGTAAGGTCATCTCTAATAATTGCACTGTATGGCGACCAACCCGAAATAATGCAATGACATTAGGCGTTTGATCTAGTTTCAAAGCCTTATAATTCGGCACAATAACGCGTACCTCTTGACCTAATGAAACTAAGGCTTTCGGTAAGCTATTTGATACATCGGCTAATCCGCCCGTTTTAATCAATGGATGAACTTCACTCGTGACAAAAAGAATTTTTTTCATAATGCGTAGCTTCTAAATTACCTAATTTAGCAATAAACTAAATTTTTAAAATGACTGCGCCCAAAGGTGGCAGCGTTAAAACAACTGAATTTAATTGATTCATCCACGGTTCATCTTCTGTTTGAATCACACCATTACCGATATTTTCCCCAGAATAATACTTAGAATCAGAATTGAAGATTTCTCGATAAGTACCATTTAATGGCACGCCAACACGATAATTTTCACGCACAACAGGTGTGAAATTTAACACAATAACTAAATGCTCTTGCCCGTGATTACGCTGGAAACACAAAATAGATTTTTGTACATCGTGACAATCAATCCAATCAAAACCGCGTTGTTCAAAATCATGTTGATATAACGCAGGTTCGCTGGTGTATAAATTATTTAAATCTTTCACCAATGTTTGCAAACCTTGATGATGTGGATATTCCAAAACATACCAATCTAAATCTTTTCTGAAATTCCATTCCGTGCCTTGACCAAATTCATTGCCCATGAACAGTAATTTTTTGCCTGGATACGCGAACATAAATGTATAAAGTAAACGCAAATTCGCAAACCGTTGCCATTCGTCACCTGGCATTTTATTTAACATCGAACCTTTGCCGTGAACGACTTCATCGTGTGAGAACGGTAGCGTGAAGTTTTCACTAAACGCATACAACATTCCGAAAGTGAGTTGATTGTGATGATATTGACGATGAATGGAATCCTGCTGCATATATTCCAAAATATCGTGCATCCAACCCATATTCCATTTCATTGAAAAACCTAGACCCCCTGCCCACGTTGGACGTGTGACTTGCGGCCATGACGTAGATTCTTCCGCCATAATAACCGTACCAGGGCATTGCTGATGCGTAATGGTGTTGAGTTCACGCAAAAATTCAATCGCTTCTAAATTTTCATTGCCGCCGTAACAATTCGGCACCCAATCATCAGCTTCGCGTGAATAATCTAAATACAACATCGACGCAACCGCATCGACACGCAAACCATCAAGATGAAATTCTTCCAACCAAAAGACTGCGCTTGAAAGCAAAAAGTTCCGAACTTCATTTCGCCCGAAATTGTAAATTAACGTTCCCCAATCGCGATGTTCACCTTTGCGCGGATCTTCGTGTTCATATAATGCGCTGCCGTCAAAACGCGCCAAAGCAAAACTATCTTTCGGAAAATGTGCGGGAACCCAATCGAGAATCACGCCAATGTTATTTTGATGACAGCAATCAATGAAATAACGGAAATCATCTACCGAACCAAAACGACTTGTCGGTGCAAAATAGCCCGTCGTTTGATAACCCCAAGAATCATCAAGCGGATGCTCAGTAATTGGCAGCAATTCGATGTGCGTAAAACCTAATCCTTTAACGTATTCGACCAACTGTGCTGCAAGTTCACGATAATTTAAAAATTTTCCGTGTTCGTCACGTTTCCACGACCCCAAATGCACTTCGTAAATCGACATGGGCTGATGTAACCAGTCGAATTGAGTACGTTTTTGCATCCAAGAAGTATCGCTCCATTCATAATTTGCAGGATTAACAACTTGCGCGGCAGTATCTGGACGATATTCAAATTGTTGACCGTAAGGATCTGTTTTAACCAACACTTCACCGCTAGCGCGATTCAATAATTCAAATTTATAAACACAGCCTTCAGCAAGTTCTGGAATAAATAATTCCCACACACCACCACCGCCTAAACTTCGCATTGGATGACAACGTCCATCCCAACGATTGAAATCGCCAATAACGCTGACTCGTCCTGCATTTGGAGCCCAAACTGCAAACAATACGCCTTTAATGCCATCTGCTGTGTGCAAATGTGCGCCGAGTTTTTGGTAAATGTGCCAATGCTTTCCTTCACCAAATAAATGTAAATCAAATTCAGGCAACTGCACACCAAAGTCATACGGATCATAACTTTCGTGCGTATAACCGTCTTTGTCTAACCATGAAATTCGGTAATGTGGTGGCAACTCTCCTTTTTTTGCAATGTATTCAAAAAAATCAGTGCCAGTAATTCGCGGAATTGCAACATTGTCGTGTGTAAAATGGACGGTCTCTGCGTAAGGCAAATACAGTCTAACGTGAATTTTATTGTTTTTCGGGTGACGACCTAGCACAGAAAAAGGATTATGATGCTGTGCAGCGGCGACTTTTACTGAATCGAAGTCAAGAATAACAGGAGCTTGCTTTTTCACTAGGAATAGCCTCAAGGTAGTAAGATAATGTTCGCGAAGTTTAGCAAACAAAAAAAGTTGTGTATCTATATAAATAATTGGAGATTTAAACATGCCGACATCATCTCATTTAAATACTGATCGTTTTGTCAGTCAGCTTACTCGTAACACAATTGCTTTGATTTTGGCGGGCGGACGCGGTTCACGCTTAAAAAACATGACCGATTGGCGAGCAAAACCAGCCGTACCATTTGGCGGAAAGTTCCGCATTATTGATTTTCCATTATCAAATTGTGTCAATTCTGGCATTCGTAAAATTGGTATTTTAACGCAATATAAATCAGATTCTCTTATTCGACATATTCAACAAGGTTGGGGTTTTTTGCGCGGTGAATTCGGCGAATACGTTGATTTAATGCCAGCACAACAACGTCACAGTGAAGATTCTTGGTACAAAGGCACTGCCGATGCAATTTATCAAAATATTGATATTTTGCGAACTCGTTTCCCTGATTATATTTTAGTGCTTGCGGGCGACCATATTTACAAAATGGATTATGGCGCAATGCTTGCCGATCATGTGGCAAAACGTGCCGATTTAACGATTGGGTGTATTGAAGTTTCACTTGAGGAAGCCACCGCATTTGGCGTAATGGATGTTGATGATTATCGTCGTGTGCGAGCATTCGTGGAAAAACCAGAACATCCACCTTTAATGCCTGGACGTACCGATACTGCGTTAGCATCAATGGGCATTTATGTTTTTAGTACCGAATTTTTATTTGAACAATTAGTAAAAGACGCTGACGATCCAGAATCGACCCATGATTTTGGTCACGATATTATTCCGAAAGTCATTCGTGATCATGTGGTGAATGCGTATCCATTTTTAGATTTACAAAGCGGCGCACAAAGTTATTGGCGCGATGTAGGTACAATTGATGCCTATTGGGCAGCAAATATGGAATTGATTGGTGTCCATCCAGATTTGAATTTATACGACAAAAAATGGCCTATTTGGACATATCAGGAACAAACACCGCCCGCTAAATTCGTTTTCGATGAAGATGATCGACGTGGTATTGCGATTGATTCAATGATTTCTGGCGGCAGTGTTGTATCGGGTGCGACAGTTCGTCATTCGTTATTATTTTCAAATGTGCGTGTTAATTCTTACAGCACCATTCAAGACACGATTGTTTTGCCCGACGTGAATATCGGTCGTCATTGCCGTATTACTCGCGCCATTATCGAAAAAGGCTGTGATATTCCTGAAGGTACAATTATCGGTGAAAATCATGAGGAAGATCGATTGCGCTACCATATCAGTGCAGGCGGCATCGTTTTAGTAACCCCTGAAATGTTAGGAATGAGAAGACATTATGTTAGATAAACAAAAATTAAAATTAGTCATTTGCTGGCACATGCACCAGCCAGAATATCGTGATTTGCATTCAGGTGAATTTAAATTACCGTGGACATATTTGCACGTTATGAAAGATTACGTCGATATGGTGGCGCATTTAGAAGCAGCTCCGCAGGCAAAAGTGGTGGTAAATTTTGCGCCGATTTTGCTTGAGCAAATTGAAGAATACGCACGACAAATCAACAGCTTTTTACATGATAGGAGTCCATTTACGGATTCATTACTCGCGGCACTTTCTGATGATGCCGAATTAATTAGTGATCCTGCAAAAATTATTAAAGATTGTTTAAAAGCGAATCGTGAACGACAAATCAATCGTTACCCACAATTTAAACATTTAGCCGAAACAGCTGAATTATTTATTGAAAAAGAAATCGAACAATATGCAAATGCACAATTTATTGCCGATTTGCTCATGTGGTATCACTTAGCGTGGCTTGGTGAAACGGTTAAATTAAGTGATAAACGCGCTCAACGATTGCTTGCTCAAGGTGGAAATTACACTTTTGAAGATCGTTTAGAAATGCTAATTATTATTGCTGATCAGCTTTCACACGTTTTAGGACGTTATAAAATACTGGCTAAAAAAGGACAAATCGAATTATCGGTGACACCTTATTCACACCCCATTATGCCGCTGCTTTTGGACATAAATACCACTCATGAAGCTACACCACACGCACCATTGCCTGAATTAAAAGCGTATCCCAATGGTGAAGAACGGGTGCTTTGGCATTTAGAAAAAGGAATGCAAACATTTAAACGTTTCTTTGGATTTGAACCGACAGGTTGTTGGCCTTCAGAAGGCGCAGTGAGCGACGAAACGATTAAAATGCTTGATAAATTTGGTTTTAAATGGACAGCAAGTGGTGGTTCTGTTTTAGGTAATAGTTTAAATCACGCTGAAAATGAGCGTCCTGAAAGCACTTTTCATCCGTTTCAATTAAAAGGCAGCAAAATTAACTGTTTTTTCCGTGACGATGGTTTGTCTGATTTAATTGGCTTTCAGTATTCAAAATGGCACGCAGACGATGCGGTAAGCGATTTAATTAATCACTTAGAACATATTGCAGATCGTGAAATTCCCGATGCAGTCGTTTCAATTATTATGGATGGCGAAAATGCGTGGGAATACTTCCCAGAAAACGGCATTTATTTTTTAAGTGCGCTTTATCGGCGTTTATCGAACCACCCTCGTATTGAAATGACAACTTTTGACGAATGCGTCAAAAATAATGTTAAACCGAAACCCCTCAATACATTAGTCGCGGGTAGTTGGGTTTATGGCACATTTTCAACGTGGATTGGTGACACCGATAAAAATCGTGGTTGGGATATGCTTGGCGATGCGAAAAAAATGTTTGATCGTGTGATGACAAATGAAGAAATCACCTCTGAATTGCGCGAAAAAGCGAATCTACAACTCGCGGTTTGCGAAGGCTCAGATTGGTTTTGGTGGTTTGGTGATTACAATCCTAGTGATGCGGTCAGCAGTTTTGAAAAACAATTTCGTTTAAATATCGCGAATTTATATTATTTACTCGGTGAAGATCCTCCTGGATATTTAGCACTTTCATTTACACAAGGCTCAGGCGCACCTGCGATGGGTGGTACGATGCGACAAGGCACAGAACACTAAATAAGAGGATTTTCAATGAATGCAGCTCTAAATCAACGCCGCGCTGGCGTGTTATTACACATTACTTCGCTACCGAGTCGAGATTTAGGGCGCGATGCGTACCAGTTTATCGATTTTTTGAAGGAAGCAGGAGCAACTGTTTGGCAAGTTTTACCATTGGGAATTACACACGAAGATGGTTCGCCCTATCAATCACTTTCAGCTCATGCAGGAAATCCAGCGTTGATTAGCGCACATTCTTTAGTGAATGAAGGATGGTTAGACGCAGATGAACACTGTGAAACTTGTTCAAATCATTCAAAATTTCATCGTGATTGTTTGTTAAGTAAAGCTTTTTCAGGTTTTTCTGCGAAAGCGACGGCTGAAGAAAAAGCGAGCTTTTTACATTTTTGTGAAACGAATCATTTTTGGTTAGATGATTTCGCTATGTTTATGGTTTTACGTCAAAAATTTAATAACAAAGGCTGGAACGATTGGACAGATGATTTTAAAAATCGAAATCTTGCGGCATTAAATGACGTGCGCTTTTTTCTGAAATCGTTATTGGAAACCGTCAAATTTGAGCAATATGTATTTTTCAAACAATGGTCTGCGTTAAAAACTTACGCGAATGAACGCGGAATTTTACTTTTTGGTGATATGCCAATTTTTGTGTCTTACGACAGCGCAGATGTTTGGGCGAATCGGGACGTATTTAAACTTACACCCGAAGGCAATATGTCCGTTGTCGCAGGTGTGCCACCTGATTATTTTTCCGAAACAGGACAACGCTGGGGCAATCCGCATTACGATTGGGATTATTTGCAATCAACCAATTTCACTTGGTGGTTACAACGCATGAAAACCCAAACTGCCTTGTTTGATATTGTCCGAATTGATCATTTCCGTGGATTGGAAGCGGCTTGGGAAATCCCCGAAAATGAACCAACGGCAATTAATGGCGAATGGGTAAAAGCGGCAGGTGAAGCCTTATTAACTGCGATTTATACAGAATTTTGTGATGTTCAGTTGATAGCAGAAGATTTAGGCATTATCACACCAGAAGTTGATGCGTTACGCGCTCAATTTAATTTACCTGGTATGAAAATTATGCAATTTGCATTTAGTGGCGATGCAGATAACCCTTATTTACCTGAAAATCACGAAGCCAATAGTGTTGTTTATACGGGAACGCACGATAATGACACAACAGTTGGTTGGGTACAAAAATTAACACATGAAGAGCGAACATTTGTTTGTAAAACATTAGCAATTACCGAAGATGTCAACATTGCCACTGCGTTAGCAAAAAGTGTTTTGGCATCGGTAGCAAATTTAGCTATTTTGCCGATGCAGGATATTTTGGAATTAGATAGCGAAAATCGTATGAATATACCTGGAACGACGGCTGGTAATTGGCAATGGCATTTTCAGTGGAAACAATTATCAGATGAAAAATTGTCGCGGTTATCACATTGGATTGAACGTTCAAATCGATCGTTTCAATAATTAGAAAAACAAAAAAGCCAACTTTCGTCAAAATGCGAAAGTTGGCTTTTTTAATAGAATTTGGTGCGCCCGAGCGGATTCGAACCTCTGACCTCAGCCTCCGGAGGGCTGCGCTCTATCCAGCTGAGCTACGGGCGCAAAATAGAACACGCATTTTAAACTAAAAAATCGCGTGTGTACGATTAGATTATGAAATTAATTTTGTTTATTTATTCACTACGTTCACTGGCTTGTGTAATGACACTTCGTGGTGGAACACTGTGCGTAAGCCATACATTCCCACCAATAATCGAACCACTACCAATCGTCACTCGCCCTAAAATCGTCGCGCCCGCATAAATCACTACATCATCTTCGACAATCGGATGACGCAAATTGCCTTTAATTAACACACCATTTTCATCTTTTTGAAAGCGTTTTGCGCCTAGCGTCACGGCTTGATACAACCGAACGTGTTGCCCAATCACCGCTGTTTCACCAATGACAACGCCTGTTCCGTGATCAATAAAAAAACTTTCGCTAATTTGTGCGCCAGGATGAATATCAATTCCCGTCGCTGAATGTGCCAATTCTGCAATCATTCGCGCCACCAATGGTGCGCCTTGTGTGTATAAAATATGCGCTAATCGATGATAAATTACCGCCGTAATTCCTGGATAACAAACCAATACTTCATCAGGTGTTCGAGCCGCTGGATCACCTTCATAAGCTGCTTGAATATCACTATCAATCAATGCCCGAACATTTGGCAATTGCGTGGTAAATTGGCGTGTAATTTCAATCGCCTTTTGATGAGCAGCTTCATCTACACCTTCACTTCCCGAAACAAACTGTAATTCACGACGAATTTGTTTAAATAATTCATGTAACACACAATCCAATGTGTAGCCGACAAAATAATCAATGCCCTCCTCCGTCAAATCAGGTCGCCCCAACCGATTCGGGAAAAGCACTGCCGCTAATCCATCTAAAATGACTTGTAACTCTTTACGCGACGGCAATTTAGGCGGTTTATTTCGACGTTGACGATTTTCCAACGATTGCACACGCAACGCTCGTAATTGCGCGACGGCTTCTTTTACGCCCCAATGATATTTCGTTATTTCATTCATAATTTTTCAATTCTTTAACTGACTTTGCACAAATTATAAGTATTCACGTTTTGGTCATTTTTATCCAACAAATTATTCTGTTTTACGTTTAATTCAGAATCAGATTAACGTTTTCAGATGAGCTTTTCTTGTGCAATTTCACATTTAAAAACTATAATCCGCGCTCGCTTTCAGGTGTCGATATTTTCAAATATCGAGTAAATGGGAATTTGGTTAAACTCCAAAACTGCCCCCGCAACTGTAAATTAAGTTAAGCGTTTTCGTGCAATGTCACTGTGAAATTCATGGGAAGACGGAAAACGTCGATTTTTAAAATCGCTTAATAAGTCAGGAGACCGACCTCAAAGTGTTTATTTCGGACAGCGGAGGGCTGTATTTGAAAGAACATCACACACTCAAACGCCAGTATTTCTGTGGTTTTCTTTTGCCTTTTGCTGCCTATTTTATATTCATGTTTTGTGCGGGCGGCACAAAAAGGACAACCCAAAATGCAAAAAATTCTTTTCTCAACGCTTTTATTAACAAGCGTTTCAAATTTATACGCACAAGAATCACAACCTGAAAACTTACCCGAAATGGTTGTGACAGCAACACGCACCGAAGTGCCAAAAAATACGTTATCAGCCGCAACAACCGTTTTTAACCGTGCGGATATTGAACGCTTGCAAGCTAAATCGATTCCTGAATTATTACGAGGCAGCGCAGGTGTTGATGTCACACAAAGCGGCGGTTATGGTCAACTCTCAAGCGTTTTTATGCGCGGCACAAATTCAACTCACGTTTTAGTTCTAATTGATGGCGTAAAAGTCGGCTCTGTCACAGCGGGAATCACGCAATTTGAATTTATCCCGATTGAACAAATTGAGCGCGTTGAAATTATTCGCGGGTCGCAATCGAGTTTGTACGGTTCTGAAGCAATTGGCGGCGTAATTCAAATTTTCACCCGAAAAGGCACAGAATCACAAACGCCAAAAGTAACGTTAGATTCTGGCGGTGGTTCGTATTACACGCAACGCACAGCTGGTTCAATTAGCGGAAAATTAAATAATAGTTGGTACAGCGCGAGCGCGTCGCATTTTGACACCGATGGTTTTAATGTTGGTGGCGGCACGAATCAACCTGATAAAGACGGTTATAAAAACACTGCTGTGAATGCGCGAGTCGGTCATCATTTTGATAATAATGCAGAACTTGAAGCCGCGTTTTTACACAATGAAGGCACAACGCTTTACGATGGTTATTACAACAAAACCAATTTTGTGAACCAAGTTTCAAGCATCGTAGGCAGTTTGGATGTTGTCGAAAATTGGCGTTCAACGTTGCGATTAGGTCAAAGTCTTGACCAAAATGATTCGTTTTTTTCTTCTAATAACAAACTCGCAAGTCGATTTGATTCAACGCGCTGGAATGCCAGTTGGTTAAATCAATTTACGCCGTCCGAAAATCACCAATTTGTTTTAGGTTCAGATTATCGTTTAGATGAAATCGACAGTTTTACAAAATACGTTGAAGCATCACGTTACGATGTGGGTGTTTTTGGAGAAATGCACAGCCGTTTATTTACTGACCATTTTGTGAATGCGTCGGTGCGTTGGGATGAAAATCAAGCGTTTGGTGATTATGTAACAGGGAGTGTCGGTTGGCGTTATAACTGGAATTATGGAATCAGTGCGTTGGCTAATTTTGGTAATGCGTTTCGCTCTCCAACATTTAATGAATTGTATTATCCAAAAGATGATTGGGGCGGTGGTGGAAATCCAAATTTAAAACCCGAAGAATCGAAATCTTACGAAGTCGGTTTAATCGGCAATCATAATTGGGGAAACTGGGAAATTCGGGCTTATCACACTGATATTGATAATTTAATTTTGGGATGGCCTGCTAAAAATATAGCGAAAGCACAAATTCAAGGCATCGAAGCGGAAATTGGTACAGAAATTTATGGTTTCAAACCGAAATTAACTATGAATTTGCTCAATCCAGAAGACAAAACAACAGGTCAGCGTTTGCTCAAACGGGCAGATAAAACCTTGTCTTTTGATGTTTCGCGTTCTATTTCAGATTTTGATTTGGGCGCAACCGTTATTGCACAAGGCAATCGTCCTGAAATGGCATATATGCCAGATTTTTCACAAAAACGGATTGAAGTCGGCGGATTTATGACGGTGGATTTACGTTCAGCGTATCACATCAATAAAAATTGGATGTTAAGCGCGAAACTCAATAACTTGCTGGATAAAAACTATCAAACCGTGAATACTTACAACATGGCAGATAGAAACTTTTTTATCTCAATTCATTACAATAATTAAGAGGATTTTTTATGAATATCAAAACAGCTTTGCCTTTAGTTGCCTTGATGGGCGCGACACGAATGCACCATTTTGGCGATGCGTTTTCATTGCCAGATGCGTCATTAGCGGTGTTTTTTTTAGCGGGTTTATTTTCCAGTTCACGCGCTTTTTTTGTCGCGTTATTGGTTGAAGCCGCATTGCTTGATTATGTGGCGATTTCACAATTTAACGTCAGTGATTTTTGCATTTCACCTGCTTACGCTTTCTTGATTCCAACCTATTTTGCAATGTGGTTTGCTGGACGTTTATCAGCAAATTTCAAATCGATGCAAGATTCAGAATTCACGCTTTCGATTCCAGCAATGGCAACACTATTCATCGCGACAAGCAGCGCGTATTTGATTTCAAACAGCAGTTTTTATTGGTTATCCGATAACGTTTTGCAACGTGATTTTTCAAAATATGTTGAACAACTTTCACATTATTACGCGCCATATCTCGGTTATGCAGTGATGTATGTGATTGCTGGTTTTGCAGCGGTAAAAATAGCAAAAATTTTGCCTGATTTGTCAGCGCGTAAAACCGCTTAATTTTTTCAAAAAACGAGCGGCTTGCTAATGTGAGCCGCTTTTTTAACTCTATTTTACAAGGTATTCAAATGAAAATGACCGCTCAAGAATTTATCGATTGGAAATCGAAACATATCACGTTATTGGCGATGTCGGGCGCAGGTAAAACCACATTGGCAGATAAATTACCGAAAACAAAGTGGTATCACTATTCGGGCGATTATCGTATCGGTACAAAATATCTAAAAGAACCGATTTTAGACAACATCAAACGCCAAGCGATGAGCGTACCGTTTTTGCGTGAATTGCTTCGCGCCGATTCGCTTTATATCAAAAGCAAAATTTCATTTGATAATCTAACAGCCGTATCCAGTTATTTGGGGAAATTAGGCGACGCTGAAAAAGGAGGTTTGTCGTTAAAAGAATTTAAACATCGGCAAAATTTGCACAGAATCGCAGAAATTGAAGCAATGAAAGACGTGCCAGCGTTTATTCATAATGCCGAAGATATTTACGGTTATGACCATTTTATCAATGATGCTGGTGGCAGTGTTTGTGAATTGGATTGCCCAGAAGCATTGGAAATACTAGCGAAAAATACGTTAATTATTTACATCAGAATTCCACCAGAACTTGAACAAACCATTATTGACCGCGCTAAAAGCGATCCGAAACCGCTTTATTACCGCGAAGCATTTTTGGATGAAAAATTAGAAGAATTTTTAGCGTTGAAAAATTACGCATCAACAGATGTTATGCCGCCCGATGAATTTGTAACGTGGGTTTTCCCCGAATTATTTAAAGCGCGTGTACCGCGTTATGAAGCGATTGCAGAAAAATACGGTTACGTTATCGACGGAAATGATATGGCGAAAGTTGAAACCGAAGATGATTTTATTGCGTTAATTGCTGCCGCATTAGCAAAACAAAATGGCTAAAGAGGAGGCGACACAATGCCTTTAATTGCTCATTCTGATTTACCGACATTTCAACGGCTACGCGAAGAAGGCGAAGAAATTGTCGATGCTGAACGCGCTAGTCATCAAGAAATTCGTGAAATTCATATTGGCTTGTTAAACATGATGCCTGATGCGGCATTAGAAGCCACCGAACGACAATTTTTTCGACTCGTTGGTGCGTGTAATCAAATCGCACAATTTCATGTGCATCCATTCACGATTGAGGGATTACAACGCAGTCCTGAAGCGCAAGCGCACATCGACAAATACTACGAACCATTTTCAAAAATAAAAGCAGAAGGGTTGGACGCACTTATTATTAGTGGCGCAAATGTAACGGGTGATTTTTTGCCAAATGAAGATTTTTGGTTGCCATTGACCGAAGTTTTTTCGTGGGCAAAAGAAAATGTCACATCAATTTTGTGTTCATGTTTGGCGACACACGCGATTATTCATTATTGTCATGGTTTGGCGCGAACTCGATTATCAGAAAAACGTTGGGGCGTTTTTTCACATACGTTGGTTGATAGAACCCATCCGCTTGTCGTTGAAATTAACACTCGTTTTGATGTTCCGCATTCACGTTTTAACGAAATTTTTCAAAACGATATGGAGAAATTCGGATTGCGTGTGTTGGCAGTAAGTGCCGATGCGGGTGTGCATTTGGCAACGAGCGAAGATGGTTTTCGGATTGTATTTTTTCAAGGGCATCCCGAATACGATGATGTGAGTTTACTCAAAGAATATAAACGCGAAGTGTTGCGTTTTTATCGAAGTGAAATTGCAGATTATCCGCCCTACCCTGAACATTATTTTAATGATGAAGTGATAACGATCTTTGCCGATTACGCACAAAAAGTTGTAGCCGCGAAATTGAATCATCAGCCATTTCCTGATTTTCCCGAAGCGTTGGTAAACAAATATCTCGATGTGACTTGGCGTGACACAGCAAAAGCGGTGTTTAATAATTGGCTGGGTAAAATTTATCAAATCACTCATCAAGACCGCCGAATTCCCTTTATGGAAGGAATTAATCCGAAAAATCCTTTGAATTTATAACGGTCAAAAACGTGCTGCACGATAATTTATTGTTCAGCACATCTTTTAATTTGACAGCATAAGACAACCAGTCGTATTATTTAGACATGGAAAAAATAAAACAAAAAGACATCAATCGAGAAAATCTGCTTAATGAAGGCGTAGCTTTGCTGATGCAGCAGGGTTATCACGGCACGGGATTAAAAGAGATTCTTGATGCTGTCAAAATTCCGAAAGGTTCTTTTTATAACTATTTTGGCAGCAAAGAAAACTTTGCCGCTGAAATCGTCGGGCATTACATCGAGCCTTATTTAGCGCAATTACATTGTTATTTAGCGGAATCTGAGGGCGATGCCTTAGCAGCGTTAAACCGTTATTTGCAAGAAGGGATTGCAGAATTAGAACGTACCGAATTCAAAGGCGGTTGTTTGTTAGGAAATTTGATGGGCGAAGTTGGCGACACAAGTGAAATTTGTCGCAATGCCTTACAAGTTTCGTTAAATAGTTACCGTGACGTTTGGGAAATTGGTTTGAGTCGCGCTCAATCGGAAAGCACCATTCGCTCTGACAAAACAGCGCGAGAAATGGCGGATTTATGGGTAAATGCGTGGCAAGGCGCGTTGCTTCGTATGAAAATCGAACAATCCACCGCACCATTAAAACAGTGTCAACAAGCATTATTGGGCGATTTTTTTAAAGCGTAATCGTCGATTGCGTTTTAACAAGAAGTTCATTTTTTTAACTTTAATTCAATGAGGAATTAGCAATGCCAAAATATATCGTCGAACGTGACATCCCCAACGCAGGTTCTTTGACTGCTGAACAATTGCAAGGCATCGCGCAAACATCGTGCAGCGTTTCAAGCAAAATGGATGCAAAAATCAATTGGGTAGAAAGCTACGTCACCGAAGACAAAGTTTATTGTGTGTTAATCGCGCCAAACGAAGAGGCCTTGCGCGAACACGCTGAAAAAGGCGGCTTTCCCGTCACCAAAATTTCGCGCGTCACGGGAATGATTGACCCAAGCACCGCAGAATAAAAACAAAAAAGCGCGTTTGTGTTTTGCAAACGCGCTTCTTTTCTTCCAGAAATTTTTTAAATTACACGAGCCACTACAATGATAAAAAAAACAATAACCAACGCATTGTGCAGCCTATTATTACTCGCGCCAGCCATTAGTTCTGCGGAAATGTTGGCGATGGTGAATTACGAAAGCCAACCAAATCAATTACCACGCAAAGAAGGCATTGCCATTATTGACGTTGATCCGAATTCGCCAAAATTCGGCAAAATCATCAACGAATTACCGTTACCAGCGGATGCAGTTGCCCATCATATTTTTTACAACAAAGATTTAAGCAAAGCCTATATTACCGCGCTGGGAAATGGCGCATTGCGTGTCATTAACATGACACAAGAGCCGTTGAAAATTCAAGATTTGAACGTGCCAGAATGCCAAGTTGGTGAAGATATGGCGTTCACATCAGACAAAAAAACGTGGTATTTAACCTGCATGGGTTCAAGCAACGTGATTGTCGGTGACGCGCAAACTGACAAAGTGAAAAACGTTATTTCTGCCAATGGAAAAGATAAATTTATTAAATATCCGCATGGCATTGGCTTAAATGAAGACATCGACAGAATTATGGTTACAAGTACGGTTCACCCAACGAATTTGAGTGACGCGGGCGAAACGGTAACGGTGATTAAAGCGTCAACAGGCGAAGTTTTATCAACGCATAAAGTCGGTGGCGCAGGTTCATCAACGGTAGAAGCGGTATTTGTCCCACACGCAAATCCGCCGATTGCTTATGTAAATACGATGTTTGAAGGCAAATTGTGGACAGCAACGTGGCAAGCAAATCATGATAATTTTGATTTCAAACCCGCTTACAATTTCGCCGACATTGGACAAGGTGTCCCGCTAGAAGTTTATTTTAATCAACAACATGACAAATTATTTATCACCACGGCGAAACCTGGCGCGTTGAACATTTTTGACATTAGCCAGTCGATACATGAACCAAAGTTAATCAAATCGATTCCCACGGCGGGTGGCGCACATCACGTTGTGTTCTCGCCTGATGAAAAATACGCAATTGTTCAAAATAGCTTTTTGAATTTGCCTGAAATGGACGATGGCTCAATTAGCGTTATCAATTTGGAAAAAATGGAAAAAATCAGAACGATTGATGTCTTGAAAAATCAAGGTTTCAAACCAAATTGTATTGTGATGATGCCGAAATGGCATACGGATGACGCGCATTAAAACGTGTCGTAAATGCGTTAGATTTGGTATTGTGTGTGGCGCGATGATTCGCGCCATTTTTTTAATTACTCATTCGGAATTCGTAAATTTATGAACAAAAAAACCAGTGCATTTGTGAATAGTCTTGTGTTGATTTCGTTAGCGTCAGGTGGAATTTCTGCCGCAGAAGCACAACGTTTAGGTGGTGGTACGTCCTTCGGTAGTAAACAATCTTACAGTGCGCCCGTGCAACGCTCAGCGTTGCCACCGAGTAATCGTGTTGCAGCCCCACCGCCAGCCAGTCACCCAGCACCGACTTATCAACAACCACCTGCCAATTCAAATTCTGCGTGGAAAGACCGTGCAATGGGTGCAGCCGCAGGGTTAGCGGTAGGTGGATTGGTCGGTTCGATGATGAGTGATAATCACAGTCAACCCGCGCCCGCGCCAATTCAACAAAATCAAGGTTACGCACCACAACCACAGCAATATGCTCCTCAACCTGCACCACAGCAATACGCACAACCTGCTGTTCAGCCACAACAATATGCTCAACAACCTGCACCATATTACGCCGACAATACAGGTGCAACACGCAGTTCGGGTGGATTTGGTTTCTTAGGTTATTTGTTGTTGGCTGGTTTAGGTTATTTGGCTTATCGTTTTTTCTTTGTAAAAAAAAAGCCAACAACTCCTATAGTCAATGACACGTCGTATCAACGCACTGTCCATGAACCCGCCTATTCTGCACCGTCAATGAATGCTGGCAGTTCAGCGGATTTCAATACCGACATTATGTTTAAAAAAGGAGATTCAACTGTTTCATCATCGACAGTTAATTTAGCAAAATCGCGTGATTTTTCGACTCCTTCGGGTTTTGATTCTGCGGCATTTTTGGATGACGTAAAACACCGTTACATGGATTTACAAAAAGCGTGGGATTCGCGTGATTTTGCCGAAATTCGTGGTTTGACGACGGACAAAGTATTTGCAGAAATTCAAGACCAACTCAAAAGTTCAAATGATTTCAATCACACAGAAGTGTTGACGTTAGATGCAGATTTGTTGGAAATTCGTGAATTGACTTCTGAATTTGAAGCCGCTGTTTTGTTTGAGTCTACGATTAAAGAATCGGCAAACGCTCAAGCAACTCAAGTTGGTGAAGTATGGCATTTTGTGAAATCAAAATCGGGCTTTAACTCGAATTGGATGTTAGACGGTATTCAACAATTAGAAGATTAAACGAGTGTTGTCGAGGCGTAAACGTTACGCCTCGACGTTTTTTTATACCGCGAAACTTTCTCCGCAGCCACACATTCCTTTTGAATTTGGATTATTAAATTTGAAAGCGGCATTTAAACCGTCTTTACGATAATCAATTTCGATGCCATCCAAAATAGGTAAATCTTTATTTTTCACGACGATTTTCACACCTGACAAATCAAAAATTTGATCTTCGGTTTCGGGGACATCAACATAATCCAAAACATAAGCGTAACCTGAACAGCCTGATTTTTTTATACCTAAACGCAAACCTAAACCGCTTCCACGTTTGGTCAGTTGTCTTTGAATTTGTTGTGCGGCACTTTCTGTAACGGAAACAGACATTTTTTTAAACTCCATAAGGGGTGATAAGTTCGATGAATTCTAACACTTCGGCAGGCGTATTTTGATGACTTAAACTCACACGAATGGCTGTTTGTGCTTGTTGTGGTGAAATACCCATTGCCAACAAAACGTGACTTGGTTCTGTTTCACCACTGGTACATGCCGAACCACTCGATACACAAACGCCTCGTTGATCTAATTTGAGCAACACCATTTCACCTTCCACACCGTCAATGCCAAATAAAACCGTGTTCGGTAAACGTGGTGCGTTTTGGGCGAAAATGGTGACTTTCGATAATTGGGCGAGTTTATTTTCCAGCATCGTTCGCAACGATAACATTCGCGTTTGACGTGCGTCTAATTCGATTTTGGCTAATTCTGCCGCTTTGCCAAACCCAACAATTGCCGCGACATTTTCAGTACCAGAACGATAGTTTTTTTCTTGTCCACCACCCAAAAGTTGCGGGTGTAGTGAAACAGATTCATCGACGATTAACGCGCCACTGCCTTTTCCACCGTAAATTTTATGGCTTGATAACGACAGCATTTGCACGCCTAATTTTTTAAACGAAACAGGTATTTTTCCGACCGCTTGTACTGCATCAGTATGAATCACAATGCCGCGTTCATTCAATTGAGCTGCAATTTCTGCAATCGGCTGAATCACACCTGTTTCATTATTCGCCAACATAATCGACACAAAATCAGGTCGTTTTGAAATCAATTCAGCAATCGTTTTAGGTTCACACAACCCATCACGATTCACTGCGATAATTTCGGGTACAAAACGTTTTGCGGATTCATAAATTGACGAATGCTCAACAGCAGAAATCGCCACACGTCCAAACGCAGAGTTAATCGCTAGATTATTGGCTTCCGTGCCACCGCTGGTAAAAATCACTTGCGACGGTTGTACATCAACTAAAGCAGCCACTTGTTCACGCGCCACTTCAACCGCGCTTTTAGCAATGCGTCCCAAGCGATGCACGCTGGAAGGATTGCCGTACATGGTTTTCATGAACGGTAACATGGTTTCTAAAACACGCTCATCAATTGGCGTGGTGGCGTTGTTATCAAAATAAATCACGGCTTATTTCGGTCTCATGTGTGGGAATAACAACACGTCACGAATCGACGGCGAATCAGTGAACAACATCACCAAACGGTCAATGCCAATCCCTTCACCAGCTGTAGGCGGCATTCCATGTTCAAGCGCGGTAATATAATCCGCGTCAAAGTGCATCGCTTCATCGTCGCCCGCTTCTTTTTCGTTTACTTGCTGTTGAAAACGCGCCGCTTGGTCTTCGGCATCATTCAACTCAGTGAAACCGTTAGCAATTTCACGTCCGCCGACAAAAAATTCAAATCTATCGGTAACGTGTGGGTCATTGTCGTTACGTCGCGCCAACGGTGAAACTTCGACAGGATATGCCGTAATAAAGGTTGGATTCATCAAACGACTTTCAACGGTTTTTTCAAAAATTTCGATTTGAATTTTGCCCAAACCGTAACCGTCTTTGACTGGGATTTTTAAATTTTCAGCGACTTTCAAAGCAGCTTCACGAGTTGAAATGTTTTCAGGTTTTAAATCCGAATTGAAATGCAAAATCGAATCAAAAACCGTCATTCGCGCAAACGGTTTGCCGAAATCATATTCTTCGCCTTGATAAGTAATCGTCGTTTTGCCTAAAACTTCTTCCGCAATGCCGCGCAACATTTCTTCGGTCAAATCCATCAATTCATGATATTCAGCGTAGGCTTGATAGAATTCGAGCATCGTGAATTCAGGATTGTGGCGAGTTGAAAGTCCTTCATTTCTGAAATTACGGTTGATTTCAAACACCCGTTCAAAACCACCGACAACTAAACGTTTCAAATACAATTCTGGCGCAATTCGCAAAAACATATCCATGTCGAGCGCGTTGTGATGCGTAGTGAAAGGTCGTGCCGTCGCGCCACCAGGAATCACTTGCATCATTGGTGTTTCGACTTCTAAAAACGCGCGTTCAATCAAAAAATTCCGAATATAACCAACGACTTTTGAACGAATCAAAAACACGTCGCGGGATTGTTGGCTCATAATCAAATCTAAATACCGCTGACGATATTTAATTTCTTGGTCTGCAATGCCGTGGAATTTTTCAGGTAATGGGCGTAATGCTTTGGTTAATAAACGAATGCTATCAACTTTGACACTGAGTTCGCCCGTTTGCGTTTTGAACAAATAACCTTCTGCGCCCAAAATATCGCCAATATCCCATTTTTTGAATTGGTCGTTATAAACACCTTCGGGCAAATTATCACGAGCGACATAAACCTGCATTTGCCCCGACATATCTTGCAAATGGCTGAAACTCGCTTTGCCCATAATGCGGCGCGTCATCATCCGCCCTGCGATTATTACACGAATATGTGCTTCTTCGAGTTCTTCTTTGGTTTTTTCGTCGTATTTTGCGAGCAATTCACCCACGACAACATCGCGGCGAAAATCGGTTGGGAAAGCAATGGTTTCTTCGCGTAACGCCGTTAATTTTTCACGGCGTTGGCGGATTTGGTCTTGTTCGTCTTGGATTTGTTCTGTTGTTTCTGTCATTTGTCTATTGGGTTAAATTTAATAAATTACTTTTTGAGTTTTCAACGCGACATAAATGTCATCAAGCGATTGTGTATCAGCATCAAACTGAATCGGCGTAAAACCTGCGTTGGTATTTACACAAATTGCAATCAACCCCGCGTGATTTATTGCCGCAATTAACACATTATTTGTCGCTTCTAAAATTGTGCAAGCGTGACCATTTTCAAATAAACGACGCTCTAACAAATATGCGATTTCAAGACTTTTTTCACCTGTTAAATTGATTGCGGTAGCCATTTGACTGAAACGTGCCGCACGTTCTTCAACGCTGACGGGTTGCAAGTTTTCATTTTCACCTGTGCCAACAATCATACCTGCGCCAACCGTGCTATTCGTCAAACGGTCAATGACAATAAATGAACCTGTACCTTTGTGGGTTTTGTAATTATCAAATACCACAGGCGCATTCACTGAAACCGTACACAAACCGATTTCATTGAGTTGCAACGCATTCGTGTCGTGATGTTCAAGCGTGTTCACGTCGATACGGTGATGAATCAACGATACCGAACCCGAAACGGTGCGCGTCGCTAATTTAATTGAATACTGTTTGCCAATATTTAAGGAATCTTCCGCCATCCAAACAATATGCGCTTTGAATTTATCCGCCACAATCGGCATGAATTCCTGCGTGCCAATCAGCATATCGCCCCGACTAATATCAATTTCGTCGTCCAACGTCAGCGTAACAGCCATCGGTGAAAAGGCTTGTTCGATTTCGCCGTCATACGTCACGATAGATTTAATCGTGCTACTTTTGCCAGATGGTAACGCGGTAATTTTGTCGCCTTTTTTGAAAATCCCTGCTGCAACCGTGCCACAAAAACCGCGAAAATCTAAATTCGGACGATTCACATATTGAACGGGAAAACGTGCGTCGCTGAAATTGCGGTCGTTGGCAATTTCAATCGTGTTCAATGCTTCCATTAACGGTTTGCCCGTGAACCACGCCATATTTTCGCTAGGATTTACCACGTTATCGCCATCTAACGCCGACATCGGAATAAACAAAATATCGTGCAAATCCAACGTTTTCACAAAATCCAAATAATCGGCTTTGATTTGTTCAAATTTCGTTTCGCTGTATTCGACCAAATCCATTTTGTTAATCGCCACCACAATATGCTGAATACCGAGCAATGACGCAATAAAACTGTGGCGTTTGGTTTGCGTTTGAACGCCATAACGCGCATCAATTAAGATAATCGCCAAGTCGCAGGTTGACGCGCCCGTTGCCATGTTGCGCGTGTATTGTTCATGTCCAGGTGTGTCGGCGATGATAAATTTGCGCGTCGAAGTGGAAAAATAACGATACGCCACGTCAATCGTGATGCCTTGTTCGCGTTCGGCTTGCAAACCATCGACCAGCAACGCTAAATCGATTTTGCCCGCGCCCGTCGTGCCAGATTTCACGCTATCGGCTTGCACGGCGGCGAGCTGGTCTTCATAAATCATTTTTGAATCGTGTAACAATCGCCCGATGAGCGTACTTTTGCCGTCATCGACGTTGCCACAAGTTAAAAAACGCACTAATTCTTTGCGTTCGTGTTGCGCTAAATAAGCGTTAATATCGGTGCTGATTAAATCGGATTGGTGGGACATTTTTTATTCTCTGAAATGACTGTTGATAAGATTTTAGAAGTAGCCTTCGCGTTTTTTCTGTTCCATCGAACCTGCTTGATCGTGGTCAATTAAACGTCCTTGCCGTTCAGAAGTCGTGGTCAAAAGCATTTCTTGAATAATTTCAGGTAACGTCGTCGCTTCCGATTCGACCGCACCCGTTAATGGATAACAGCCCAGCGTCCGAAAACGCACTTTTTTCATTTCGACTTTTTCATGTTCGCCAATTGGCATACGGTCATCGTCTACCATAATCAACATCCCATCACGTTCCACAACAGGACGCTCTTTGGCGAAATACAGCGGCACAATCGGAATTTGTTCCAAATGAATATATTGCCAAATATCCAACTCCGTCCAATTCGACAACGGAAACACGCGAATGCTTTCGCCTTTATCGATTTTGCCGTTGTAGATATTCCAAAGTTCAGGACGTTGATTTTTGGGATCCCAACGGTGATTTTTGTCGCGGAATGAATAAACACGTTCTTTAGCACGCGATTTTTCTTCATCACGTCTCGCGCCACCGAATGCCGCATCAAATTGATATTTGTTTAAACCTTGTTTTAAACCGTCGGTTTTCATCACATCAGTATGTTTTTTACTGCCATGTGTAAAAGGTCCAATGCCCTGCTCAACGCCTTCTTGATTGATATGAACGATTAAATCTAAACCGAGTTTTTTTACCATTTCATCACGGAAGGCAATCATCTCCTTGAATTTCCACGTCGTGTCAATGTGCATCATCGGGAATGGCGGTGGTGCGGGGTAAAACGCTTTCATGGTTAAATGCAGCATCACGGCTGAATCTTTACCAATCGAATACAACATTACAGGTTTTTCAAACTCCGCCGCGACTTCACGAATAATGTGAATACTTTCGGCTTCGAGTTGTTTTAAATGGGTTAATTTATAGTCTGTCATTAAAAATCCGTTGAATTTAAAGGCGTAAGTGGTGGCTATTCTAATTTGAACTGCGATTTATTACCAATGTTGGATTTAGATACGGATTATCTAACAATCGGTAGAAATACTCTTACATACAATTTGTAACTATAATGGCGATATTATTTTTATGAGAACTCAAAACTATGAAAAAATTAAATTTATCCTATGCCCAAATGATGGCTGCTGAACAATTACAATTAATTTGGAATGCCAAGAAAAAAGAGTTGGATTTAACACAAGAAAAAGTATCGAAGTTATGTAATTGGAAAACACAAGCCGCGTTTAACGCGTATTTGTTAGGACGTGTGCCTTTGAATATCGATGCTGTTTTACGCTTATCCAAAGTATTAAAAGTACACCCGACTGAAATCATGCCAGCGTTAGCAGATTTATTGCCAATCGGAACCGATGAAAGTAAAGCAACACCATCAAAAACAAAGCAATCCGAAGATGACATTGTTAGCATTTTGCGGAGTGTCATCAACGATAAAAATGCCCATGAAAAACTCAAGCAAGATATTCAAAAACTGTCCGTTGAAAACACAGAAAAAGAAAAACAGTCGTTAGATTTAATTTTAACGAACTCAGAATTGATTTTCCAATTAATTGAAAAAGAACAAAAAGACGGTGAATTAGCTCTTGCAAATGCAAAATTAACAGCCAAAACATTACAAGAAAAAGCAAAGCTGAGTGATTTAGAAAACATTGGGCAATTAACAGAAGATATTACTCATGATTTCAACGAAACTTTGGCGTGTATGTTGGGTTACAACGAAATAAATAATTTTATTTTTAATGACATCACAAATGAAGCGTCAAAATCAGAATTAGAACGAAATACAAAAGAAATTGCAGCGGCTGGACAACGTGCCGTGGAGTTAATTGAAAAAATTAGGTTTTTAATTAGTCGTTAATCAATTTTTTAGATTCGACGTTCATTTCAATGAAAAAAACGACTTTGCGTTATCAAATCAATATCCGTATTTTATTTTTAGCATGCTGTATTTTCATCATTGGCGGAACAATTACACTTTGGCAAGCTAAACGCGCCGTACAAGATGAAATGAATTCATCGATTCATTTAGCCGTTCAACTTATCGCTTTTAATCTCACACAAACCAACGCCCGCACAGAATGGCTCGCCCAACTTAATGCGTTAAAAGAAACGCGTCATTTACGCATTCAGCTCAAAGAGCCGTCTGGAAATGTGTTAAATGTTTCACAATCCGCCATTCCCAAAATCCACTCTAATCCGCCTAAATGGTTTGTCAATTTAGTGGCGAGTTCACCCATTAAAATAGAACGTGCTTTGATAACTGATGATGGACAACAACTTATCGTATCGATTGAAGCCAATCCGTTAAATGAAATTCGTGAAGTTTGGCAAGAAAGTTTGGCATTTTTTGGATTGTTATTTTTGCTGATTGTGTCGATTTTTATTGTGATTCAGTTGGTTTTTAATCGCGTCTTAAAAGCAATTTTAGTGATTGTACAAGGGTTAGAGCGCGTTGAATTAGGTCATTTTCAACAACCTTTGCCCTATTTTTCTAGTGTTGAAATGAATCAAATTGCAGGCGCAATTAATCTTACACTCGAAAAACTAAATGCGGCACAGCAAGAAAATCTCGCACTCACACAACATAATTTAGCGATTCAAGAACAAGAACGTCAACACCTCGCGCAAGAATTGCACGATGAATTGGGACAATCATTGACCGCAATTAAAGTTATGACGGTCACAATTTCACGCGCTGAAAAGTCACAAAATTTACTCATAAAACAAAGCACTGATTCTATTATTCAGATTTGCGATCATTTAATGTGCGTCGTGCGTTCAATGATGCAGCAATTACATCCCGTGTGTTTGACCGAATTGGGTTTAAAAGCTGCTCTTGAAGATTTGATTTCACATTGGCAACAACGTTATTCACATTTAAAAATCGGATTTGAATGTGATAAAGACTGTGAAATGTTATCGGAAAAAATAAGTATTCATATTTTTAGGATGGTGCAAGAAGGCTTAACAAACATTGTTCGACATGCTAACGCTAATCAGGCTTTTATAAATTTAACGCTCGATGAAAATAACTTTTTATTGCTGCAAATCACCGATGACGGACAAGGTTGTGACGCACAAACTATCAAAAATGGATTTGGTCTATTGAGTATGCGCGAGCGTGTATGCAGTTTGGGCGGTGATTTTTTAATTGAAACACAGCCTCAAAAAGGCATGACAATTCGCGCCAAAATTCCTTTATGAATTCAAAAAAAATAACCGTGATTCTCGTCGATGACCACGCGATAGTTCGGGCGGGTTTTCGTTTATTGCTTGCTACCGAAGAAAATATCGAGGTCATTGCGGAAGCGGAACGCGGTGAACAAGCGTTACAACTTTATGCGGATTTAAAACCTAACGTAATTGTCATGGACTTATCAATGGCGGGAATCGGTGGTTTAGAAACCACGCGCCGTTTGATTTTACGACACGAAGAAGCAAAAGTTATTGTGTTCAGCGTACATCATGAAAAAGTGTATGTGCAACGCGCCATGAATGCGGGCGCAAAAGGTTACATTTGCAAACACGCGCATCCTGACGTGTTAATCACAGCGATTAAAAAAGTTGCAAACGGTGAAATCTACGTTGAACCGAATTTGATTGATGACGTTGAAAATTCGCCAGATTCAATGGATTATCAAACGATTGTTGATGACTTTTCACCACGCGAATTTGATGTGTTTTTGTTATTGGCAAAAGGTTTAACCGCTCACGATATTTCTGAAAAATTGTGTATAAGTTATAAAACTGCCGCGAATTACGGCACGAACATTCGCACCAAGTTAAATGTAAATTCGGGCGCAGAATTGGCGCATATTGCGTTGTTGTTGAATTTGACGAAATAAATCCTGTTAAACTGCTAATTAAACACAACGGAATTCGTACAAGTTTTCCATTTTAAACTCTCGTATTTTTAAAATTTAAATGAAAAAAACAAATTTACTTATTGCCCTAATCAACATTATTGAAAATCCAATAGTCGATTTGGTGTCGCACTACAAAGGCTCTAATCGCGCAAATAAAATGGGGGATGCGTTAGAGCATTATGTGAAAGATGTATTTTGTCATTCAATCAATGAAAAAAACGATGTCATTCACGGAGAGTTTTTTTCTTATTTGGGTAATCAAAATAATCCGCCTGATGCCATTATTAGAAATGGCGATGCGATTGAAGTTAAAAAAATCGAAGGTTTAAGTTCGGTAATTGCTCTAAACAGTTCCTACCCAAAAGATAAACTTTATCGTGATGATTCGCGTATTACTGAGGCGTGTCGAAATTGTGAAAGTAGCGACTGGATAGAGAAAGACATTATTTACGCGATAGGCGTTTCACCTAAAAATACCGATAAATTGAAAGCATTATGGCTGATTTATGGTGATTGTTATGCGGCAGAACGGGGAATTTATCAACGTATCGCCGATAAAATTTCACAAGGTATCCAAGAGATTCCAGATGTAGAATTTATCGAAACCAATGAATTGGCTAAAGTTAAAAAGGTTGATCCGTTAGGCATTACCGATTTGCGGGTGCGTGGTATGTGGCACATAGAGAATCCGATCAAAGTATTTAATTATGTTGCAACTATTGAGGCACAACATGATTTTACGGTTCATGCGATTGTATTGAGTGAAAAATATGAGCGTTTTCCTGACGAAGACAAAGAGCGGCTCGAAAATTTGCAAAGTGATTTTTTTTCAATCACTAACATAAAAATCAAATCACCAAATAATCCAGCTAATTTGCTAGAGGCTAAATTGCTGACTTATGCACGATAATATGAACATTGTTTCTTTTTTTAGTGGCGCGGGTGGTTTAGATTTAGGTTTTAAGCAAGCTGGATTTAATGTGATTTGGGCAAATGAATTTGATTCAACTATTTGGGAAACTTACGAACATAATCACCCAAAAACCACATTAGATAAACGTTCAATTACTGAAATAAAGGCTAATGAAATTCCAGATTGCGTAGGCATTATCGGCGGGCCACCTTGTCAAAGTTGGAGTGAAGCGGGTGCAGGACGTGGAATTGATGACAAACGTGGGCAATTATTTTTTGATTACATTCGACTTATAAAAAGTAAAAAACCAAAATTTTTTCTTGCAGAAAACGTAGCGGGAATTTTGTTGCCTAAACATCAAATTGCCTTCCAAAAAATACTCGCTGATTTCACCGCACTTGATTATAACGTTTCTTATTTTTTGTTAAATGCCAATGATTTTGGTGTGCCACAAGATAGAAAACGCGTCATTATCGTCGGTTATGCAAATTATCTTGGTAAAACATTTCAATCTCCTGAAAAAATTACACCAAAATTGGTATTAAAAGATGTGATTTCTAATTTGCCTTCATCAAAACCTGCATTAGATAAAAACATGACGAATGGTGATGCGAATTTAGCGTTTCCAAATCATGAATATATGACGGGGGGATTTTCAAGTATTTATATGTCACGAAACCGAGTTCGTAGTTGGGACGAACCTTCTTTTACAATACAAGCAGGCGGGCGACACGCACCCATTCATCCTCAAGCTCCAAAAATGGAATTCATTGAACAAGACAAACGTATTTTTGTACGAGGTCAAGAAAATTTGTATCGACGTTTAACGGTTCGTGAATGCGCTAAAATACAAACATTTCCAGATGATTTTGTTTTCAAATATCGTTATATTACCGATGGTTATAAAATGGTTGGCAATGCTGTTCCTGTCGAATTTGCAAAACAACTAGCGAAAATCATTTTCAACGACATGATTTAATCAAATTAGCGTGTAAATTTAAAAATCAGGAAAAATTCCTATAGGTTTTTACTTTAATCAATTTTAAAATTAGCACCAGTTTATAGGTTCTTCATTTTTGCCACGATGTTGAAAAGCATCGTGGTTTTTTTGTTTAGAGAGTTTTTATTTATGAAAAAAATAATTATTTACGGTGTTTTTATTTTAACGATTTCGCAATCAGTTTTCGCCGAAGACAAACCACAAGACTTAGGCATTATGAATATCGTTGGTGTTTCGCCACTTGGTGGGAGTATTGATGCCGATAAATTACCAACGCCCGTGCAAACGGTTTCGGGCGACCAACTCGACAAAGCCCAAACGATTTCACTTTCGGAATATATCAATCGTTATTTGGGCAGCGTTCACGTCAATGAAGCGCAAAATAATCCGTTGCAACCTGACATTCATTATCGTGGTTTCGTGGCTTCGCCGTTGATGGGTTTGCCGCAAGGGCTTTCAACGTATGTAAATGGCGTGCGTTTCAACGAACCGTTTGGCGACACGGTGAATTGGGATTTAATTCCCCAAGGCGCGATTGATTCGATGGCAATGTATTCGTCAAATCCCGTTTATGGTTTGAATTCGCTGGGTGGCGCGATTGCGATTAAAACGAAAACAGGTTTTTCCTCGCCTAAACATCAAGTTGAAGTTTATGGCGGTTCATTTGGCAGACATTCGGAAGAACTCACAACGGGCTGGAATAATGGAACGTGGGGGTATTTCGTTGACATCAATCATTTTGAGGAAGAAGGCTGGCGCGATTTTTCACCCACCAAAGCAGATAGAGCTTTCGGAACGTTAAGTTGGCGCGGTGATAAAGGCTCGCTCGATTTAACGTTGGGCGCGAACGATAACGATATGCGCGGCAATGGTCCAACACCGATTCAACTTTTGGCACAAAACCGCAAAGCTGTTTTTACCCATCCAGACCAAACAATTACGCGGATGTTTTTCTCTGAACTTGCGGGCAGTTATGACGTAACGGATAACATTGAAGTCAGTGGCAATACTTATTTTCGTCAAAATCGAATGAAAACCTTTAATGGTGACAACAGCGATTATGCGGCTTGTGACGATGATTCGGGGTTATTATGCGGCGACGAAACGCCTGTGATGAATACGAATGGCGATTTAATTTCGTTTGATGATTCGGTTGATGGCGCGACTCGTAACTCCAGCGCAACCCAAATGCGAAGTAAAGGCGGCACATTGCAAACCGCGTTTACAGGCGATTTGTTCAAACACGAAAATAATTTAACCGTTGGTGCAAGTTACGACAATGCGGAAACGCATTTTGCATCAAATACAGAACTTGGTTCATTAACTGCAAGTCGCGGAACCGTTGGAAGTGGTATTTATGTTGATGAATCGAAAGTACGTTTAAATGCAAATACTGAAACGGTTGGCGTATTTTTAACCGATACATTTTCGATTACTGACAAACTCGCCGCCACAGTTGCAGGACGCTACAACCACATCAGCGTCGATATGAAAGACCAATATATCAACGATTCTGAAAAGAATTTGAACGGGAATCACGCTTTTGAACGATTGAATCCGTCAGCGGGTTTGACATATCAACTTTTGAAAAACGTAAACATTTATGGCAATTATGCTGAATCGGCGCGTGCGCCCACACCAATGGAATTAAGTTGTGCCGACCCTGACGCGCCATGCAAATTGCCGAATTCATTTTTATCTGATCCGCCGTTGCAACAAGTGGTTGCCAAAACGTGGGAAGGTGGTTTTCGAGGCAAATTAAATGAACTCGTTAATGGCAAATGGGATTGGAATTTAGGCTTTTTTCACGCCACAAATAACGACGATATTATTTTTCATCGTGCGGGAAATATCGCCAGCCAAGGTTATTTTAGTAACGTTGGAAAAACACAACGTTACGGCATTGAAGCAGGAACGTCGATTGATAAAGAGAGTTTATTTAGTGCGATTGATGATTGGCACATCGACGCTCACTATACTTATTTGAACGCGCAATATTTGAATGGGTTTAACATTCAAAATCCATTAAACGCAGATGAAATTGTGGCGGTTCAAAAAGGCGACAAAATTTCGAGCATTCCCGCGCATATTTTCAAAGCAGCGTTAAGCGTCGATTTATGGAAAAAAGCGTCGTTGGGAATTAACGGAATGTACAGCGGCAATCAAGTTTTTCGCGGCGACGAAAGCAATATGACTGCACCGCTTTCAGGTTATTGGGTTTTCAACGGCACAGCCGAATATAAAATTACCAAAAACTTCACGCTGTTTGGCAAAGTGAATAACATTTTTGATACGAATTACAACACGTTTGGCGTTTATGGTCAGGCGAGCGAAGTGTTAGGCGCAGATTATAATGATGGGCGTTTTGTTTCACCTGCCGCACCACGCGCTGGTTGGATTGGAGTACGTTTAAGCATTTAAACTCTACGCTAATTTTCCATTAGCCGCTGCGTAATTTTTCTGAAATTCCACTTACTTTTAATCATACCCCTGTTAAAATCATTGCCTATTGCCTATAACTCTTTAATTTGGAAACCATGAGTATCATTATTAAAAATGAAGTTGAAATCGAAAAAATGCGAATTGCGGGTCGTCTTGCTGCCGATGTTTTAGACATGATTGCACCTCATGTCGTTGTCGGTGTGACTACAAATCAACTCAATGACATTTGCCATAATTACATCGTCGATGTTCAACAAGCGATTCCTTCACCGCTTGATTATCGCGGTTTTCCAAAATCAATTTGTACTTCGGTGAATCATCAAGTGTGTCATGGCATTCCAAGTGAGAAAAAACTTAAATCAGGCGACATTATCAATATCGATATTACGGTTTTAAAAGATGGTTTTCATGGCGACACCAGTATGATGTTTTTGGTTGGTAAAGTTTCAACGCACGCGCAACGCTTATGTAAAATTACGCACGAAGCCTTGTTTTTGGGTATTGAACAAATTAAAGCGGGTGCAACGCTTGGCGATATTGGTCACGCGATTCAAAAACACGCGGAAGGTAATCGTTATTCTGTGGTGCGTGATTTTTGCGGGCATGGCATTGGACGTGATTTTCACGAAGAACCGCAAGTGCTGCATTATGGAAAAGCAGGTGAAGGCACAATGCTTGAAGCTGGCATGATTCTTACTGTTGAACCCATGATTAACCAAGGAAAATATCACACAAAATCGCTCGGCGATGGTTGGACAGAAGTTACGAAAGATCACAGTTTATCGGCACAATATGAACACACAATTTTAGTCACAGAAAATAGCTATGAAATTCTAACGCTTCGTGCTGACGAAAGGTAAAAACATGACCACATCGATTGATCTGACATTATTTGAATCGCAAAATGTTTTAATGACGTTTAAAACATTACTAAGAAATAAAGAAATCGAGTTACGCGAAAAATTTAATCCGAAATCATCAGTTTCAAAATTATTGCGTGAAAAATCAGATTTTATCGATAGTGTGTTAAATGTGTGTTGGCAACATTTTCTGGGTGAGCAAGCGAAAAACGTGGCGTTATGTGCTGTCGGTGGTTACGGTCGGCAAGAAATGTTCCCCTATTCGGATATTGATATTTTGGTGATTTTGCCAGTTGACGACATTACAGAGTATCAAGAAAGTCTGGGCGCATTTTTTACTTTTTTGTGGGACATCGGCTTGAAACTCGGTTACAGCGTGCGGAGCATTCCGCAATGCGTCGAAGTTGCGACGAATGACCAAACGATTATGACCAGTTTGCTAGAAATTCGGTTAATTAGCGGCAGTGCGCCCTTGTTAAAAGCGTTAAAACTCGAAACAGCACCCGATAAAATTTGGTCATCTAATCAATTTTTTGCCGCCAAAATGGTGGAACAGCAAGCCCGTTACGCAAAATTTCACGATACCGCTTACAACCTAGAACCCAACGTTAAAGAAGGACCTGGCGGATTGCGCGATCGACAAGTTATTGCGTGGGTTTTCAAACGCCATTACAACGTAACAACCTTGAAAGAATTGATTAAATACGGCTTTTTACCTGAAGAAGAATATGTCGAATTAGTCGCGTTATTAAGCGTATTATGGCGCATTCGTTACGCACTACATTTGCTAACTAATCGCGCTGAAGATCGTCTGGTGTTTGATTATCAACGCGACCTTGCGGCGCAATTTGGTTTTAGTCACGATGAACAAGAATATAATCAAGATGTTGAGCAATTTATGCAGTTTTATTTTAAAACTGTTTTAGGTTTGGAGCGTTTAAATGAAATGCTGTTGCAACTATTTAACGAGCGTTTTGTGCCGCGTGAACATAACGAAGTACGACGTTTAAACACACATTTTGAAGTCATTAACGGTTATTTAGAAACGGTAGATACGCAAGTTTTTGAACGCTATCCATTGGCATTATTAGAATTATTTTTAATTCTTGAACAAGATGAAAAAATCAAAGGTGTTCGTGCCACAACAATACGGTTAATTCGGAAAAGTTTGCATCTAATCGACGCAGATTTTCGGACGAATAAAGCTGCAAATCGTTTATTTATCGAAGCCTTTCGTCAACCGCGCGGCATTACCAATCAATTACGTCGTATGAATCGTTACGGTATTTTGGCTGCATACATTCCCTGTTTTGCGAATATCGTGGCGCGAATGCAATACGATTTATTTCATATTTACACGGTTGATGAACACACATTATTTGTGATTCGTAATTTGCGCCGTTTTACGATTGATAAACACAGTGACGAATTTCCGTTTTGTAATGACATATTTCAGCTAATTGCGAAGCCCGAAGTCTTGTATTTGGCGGCGTTATTTCATGATATTGCGAAAGGTCAACACGGCGATCATTCGGTTTTAGGCGAAAACATTTCGCGAGAATTTTGTTTGCAGCATGACCTTTCGCCACATGACACAAATCTTGTCGCGTGGTTAGTACGAAATCATTTGGTTATGTCGATGACCGCGCAACGTAAGGATATTAGCGATCCTGATGTGATTCTTAAATTTGCTCAAATCGTTGGTAGCACAGAGTATTTAAATTATCTGTATTTACTAACGGTTGCAGATATTCGTGCCACAAATCCTGAGCTTTGGAATTCGTGGAAAGATGCGCTGCTCAAGGAGCTTTATTCTGAAACTTACGCTGTGATTCGCACGGGATTACAAAATCCAGCGGCATTAGCGGATAGATTATTGGAAAATAAAAAGGAAGCTAAGGCAGGATTACTCAAACTAGGCATGGTTGAAACAGCAATTGAAAGCGCGTGGAAACACGTTAGCGATGATTATTTTTTGCGTTATTCAGCGGACGAAATTGCGTGGCACACAATAGCAATTGCGGCATCAAATGAACAAGATTTACCATTAGTTCTATTGCGTCCACAAACACAACGTGGCAGTGCAGAAGTGTTTGTTTATACCAAAAACGAAGGCGCGATTTTTTCGCTTAGTACCGCGACGCTCGACCAATTGGGGCTGACGATTTTAGATGCGCGAATTATTACCACGTTGGATCACTACGTTTTAAATAGCTTTTTGGTGTTAGAACAGTCGGGGGAACCGATTGAAGATTTATTTAGAGAAGTGCATATTTGTACTGTGTTACGACAAAACCTGTTGCAAAACAAAGCAAAAAAAACAAAAAACATTCATCGTCAATCGCGCCAAGCAAAACATTTTCCGATTCCGACGCACATAGAATTCCACACCGATTCGTTGAATCGCTACACGATTCTTGAATTGATTAGCACGGATTATGCGGGTTTATTATCGAAAATTGGACAAGCATTTGTGCAGCAAGATATTCATTTGCATAGTGCGAAAATTAGCACGATTGGCAGTCGCGTTGAAGATACGTTTTACATCACCAACGCGGAACAACAACCGATTATTGACCCACAAAAATTGGACGAAATTCGATTGGCGATATTGAAACAATTGACAACCGTTTAACGCTCTTCTTTGTTAAGTAAGCGGCGAATGTTACTTTCGTGCCGCCACAATAAAAATCCAGTCATGATTAACGTTGCACCAGTCAAAACAGGGTCGTCTGTTAAAAACCACGCATAAATTGGTGCGAGGATTGAAGTGGTTAACGCAGCAAGTGATGAGATTTTGCCGAGTTTGTAAATGGCAAACCACGTCAATCCAAATGCGCCACCAACAAATAAATCAAAACCAATTAAAACACCCGCCGAAGTCGCAACACCTTTGCCACCTTTAAAACCAAAAAACACGGGATATAAATGTCCCAAAAATGCAGCTAATCCGACAATTGCCCATAAAACAGACGGTGCGCCAATAAATTTAGCGATTAAAACTGGAATTAGTCCTTTCAAAAAATCGCCAAAAAACGTAATGGCAGCCGCTTTTTTACCGCCAATTCGCATCACATTCGTTGCGCCAGGATTGCCAGAACCTTGTTCACGCGGATCAGGCAAACCCATCAAACGACACACGATAATCGCACTCGAAACTGAACCCAATAAATATGCAAATAAAACCAGAGAACTTAGAATCATTTTGACCTCATAAAATTCGTGAAACTTGTAAGCGTGCCGCCTTTGCGGTGATACTTACGACTTTTTAAACGCCATATAATAATCGGAAAATCAGCAAACATGACAGACATCATTTTTTTACGCGACCTAAAAATAGACACGTTAATCGGCATTTTCGATTGGGAACGCACCGCGAAACAAACGCTTATTTTTGATTTAGAAATGGCATTTGATTGTCAACCTGCTGCCGAATCCGACGGAATTGATGACGCACTGAATTACAAAGCCGTTTATGACCGATTGGTGGAATTCGTAGGACAAAGTGAATTCTTTTTAATTGAAAAACTCGCCGCTGAAATGATTCGCGTCATTCAAACCGAATTTGGTGTGTCGTGGGTGAAATTAACTGTGAACAAAAAAGGCGCAGTCGGCGCAGATATTAACGTTGGTGTAATCATGGAACGCGGGATTCGCTAATGACGCAATGTTATGTCAGCGTCGGCAGCAATATCGACAAAGCCAAAAACATCGAGGCGGGTTTAAATTCATTGCGCGAAATATTTGGTGAATTAAGCATTTCACCGATTTATGAAACAGCGGCGGTGGGTTTTGAGGGCGACGATTTTTATAATTTAGTCGTGGGGTTTGAAAGCGATTTGTCAGCGCACGCGGTGTTTCAAATTTTGCGTGAGCTGGAATTCAAACACGGGCGTTCGCCAAATAGTCAGAAGTTTTCGCCGCGCCATTTGGATTTAGATTTACTACTTTATGGTGACGAAATTATTGATGATGGAATTTTGAAATTGCCGCGTGCAGACATTGAAAAATATGCTTTCGTGTTGCAACCACTCGCCGATATTGCGCCCGATTTGATTCATCCGATTCACCAAAAAACCTATCGAACAATGCTAAAATTGCTACTTTCGCAATAGCCCGAACAAATCATAGGAACGTTATGACTTTAAAAATTATAGTGCCACATCTTCCAGAATCTGTCAGCGATGCAACGCTTATTGCATGGCACAAAAAAGTCGGTGATAGCGTCATGAAAAACGACAGCCTTGTCGATTTAGAAACCGACAAAGTGACGTTAGAAGTGGTCGCGCCAGAATCAGGCATTTTGCGTGAAATTCTTAAAACAAATGGCGCAATTGTCACGAGTGGCGAAGTGTTGGCGGTGTTTGAAATCAAAAACATTCACGTCGAAACGCCACAAATTTCAGATGAAAACAATGATTTTGACAATCCGTTAACACCGTCGATTCGGCGTTTATTGCGTGAGCATGATTTAGATGCAAATGAAATTATCGGCACGGGTAAAGATGGACGATTGACGAAAGCCGATGTTTTAGACGTTGTCAATCAACGCGCTTTACAAGAAGCCGAAGTGATTGCACCCGTTTCAGAACCTGTCATGACTGAACCGCTGAAAGAATTAGAACCGTCCACACCATTGGCGAATTTACGTCCCGAACAACGTGTGCCAATGACACGATTACGCGCCAAAGTCGCGGAACGCTTATTGCAAGCTCAACAAAATGCGGCGATGTTGACGACGTTTAACGAAGTGAATATGCAAAACGTGATGGATTTACGCAACCAATATAAAACTCGTTTTGAGCAAAAACATTCGGTGAAATTGGGTTTTATGTCGTTTTTCGTGAAAGCATCGATTGAAGCATTAAAACGTTTTCCTGTTATCAATGCGTCGATTGACGACAACGATATTATTTATCACGGTTTTTACGATATTGGCATTGCCGTCAGCACCGAAAAAGGCTTGATTGTTCCTGTGTTGCGTGACGCAGATCAACTCGATTTTGCAGGCATTGAACAAAGTATTGTTGATTTTGGTGAGAAAACTCGCGCAGGTCGCTTGAGTTACGACGATTTGAAAGGCGGCACGTTCACAATTACCAACGGCGGCGTGTTTGGTTCAATGTTGTCCACGCCAATTTTGAATCCGCCACAATCGGCGATTTTAGGAATGCACGCGATTAAAGAACGTGCCGTGGTTGAAAATGGGCAGATTGTGATTCGTCCGATTATGTATTTGGCGTTGTCGTATGATCATCGTTTAGTGGATGGGCGCGATGCGGTGCAATTTTTAGTGACCATTAAAGAATGCTTGGAATCACCTGCACATTTGTTGTTGAACATTTGACAGATTATTGTCATAACAGTAAGTTACACCTTTTTAATCACCTAATTACTCAAGAGTTTTGAATGAACGAATTTCCTAGAATTAGCCGCTTACCGCCTTACGTTTTCAACATTGTCAATGACTTAAAAGCCAAAGCCCGTGCCGCTGGCGAAGATATTATTGATTTTGGGATGGGCAATCCTGACCAACCGACACCACAACATATTGTTGATAAATTAGTCGAAGCCGTGGCGCGTCCCGATACGCACCGTTATTCCGTTTCGCGTGGCGTGCCACGGTTGCGAAAAGCGATTTGTAATTGGTACAAAACCCGTTTCGATGTCGATTTGAATTTTGATACCGAAGCAATCGTTACGATTGGCTCAAAAGAAGGTTTAGCGCATTTAGCGTTAGCGACTTTAGGACCTGGCGATGTGGTGCTTGTGCCAAATCCTGCGTATCCGATTCATCCTTACGGCGTGGTGATTGCTGGCGCGGATGTGCGTCACGTTCCGTTGGTTGAAGGTGGTGATTTTTTTGAAGAATTACAAAACGCCATTACAAATTGTTATCCAAAACCCAAAATGTTGATTCTCAATTTCCCTGGAAATCCCACCAGCGAATGCGTGGAATTAGACTTCTTTGAAAAAATTATTGCCGTCGCCAAAGAACATAAAATCTGGGTGGTTCAAGATATTGCTTACGCAGACATCGTTTTTGATGGTTATAAAGCCCCGTCAATTTTGCAAGTTGAAGGCGCGAAAGATGTGGCAGTCGAGTTTTTCTCTTTGTCGAAAAGTTACAATATGCCTGGCTGGCGCGTTGGTTTCATGTGCGGAAACAAAGAACTTGTCGCGGCGTTATCACGCATCAAATCCTATTTGGATTACGGTACGTTTGCGCCGATTCAAATTGCGGCAATTGCGGCATTAGAAGGTCCTCAAGATTGTGTGATTGAAATCGCTGAAATGTACCAAAAACGCCGTGACGTTTTATGTGAAGGTTTGAATGCGTTTGGTTGGACAGTCGAAAAACCGAAAGCGACGATGTTTGTGTGGGCAAAAATCCCTGAAGCCTACGCTGAAATGAAGTCGCTCGAATTCTGCAAAAAATTATTGCTCGAGGCGAAAGTTGCCGTTGCGCCTGGTATTGGTTTTGGACAATACGGTGATGACTACGTTCGATTTGGTTTAATCGAAAATGAATTGCGGACACGCCAAGCAGTGCGTGGCATCAAGGCGATGTTTAAAAAAGACGGCTTAATTTAAGGAAGAATGATGAAACCAGTAAAAGTAGGCATTTTAGGATTAGGCACAGTCGGCGGTGGCGCGGCGAAAGTTTTACAACGCAACGCGGCAGAAATCGCGCGTCGGGCAGGACGTGAAATTATTATCACTCGTGCGTCAGCCAGCGATTTGAGCAAACCGCGTTTATGCGACACGTCAAAAATCGACATGACAACAAACGGTTTTGACATCATCAACGACCCCGAAATCGACATTATTATTGAAACGATTGGTGGCGCGGGAATTGTCAAAGACATGGTGTTGCAAGCGATTGAAAACGGCAAACACGTTGTAACCGCAAACAAATCGCTCATCGCTTTACACGGTAACGAAATTTTCGCCAAAGCGAGCGAAAAAGGTGTCATCGTCGCTTTTGAAGCGGCGGTTGCAGGTGGCATTCCGATTATCAAAGCGATTCGTGAAGGTTTGAGCGGCAATCAAATCGAATGGCTTGCAGGCATTATCAACGGCACCAGCAATTTCATTTTGACCGAAATGCGCGACAAAGGACGTGATTTTGCCGACGTGTTAGCTGAAGCGCAGGCGTTAGGTTATGCCGAAGCCGACCCGACGTTTGATGTGGAAGGCATCGACGCGGGACATAAATTGACGATTTTAGCGTCGATTGCGTTTGGGATTCCGTTGCAGTTCGATAAAGTTTATACCGAAGGCATTACGCAAATTACTCGCACCGATGTGGAATATGCCGAGCAGTTGGGTTATCGGATTAAAAGTTTGGGCGTGGCGCGTAAAACCGAAAAAGGGATTGAATTGCGCGTGCATCCGACGTTGATTCCTGAACGGCGTTTGATTGCCAATGTGAATGGCGTGATGAATGCGGTGTTGGTAAAAGGCGATGCGGTGGGCGCGACGTTGTATTACGGTGCGGGCGCAGGTGCAGAGCCAACAGGTTCGGCGGTGGTTGCCGATGTGATTGATGTGGTGCGTGCGTTGACCAGCGACCCTGAAAATCGTGTGCCGCATTTGGCGTTCCAAGCGAATGCGCTGGCGGATATTCCTGTTTTAGATTCGGGTGATTTCCAAACCGCGTATTACTTGCGTTTGCACGCTGAAGATAAATCGGGCGTTTTAGCGGATGTGACGCGGATTTTGGCGGATTGTGACATCAGCATCGAAGCGATTTTGCAAAAACCACCTGCGAAAAATGAAACGATTGTACCAATCATTTTATTGACGCAAGTTACCCAAGAACACAAGCTCAATGCGGCGATTGCCAAAATTGAACAATTGGAAACGGTTAGCAGTAAGGTGAATCGGATTCGGTTGGAAACGTTGGGGTAGATTTTATCGAAAAGGCACAAGAGGGATTTTGTGCTTTTCGTAAAATCATTACCAAATTTGATACAGGATTTAAAAATGAAAAAATTAGTATTTCTTTTACTCATTTTATCTACAGCGTCTAATGCACAAACTTCTTATAAATGTGTTGTGAATAACGTCACGTCCTATCAAGCGCAACCTTGTGAAAATGGACGCGAAGAACAAATTGATTTGAAGGTAACGCCACCAACAACTAATGCGCTTGACCAAAATAGGCAAGATATTGTCATTGGTAATCTTGAAATAAAAAGCGGCGAATCGACAGATAGCTACAAATACTTTTATCCAAAGGTATCTGTTACAAATAACACTGACGTAGAAAAGAAAGTATTTGCTAATTATTCTGGGATTGATTCCGATGGCTATCGCTATTGATAGCTTTATACTTTATGGAATTGTCGAGCCACATTCAACACGATACTTATCTGACAGAAAATCAGTTGAAATAAATAAGGTTAGAAAAATTGTTAAATGGCAATACGAGAAAAAATAATTTTTGCACGATATATAACTGGCACAAATGACGACAAAGTTTCTGTTATTTTGTCGTCGTTGGAAGATTAGCGAGTTTCCGAAGCAGTTTGATTTCAACCCGAGTAACAGAGCCACCTTGTTGTAAAAAGCGAATCATGTTATAAATTCGCGTTCATTTCAGTAACAATCCTCACGTTTATCGTCACGTTTAAAAGGGTGCTTTGTGTGAATTCACAGGTTTTTTAAACGGGATAATCGGTGGCGTAACCCAATGGGACAGCCAGTCCCAAAATTCTTAGGAGAAAAAAATGGCAGCAGTAACTATGCGTGAAATGCTTGAAGCGGGTGTTCATTTTGGACATCAAACCCGTTATTGGAACCCAAAAATGGCGAACTATTTGTTCGGCGCACGAAGCAAAATTCATATCATCAACTTGGATAAAACCCTTCCTTTGTTCAATGACGCGATGAACTATTTAGGTCAAATGTCAGCAAACAAAGGTACTGTTTTATTCGTTGGTACAAAAAAAGCAGCGCGTAAAGTTGTCGCAGAGCAAGCCGCATTATGCGGAATGCCTTACGTTAATCACCGTTGGTTAGGCGGTATGTTGACGAACTTCAAAACCATTAAAAAATCTATTTCACGCTTGAAAGAACTTGAAGCGATGAAAGCAGATGGTTCGATGCACCAACGTTTTGGCAAAAAAGAAGCGTTAGGCATGGAACGCGAATTAGAAAAATTAGAACGCAGCTTAGGCGGCATTAAAGACATGAAAGGCGTGCCTGATGTCATTTTCGTGTTAGACGTTGGCTACGAGAAAAATGCAATCGCAGAAGCGATCAAATTAGGCATTCCTGTTGTCGGCATCGTCGATTCAAACAATTCACCTGACAACATTGATTACATCATTCCTGGTAATGACGATTCAATTCGTGCCATTAAATTGTACTGTGAAAGTGCGGCTGCCGCCGTTACAGAAGCAAAAACAGCGGTTTTAGGCTTTTCAGCTAAATCTGATGATGAATTTGTCGAAGAAGCAGCAACTGCAGCATAATGTTATTTTTAGTTAGTTTCTGTGTGAAACTAACAATTTAAGTCACAGCAAGAACGCCTCCTTTTGGGGGCGTTTTTACAGTAAACATCAGCAATAGAGAGATAAAAATGAGTGTAGAAATTAACGCAGCAATGGTAAAAGAATTACGCGAACGTACTAGTTCAGGCATGATGGAATGTAAACGCGCTTTAGTAGAAGCTGAAGGCGATATGGAATTAGCGATCGAAAATATGCGTAAATCGGGTTTAGCGAAAGCTGACAAAAAATCTAACACCATTGCAGCGGAAGGCATCATTGGCGTAAAAGTTAGCGATTGCGGTAAAAACGTTGCGATTGTTGATGTGAATTGCCAAACTGATTTCGTGGCGAAAGCTGAAGATTTCGTTGGTTTTGTGAACAGCATTGCTCACGCTTTATTGAACAATGACGGTATCGAAAACGAAGAGCAATTATTGGCAATGCCTTTAGAAGACGGCATTACGGTTGATGAAATTCGTCGTGGATTGATTTCAAAATTAGGCGAAAACATTGTGATTCGTCGTTTTGAAAAATACAAAACCGATGGCGGTACAGCGTGTTATTTGCACGGCACAAAAATCGGCGTAATCGTTGAATTAGCAGCGAATGACGCAGAATTAGGTAAAGACGTTGCCATGCACATTGCGGCATCTAAACCGACTTGTGTTTCTTCTGACGAAGTTTCACCAGAATTGATTGAAAAAGAAAAAGAAATTTTCTCTGCTCAAGCCGCTGAAAGTGGAAAACCTGCTGAAATCATCGCAAAAATGGTTGAAGGTCGTATCAGTAAATTTTTAGCTGAAGTGACTTTGAACGGTCAAGCATTCATCAAAGACGACAAAATCACGGTTGGTAAATTAGCAGAATCAAAAGGCAACAAAGTGATTCGTTTTAGTCGTTTTGAAGTCGGCGAAGGCATTGAGAAAAAAGAAGAAGATTTTGCAGCCGAAGTAATGGCTCAAGTCAACGCAATGAAATAATTGTGCTGTTTGTTTCAAGGTGAACTTTTCACCTTGAAACAATTTGAACCTTTTAATTTTAATAACCTTTCATCAGAGGAATTGTGACGTGCTAATTTGCAAAAGAATTTTATTAAAGTTAAGCGGTGAAGCGTTAATGAGTTCGTCTGGTGGCGGCAGTATTGATGCAAAAATTGTCAGTCGTCTTGCCACTGAAATTAAAGAATTGTGTGATTTAGGTGTTGAAGTTGGCTTAGTGATTGGCGGCGGAAACATTTTTCGTGGCGCAGAAAGTGTTGGCGAAGGATTAAACCGTGTCACAGGCGACCAAATGGGAATGCTTGCCACCGTTATCAACGCACTCGGAATGCAAGATGCACTCGAACATTTAGGGCAACCAGTTCGTGTCATGTCAGCAATAAAAATCAACCAAGTTTGTGAAGATTACATTCGCCGTCGTGCGGTGCGTCATTTAGAAAAAGGACGTGTCGTAATTTTCGCGGCTGGAACAGGAAATCCGTTTTTTACCACTGATTCTGCTGCAAGCCTTCGCGCTATTGAAATCGAAGCACAACTGATGATTAAAGCCACCAAAGTCCAAGGCGTTTACTCTGCCGACCCAAACAAAGACCCCAACGCCAAATTTTATTCCCGTCTGACTTACGACGAAGCCTTAGATCAACGCTTAAACGTGATGGATACCACCGCATTAGTTTTATGCCGCGACAACAATATGCCAATGAGAGTTATGAACATTTTTGAGCAAGGCGCAGTAATGAAATTGATGACGGGGCAAAATATCGGCTCACTTATTGAACGAGAATAACGATGATAATTAATGATATTCAACAAGATGCAGCAACCCGAATGGGCAAAAGTATCGATTCTTTAAAACAAGAATTTTCAAAAATTCGCACAGGTCGCGCTCATCCGAGTTTATTAGACCAAATTGTAGTGTCATATTACGGCACAGATTCCGCGCTTTCACAGATTGCCAATGTTGTTGTGGAAGATGCGCGAATGTTGAGCGTTACGCCGTGGGAAAAAGGCATGGTACAAGCGATTGAAAAAGCGATTATGAAATCGGATTTAGGTTTAAATCCAATGACAAATGGCATGACCATTCGTATTCCATTGCCAGCTTTAACAGAAGAACGTCGTCGTGGTTTGGTAAAAATTGTGAAAACTGCGGCTGAAGATGGACGTGTAGCGGTTCGTAACATTCGTCGTGATGCGAATACATCGGTTAAAAATTTATTGAAAGATAAAGCCTGTTCTGAAGATGATGCAAAAAATGCAGAAGATAAAATTCAAAAATTAACGGATCAATACATTAAAGACATAGAAAAGCTTTTAGAAATAAAAGAAGCTGATTTGTTGTCGATGTAGTTTATGTCGGTTGAACGTTTGAATTTAGCTGCGCCGCGTCATATCGCTATCATTATGGATGGCAATGGACGTTGGGCGCAGCAACGTTTTTTACCGCGAGCGGTTGGACATCATGCTGGCGTAAAAGCGGTACGAAAAATTGTTGAGTTTTGTGCAGCTGATTCGACTTGTGAAGTATTAAGTTTGTTTGCTTTTAGTAGTGAAAATTGGAATCGCCCAGAATCTGAAGTATCTATATTGATGGCGTTATTTTTGACAACACTACAAAGTGAAATCGACAAATTACATAAAAATAATATCCGTTTGTGTTTTATTGGTGATCGAACGGCGTTTGATTCGGCATTGCAGCAAAAAATGAACGAAGGCGAACAAAAAACCAAAGACAATACTGCTTTAACGCTGGTCATCGCAGCAAATTACGGTGGTCGGTGGGACATGGCACAAGCATGTAAAGCAATTTCAGAACGTGTTGCAGCGGGTGAATTATCGTCGCACGAGATTAACGAAACAGTTATTAACAAACATTTATCACTTTCTGATTTTCCCGAACCTGATTTATTTATTCGTACTGGGGGTGAACAGCGTGTCAGTAATTTTATGCTGTGGCAACTCGCCTATACAGAGCTTTATTTCACGCCAATACTTTGGCCCGATTTTAATCAAATTGCTTTACAAGAAGCCATTACCAGTTTTCAAAGTCGCCAACGGCGTTTTGGATATACGGGCGATCAAATTGCCGCGATTGCCAACCCTTAAATCTTTTTTCTCAAAAAATCTATGTTAAAACAACGCATTATCACCGCAACACTGCTCGCCACGTTGGTGGTTTTAGCGGTGTTTGAACTTCCCTCGACTTACTTTTCTCTTTTAATCGCTGTCGTTGTGCTGATTGGTGCAAACGAATGGTTAAATCTCACTAAAGTCACAAACATTAAAAAACGCATTCTCTTTTTTGCGTCGCTGATTGGCGCAATGTTATTTATTCATTTGTGGACATATTTGCTAGAAGCATTGTCACCATTGATGGATTATTTGGCTGAAAGATTCAAATTTGTCTTAGAGGACATTCGCAAACAATCGGGGCTTTTAGAATGGCTGATGTTGCCAGCAATTTTATTTTGGGTTATTGCAATGCTCTCTATTCGCAACTCACCCGAAGGCGTTTTAAAACTTGAATTGTCGCCATTTAAACAAGCTGTCATTGGTTGGTTTGTTTTACTTATGGGGTGGATGGCATTATCACGGTTACACGCTTTTTATGGTTCAGGAACAACTATTTACTTCTTAGCATTGATTTGGGTTGCTGATATTGCCGCCTATTTCACAGGGAAAAAATGGGGTAAAAACAAATTATCACCTGATATTAGCCCAGGAAAAACAATCGAAGGAATGTATGGCGCATTAGGCGCGTCAGTTGTTTATTCGTTAATTGTTCTGATTATGGTCAGTGCAATGACGGGCAATGGATTAAATGAAAAATTAGCAATTATGTCGATTGCTGATTTCGTATTGTTGTCTGTTTTGAGTGTTTTAATTTCAATTTACGGCGACCTCTTTTTTAGTGCCGTTAAACGTCGCGCTGGCGTAAAAGACAGCGGTTCTTTGTTGCCTGGACATGGCGGAATTTTAGATCGTATAGACAGTTTACTTGCTGCCGCGCCTTTATTTTATGCTGGCTTTACTTTAAAAGGCTTCGAGTTGGAGATGTTATTTCAATGAAAAAAGGAATTTGTATTCTTGGTGCGACAGGTTCGATTGGTGTCAGCACATTAGATGTAGTGGCGCGACATCCAGATTTATATAACGTTGTGGCGTTAACAGCGAACAAAAATATCGACGCGCTTTATGAACAATGTTTAGCGCATTCGCCTGAAGTCGTTGTGATTGTTGACGAGCAAAAAGCAGCAGAATTTAAAACGAAAATTGAACATTCATCGTTAGCGAATTTGCGAGTTCTGATTGGTGCAGAAGCCTTAGTTGAAGTTTCGACGTTGCCGAATGTGGATTCTGTGATGGCGGCAATTGTTGGCGCGGCAGGATTATTGCCAACATTAGCGGCGGCTGAAGCAGGCAAAACGGTTTTGTTAGCAAACAAAGAAGCACTCGTAATGTCGGGCGATATTTTCATGAATGCGGTCGAAAAATCGGGCGCACAATTGTTGCCAATCGATAGCGAACACAACGCGATTTTTCAATGTATGCCGTCAGCGTATCAAACGGGCGCAACGGCAAAAGGTGTGCGACGAATTTTATTGACCGCGTCGGGTGGTCCTTTTCGGACGATGCCGTTAGACGAATTGGCACACGTCACCCCCGCGCAAGCTGTCGCGCATCCAAATTGGGATATGGGCAAAAAGATTTCGGTCGATTCTGCCACCATGATGAACAAAGGCTTGGAAATGATTGAAGCCTGTTTGTTATTCAATATGAAACCTGAACAAATCCAAGTCGTGATTCATCCGCAAAGTGTAATTCACTCGATGGTCGATTATGTTGATGGAACGGTGTTGGCGCAAATGGGTTGTCCTGATATGCGGATTCCGATTGCTCATGCGTTGGCGTATCCCGAACGTTTTGAATCGGGCGCAATGCCGCTGGATATTTTTGCCGTTAAACACATGGATTTTGAACCCGCTGATTTACAGCGTTTTCCGTGTTTGCGCTTGGCTTACGAAGCGATTCAAACGGGCGGCACGATGCCAACCGTTTTAAATGCGGCAAATGAAATTGCTGTTGAAGCGTTTTTAAATGAGCAAATTCGTTTTACGGATATTCCTCTGGTGATTGAAAAAACCATGCACGCGATTCCAATGCAAATCGCCGACAGTTTAGAAACCATTTTAGCAACAGATAAACAAGCTCGCGTGGTTGCAAATCAAGCCATTCAAGGTTTGAAAAACTAATGAGTTTTTTACACACGTTATTTTATTTCATTGTTGCCATTGGTGTTTTAGTTGCAGTTCATGAATTTGGGCATTTTTGGGTCGCACGAAAATCAGGTGTAAAAGTTATTCGTTTTTCGATTGGTTTTGGCAAAGTGCTTTGGCGTTATCAACAAAATTCAAATTCCACCGAATACGTTTTATCGTTAATTCCACTCGGCGGTTACGTCAAAATGGTTGATGAGCGAGAAGGCGAAGTTAGCAAAGAAGATTTAGCTTTTTCGTTTAATCGCCAACCGCTTTTAGCTCGCACGGCAATTGTCGCCGCTGGACCAATTTTCAATTTGGCGTTAGCAGTCGCGTTATTTTGGAGTGTATTGGTTATTGGTGAAGTTGGGATTAAACCGATTATAGGTCAACCGTCCGTCCAATCTTTCGCTGAAAATGCAGGTTTTTCGGAAGGCGATGAGATTATTTCTGTTAATGACGAACCTACGCCAACGTGGATGCACGCGATGTCTACGATTGTTTCAACCGCGTTGGAAGGCGATGCAGATATTGCCGTCAAAGTGAAAAGTCGTGACGACGCGCAAACCATTAAAATGTTACACGTTGACACGACTGAAACGCAAAATCCTGACGCGCTGTATGCAAAATTGGGTTTTAAATTATTTTCGCCCACATTGCAGCCCATTATTGGCAAAATTTCTGATAATGGCGCGGCAAAATTAGCGGGTTTGAAACAAGGTGATTTGATTCTTCGCGCCAATGAAATCGCCGTGAAAGAATGGCAACAATGGGTGGATATTGTCAAAGCAAATCCGAATCAATCGATTGCAACAATGATTGAACGCGATGGCGTGCAATCGAGTTTGACGCTTACGCCAAATGCTGACGGTAAAATTGGCGCGGCGGTGCAAATTCCTGAAAATCTATTGAAATCGTTTCAAGTGAATTATTCCCTTTCACCGTTAGCCGCGATTCCTACTGCATTTACAACGACTTATCATTATTCAACATCAACGCTCAAAATGATCGGGCAAATGTTTGTCGGTAAAGCATCGCTCGAAAATTTGAGTGGTCCGATTAGTATTGCACAATATGCGGGGCAATCTGCTGACATGGGACTGGTGCATTTTCTGAAATTCATGGGATTGATTAGCGTCAGTTTGGGCGTATTGAATTTATTGCCTATTCCTGTTTTAGACGGTGGACATTTATTTTTCTTTGCGCTCGAAGGCTTGAAAGGTTCGCCTGTGTCGGAAAAAATTCAGCTCTTTTTTCAAAAAATTGGTATCGTGCTGCTAGGGTTGCTAATGTCGGTAGCGATGTTTATGGATGTTGGGCGACTGTTTCAATAACAAACGAGATTTTAAAAATGAAAAAATTACTTTTAAGCGCGACCTTCGCGTTATTTGCTGTCAACGTTCACGCGGACGAAAAAATCATCCGTGAACAACTCACAAAATCGATGCCCACGATGCAAATCGACACGGTGAAACCATCACCGATAAAAGGCGTTTTTGAAGTCACGATTGGTGGCAGCATGGTTTATGTTTCGGACGACGGCAAATACTTATTACAAGGGCGATTGATTGACACACAAACCAAAACTGATTTGACTGAAGAAAAATTAGGTGGAGCGCGTAAGATTGCGTTAGAAAAATTAGGCACAGATAAAATGATTATCTTCAAACCTAAAATTCACACTTACACCGTGTCAATTTTTACCGATATTGACTGTGGCTATTGCCGTAAATTGCACTCAGAATTGGATTCGTATTTAGCCGAAGGGATTCAAGTTCAATACTTATTTTATCCACGCGCTGGCAAAGGTTCAGAATCGTATAACAAAGCGGTTTCGGTTTGGTGTGCAAAAGATAGAAATGCCGCGTTGACTGCCGCGAAAAAAGACCAAAAAATTGAAGCCAAAACCTGTGACAATCCGATTGATGAACACATGGCGATTGCGGCGGATTTTGATGTCAAAGGCACGCCAATGATTGTCACGGATAAAGGTACGATTTACCCTGGTTATTTGCCTGCGAAACAATTGCTTGAAGTGTTGCAGGGCGAAAATAAGAAGTAACCGTTGTCACTTGCTTGAAAACTCAACCCGTTAAAATGCCGTTTTATTCATAAATCCAAAGAGGGCGTGTCATGTACGAACATTTAGAAACTGCCAAAAATGCCGAAAATTTAAAACGAATTGTGATTGATCCCGTGTCGCGGGTGGAAGGTCACGGCAAAGTCACGTTGTTACTCGACGAAAATAATAAAGTTCAACAAGCGCGTTTGCACATCGTTGAATTTCGGGGCTTTGAGAAATTTATTCAAGGTCGTCCGTATTGGGAATTGCCCGTTTTAGTGCAACGTTTGTGTGGCATTTGTCCCGTTAGTCACCATCTCGCGGCAGCAAAAGCAATTGACCAATTGGTTGGTGTTGATCCCGAAAACCTGCCGATTTCGGCGACGAAGCTCAGAAAACTGCTGCATTTTGGGCAAGTTTTACAATCACACGCACTGCATTTTTTCCATCTTTCTAGCCCTGATTTGTTGTTTGGTTTTGAAAGCGAAATCCAAAAACGTTCGATTGTCGCGGTGTTAAACGATTTCCCCGATATTGGTTTGCAAGGTGTGAAATTGCGTAAATATGGGCAAGAAGTCATTCGCATGGTTTCAGGCAAACGAATTCACGGCACGGGCGCGATTGCGGGCGGCATGAATAAGCCGTTGAGCAAAGAAGAACGTGATTATTTGTTGACCGACATTGACCAGATTATTGAATGGGCGACTGCTTCGGTGAAATTGGTCAAAACCGTGCATTGTTCAAACTTGCCGTATTACGATGATTTTGGCACGATTCGCAGCAATTATTTGGGCATGGTTCAACCTGATGGCGCGTTGGAACTGTATCACGGTGGTTTGCGCGTGAAAAATGCCGAAGGCAAAACGCTGTTTGACCATCTCGATTACTGCAAATACAACGATTACATTCGCGAAGAAGTACGCTCGTGGACGTACATGAAATTTCCGTATTTAACCGAATTAGGCAAAGAAGACGGCTGGTATCGTGTTGGCCCGCTGGCTCGCGTGAACAATTGCGATTACATCAATACGCCAATTGCTGAAAAAGAACGGGTTGAGTTCAAAGCGCACGGTGGCGCGGAACAAATGGTTCACAGCACGTTGGCGTTTCATTGGGCGCGTTTGATTGAGCTTTTACATTGTGCGGAAAGTATCAAAGAATTATTAAACGACCCCGACGTTTTGAAACACGAAGAACCCGCAAAAGGTGAACGTCGTTTTGAAGGTGTTGGCGTAATTGAAGCGACACGCGGCACGTTGTTTCATCATTATCAAGTAGATGAAAATGATATTGTCACAAAAGCGAATTTAATCGTTTCAACCACCAGCAACAACATGGGCATGAATGAATCGGTGCGCCAAGTTGCCGCAGAATATCTATCTGGTCAAGAATTAACAGAGCCGTTGTTGAATAATTTAGAAGTTGCGATTCGTGCTTATGATCCGTGTTTATCTTGCGCGACGCACGCGGTCGGCAAAATGCCATTGCAACTCGAACTCGTGAACGCAAAAGGCGAATTGATTGATAAATTAGTCAAACACGACACGGGCGAAATTGAACGTGTCTACTAAACCGATTTTAGTTTTCGGTTACGGTAATCTCAGTCGCGGCGATGACGCGCTCGGTGTGTTGATGTTGGAACACATTGAAGCGCGTTTTTCGCTAGAAAACATCGACTTGCTGACTGATTTTCAGCTTCAAATTGAACACGCGCTTGATTTAGAAAACCGTGAACTCGTCGTTTTCGTCGATGCGTCGGTGAAAAGTGAAACCGCATTTGAATTTACTCGCTTGCAACCGATTCGAGATTTAAGTCACACCACGCACGCCATGAGTCCCGCCGCGATTTTGGATACTTATCAAACGATTAAAAACGAAACACCGCCGCCTTGTTTTTTGTTGGCGATTGGCGCAGACAGTTTTGAACTCGGCGAAGATTTAGGCGAAAAAGCAAAACAAAATTTAGCCAAAGCGACTGAATTTATGGAAACGCTTTTGAATAATCCGACGTTCGAGTTTTGGCAATCTCAAATCACAAAACAACAATAATTTTTTTAACCACCACAAAGAGGAAGTTTCATGATTCATTTAGTAGAAGGCGATATTTTATTAAGCAAAGCCCACGCAATCGCGCAAGGCGTTGGTATCAATGACCCAATGGATAAAGGTTTAGCGTTGTCATTGCACAATTCGTATCCAGCGATGCACAAAGATTTTCACCATTGGTGTCATCAACACAGTCCAGAAGCTGGCGAAGCGTGGGCTTGGGTAAATGCCGAAGGAAAATTTGTGGTGAATTTAATCACACAAGAAAAAGCGGACGCTCACGACCATCGTCACGGTAAAGCAACGCTTGGTCATGTTCAACATTCGTTGAAAGCATTGGCAAAAATCGCTGTTGCAGAAAAATTTACTTCGCTTGCTTTGCCACGTTTGGCAACAGGTGTGGGTGGTTTGGATTGGGCAGACGTGTTGCCGTTGATTGAGAAAAAATTAGGCGATTTAAACATCCCTGTTTACGTTTATGAAACTTATCACGCTGATAAAGCAGCGGTTGAAGCCTAATTTTACTGGAGAAAAAAATGTCAGAACTTATCGTCATTGAACACAATCCAAGCGAAGAACGCCTTAAAGAATTAGGTGTTTCAAGCTGGGAAATTTGGGAAAAAGAAGTGTCGAAATTCAACATCGATTTCGACGAAACCGAAAAAGCCTATCTTTTGGAAGGCGAAATTTTAGTCACGCCAAAAGGCGGAGAACCTGTGCGAATTGTGGCAGGTGATTTAGTGTTTTTCCTCGAAGGTTTAGAAAGCGACTGGGAAGTGGTCAAACCGTTGAAAAAACATTACAGCTACGATTAGAAACAACAAGCCCCAATTTACTGTGATGTAAATCGGGGCTTTTTCAATATTTTTTAATTTCTAAACTCTGAAAGGTCGTAACCTCTTCCCTTCAAAACGTATCCAGCTGCGACTTTTTGTTCTGTACTTCCAGACCGAATTTTTCCTTTGAGAAAATCATCATCTTCCCTTTCAAAACGCTCTCTTAATTCCTGAATTTCAGCGTTATGTGATTCAAGAGCATTTACTGCACCTTTAGCGGCATTACCTACCGAATCCCAAAATCCCATTTTATTTCTCCTCGTTATTTCGCTTTAATTGATATTAGTCATCGTCGTCCACTTTTCCTGTTCCATTACATACAGGACAAGGTGCGCCTCTTGCTTGTGTTACCAACGGCTGAATTTTGACCCCTTTTTAACAAAAAACATCGTTTTTAATTGACCCCCTATTGAAGTGTGGTTTATGACTTCAATCCATTGTCGTTATTGATTTCTACGATATTCTATTTTTCGTTAAATGGATT
>CAIPQN010000011.1 GCA_903867225.1 uncultured Pseudomonadota bacterium | reverse complement strand
CTTGGAATAAGAGAATGGACTTGTGTCGAGTGTGGCACGACGCATGACAGAGATGTTAATGCGGCTAAGAACATTCTCGCGCTTGGACATAAGCGTCTAGCTGTAGGAATCACCGCCTCTTTAGGGCGGTGAGGATGTCAAGAGTGACGGTCGCTATTCCAAATCACGACGATTCAAAGCCAACCATTGCAATGCAATGATAGGAATTGCGGAATCAATTTCGTTACGCACCACCATTTGATAAGCGTCCGTAAATAGCACAGCACGCACTAAAATATCTTCATTTTCATCTTTTACGCCATGAATCCCGCCCACATTTTCACTATTCACTAAACCACAAAATAACGTAATTTTTTCAGACGAACCACCAGGTGATAAATAAAATGAATTGATATGAATTAAATCCAGAATTTCACAACCTGCTTCTTCTAGAGATTCACGTCGCGCAACATCTTCAGGCGATTCGCCTTCTTCCATAATACCCGCCACAATTTCAATCAGCCACGGTGTGTTAATCGGATTTTCAATAGCACCAACCCGAAATTGTTCAATCAAAACGACTTCGTCACGTTTTTTATCATATAAAACCACTGCCACACAATTTCCACGCACAAATAATTCGCGTGTCATTTCTTCGCTCCAGCCACCTGCAAATAACGTGTGTTGCAAACGTTGTTTTTCCATGCGAAAAAAACCGTTGTATACAGTATCTTTGTTTAGAATTTTCACATCTTTTTTCATGTTATAATTGCGCCAAATCAAGGTTTTAAAGGAAAAATAGATGCCGCACAATAGACCAATTTCACCGCATTTACAAATTTACACCCTGCCGATTACAGGGATAATTTCAATCTGTCATCGCTTAACTGGTGTATTTTTAAGCATCGGTTTAATCGGTTTCGTTACGATATTATGGCAAATCCGAAACGGAATGTTGTCTTATTTACAAATGCAATCTGTGTTGCAATTTTTCCCTGTAAAACTCCTAATTGCGGGTTTCATTTACGCCCTTATTTTTCATTTATGCCATGGTATTCGGCATTTAATCTGGGACGTGGGATACAGTTTTTCGAGTGAAATGTTGACACGCTACGCGCTAATAGAAGTTATCGCTTCTCTTTTTTTAAGCATCATCACACTGGTGGTACTTTTATGAAATCAGGCGCACATCATTGGTCGATGCAGCGATTTACGGCGATTTTATTGATTCCATTGTCTTATTGGTTGCTCGCATTTTTGCAGCTTTGTTTGCACGCAAATTATTTTGAAATGACGGAATGGCTAGCTTCACCCATAAATCAAATTGGTTTGAGTGCGTGGTTATTGGTGGTTTTTTATCACGCAGCGATTGGACTGCAAGTGGTTTTGGAAGATTACGTTTCACATCGCGGCAAACAATTTATTGCTATTTGGATTTCAAATTCTCTGTTTGCTGGACTTGCCATTAGTTCAATCATTCTCTTACTTCATGGATAGATACTTATGTTAATGAAAACGCCTGCTTTTATTCTCGATGAAACACAGTTGCTAACAAACTTAAACATCTTGGCTGATATTCGGAAAAAATCGGGTTGCAAAGTGCTTTATGCAATGAAAGCTCTGCCTTGTTCTCGTGTGTTAGAAATTGCTAAACCGTTTGTCGATGGATTTGCAGTAAGTTCATTATTTGAAGCGCAACTCGCACAAGAAATTTTAAATGGTCAAGGCGAAGTCCATTTAACAACGCCCGCATTAATTGCAGATGAACTTTATGAATTAACCACGTTATGTACACACATCAATTTCAATTCACTCACGCATCACAATCGCTATGCGCCAATTGTTGAAACACAAGCCAAAATGGGTTTGCGTGTTAATCCCAAATTGTCATTTCTAACCGATGAACGATACAACCCCTGTCGGCAAAATTCTAAATTGGGCATTGATATTGATACATTGTGGCAATCGAATTGTTTAGAATTAGAACAAGTCAGCGGGCTACATTTTCACACTGTTTTTTCAGCAACTGATTTCACGCCGTTATTACAAACCATCGATAAATTGCGGCGTTACTTTGGAAATCAATTAGAAAAATTACAGTGGCTCAATTTTGGTGGCGGTTATTTATTTCACAGTATTTCGGATTATCAGCCATTTATTGATTTGGTTATTGAATTACGTCGTGAATTAAAAGTCGAAATTTATATCGAATTAGGCAAAGGTATTATTGGTAATGCGGCTTCCATTGTGGCGAGTGTGATTGATGTTTTCGAAAGCGATGGTAAAACCGTGGCGATTTTAGACACGTCTGTAAATCACAATCCCGAAGTCTTTGAATATCAGCGTTCGCCAACGGTTTTAGAGCATGATCCGAAAGGTCGTTATAATTTTATTTTAGCGGGTGGAACGTGTTTAGCAGGTGATATTTTTGGCGAATATCGTTTTAAACAGCCATTGGAATTGGGCGATAAAATCACTTTTGAAAATGTAGGAGCCTATACGTTAATTAAAGCGCATCGTTTTAATGGGCATAATTTCCCCGATATTTATTTGCAACACGCCAGCGAAAAATTGGAATTACTTAAACAATATACTTATCAAGATTATCAGCAACAATGGTCAATGACCGCACAGAAAATCTAATATCTTCAATATCGATCATTCACTTACGCACACACAAATGACAACAATTCAACAACGATTATCAGAAATTTTCGACACATTTCCTCAATACGAGCAAGATGTTTTATTGGTTTTGGCAGTAATTTACGCTCCCATTGGACAATTGAATTTGCAGCACACTTTGAAAGCAGCGGGATTAGATTCGACAACAATAAAAGCGGTTAATCGAGATTTTCAAGAGCGTTTTCAAAAAATGGGTTTTGTGATTAGTTCGCACGATGGCTGGTATTGTCATCGTGATATTTCTGAAACGCTGATGCGAACTGCGATAACCAAACCGTGGTTTATGAAATTGGCACAAAATCTTATTATGGAAAAAGAGGGCTATTCTTATATGCCCGCTAAATTCATGGTGTTGCATCAAATGAAAAAATTACGTTTGTTTCTTTATCAAAATAACGAAACAGGTTTTGCAGCGAATATCGCGGTGTTATATCAAGATTATCCAGACCATTTTGCCGAACTTATTCAACAACTTTTTTTCGAGCATTTTGATCGTGAATGGTTTGCAGAATTACCTGAAAAAATTCGTTTTTTAGTTTTGAAATACAGTTTGGATGACGACTATTTAAATTTTGATTCAAAATCCAATGCGAAAAAAAATGGGCTTTATGCGTTATTAGAACAATCATTTGGGCAAACAAAACCAAATGATTTAGACATTCGACACTCGGTAATTGAACAACGATTATTTCGAGGCAACGAAAAAGAAGCCATTGAATGGTTGCAAGATGATAGTTCAGCGGATGGTCTGAAACTTCACGCGATCTTAGCGATATGGCATAACCGTTATGATGATGCGCTTGATTTTTTTAATGCCGCTTTAAAAATTCTTAGAAAAGGTAACAAGCGTCACGCAACGCTAGGTGGTTTATATGATTTCTTTTATGGATTGATGTTATTTCGCAGTCGCACATTAACGAACTTACAGCAGTTACGGCAGTATTTGTCGATTTTTTATAATAAAGGTCGAATCATGTCGCCAGTAAATAGGCTGTTATTCAATGCGATGGAAATTTATCAGGGGAATGAAACTATTGAAAGTTCAACAATGTTGATTAAACGCAGTTCCGCGTATGAAAATTTAGTGCAAGTTTTATTGCTGCATTGGTTAGACGAAACGGATCGAATCAATAATCCCACAAAGCAGGTTATTTTTCTCGCACCTTTAGCAAATTATTGCCAAGTTGCTCAAGAATTAAATCACGTTTGGTTTGCGGCAATGAGTTCTGCGTTATTGCAACGAATCGGTTATCCGCATAAAACCTGTGACAAAATTGCAAAATACTATGTTGACGTTCCATTTTTACAATTGATTGATGCTTTTCCGCGCACGGCGGCATGGGAACGTGCATTAGAAGCCTTGAGCCAAGTTAATACATTGCCCTCAGCGGTTGAATCCGCCGCACCATTAGAATTACGAATGATTTGGACGTTGCGATTAGATAATGATGGCGTTGCACTTGAACCCAAAGAACAGCGTATGGGTAAAAATGGCAATTGGTCGAAAGGACGCGCTGTGGCTTTGAAACGTTTGCACAGTGAGTTAAATACGTTTGAGTATTTGACCGAACAAGATCAGCGTATTTGCAAAAAAATCCAGATTAGTCGAAACGACGATTATTACAACTATTACTCAAACGATACCTATGTTTTACCAGAAGAAGCATTATTTGAAGCGGTTGGACATCCGAACATTTATTGGGCAACTCAAGTTCAATATAACGCACCGATTGATATTCAAACCGCTGCACTTCAACTTTTAGTTCAAGAGCAAGATGACAAATTGCATTTGGCTTTGATACCGCAAATCACGCGAGATGCTCAAATTGTGATTCAAAAAACGGCGACGGGGGTTTTGTTATATGACATCAATGAACAGCATCGGCAAGTCGCTTCAATTTTAGGTGAAAAAGGTTTAACGATTCCTGTCAGCGCACGGCAACGAGTAATGGATTCGATTTCATCAGTAGCATCAATGTTGACGGTGCAATCGAATATGGTTGGTATGGCAACACAAGCTGAATCGGTTGATGTAGATAGCCGTTTGCATTTGCATTTACAGCCGATGGGTCAAGGCATTCAAATGGAAGTATTTATACAACCATTTTTCGACGGTGGACCTTTATATAAACCTGCCACGGGTGGAACAACCGTATTGGCAGATATTGATGGCAAACAATTACAAACCACGCGTGATTTTGATATCGAAAAACAACATATTGTCGAATTGCTTGATGGTTGTCCCGATTTACCGCCTGAAAATTCGTTGAAATGGTCACTCGAAGATGCAGATGTCGCTTTAGAAACGCTGTTAAATTTACAAAATTTAGGTGAATTTGCCGTATTGGAATGGCCAAAAGGTAAAAAAATTCGTTTGAGCCGTGAACTCGGTTTATCGCAAACTCGTTTTTCTGTTCGTCATGAACAAAATTGGTTTAGCGTCGAAGGTGATTTGCAAATTGACGACGGCCAAGTGTTGGATATGCAGCGTTTAATGAGTTTATTGGCAAATTCCTCGAGTCGTTTTTTACAACTTGAAGATGGGCAAATCGTCACACTTACCAAAGAATTACGTCAACGTTTAGATGATTTACGCGGTGTTGGTGAAGTCAAAGACGACAAAGTGCAATTTCATGCCCTCGCCGCACAAACGTTGGACGAAATCACTAACGGCATGGAAATCAAAGCCAGCAAACCTTGGAAAGACCAGCTTAAAAAATTAGATCAATTGGTAGATTTAAAACCTCAAGTGCCTTCGACGTTACAAGGTGAGTTGCGTGATTATCAACACGAGGGGTTCGTGTGGATGAGTCGTTTAGCACATTGGGGCGCAGGTGCGTGTTTAGCCGATGACATGGGTTTGGGGAAAACGATTCAGTCGTTGGCGTTGATTTTATCGCGTGCGCCAAATGGAGCGACCTTGATTCTCGCGCCAACGTCTGTTTGTATCAATTGGGCAGAAGAAGCCGCGCGTTTTGCTCCGACGTTGAATGTTCAAATTTTCGGCAACGGCGACCGCCAAACAATGCTCAATAATGCTGGCGCATTTGATTTGATTATTTGTAGTTACGGATTATTGCAAACTGAAGGCGAACGTTTGCAAGAAGTTGAATGGCACACGTTGATTGCCGATGAAGCGCAAGCGATTAAAAACGGTATGACGAAACGTTCAAAAGCCGCAATGGCATTGAAAGCTGATTTTAGAATGGTGACAACAGGTACACCGATTGAAAACCATTTAGGCGAATTGTGGAATTTATTTAATTTTATCAATCCGAGTTTGCTGGGTTCATTGGCACAATTTAATGAACGTTACGCGAATCCAATTGAAAATAATCACGACCACAACGCGCAACAACGTTTGAAAAAAGTGTTACGTCCATTCGTATTGCGCCGTTTGAAAAATGATGTGTTGACCGAATTGCCAGCGCGTACTGAAGTTACATTGCATATTGAATTAAGTAATGAAGAACGTGCATTTTATGAAGCCTTGCGTCGTGATGCGTTGAAAGTCATGCAAGAAGCACAAACGAAAGGCGGAAATCAGCAATTACAAGTGTTGGCGGAAATTATGAAGTTGCGCCGCGCGTGTTGTAATCCGCGTTTAGTCATGGAAGACAGCCCGTTGATGAGTTCAAAATTGGAAGCCTTTGAAGAATTGGTTGATGAGCTTCTCGATAATAAACACAAAGCATTGGTTTTCAGTCAATTCGTTGGGCATTTGACGTTAATTCGAGAATTGCTCGATAAAAAGAAAATTCCTTATCATTATTTGGACGGTTCAACGCCTGTCGCTCAACGCAAAAAAGCCATGAATGCCTTTCAAGCAGGTGATGGCGATTTGTTTTTAATTAGTTTGAAAGCGGGCGGTACGGGTTTAAATTTAACCGCCGCTGATTATGTGATTCACATGGATCCGTGGTGGAATCCTGCCGTTGAAGATCAAGCTTCTGACCGAGCGCATCGGATGGGACAAAAACGTCCAGTAACGATTTATCGTTTGGTTGCGAAAGACACGATTGAAGACAAAATTGTCGCGTTGCATCATCAAAAACGAGATTTGGCGAATAGCTTATTGGAAGGTGGCGAATTGAGCGGCAAAATGTCAGTAGATGCGATGTTAGCGTTGTTGCGTGATGTGGAATTATCGTGAAATTTGAATTGAGTAATTTTTATGCTTTCTGAATTTGCGTTAATTGATAAATTTTTCAAAAAATCTATGCCACAAAATGCTGAAACACGTTTAGGAATTGGCGACGATTGTGCGTTGTTGTCGATTCCGAGTGGTTATGAATTGGCAATCACGACCGACACGATGGTTGAAGGCGTGCATTTTTTCTCCGATGCAAATCCCGCGCAGTTGGGACATAAATTATTGACAGTAAATTTGAGTGATTTAGCCGCGATGGGCGCAAAACCGTTGGCGGTTACGCTCGCGTTGACGTTGCCCAGTATTGATGAAAATTGGTTAAACAAATTTTCCGAAGGATTTTTGACGTTGGCGAAATTTTACAATGTCGATTTAATTGGTGGCGACACCACGAAAGGCGCGTTGACGTTGACCGTGCAAGCAATGGGTTTAGTGCCAAATGAACAAGCGTTGAAACGTTCCACCGCGCAAGTCGGTGATTTGATTTACATGACAGGATTATTGGGCGAAGCGGGTTTAGGGTTGAAAATCAAACAGGGTTACGATTGCCAATCTGAAAATGCGTTGATTCGTTTTCATGAACCGATGCCGCGCATTGAAATCGGTTTAGCATTACGCGGAATTGCGAGCGCGTGCATTGATATTTCAGACGGATTAGTCGGCGATTTAGGACATATTTTGAACCAAAGCGGCGTGGGTGCGTGTGTCGATTTCGATAAATTGCCGCTTTCCGACGACGTGAAACGCTACATTGAAAATACGGGCGATGAATTCATGCCGCTAATTTCTGGCGACGATTACGAATTGTGTTTTACCGTGCCGCCAAGCAAAATAACTCTTGTACCGAAAAACTGCACGGCGATTGGCATTATTGAAAAAGAATCGGGTTTGCGTTTAAAAAAATTTGGTCACATTCAAACATTCACGGCGAAAGGTTATGAACATTTTTCTTGAACATTACGGCAAAAATCAACTTACTCGTAAAACGATTCTAACTAATCCGATTTTGTTTTTAGCGTTTGGTTTTGGTTCGGGTTTAGTCAAAAAAGCTCCTGGAACGTGCGGCACATTGGCGGCAATTCCCGTTTATTTACTGTTCGCACAAACGTCATTTTGGTTTTACAGCGTGTTGACGATTATCGTGTCGTGGGTCGGCATTAAAATTTGTAATGACGCGGCAAACTTGCTCGGCGAACATGATTTTAATGGCATCGTGTGGGACGAAATCGCGGGTTATTTGATTACGATGTGGTTTGTGCCGTTCAGTTGGCAAGCAGCAATTCTGGGTTTTGTGTTGTTTCGCTTTTTCGATATTTTGAAACCATTTCCGATTAAATGGGTCGATAAACACGTTCATGGTGGTTTTGGAATTATGCTTGATGATGTTTTAGCAGGGTTTGCAGCGGGTGTAGTGTTGTTGATGTGTAAATATATTGGTGTGTAATAACAACCAGAATGGTTTTTCCGCATTTCCCAAAAGAATAAATTCCCCCGCAAAAAGTAACGAGGGAATTTACTTCGTTGCAGATTTAAAAATTAAGCTGCAAAATTTTTCGCGGCAAAATCCCAATTAACTAAAGCCCAAAAAGCTTCCAAATAGGCAGGACGCGCATTGCGATAATCAACATAATAAGCGTGTTCCCAAACGTCACACGTCAAAATTGGTGTTTGACCTGTTGTCAACGGGCAACCTGCATTGCTGGTGCTAACTAATGCCAAACTACCATCAGCGTTTTTAACAAGCCACGCCCAACCAGAACCGAAAGTTGTCACAGCCGTTTTAGTGAATTCTTCTTTGAACTTTGCAAAAGAACCAAACGTTGCGTTAATTGCATCGCCTAATTCTCCAGTGGGTTCACCACCCGCATTTGGAGCTAAACAATTCCAATAAAACGTATGATTCCAAACTTGCGCGGCATTGTTGAAAATTCCCCCCGTTGCTTTTACAACGATTTCTTCTAACGATAAATTCTCAAATTCAGTTCCAGGAACTAAATTATTTAAGTTTGTGACGTAAGTTTGATGATGTTTACCGTGGTGAAATTCCAAGGTTTCAGATGAGATATAAGGATCAAGTGCATCTTTTTCAAATGGTAACGCGGGTAATTCAAAAGCCATAACAATCTCCTAAAAGTAAATAATAACCAAGTAATTTAATGCAGATTAACTTTAGCATTGATTAACGATTAAATAAAATTTTAACGATGCGAGATAAGCGACAATAATCAAAAAAACTACGATTTACTTTACAAATTAGGGTTTAAATCCTTGCAAACACTTCAAATAACCAGTGTTCTAATGGTATATTGCCTATAATAAAAACAAGAAAAAATACAGTTCTAACCAGGAGAGTTCTTAATGATTAACGAAAGTGTTGATAAGTCAAAACGACAGTTTCTGACGACGGCATTAACTGTCGTAGGTGCAGTCGGTACAGGCTATTTAGCAGTTCCTTTTTTGTCGCAAATGCAGCCAAGCGTAAAGGCAATGGCAGCGGGTGCGCCCGTTGAAGTGGACATCAGTAAAATAGAAGCTGGACAATTGATTCGTGTCGCGTGGCGTGGAAAACCTGTCTGGGTGTTGCAACGTACGCCCGAAGTTTTAGCAACATTAACGACATTAGATAATCAATTGAGTGACCCTCAATCGAATCAATCAAGCCAACCTAACTCAAGCAAAAATCCAGCGCGTTCAATGAAACCTGAAATTTTTGTCGCGGTCGGTTTGTGTACCCATTTGGGTTGTTCACCCACTTTTAGACCTGAAGTTGCGCCACATGATTTAGGTGCAGATTGGAAAGGTGGATTTTTCTGTCCGTGTCACGGTTCGTGGTTTGATTTGGCAGGACGTGTTTATAAAGGCGTTCCTGCGCCGACAAATTTAGAAGTTCCTCCTTATCGTTATATTACTGACACGCAAATTATTATTGGCGAAGAGGAGAAAGCGGCATGAATTTAAAACCAACTCGTTTAAGAATGTGTGGTAATTGGGTTTTAGACCGTTTTCCACTCGCGCAAGTTTGGAATGAACACATGGCGCATTATTACGCGCCGAAAAACTTCAATTTTTGGTATTTCTTCGGATCGCTCGCGCTATTGGTTTTAGTGAATCAATTCGTGACGGGCATTTTGCTGACAATGAATTACAAACCTGATGCAAAATTCGCATTTGATTCGGTTGAATACATTATGCGTGATGTGAATTGGGGCTGGTTAGTGCGATATATGCACTCAACAGGCGCATCGGCATTTTTCATTGTTGTTTATTTGCACATGTTCCGAGGCTTACTTTACGGTTCATTTAAACAACCACGAGAATTGATTTGGATTTTCGGGATGCTGTTATTTGTCGCGTTAATGGCAGAAGCCTTCATGGGCTATTTGTTACCGTGGGGACAAATGTCTTATTGGGGCGCACAAGTTATTATTTCGCTATTTAGTGCAATTCCTGTGATTGGCGACGATTTGGCCTTATGGATTCGTGGCGATTACGTTATTTCTGATGCGACCTTGAACCGATTTTTTGCATTTCATGTTATCGCGGTGCCGTTGGTTTTAGTGTTACTTGTTTTTATGCACATCGTAGCGTTGCACGAAGTTGGCTCAAATAATCCAGACGGTATAGACATCAAAAAATCAAAAGATCCTTGGGGTCATCCTGTTGACGGTATTCCGTTTCACCCTTATTACACAGTGAAAGATGTTGTTGGCGTAGCGGTATTTTTGATTTTCTTTGCGACAATCATTTTCTATATGCCAGAAATGGGCGGTTACTTTTTAGAACACGCGAATTTTATTCCCGCTGACCCGATGAAAACACCTGAACACATTGCGCCAGTTTGGTATTTCACACCGTTTTATTCAATTTTGCGTGCGATTCCCGACAAATTTGCAGGCGTAATTGGTATGGGCGGCTCGATTGTAGTGTTGTTTTTGTTGCCGTGGCTTGATCGTGGCAAAGTGAAATCTATTCGTTACCGTGGTGGCATTTATAAAAAAGCATTGATGCTTTTCGTGGTGAGTTTTATCGCATTAGGTTATTTGGGTACACAACCTGTTACGCCATTGGCGACAATCATGGCGCGTATTTTTACAGCGTATTATTTTGGTTTTTTCTTATTGATGCCTATTTACACTCGCTGGGAAAAACTCAAACCTGTTCCGAGTCATCTTACGACGCAGCCCACTTTGGAAGAACGCATTCCAGACATGATTGCTGTATTTAATGAAGTGATTGAAACAAAATCTGTCACTACAGAAGAGGGGACAACGGAATTGAAAAAACACTTTAATCCAACAGGCGCGAAAAATGTGTTGATTCGCACGGCAAAAAATTTGAAAGAGAGCCTCGACTGATATGAAAAAATTACTTTCATTGTTTTTATTAGTGTTGTCGGTCAATGTCTTTGCTTCGGGCGGTGTGCAATTGCAAGACGCAGATATTGATTTAACCGATAAAGTGTCATTACAACGTGGCGCGAAGTCTTTTGTAACTTATTGTTTAGGCTGTCATTCAGCAAAACAAATTCGTTATTTGCGAGTTGCTAACGATTTGGGATTGGACGAAAAGCACGTTTTAGATGACATCGCTCCCGAAGGTGCTGGAATTTATGACCAATTACATTCGGCGATGAATAAACATGATGCTGAAAAATGGTTTGGCACGCAACCGCCTGATTTATCATTGATTGCCCGTTCACGCGGGGCAGATTGGCTTTATAGTTATTTGAAAGGTTTTTACGTTGATAAAGCGCGTCCGTTTGGTGTGAATAACGCGATTTTTGAAGATGTTGGTATGCCGAATCCATTGTGGCAATTACAAGGTGAACAAAAGCCTGTTTTTGTTAATGATGGTGAAAGACGAGTTTTAGACAAATTAGTAAGTGCAAGTGCTGGTACGCAAAGCCCAGAAGAATTCGACAAAACAGTAAATGATTTAGTGAATTTCTTAGTTTATGTCGGCGAACCTGTTCAACTTGAACGTCAAAAAATGGGCAAATATGTCCTGTTTTTCTTATTTGTTTTCTTGGCTATCGCGTATTTATTGAAAAAAGAATACTGGAAAGACGTGCATTAAATTCGTATTTCGCGGCGAAAAATAAGTGTGTTTTTCGCCGCCCCGAAAATGTGTCAATCGTGTATAATGCAGCCTGTTTTTATGGTTTTTTCCCTTCTTAAGAGGTTGTTTTTGTGACCAATATAGCTACCCGTAAATCTGTTATGACTCTCTATTCTTCACCTATTTGTGTTATGAGCCATTGCGCTCGATTTGTGCTGGAAGAAAAAGGCATCGCTGCCGACATCGTATATTACGATCCAGAAAATCCACCTCAAGATTTGTTAGAGGATAATCCAAGTGGCGTTTCTCCAACGCTGATTGAGCGTGATTTGGTGCTTTATGATTCTCGCATCATCATGGAGTATTTAGATGAGCGTTTTCCACATCCACCACTGCATCAAATGGATCCTGTTTCGCGTGCAAGCGCACGCATGTTGATTAAGCGCATTGATCAAGAATGGTACGTTTTACTTGATGATGTATTGCATACAGGCGAAAAAAAATCGGCAAAAGCAAAGAAAACGTTGCGTGAAAGTTTGTTAAACGCAGCTTCTATTTTTGCAGCGCGTCCGTACTTTATGAGTGAAGAATTTTCGTTAATCGACTGTGTCGTTGCGCCGTTATTATGGAGAATGCCAAGTATCGGTATTGATTTAAAAGATGCTCACGATGACGTTATTAACAACTACGCACAACGTATGTTTAATCGCCCAGGATTTAGACGCAGTCTCAGTGAAGCTGAAAAAGATTTAGCGGATTTGCCAAAATGACCTCATTAAAACCGTATTTAATTCGTGCGATTTACGAGTGGATTTTAGACAATAATTTCACTCCGTTTTTGTTGGTTGATGCCAATCATCATGCGGCAGTTTTACCGCAACAATTCGCACAAGATGGTCGGATTATTCTGAATATTCGACCTACTGCGATTGATGCTTTGTCTTTAGGTGATGACGCGATTGAGTTTAATACCCGTTTTAGTGGTAAATCGACCTACATTAACGCGCCTGTCGCGGCGGTGTTGGCAATCTATGCGAAAGAAAATGGCAAAGGTATGGTGTTTGAAGCAGAGGAATCTCAAAATGAGGAGCCGCCAACACCGCCACCAGAACCGCCTAAAAAAGCGAGACCAACATTGCGTGTTTTGAAATAAAGTACGATTTTGAATCCAAAATAAAGGGGGGATTACTAAAAAAGTAATCGCCCCTTTTTTGTGTTTACCAATAATTATGATGTGGACGAGAATATGAACGATGTTCACTGCGTTCAAAATAACGATAACGAGGCGGTGGTGGCGCGGGTACATAATAAGACTGCGGATGATAAATGGGCGTGACCGTGTTATAGCGCGAATAGCCGTAGGGATTTGTATAAATGCAGCCACTCAAACATAACGTAATAAAACTAATAAGCAGTAATCGTTTCATTTTTATCCCCTAAAATTTAGTATCAATTATTTTTTGGATTCAGTCTTGTCTTCAGTGTTGGTGTTTGCCACAAATAACGTTAAACATTCCAATTCGCTTTCTGTGTAATTATTACGAGCTTCCATTAAATTTTTAGCAGAACCAAATGCTTCACGCAATTCGTCTAATGTTTTTTTCGGATCTTCTGATTGTGTTAATGTCAGCATTTTCGTGTAGTTACGATAAGCCGTTAATCGTGCTGGATCGAAAGCAAAAATGCCATCCATATTTTTTGCAGAGGCTTCCACAATACAATCCGCCATTTTATCTTGTGGGACATTGTATTCTTTTGCACCTTCTACTTTTTGATCTCGTGATAATTCAGCTAAAACGGCGGCGTTGTAGTTGTTCTTGTCGCTACAGCCCGTGAAAAATAAGGTTGCGATTGAAATTAATACAATTTTTTTCATAAGTTTAAGATAGGATTTCTTGAGTAAGTTAAAAATTAGGTGAGTGATAAAGTGACGCGAATTTCATTCGCATTTTTGTCTGAAATATGAAAGGCGCGTAATTCTAAAATGCCTTTAGTATTTAATGAAATAATGAAGTGCAATGCTTCTGGATACGTTACAGATTCTAAATCTAATGTTGATGGACACGCTGGTGCGGTTGGGTGCGAATGATAAATGGCAAATAATTCTTCACCGTTTTCACGCATTTTTTTCATAGCAGAAATTTGTTGCTTAGAATCCAGCAAAAATTGATTTTGCGGATGTTCGGCAACATTTTCAATTGGATAACATTGAATTGGCACGTCATTTTTGCTACTTACTAAACCACAAATTTCCGCATCAGGTGAAATTTGCGCTAGATGTAATAATTGACTGGTCAGTTTGCGTGACAGTTGAATTTCAGTAATCATTAGATTTTCTCGTGTATAAAAAGTAATTTGATGATAATTGACAACAAAGATACCAGATTGAAGCATCAAAGTAATGTCATTAAGGTTTATCAAAAATTCCGCAAAGCCCCGTCTCTTCAGGTCGGGGATGTAAGGAATATCGGCGTAGCCCCGCTTTAAAATTTAAGTAGGGCGTTGCTGTTGTTCAATATACTGTTTCAGAACGGATAAAGGCGCACCACCACAACTTCCCGCAAAATAACTTGGACTCCACAACACGCCTTTCCAGTAAATTTTCTCCAATTCTTTTTCGTACTCTTGGCGTAATCTGCGACTAGAAACACCT
>CAIPQN010000010.1 GCA_903867225.1 uncultured Pseudomonadota bacterium | reverse complement strand
GAATAAGAGAATGGACTTGTGCCGAGTGTGGCACGACGCATGACAGAGATGTTAATGCGGCTAAGAACATTCTCGCGCTTGGACATAAGCGTCTAGCTGTAGGAATCACCGCCTCTTTAGGGCGGTGAGGATGTCAAGAACTCTCAAATGTTTAGATAAATAAAATAGCTGTTGATTAACGAACAGCTATCAAACAGTTACTGTTATTTTTTTAACACTAATGCGTTTTAATATAATAAAAATCAAGCAAAAACAATCAGCTATTGATAGGCATAGCACTTGCTTAGTAAGGCATAAGCCTTCGGCTATCAAATTCTTAATCCCAATATCGAATGAAAAAAGACAATCGCGCAGAATTACCCCAACCTTATTTTAAACGTCGCAATGTTGCATTATTGAGTTTGCTACTTATTTTAATTGTTAGCGGAATAGGTTTTTATTTTCAGCATTCAACAGAAACTCCAACGGATACAAAACAACATAAATCGAAAGGTAGCGGCAAATACAAACATGATGACGATAAACCTGCTGTCGTTTCTGTTGAAACCACTACGAAAGCTGATTTTCCGATTTACTTAAACGGGTTAGGGACAGTTGCAGCATTAAAATCGGTTACGGTTCATCCGCGTGTTGATGGTGAATTGATGCGAGTTGCATTTAACGAAGGTCAAACTGTAAAAGAAGGTGATTTACTCGCAGAAATTGACCCGCGCCCGTTTCAAATTCAATTACAACAAGCTGAAGGGCAATTAGTGCGTGATGAAGCCTTATTGAAAAATGCCGAAATTGATTACGAACGTTATAAAACATTACTTGCACAAGATTCGATAGCCGCGCAACAAACCGCAACGCAAGCCTCCCAAGTTAAGCAATATAAAGGCATTGTCGAAATGGATAAAGCACAAGTAAACAATGCTAAATTACAACTGACTTACGCCCATTTAACTGCGCCGATTTCTGGGCAAGTGGGACTAAGACAAATCGACCAAGGCAATATCGTTCATGCAAATGACACTAATGGGCTGGTTGTGATTACGCAATTGCAACCAATTAACGTGGTTTTTACCTTGCCCGAAGATAATATCCAAGCCTTGATAAAACGCAAGCGAAGTAATGAATCCATCAATATAACCGCGTATGACCGCGCGGGAAAAATAAAATTAGCCGAAGGGAAATTACTCGCTATCGATAATCAAATTGACCCAACGACTGGCACATTAAAACTCAAAGCGCAATTCGACAATCACGACGGTGTTTTATTTGCTAATCAATTTGTGAATATCAAAATGCACTTAGATACGCTCAAAGATGTCACGAAAGTATCGAGTGCAGCAATTCAAAATGATACGCAAGGCGCGTTTGTTTATGTGGTAACACCTGAAAAAACTGTACAAGTTCGCCGCGTCACGTTGGACGCAACCGAAGGCGATAAAGTTGCCATAACAAATAATCTCGCCCCGAATGAAATGGTTGTTTTAGAAGGTGTTGACCAATTACATGAAGGTAGCCAAATTGATATTGCCAAAAAAGACGGACAACCTGTTGCAGACGTTTCTGATAAAAAAGAAAAATCTGATAAAAAATCGCCCAAACACTAATGAATTCAGTTAATAGTTTTAATCCGTCACGGCTTTTTATTCTGCGACCTGTCGCAACATCGCTGCTCATGGTTGCGATGTTATTGGTCGGCATTTTGGCGTATCGCTTATTACCTGTTTCTGCTTTGCCACAAGTGGATTATCCAACAATTCAAGTAGTGACGTTATATCCAGGCGCAAGTCCTGACGTGATGACATCGGTAATTACCGCGCCATTAGAACGACAATTCGGACAAATGCCAGGATTGACGCAAATGTCCTCGACCAGTTCGGGCGGCGCGTCTGTGATTACGTTGCAATTCAATTTGAATTTAGATTTGGACATTGCTGAACAAACTGTGCAAGCCTCTATCAATGCCGCAATGAATTTTTTACCCAATGATTTACCGCAAGCCCCAATTTATAGCAAAGTGAATCCTGCTGACACGCCGATTATGACGTTAGCGGTTAGCTCAGAATCATTGCCCCTATTCAAAGTTGAAGATTTAG
>CAIPQN010000009.1 GCA_903867225.1 uncultured Pseudomonadota bacterium | reverse complement strand
GGGCGATTGATGCCTACGAATGTAAGAAACACGGTGAACTCAACCCTGAGAAACAAACCCCTGAACCACACATTGCCAGTGACTTTGGCGATGCTTATCAATTTTAATCTTGGAGTAAAACTCATGTTAAACGCACAACAAACTTGTGCAGTGACTACACCCAATGCTTCAGCGTTGATACTAAGTGGTGCAGGAACGGGTAAATCATCGGTACTGGTCGCACGCATTCAGCACATCTTGCAGCACGGTACACCGCCTGAATCCATCATGGCTATCTCATTCACCAACAAAGCGGCTAATGAAATCAAGTTACGGTTGGAACGTCAATTACAAGACAGTGTAAGCGGTATCTGGCTCGGTACATTTCATAGCCTGTGTTTCAAGATACTGGTGATGCACATCAAAACCAAGTTCAAAGTCATTTCACAATCCCAACAAACCAGCATTATCAAACGGTTATTGGAATCTAATAACATTGAACTCGATGCACGAAAAGTAGTGAGTTTTATTAACTCGAAAAAGGATAAAGCCTTACGCGCTGTCGAATCTGAGAATATGTTTGAACAATTGTATTTGGCTTATGAAAAGCATTGCACTGAAAACGCCATGATGGATTTTGGTGAATTATTACTGCGTTCCTACGAACTACTGCGTGAGAACCCTAAACTGCTGCTCCATTATCAAAACAAGTTTGACTATGTGCTGGTGGACGAATGTCAAGACACGAACAAAATTCAGTTTGATTTCTTGAAGTTATTGACGATGCCTAAACAGAACTTGTTTATCGTTGGTGATGATGACCAGTCCATTTATGGCTTTCGTGGGGCAGTGGTGGAAAACATGACTACGTTTCAATCTGATTATCCGAATCACGAACTCGTCAAACTAGAGCAGAATTATCGCTGTAGTAAAACGATTTTGGATGCGGCTAACAAAGTCATAGCTAACAACAAACAACGCATGACGAAGGTATTACGCACGGAAAATGCGATGGGTGACAAAATCACGTTGTTTTCGGCTAACGATGATGAAAAGGAAGCAAGTTACATTGCGAGTGAAATAGCCAAATGTCAGGCTAATGGTCAGGCATTAAATGAAATAGCTGTGCTGTATCGAACCAATTCACAAAGTGATGTGATAGCGCAAATGCTCATGCAAGCTCAAATTCCGTACTTTGTGGCGAAAGGTCAACGGTTCTACGACCGTAAAGAAATCAAGCTGGTGTTGTGTTATCTGCAACTGGCGTTGGATTGTCATGACAATGGATCGTTTGATTATTGCATCAATACACCCATTCGCGGTATTGGACTTGCCACTAAACAACGCATTTCAAATTATGCAGCGGCTAAAGGTTTCTCGTACTGGCAAGTATTGGAAAGTGTTGTCGGTACGAATGCGTTGAATGGTAAAGCCTTGCAAGGGGTGACTGAATTCATGGCGTTGATTAAACGATTACATGACGTAATACCCGCCTTACCGTTAGTCAAAGCGGTACAGTTTATCATCCATGAAGCAGGTTTGATTGGCTGGTTTGAGAGGAGTGATGACGGGCAAGATAGATTGGATAATTTGGATGAACTGTTGCAGTTAGCTAAAACGTTCAATGTTGATGATTCACTGGACTTGAACAGTCATGAACAGTTCTTAGCTCATGCTTGTTTGTCCAATGAAGAAGATAAAGGCGTAGGGGTGCAACTGATGACCTTTCATGCCTCGAAGGGATTGGAATTTGATACCGTGTTTTTGATTGGATTGGAGCAGGGGTTATTTCCGAGTAAGAATGCGAATATCGAAGAAGAAAGAAGGCTTATGTACGTTGGTATCACACGGGCTAGAAAGCGTTTGATTATTACGCACGCGAAACAACGGCAGCTTTACGGAACAACCTTGCATCAAAAACCATCGGTGTTTTTAGGTGAAATTCCCACGCAGTTAGTGGATTCATACAAAGACAAACCTGTGGTGAGTTTGAAATTACCTGAAGGGGTGCAGATGCCGAGTATGGCAGTTCATTAAATAGTAAAATCCCAGTGTCTTAGGACGCTGGGATGTGCTAATTGTTATTTTGTTTTGGTTGTGTTTTTAGCTGGTACTTCTTTTTTGTCGGTTTCTACTCTTTTAGATTTAACAACCCAGTCACTACCATTTAACAATTTCTTCAAGGCTTCAAGTTGTTCACTTGT
>CAIPQN010000008.1 GCA_903867225.1 uncultured Pseudomonadota bacterium | reverse complement strand
GGGCGATTGATGCCTACGAATGTAAGAAACACGGTGAACTCAACCCTGAGAAACAAACCCCTGAACCACACATTGCCAGTGACTTTGGCGATGCTTATCAATTTTAATCTTGGAGTAAAACTCATGTTAAACGCACAACAACAAATCGCAGTCACCACACCCAATGCTTCAGCTTTGATTCTAAGTGGAGCTGGTACAGGTAAATCTAGTGTATTAGTCGCACGCATTCAACACATCTTGCAGCAAGGTACACCGCCTGAATCCATCATGGCTATTTCGTTCACCAACAAAGCCGCTAACGAAATCAAACACCGCTTAGAGCGTCAATTACAAGACAGTGTAAGCGGTATCTGGCTGGGTACATTTCACTCACTCTGTTTCAAGATACTGGTGATGCACATCAAAACCAAGTTCAAAGTCATTTCACAATCCCAACAAACCAGCATTATCAAACGGTTGCTCGAATCTAAGAACATTGAACTCGATGCACGAAAAGTAGTGAGTTTTATCAATGCCAAAAAGGATAAAGCCTTACGCGCTGTCGAATCCGAGGATATGTTTGAACAACTGTATTGGGCTTATGAAAAGCATTGTACTGAAAACAACATGATGGATTTTGGCGAACTCTTACTGCGTTCCTACGAACTCCTACGGGAGAACCCTAAACTGCTGTTGCATTACCAAAACAAGTTTGACTATGTGCTGGTCGATGAATGCCAAGACACGAACAAAATTCAGTTTGATTTCTTGAAACTGTTGACGATGCCTAAACAGAACCTTTTTATCGTTGGTGATGATGACCAGTCGATTTATGGCTTTAGAGGCGCAGTTGTAGAAAACATGACTACCTTTCAATTGGATTACCCTAATCATGAACTGGTGAAATTAGAGCAAAATTATCGCTGTAGTAAAACGATACTCGATGCGGCGAACAAAGTCATAGCTAATAACAAACAACGCATGACAAAGGTATTACGCACGGAAAATGCAATGGGTGACAAAATCACCTTGTTTTCGGCTAACGATGATGAAAAAGAAGCAAGTTACATTGCGAGTGAAATAGCTAAATGTCAGGCAAATGGTCAGGTACTCAATGAAATAGCGGTGCTGTATCGAACCAACTCTCAAAGTGATGTGATTGCTCAAATGCTGATGCAAGCTCAGATTCCGTACTTCGTAGCGAAAGGTCAACGGTTCTACGATAGAAAGGAAATCAAGTTGGTACTGTGTTATCTGCAACTGGCGTTGGATTGTCATGATAACGGCGCGTTTGATTACTGCATCAACACGCCTATTCGCGGGATTGGACTTGCTACGAAACAACGGATTGCAAATTATGCCATGGCTAAAGGTTTCTCGTATTGGCAGGTATTGGAAAGTGTTGTTGGTACGAATGCCTTGAACGGTAAAGCCTTGCAAGGGGTAACTGAATTCATGGCATTGATTAAACGCTTACATGACGTAATACCTGCCTTACCATTGGTTGAAGCGGTACAGTTTATCATTCATGAAACAGGTTTGATTGATTGGTTTGAAAGGAGTGATGATGGTCAAGATAGATTGGATAATTTGGATGAACTGTTGCAGTTAGCTAAAACGTTCAATGTTGATGATTCACTGGACTTGAGCAGTCATGAACAGTTCTTAGCTCATGCGTGTTTGTCCAATGAAGAAGATAAAGGCGTAGGGGTGCAATTGATGACCTTTCATGCCTCGAAGGGATTGGAGTTTGATACGGTGTTTTTAGTTGGATTGGAGCAAGGGTTATTCCCCAGTAAAAATGCAAACCTCGAAGAAGAACGGCGATTGATGTACGTTGGAATCACCCGTGCTAGAAAGCGTTTGATTATTAGTCATGCCAAACAACGGCAACTTTACGGTACAACCTTGCATCAAAAACCATCGGTGTTTTTAGGTGAAATTCCAACACAGTTAGTGGATTCACAAAAGGACAAACCTGTGGTGAGTTTGAAGTTACCTGAAGGGGTGCAGATGCCGAGTATGGCGGTTCACTAAATAGTAAAATCCCAGTGTCTTCGGATGCTGGGATGTGCTAATTGTTATTTTGTTTTGGTTGTGTTTTTAGCTGGTACTTCTTTTTTGTCGGTTTCTACTCTTTTAGATTTAACAACCCAGTCACTACCATTTAACAATTTCTTCAAGGCTTCAAGTTGTTCACTTGT
>CAIPQN010000007.1 GCA_903867225.1 uncultured Pseudomonadota bacterium | reverse complement strand
TTTTTAATTGACCCCCTATTGAAGTGTGGTTTATGACTTCAATCCATTGTCGTTATTGATTTCTACGATATTCTATTTTTCGTTAAATGGATTAGCTTATTCCGTTGCTAAGGGGTCAAATTTAAAGCGTTGGTAACAACGACTGCTTTTGTAGTCGTCGATGTTGTCGTCGCTGCAAAAATAGGTTGTGCAGAAATGGTAAAAAGTAAGCTGCTAGCTAAAAGCAACAAACCATTTTTTTGATAATTTCGCATAGTTACACTCCAATATATAAAATAAGACGCTGGATTTCACTTTACTCTTTTTGACTATGTTATCAAGATTAAAAATGAGGTTGTTCGTAATAAAAAAAATGAGAATATAGAAATGATAAGAATTGGGCAAGGTTATGATGTGCATCGATTTAAAGAAGGCGGCGATGTAATTTTAGGTGGTGTGAAAATTCCGTATGAACGTGGATTGGAAGCGCATTCAGACGGCGATGTGGTTCTACATGCGTTATGTGATGCGCTTTTGGGAGCGGTAGCGATGGGAGATATTGGAAAGCATTTTCCAGACACCGATCCAAATTTCAAAGGGGCGGATAGTCGAGTTTTATTGCGCCATGTGTATGATTTGGTTAAAAATAAAGGCTATCATGTAGGAAATGTAGACATTACGATTATCGCGCAAGCTCCAAAAATGTCGCCTTATACAGCTGAAATGTGTGCAAACATCGCGGTTGATTTAGGGGTTGTTTTCGATTGCATCAATGTAAAAGCAACCACCACAGAGCAACTCGGTTTTGAAGGTCGAAAAGAAGGAATTGCTGTGCAAGCGATTGTTTTACTTTTGAAGTAATTATCAAAATCTCATAAAAAAGCCAGCATAACGCTGGCTTTTTTTATTTCTGAGCAAAATATAACGCCCCTAATAATCCAACTTCGGGCTGCATACAAACGTTTACCGCGATTTTTTCTAGCGTATTTTGAAAACGTCCTTTCGATAAAAAACCTTCCAAAAACGCGCCTTGTTGCAACGCGGGTAAGCATTTCGCGGCTATTCCACCCGCTAAATACACACCACCATAAGGCAAACATTTTAAGGCTAAATTTCCTGCTTCTGAGCCGTAAATTCTCGCAAATAATTGCAACGTTGCCACACATAATTCGTCGCTTTTCGCCATTGCCGCTGCACCAATTATTGCTGCCGAATCGTCCGCCGTTTGTAATTGGGCTTCCAACTCATTGGAAATGGCGTAATCGCCCAATTGTTTTAAAAAATCATAAATTGCCACAATTCCCACGCCAGAAACTAACCGTTCGTAACTTACATGGTTGGGATAACGTGCTTGCATAAACGAAAGTAATGCAATTTGTTGCGCGTCTGTCGGGGCAAAATCACAATGCCCACCTTCATTCGCAATCACATGATGATTTTTACCGTCATAAAAAATAATCGCTTCGCCCAAACCTGTGCCTGCCGCTAAAACCGCGCAATTTCCAACTTGCGTTTTAGCGTTAGGATTCAGTGCGATAAAATCATTTTCTGGCAACGATAAAATGCCCCACGCGGCAGCTTCTAAATCGTTAAGTAACGTGACTTTTTCCGCATTTAATTGTTTCGCAATTTCATGGCAGGTTAATTTCCAAGGCAAATTGGTTGCTTCACAATCACCGCTTACAATCGCACCAGCAACACCTAAACAAACCGTGTCAATTTTTACCATAGGAATCAACGCTAAAAAATCTGCCAACAAGTTATGAAATGTTGCGTGATTTGCACTTTCAAAACGATGTTTTGCCACACAAATTTCACCATCAAAAATGGCTAATAACGTTTTTGTACCGCCAATATCACCTGCTAAAATCATAAAATTTAACCTTGATGATAAATGCGACTTTGTTCATGCACAGCATCTACCATCGTTTTGACATGTTCAGGATTGATGTCAGGCAAAATTCCGTGTCCCAAATTGAAAACATGACCCGAACCATTACCGTATTTTTGCAAGATGTTTTTTACTTTTTCAGTAATGATTTCAGGTTTTGCGTACAACGCCATTGGATCTAAATTTCCTTGCAATGCCACCTTGTCACCAACTCGCGCACGGGCGCAATGAATGTCCGTTTGCCAATCTAAACCAAGCGCGTCGTAACCAGTCGCTGCCATTTCTTCGAGCCATAAACCGCCACCTTTGGTAAATAAAACGGTGGGAATACGTTGACCATCGATTTCTGTTTTTAATAATGAGCGAACTTGTTGCGCGTAATGTAGCGAAAATTCTTTGTAATCGTCGCCGCTTAACATTCCACCCCAAGTATCAAAAAGCATCACGGCTTGCGCGCCAGCTGCGATTTGAGCATTCAAATACGCTGCGACGGATTGCGCTAATTTATCTAGTAATTGGTGCATCAACGCAGGATCGTTGTACATTAACGCTTTGACTTTTGCGAAGTTTTTACTGCTTCCGCCTTCAATCATATAGGTCGCGAGCGTCCATGGACTGCCCGAAAAACCAATCAACGGCACACTGCCATTCAAATTTTTACGAATCAAACGCACCGCATCCATTACATAACGCAACTCAATTTCAGGATCTGGAATGGGCAATTTTTCAATATCAGCAGCGGTACGAATCGGATTTTTAAATTTTGGACCTTCGCCTTCAGTGAAATAAAGTCCCAAACCCATTGCGTCGGGAATTGTCAAAATATCCGAAAACAAAATTGCCGCATCAAAATCAAATCGTCTTAAGGGTTGTAATGTTACTTCGCACGCCAATTCGGGATTTGTACAAACCGCCATAAAACTGCCTGCTTCTTCACGCACTTTTCTATATTCGGGTAAATAACGTCCTGCTTGGCGCATCATCCAAATGGGAGTGTAATCAGTCGGTTGTTTCAAAAGTGCTTTGATGAACGTATCGTTTTTTAATGTGGTCATAGTTTTATGAAATTAAGGATTCAATTTTCGTGGAAAAGCATTTGCAAATTCAGTAGGCAACGTTTGTCGCGCTTTTATGGCTTCGGCAGCATTTGAAAAACCACCATACATCAAGCCAAAACGTTCTTTTTCGTTACTGATGGATTTTACAACGCGGAAATTTTTATTTAGTTCAGGATGTTTTTTTTTAAAGTTTTCAATTGCGGCTTCACTTGAAAGCGTGATTAACTGCAACGTATAGCGTCCTGCAACAGGTGGTGCGGCAACAACACTTCCAACTTTTTCTACATTAACCTGTTCTTTTGTTGATTTAGGTTCTATTTTTTTTACGGGTTCAACTTTTGGTGGTTCTGGTTTTTTAACTTCAATGGGTTTTTCAATCGGTTTGATTTCAATTTTTTTTACCGCATCAATTTTTTTAACAGGTTCAATTTTTACTTCTTTTACTGGTTTGACTTCTGGGGCGGCGATTGGCGTTGCTATAATCGTTTGTTTTTCGGGTAAGGCTTGAATTTTAACGCCTTTCGCGGGTTCTACTTTTGGAAATGAAATAACAGGCTCAACGATAGTTGGCGCAATAACTTCTGGTTTTACAGGCTCTGGGGTAGTTTCAACAATAGGTGGAGCTTTTTCAGGTTCAGGTTGTTTAATTTCGGGTTCTGATGCAGGTTCAGGTTGTGCTGTTTCGGCAGTTTTTTCAGATTCAACTTGTTCAGATTTTTCAGGTTTAACTTGTTCCGAATCAACACTTTCTGCTGTAGGTTCAGGCTTTTTCTCAACAGGAGCTGTTGCAACGGGTGGAGCAGCAACAATGCCTTTTTCAATATCTAATTGAAACTCTGGGATGATGATGTCTTGTTCAGATTTAGTTTGTGATTCAACGGGGGCTGGCAATTTTTTATCTGGTTTTGGAGCAATTGGCTGTTCAATAGATTCGACTTTTTCAGCAGGTAAAATCGGTGTATCTTCAACGGCTTCTTTTTTGAAATATCGAATACCTTGATTGATAGCAATCGTTAAAATTATTAATCCAGCAAACGCCATTAACCATTTGCTGTAATCATTCTGATTTTCCCGTGATAATTTAGTGAAATCCGCCATAATTCGAGCAGGAATTCCGCGTGTGTCACGATAAATTTTATCCAGTAATTTTTCATCAATCGGCAACGCGCTATAAGTGCGTGGTTTCGCCGCTAAATGACGTAAAAAATATGCACATTGACGTTTACTTAACGTAGGAATTTCGAGCAAATAGCAATTATCTAAGGCTTTGTCAGTTTTGCGATGATTATTTCTAGCTTCGGGCGTGAGCGAAAAAATTAACTTCAATGCAGGTTGAGAAACTGCGTAATCAATCAATGTCGTCATTAAACCCGAAACACAAAGTCCCGCATCATCAATAATTAACACGATTTTTTTGTGTTGTTCTTGAAAATCATGAAATGCTTGATTCAACGATTCATGATTGTTTCGCAACATCGTTTTAGTCAGTTGTATTTCAATAGTTTCAAAGCTTAATTCTGCGCTGCCTTGCACAAAACAACATTGCCATGCGTCATTATCAATATCGTAAAGCATATCAAGCAACAATGTTTTACCAATGCCAGATGCACCACAAACAATCAAATGCTGTTTTAAATTCGGAATTAAATGCAGCAACAAATCGAACTTTTGTGTCCGTTCTTTAGTAATCAGAGGCAACAAAACGTCCAATTCTTCATCATTAGAAGGACGAGAATTTAATGCTGTTGAAAAAATTGGGTTATCTGCCATAACTTTGTAATGTTTGTGTTAAAGATAAATTATCAACAGACATTGGCAGTGTTGCTTTGCCAATCGCTTCTAACAAAATGACACGAATTGCACCGTCCACATTTTTTTTATCAACTGCCATCAAGTCAAGAAATTGTTCGGAACTCAATTCTGTTGGTGATTTCACGGGTAATTTTGCACGTTCAAATAAATTTACGATTCGCATCACATCATCCATGTTTAAAAACCCTTTTCGTTGTGATAAATCAGCGGCTAAACACGTTCCAATCGCAACGGCTTCGCCGTGTAAATACGTTCCATAACCCATGCCTGTTTCAATTGCGTGACCAAACGTATGTCCTAAATTCAAGGTTGCACGCACGCCCCCTTCATGTTCATCTTCGCCAACAACTTCTGCTTTCATGCGGCATGAATACTCAATTGCATAAATTAATGCTGTTTTATCTCGTGCCAACAACGTATCGATATTTTCTTCTAACCAAATAAAAAAATCTAAATCTCGAATCAATCCGTATTTAATAACTTCTGCTAAACCTGCTGCAAATTGACGATCATCCAAAGTGGCTAATACATCAACATCAATAATCACGGCTTGCGGCTGATAAAACGCGCCAATCATATTTTTACCGAGTGGATGATTTACCCCCGTTTTGCCGCCTACTGATGAATCGACTTGCGCTAATAAAGTCGTGGGAATCTGAATAAATGCGATACCACGTTGATAACACGCCGCCGCAAATCCCCCCATATCACCAATCACACCGCCACCTAATGCAACTAATGTCGCGTTGCGGCTGAATTTACTGGCGAGTAATTTATCGAAAATTAAATTAACGGAATCTAGCGTTTTAAATTGTTCACCGTCTGGCAAAATCACACTTTCAACATGAAATGCGCTCAAATGTGCCAACACATTTTTTAAATACAGCGGTGCGATGGTTTCATTCGTGACAATAACCACTTGTTTCGATTTAATGTGGCTCGTCAATAAATCCGCTTGATTAAGCAAATTTGCGCCAATATAAATAGGATAGCTGCGTTCACCTAATGCGACGGTTAATGTTTTCATGTTGTTTAATTTTGGATTGCTTGATAAATATCTAAAATGTGTGTCACTACATCTTTGCTTTGCATAATACCTGTATCAACCGTTAAATCAGCACTTGCCTCGTATAACGGTTGACGTTGAGCAAATAACGTTTCAAGACGTTCGCGTGGATCTTCGGTATTAAGTAGTGGACGCTGGACATCACGACGGGTGCGTTCGAGTAGTTTATCTACGTCACAGTACAAATAAACTACAAAGCCATTTTCCATGAGTAATTTGCGATTGTCTTCGCGCAAAATTGCTCCACCACCTGTTGCCATAATAATGCCGTTGATTTCGGTAAGTTGTGCCAACATTTTTTGTTCACGATTACGAAAACCTTCCTCGCCTTCAAACTCAAAAATCGTAGGAATGTCTACACCAGTACGTTCTTCAATCGCTTTATCACTGTCATAAAAAGGCAATTTCAAAAGACGGGCAAGTTGTCGTCCAATAGTGGTTTTACCCGCTCCCATTAAACCCACTAAATAAATATTTTCTGATTGTTTCATGTGTCCCTTGTTTGTTTAAAGTAATTTATTGCGCTACTGGATTATCTTTAATAATCTTAGGTGTAACGAAAATTAGTAGTTCTTTTTTGTTATTTTGGTTTGATATATTGGTAAATAAATCACCAATCCACGGCAAATCTGCAAAAAATGGAACTTTGTTTTTGGTCTGTGAATTATCATCTTCATAAACCCCGCCTAAAACAATCGTTTCACTATCTTCAACTAAAACAGATGTCTGAATTTCACGTTTATCAATGGCTATATTACCATTCGTGATAATAGTAGTATTTGCCTTATCTTTTTTGATCACCAAATTCATTAATACAGCACCACTCGGTGTAATTTGCGGAGTAACATTTAGTGATAATACAGCATCTCTAAATTGAGTATTTCCTGCCGATGTAGCTGTCCCGCCAGTAGAGTAGGGTATTTGAACACCTTGTTGAATATGAGCTGTACAACGATTCATGGTCATCACTCGTGGATTTGAAATGCTTTCACCGCGTCCATCAGTTTGTAAGGCTTGAACTTCAAGATTTAAAACATAATCTGCACCTTTGACTAAGGTCATCGCTAATGAGCCAGTTGGCGTGCCTTTAATCCCTAAATCTACCAATGAATCTTTGAATGTGCCAACTGAACCGTCCGTACTTGAAAGTGTACCCTGTGTTCCACTACCACCCACCGCAAAACCTTTATTTCCATCCAATACGCCTTGTTTTCCTGCACCAAATTTAACGCCTAAATCTCTCGCAAAAGAATCATCGGCAATCACAATCCGCGATTCAATCATCACTTGTTGAACAGGTACGTCTAATTGATGAATAAGTTTTTTTACATCATCTATTTTTTTTACCGTGTCTTTGATAATCAACGTATTTGTGCGCGAATCAACTATGGCAGAACCGCGTATTGAAAGAATGCGGTTTTCATCAGGATTGACACCCAAATTTGGATTATTAGCACTTTGAGCTGTCGGCAAAATTCTGCTCATAATCGAAGACGAAGGTTGTAAATTTGTCTGCTCATTAACATTAGAATTGCCCGTCGATCCACTTTGGTTCCCACTCAGACTACCGCCGCTATTTGATTCGTTGCTTGCCCCACAGCTACCAAATGCGCCTGTATCCATACCATTGAGCAAACTCTTAAAGCTCTCTGCTTTCGCGTAGTTTATTTTAAGGTATTCAGTCACCAATGCGTCAGATTTCTCAACAACTTCTTCCATTTTTTGCTGCTTTTCTTTGTAATCTTTGATTTTATCGAGCGGCGAAATTAGCGTGACATTTCCTGTTTGATATTTTCCTAATTCTTTAGTCATTAAGATAAATTCAAGAGCTTCATCCCAAGGCACATCATCAAGTTTTAAGGTTATATTGCCTGACACATCATCGCCAGCGACCATATTTTGCCCTGTAAACTCAGCCAAAATTGAAATGATATTGCGAATTTCAATATCTTGAAAATTCAACGATAAGCGACTGCCAGTATATTTAACTCTTGATTTTTCTTGCTTTTCTTTCTCTTCATCACTCAAGGGACGAAATTCAATCGTTAATAAACCGTCTGTTTGAAATACGGAATAATCATAAAGTTCATTCACCGTTGTAACCGTTAAAGTCGTTTCTTGTTTCGATGAAGTCGTATCTATAAATTTAACAGGCGTAGCAAATTCAGATACATCTAAGCGTTTCGCCAATCCATCAGGTAATTGTGTATTTAAAAAATTAATAACGATTTTTCCATTTTCTTTTTTAGAATTGACCACCGTATTTGGATTTGCCAATGATACTAAAATTCGACCTTCACTTTTATCACCACGTTTAAAATCAAATCCACTAATCGCTTGCTCTGGAATAAACGCTGCTATTTTGTCGTTTGTGGCTTTAGTAATTTCGTGCGTATTTGATTTTACAGGTGGTAATTTTGGAACGAACTTATCTGCGATACTCGGCGCAGTTTGTGATGGCGTTAATGTTAAAAAAACTTTATTTTCGTTTGTTTTAACATCAAACGGCATTGCTTCGAGTAAATTCAAAATTACCCGCACACGTCCATCGGCTTCAATGACGTAGGCATTCAACGCAGCACCTTGATTGATGGGATAGATTTTTTTAGTTAATCCATTTTTTACTGCTGCAAAATCTAATACGATTCGCGCTGGATTGTCGGTTTTAAATATTTTCGGCGTAATCGCTGTACCAGATAATTCCATTTGAACTTGTAATTTATCATTCCCTTGCGAAGTAAAATTTATCGTTGATAACGTTAATGTTTCAATGCCATGACCCACACTAGATAAAAAAAACAGACTAACTGCAATTAACAGCTGCAAACGTAAATTTATTTTCAACATAAAAGCAGTTTCCTTTTGCTATTCAGTCAGCGTTAAAGTTGCTGGTTGTTCGATAAATCGTCCAGGTTTACTTGGAATGATTTCAATCAATTCGATTTTATTTTTATTGATTTGAGTAATTTTTCCGTCATTTTTGCCTATGTAATTGCCAGCTTTTACGCGGTAAACGGTATTGCCGTCACCTTTAACCAAACCCCATAATGTCGCGTTCATGTTAATTGTTCCAACCATTTTCATGCCGCTTAATGCAAAGGCTTCAAGCGGTTCTTTGGTGCGATTAGTATTTGGACGAATTCCGTTATCAGGTTCTTCAACTTCATCAGGTTCTAACGTTTCTGCTATTATTTTTTCTATGGGTTTAAATGGGTCACGCAAATGACCTTCTTTCGTTAAAATAAAAGGTTCAACAACTTTAAATTCTGGCAAAGGTTTCACTGCTTCTTGCGGCTTTGCTTTAATAGTTGCAATGTATTGTTGTAAATCGGTGAAATCATTATCACCGCACGCTGTTAAATAAACCGCTGTAAACGTTATCAATAAAAAACGAACATAAACGGTAATTACAAATTTATTTAACATCATTTGCGGCACTTTTATTTTCATAATACGTTTTTACTGTCACGGACATCAGCATTTTACTTTGTTTCGTGACTTTGGTTTTGTCGATTGGTGCAATAGTTAAATCGTGAATAGTCACAATTCGAGGTAATGCTGCAAGTCCACTGATAAATAAAAGCAATTCTTCATATTCACCGATTACTTCAATGTTAATGGGTAATTCCGAATAAAATTCTTGATGCACATTTGGCGCAGGTTTGAATAATTTAAATTCTAAGCCGTTGGCAATTCCTGTCTGAGAAATATCAATGACTAAGCCCGCAACCTCTTCTGCCACTGGCATTTCTTTAACGATGTCATTCAATGTTTGTTTAATGATTTTTAGCTGTTCTTGATATACAGGCAAATTAGCAACTTGATTATGCTTAAGCTCAAATATCATTTTTAATTCAGTTTCTTTTTTCTGAACTGTTTCTAATGTTTGTAATTGATCAAATACGTCGTAATAAAGACCTGCACCAAAAACAGAAATGCAGCTTAAACAAATCACACCTATCCGAACAGGTAAAGACCAGCTCCATGCGGCATTAAAATCCCAATCGACTTCAGCTAAATTAAGTTCTGCTAATTTCATATTATTTCACGTCAGGCAAATCACGTTGTTTTGTTCGCAAAGTAAAATCATTCATTTTCCCGCTACTCGATTTATCTGTTGCTAATTTATCTTGGGCAATAACATCTAAAGAAGGCGTTTGTAACCATTGAGAATTTGCAATGGTACTCATAAATGCCGAAACCAAGGAATTAGATTGTGCTTTGCCTTCAAAAACTAAATCACGTCCCGTGCGCGTTAATTTGGTTATAAATAATCCTTCAGGTGTCACACGAGGAATTTCATTAAATAAATGAACAATTTCTGGGCGTGAGCGTTGCAAATTGTGAATAACCGTAATTTTGTTGATTAAGCGCGTTTTTTGTACTTCTACACTTTTAATGTTGGCAATTTTTTGGTCTAACATCGTAATTTCGTCTTGCAGCATTTTATTTCGTTGAGCTTGATATTCTTGCTGATTAGAAATATGAATATGAATCGCACCCAAAATACATACGGTTAAACCGATTGCAATACTGATTGAATTAATAAATGCTTGTTGTTTTTCTTTCCGTAATTCTTCTCGCCACGGTAACAAGTTAATTTTTATCATTCGTCAAAACTCCGTAATGCCAAACCGCAGGCGATTAACATTGACGGTGCATCTTTCTCTAAATTCTTTGGAGTTACACGAGATGACAGTTCCATATCCAGAAAAGGATTTGCAATGTATGTTTCTACACCCACGGCTTGCGAAACTAATTTATCGACTCCCGTAATTGCCGCACAGCCGCCTGCGAGAATGATGCAATCAATCGGACGACTTGCATTTGATGCAAGAAAAAATTGTATTGCACGCTGAATCTGTTGAACCATGCTGCGCTTGAATGGATCAAGAACATCACTTTCATAATTATCGGGTAATCCGCCTAATTTCTTTGTTACCCCTGCCTCGTCGTAAGTTAATCCATAAGCCCGCTGAATTTCTTCGGTAAGTTGCTTGCCACCAAAATTTTGTTCTCGTGTATAAATCGCCCGAGAATTGTAAAGTACATGCAACGTCGTTAAATTTGCCCCGATTTCAATTATGACGATAGTTTTGTCTTCGACAGAATAAGGCAACTGATTAGCGAGTAAAACAAACGCATTTTCAATGGCAAAGGCTTCAATATCGACTATTTTTGCTTTCAATCCTGCAATTTTCAGCGCAGCAATACGCTCTTCTACATTTTCTTTTCGAGAGGCTGCAAGCAACACATTTACTCGATTAGAATCAATCTCGTTTTTACCTTGAACCTCAAAATCAAAATTAACTTCATCAATACCGTAAGGAATGTATTGTTCAGCATCGATCATGATTTGTTCAACCATTTCATCGTCTGTCAATCCATCAGGTAACGTAATCAATTTGGTAATTACTGATGATCCACCAACCGCAACTGCCGCTTGTGTTAATTTTGTTCCCGAACGCTTAACTACTTTTTTAATTGCCTCACCAATAAAATCGACATTTGCAATATGCTTATCTATTACCGCATCGCGAGGTAATGGCGCAACCATATAACTTTCAACTTTGTAATGATTGCCTTGCTTGCTAAGTTCCAATAGTTTTACGACAGTCGTAGTAATATCGATACCTAAAACGGCTGTAGGTTTTTGTCCAAAACCCACGAAGCGCAAATTTAAATCCAGATTAAAATTGAGTTTATTTTTTAGCCAATTCATGATTTTTTAAAAGTAAGAGAAATCATCATTAAATTGGCTTAAAAACAAAAATGCGTTAGACCAATTTTCCGTGACAGTGTTTATATTTCAAGCCTGAACCGCACGGGCAAGCATCATTTCGCCCAATGCTGTCTTGCGTCAAACTCGTGGGCATTTCAACAAATGTTGGTTCTTCGGTATCCGCAATAGCGGATAAGTGTTCGCTATCGTGTTCGATTGTGCCTGTTGGTATTGCGAATTCTTCATCTAATTCACGATCGAAAGCACTTTGTTCCAAAGGAATTTTGAATAATAAACCAACCACTTCAAATTTAATTGTTTCAAGCAAATGGGTGAACATATCAAAGGCTTCACGTTTATATTCTTGCTTTGGATCTTTTTGTGCATAACCACGGAAATGAATGCCTTGACGTAAATAATCCATTGCCGCTAAATGTTCTTTCCAGTTGTGATCTAAGGCACGCAACATAAAGGTTTTTTCAACATTTCGTAATGTATCCGCGCCAATTCTAACTTCTTTTTCAGCGTGATTTTCTTCCAAAATCTGGATTATTTTTTGACGCAAACCTTCTTCTTGTAGTTTCTTATCTTCATTAAGCAGATTTTGTACCGCAATCTCAACACCGAACTCAAGGCGTAAATGCTCTTCTAAGCCAGCGATATTCCATTGGTCAGCCATTGTTTTGGCTGGAATATAGAGCGTAATCATATCATTGACTACATCTTCACGAATTGCAGTGATGATTTCTGAAATGTCATCTGCTGCCATAATATCGCTACGTTGCGTGTAAATGACTTTTCTTTGATCATTTGCCACGTCGTCATACGCTAAAATTTCTTTACGGATATTAAAATTATGTGCTTCGACTTTGCGTTGTGCGTTTTCAATTGAACGTGTCACCCAAGGATGTTCAATAGCTTCGCCGTTGCCCATGCCTAATTTTTGCATTAACCCCGAAACACGCTCCGACGCGAAAATTCGCATTAAATCGTCTTCTAACGATAAGAAAAATCGACTTGAACCTGGATCGCCTTGACGACCTGATCGTCCGCGTAATTGGTTGTCGATTCGGCGTGATTCATGGCGTTCTGAACCAATAACGTGTAAACCACCACTTGCTACAACCGCATTATGACGATCTAACCACGCACCTTTAATTTTATCTTTTTGCGCCTGTGTTGCATCTGAATCAAGTGCATGTAACTCGGCTTCTAAATTTCCACCTAAAACAATATCTGTTCCACGTCCCGCCATATTTGTGGCAATGGTCACTGCATACGGTTGACCTGCTTGTTCAATAATATGCGCTTCACGTTCATGTTGTTTAGCGTTTAAAACTTCATGTTTAATACCCTGTTTTGTCAAAATACCTGACAGCAATTCAGAGTTTTCAATCGATGTAGTTCCTACTAAAACAGGTTGCCCACGACTCACACACTCTTTAACGTCATTAGCTACTGCTTCATATTTTTCAGCAGAAGTTAAGAAAATGACATCACCTAAATCACGACGAACCATATTACGATGCGTTGGAATAACGACAACTTCTAAGCCATAAATTTTGTTTAATTCAAAGGCTTCGGTGTCTGCTGTTCCCGTCATACCTGATAATTTTTCATACAAACGGAAATAGTTTTGAAAAGTAATTGAAGCGAGGGTTTGATTTTCATTTTGAATTGGCACGCCTTCTTTCGCTTCAATTGCTTGATGCAAGCCTTCTGACCAGCGGCGACCCGACATAGTACGACCCGTAAACTCGTCTACGATAACGACTTGATCGTCTTTTACAATATATTCAACATCACGTCTGAACAGTGCAAATGCTCGTAATGCGGCACTCATGTAGTGCATTAAACGTAAATTTGTAGCGTCGTACAAACTCGTACCTTCTGCTAACAAACCATGTTCAATCATCAATTTCTCAATGTTTTCGTGACCTGTCTCGGTGAGGTGAATTTGTTTCGTTTTTTCATCAACTGAATAATCGCCTTCACCATCTTCTTTAAGTTGTTTCGTCAATAACGGCACAATCACATTTACGCGCAAATAAATATCACTGGTGTCGTCAGTTGGACCCGAAATAATCAAAGGTGTTCTGGCTTCATCAATTAAAATTGAATCGACTTCATCAACGATAGCAAAATGCAAATCACGTTGTACTTTATGCTCAAGCGTAAACGCCATGTTATCGCGTAAATAATCGAAACCGAACTCGTTATTTGTACCGTAAGTAATATCGCAAGCGTAAGCAAGACGACGATCTGGTGCTTCCATTTGCGAAAGAATTACACCTGTACTCATACCGAGAAAACTATACAGTTTGCTCATGGTTTCTGAATCACGTTTCGCTAGATAATCATTGACGGTGACAATATGCACACCGCGAGCGGGAAGGGCATTTAAATAGGCAGCAAGCGTAGACATTAACGTTTTGCCTTCGCCTGTTTTCATTTCCGCGATTTTGCCACTGTGCAAAATCATGCCACCAATTAACTGAACATCAAAATGGCGCATATCAAATACACGAGTTGATGCTTCACGCACTGTCGCAAAGGCTTCGGGTAATAAATGATTTAATTTTTCACCTTGTTCTAAGCGTTCACGAAATTCTTGCGTTTTTGCTTGCAACGCTTCGTCAGATAGTTTTTCGTATTCTGAAGACAGTGCATTGACCTTTTTAACCAACGCTATTTTTTTCTTAATCAGCCTGTCATTGCGGCTACCTATGACTAATTTGACGAGTTTGCCGAGCATACTTTTTCCAATGTGAATTTAGTGAAAGTTTAGTGAAAGCGTGGGATTATATACCGTCTACGGTATTAGTTACAGCGTAAATCTCATACATAAAACACGATGAAAACGTCTTGAATTTACAGAGTCATATAAGATTTTCATTTCAACTGTTTACAGCATATAAAAATAAAATTGCCAATTCTTAAACGATAGCTAAAAATACCACCACTATTCGCCAGATAGTCATCTGAGTTTTATAAACAGGTGTAGATAAAAAAGAAATAAAAATACCGATTTTTTGTCTTAAGACATCAAATTATGCTCAAAAACTGCTACAAACCACGAATTTATGACACAAAAATTTAATTTCCATGAATTGAAAACATCGAATCGATTACCTTCACCGTCTGGTACTGCTTTAGAAATAATGCGGTTGTTGCAACGTGACGATGTCAAAATTGAGCAAGTTTCACAGTTGATTAAACTGGATCCTGCATTAAGTGGGCGAATTTTACAATTTTCAAATTCCGCTGCAAATGGCGCACATACCCCCATCAGCAACATTAATGACGCAATTATTATGATTGGTATGGTTGCGGTAAAGAATTTTGCACTCAGTCTTTCGCTCGTTGGAAATGACAGCAACAACCGTTGTCCAAATTTTAATTATCCTACCTATTGGTCAAAATCATTAGCAACCGCCGTAGCAATTTCATTGTTAAGTTCACACGAGCGCATTATTAGTCCCGAAGAAGCATTTACGCTGGGATTGTTGATGGATATTGGACGTTTAGCATTAGCCACGGCTTGGTCAGAAAGTTATGGTGAGTGTATTGCAGCGGCTGACGGTGACGAATTATTAAAATTGGAGCAAGAGCAATTTGCGATTAATCACAATGCGTTAACTTTAATGCTTTTAGAGGATTGGGGGTTTTCATCAGTACATATTGAAGCCTTAAAACTTTATTTCAAACCTAATGACGAAAATTTAAAAGCGAATCAGCTGGCAAAACAATTGTATTTCGCCACTCAATTGGCTAATTATTGTATTGCAGATGAAAATTATCGTGTGGAATTAATGCCAAAACTGCTGCTTGAATCGGCGCATTATTTTAATGAAGCCGACTTAAAAGTATTTATAACAGATATATTTAAACAATGGCAAAAATGGGGAAAACTTGTCAATGTTAAAACAGATATTCGTCAATCGTCGCCTGAATTAAACAAAGATGAACATAATAATTTGTCGTCTTTAAATATCTTGGTTGTTGATAATGATGTGATGATGTTGGCGCGATTATCTAAGCAATTAACAGCCGTCGGTCACAAAGTAGTCGCGTGCAAAGACGGTGATTCTGCATTGAAATACGCCTTAGAAAATAAACCAGAATTGATTATTACCAATTGGCACATGAAGCCAATGGACGGTATTGAATTATCAAAAATGCTGCATTCATCAACGTGGGGAAGTTCAATTTACATCATAATGCTGACTTCATCCCACGAAGAAAAAGAATTGATTGAAGCTTTTCATGCAGGCATTGATGATTATGTGACCACGCCATTAAGTTTAAAAGTATTACTTACTCGAATTCGTGCAGGACAGCGGATTATTAAGCTGCAAAAAGAGGTCGAAAAAGAACGTAAAGAATTACAAAGATATATCGCCGATCTCGCGGTTGCTAATCGTAGATTAGAATTAATGGCTAATACCGATGTATTAACTGGCTTATCGAATCGACGTTATTCGTTGAATCGCTTGGAACAAGAATGGGCAAGCGCACATCGCAATAAGAATCCATTGAGTGTATTGATGCTGGATTTAGATCATTTTAAATCGGTGAATGATTCATTAGGTCACGATGCAGGTGATTTAGTGCTGATTCACACAACTACACTCATGAAAAAATGTTCACGCGCCACTGATATCCCATGTCGATTAGGCGGGGAAGAATTTTTGGTAATTTGTCCAAATACCGACAGCAAATCAGCATTGTTATTAGCAGAACGAATAAGACAAACGATTGAAAAGAACCAAGTCGAAAATGTAGCATTGTTAAATCCCATGACTGTCAGTATCGGAGTGGCTTGTTCGATAGATGGTAAATTAAGTGGAAAGGAATTGATTACATTAGCAGACGAAGCATTGTATGAAGTGAAACGAGATAAGCGAAATGCTGTACAACTTGCCGCGCATTAAATTATGGCGCATTCGCAATTAAAATCGCACGTTTCGGTGCGGGATACCCTTCACAAGTTAGCGCAGAATTTTCAGAATCTAAAAAATCTTTAAGGGAATGAAAACGCATCCAATCTGTAGTGCGTTGTTCTTCTATTGACGTTAACGTCATATCGACAACCCGTACATTTTGAAATCCACAACGTTTTAACCAGCTCACTAACGTCGCACAGCTAGGTAAAAACCACACATTTCGCATCTGTGCGTAACGGTCTTTGGGCAACAACGTGTCACCTAATTCTCCATCAATCACCAGCGTTTCTAAAACCAATTCGCCGCCCGATTTTAAACAGTCGCGTAATTCAAATAAGTGATCAAGCGGTGAACGACGATGATATAAAACACCCATCGAAAAAACCGTATCAAAACAATTTAACTTTGGTGGCAAGGCTTCGATTCCCAGCGGCAAAACGTCAATCGGCGCAGCGTTATCGTAAAACTGTTTGATAAGTTGAAATTGAATTACGTTCAAAAGCATTGGATCGATGCCAATAACACGTTTTGCACCTGCACCAAGCATTCGCCAACAATGATAACCGTTGCCGCAACCAACATCTAAAACAAATCGATTTTGTAACGGCGTAATATGGTTTTCAAGGCGTTGCCATTTCCAATCTGACCGCCATTCGGTATCAATGTGAATGCCAAAAATATCAAAACCACCTTTGCGCCACGGGCAAAATTGCTGCAATTTTTCTTTTAATTCACTTTGCAACTGCGGCGTAATTTCGTCGGCATTTCCTAGTTTTACGGTGTCGATAGAAATATCACGAAACAATGGCGAAATTTTTGGTAAATCTTCAAGCTGATTTTGCCAACGAATCAAATCGCCGTGTTTTGTTGTATCGAATGCGTTTGCGAGTTGCTCAGGTAATAAATCTGCCCAAAACTCAACGTCGGCAGCTTTTAAATCTTCGTATAAATTTGAGTAATCCATTATTTCAACGCGATAAATGAAGCAAAATTAAAATACTGAAACCACAATTCGGCACTTTCAAAACCAACTGATTTCAATCGATTTTGATGTGTAGCGAATGTTTCAGGAATTAGCACGTTTTCTAATGCGGTACGTTTTTGGCTAATTTCTAAATCGCTGTAGCCTTGTGATTTTTTAAATTCGTGATGCAAATCAATTTGCAATTCGTGCTGGCGCGAATCTTCAAAAGCGAGTTTTTCTGAAATAATCAACGCACCATTTGGTAAAAGTCCGTTGTAAATTTTTGCCAATAATTCTGCGCGATCTTCGATAGGTAAAAATTGCAATGTGAAATTTAAAACAACCAGCGAGGCATTTTTAATTTCTACATCCCGAATATCAGCACATTGCAATTCAATCGGTGTTTTTTCTGGCGTTAAAATACTTTCAAATTTTGTCAACATCGCTGAAGAATTATCAACAGCAATAATTTTGCAATTTTCAACGTGGATATTTTGGCGCATTGAAAACGAAGCCGCACCTAATGAACAACCCAAATCGTAGCAAACACTATTCTGTTTTGCGAAACGTCCCGCTAATAAGCCAATTGCGGCAATCATGGTTTGATAACCAGGTACAGAGCGTGAAATCATATCGGGAAAAACGTTTGCAACGTGGTCATCAAATGCAAAGCTATTGATTTGTCCGAGTGGTTGGCTGTAAAGCGAATCTTTAATTGATGTCATTGAATATAAAAAAGGCGCAAAAGTTAAAACTTTGCGCCGTAAAGGTGAATGTTGGTTTGAATCAAGAGTTTTTTAACGCTTCAGCATTACGTTTTGCTAAACCGTCAATCACTGCATTAAGTGATCCATTGGTTTGAATTTCGTCGCTGAAAGTTGTGCGATAGTTTGTTACTAAACTTACGCCTTCAATCATGATGTCATAAGCTTTCCAATCGCCATTTGCCAAATACATTCTGTAATTAACTGCAATTGGTTGAATGCCAGGTTGTAATACTTCAGTTTTAACAACTACTTTAGTTGCCCCGTCTTCCATTTCACTTGGTAAAAAACGCACAGACCATTCTTTGAATTCACTAAATGCACGCGAATAAGTGCGAACTAACAAGGTTTGAAATTCCTTTTTGAAACGTTTTTGTTCGTCAGGTGTCGCCGTTTTCCAAGCTTTTCCTAAAACCAATGAAGAAATTTTGTCAAAATCTACATGAGGATTGATTGATTGGTCAACAAATTGGGTCACTTTATTAAAATCTTTAAGGAAGTTTTGATCCTGCATTTTTTGTTGTAATTTGTCAGACGCTTCTGAAATAGCTTGCTGAGGTGCAGATAGTTCTCCCGCAAAGGCGTGTGAAATCGGCATAAAACCAAGGCATACTAGAAACAAAACAAATAAGGTATAGTGTTTAATTCTCATAAAAAATCTCAAAAATAAGTACGAATAACATGGCATATCATAACATTAAATTTCCTGACTCACGCATGAGACGAATGCGTAAAAATGATTTTTCACGTCGTTTGATGCGTGAAAATAAACTAACGGTTGATGATTTAATTTATCCCGTTTTCGTTATTGAAGGCGTAAATAAGCGCGAAAACATTGATTCAATGCCTAGTGTTGAACGTTTATCGCTTGATTTATTGGTTGAAGAAGCCCGAGAACTTTATATTTTAGGCATTCCCGCCATTGCGTTATTTCCTGTAGTTTCAGCAGAAAAAAAATCTGACAATGCCGTTGAAGCCTACAATCCAAACGGTTTAGTCCAACGAGCTGTTCGCGCTTTAAAAGAAGCAGTTCCAGAACTCGGAATTATTACTGACATTGCATTAGATCCTTTCACTTCGCATGGTCAAGATGGATTGATTAACGCTGATGGTTATGTTTTGAACGATGAAACGATTACAGTTTTGGTTAAACAAGCCTTATCACACGCGAAAGCTGGTGCGGATATTGTTGCCCCATCTGACATGATGGATGGGCGAATTGGTGCAATTCGAGAGGCATTAGAAAATAACAGTTACATTCACACCAAAATTTTGGCTTATTCTGCAAAATATGCGTCCAGTTTTTATGGACCTTTTCGTGATGCGGTTGGTTCAGCTGGGAATTTAGGTAAAGGTAACAAACACAGTTATCAAATGGATTGTGCGAATTCAGATGAAGCGTTGCGAGAAGTAGCTTTAGATCTACAAGAAGGTGCAGACATGGTAATGGTTAAACCAGGAATGCCGTATTTAGATATTATTCGCCGTGTTAAAGACGAATTTAGCGTGCCTACATTTGCTTATCAAGTCAGTGGTGAATATGCGATGCTCAAAGCCGCATCACAAAACGGTTGGCTAGACGAAAAAGCAGTTGTTTTGGAATCATTATTAGCGTTTAAACGTGCGGGTAGCGATGCAATTTTAACGTATTATGCAAAAGCCGTGGCGCAATGGTTACAGGATTAAGGCTGTTTCAAACTAGCTTAGACGTGTTTCATAGGTTAGAATTAACCCGATTATTTGTAATAATTATTCGGTAAAAGGAACAAAGCAAAATGTGCTGTATCGCTTTGAATTACCAACGGATATACGATAAAGTTTTTAAACTACTAGAGGAGTTTGCTCCGTGAAAAAAATAAAGCAACTGTTCGCTGGTGTTTCTTTAGCTGCCCTTGGGCTGCAAAGCGCACATGCGGATTATGCACTTAACTTAATGGAAGGGGTCACGAAAGTCAGTCATGACATTTTTGACTTACACATGCTTATCCTATGGGTTTGTGTGTTTATTGGGATTGCCGTTTTCGGCACGATGTTTTATTCGATTTACCATCACCGTAAATCGAAAGGTCATCAAGCTGCGAATTTCCATGAAAATACCACCGTCGAAATCATTTGGACAATTATTCCAACCATCATCTTAGTTGCAATGGCGATTCCAGCCACGAAAACGATGATGGAATTGGATAACGTTCAAAATTCTGATATGTCGATTAAAGTCACTGGAAAACAATGGTATTGGGATTATGAATACCTTGGAACTGGTGTACATTTTGAAAGTCATTTAGATGCTATGAGTGAAAAAACGCATCGTGATGGTTCTGATCCACATGGTGTTCCACATTATTTGTTAAACGTGGACAGACCGTTGGTCGTTCCTGTTGGCAAAAAAATTCGTTTCGTTTTTACTTCTGCTGATGTTATTCACTCTTGGTGGGTACCTGATTTAGGTTGGAAAAAAGACGCGAATCCAGGTTTTATTAACGAAGCATGGACTTCGGTTGATAAACCAGGCACTTATCGCGGTCAATGTACCGAATTATGCGGACGCGATCATGGCTTCATGCCTATCGTTGTTATCGCAATGGAACAAGGCGATTACGATAAATGGATTGAAACAACTTTAGCAAAACAAAATGAAAAACCTGATTTAAGCGATTTATCGCGTGAACAGTTAATGGCAAAAGGTTCTGCTGTTTATATGACAAACTGTGTGTCTTGTCATCAAATTGATGGTGCGGGCGCACCAGGCGATTACCCTGCATTGCGTGGTAGTGCAAAAGTGAACGCTGGTATCGATCCATTGATTGGCTTCTTGCAAGCGGGTACAAGCAAAATGCCTTCATTTGCTAAGTTGAAAGACAACGAATTAGCGGCAGTCATTACTTACATTAGAAATGCGCCTGAACTCGGCAATAAAGTTGGCGACGAAATTCAACCAAAAGCTATCACGCCCGTTTATGACGATGAGTGATAACGGTTGTCGTCTTTATTCTTTTTTATTTAATGAGGTAAAAATATGTCTGCTGTAACAGCTGAACATGGACACGATGATCATCACGATGATCACGCCCACGGTCCTGAAAAGGGCTGGTTGCGTTGGATAATTACCACCAACCATAAAGATATTGGTACGTTGTATTTGTTGTTTGCGCTGGCGATGTTTTTTGTCGGTGGCGCGATGGCGATGATTATTCGTGCTGAATTGTTTGAACCTGGAATGCAATTTGTAGATCCAAAATTCTTTAACTCGATGACCACCATGCACGCATTGGTAATGGTTTTCGGCGCAGTTATGCCAGCGTTTGTGGGTTTGGCAAACTGGATGATTCCAATGATGATTGGTGCGCCAGATATGGCATTGCCACGCATGAACAACATGAGTTTTTGGTTGTTGGTGTCAGGCGTTTTGTTGTTGGCTTCTACATTATTTATGGAAGGCGGCGCACCTGCTGGCGGTTGGACGTTATATCCACCGTTAGTTTTACAAACAGGTAAAGCGTTACCGTTTGCCATTTTCTCAGTGCATTTGTTAGGTATTTCTTCAATTTTGGGCGCGATTAACATTGTCGCAACCATTTTGAATATGCGTGCGCCTGCAATGCCATTGATGAAAATGCCAATGTTTGTTTGGACTTGGTTGATTACGGGCTTTTTGTTAATCGCGATTATGCCTGTATTTGCTGGCGCGGTAACAATGTTGTTAACTGATAAATTCTTCCACACTAGCTTCTTTGATGCAGCTGGTGGCGGTGATCCAGTTTTATATCAACACATTTTCTGGTTCTTCGGACACCCAGAAGTTTACGTTATGATTTTGCCAACGTTTGGTGTGGCTTCAACGATTATTCCAGTTTTTGCGCGTAAACCTTTATTTGGTTACAGCTCAATGGTTTACGCTACAGCGTCAATCGCGTTTTTGTCATTCATCGTTTGGGCGCATCACATGTTCACCGTTGGTATGCCAATTTCAGGTGAGTTGTATTTCATGTACGCGACGATGTTAATTGCGATTCCAACAGGCGTGAAAGTCTTTAACTGGACTGCAACGATGTGGAAAGGTGCAATGACATTTGAAACACCGATGTTGTTTTCAATTGCCTTCGTTGTATTGTTCACATTAGGCGGTTTTACTGGCTTGATGATGTCTGTTGCACCAGTGGATTTCCAATATCACGATACTTATTTCATTGTGGCGCATTTCCATTACACCTTAGTTCCAGCGTCAGTTTTCATTTTGATGGCAGCGGGTTACTACTGGATGCCTAAATGGACAGGTCACATGTACAACGAAAAGATTGGACAATTGCACTTCTGGTTGTCAGCGATTTCGGTAAACATTTTGTTCTTCCCACAACACTTTTTGGGATTAGCTGGTATGCCACGTCGTATTCCTGATTACGCGATTCAATTTGCGGATTGGAACATGATTTCAAGTATTGGTGGCTTCATTTTCGGCGCGAGCCAATTGTTGTTCCTTTGGATTGTGATTGACACGATTAAAGGCGGCACAGGTGAAAAAGTCAGCGATGAAGTTTGGGAAGATGCTCATAAACACGGTTTGGAATGGACATTGCCATCTCCACCGCCTTATCACACCTTTTCTACGCCACCTGCTGTGATTCCTTGCGATCACAATTAAGGTCAAAATTATAGAGGCGTGATTTTCACGTCTCTATTTTTGAATCGAGTCGATTATGACGATTAAACAAAAAAATATTCTAACGGCAGTGGTGTTACTCGCTATTGCTACTACGATTTACGTTATGGCAGTCATTCAAGCGATTTCACGATGAACGATGATGTTTCTGTAAAAAATAAAAAGTTGGGGCAAAAATTAGCGATTGTTGCCATTGCCATGTTTGGTTTTGGTTATGCGTTGGTGCCGTTGTATGACGTGTTGTGTGAATGGAAATGGATTGAACGCGATCGTCCTGACGCGATTAAAGCCATTCCTGAAACGGCTTACACGGTCGATGTGAATCGCAATGTTAACGTGGAATTTATGACTTCGTTAAACGAAAACACACCGATGGTTTTTAGTTCGGAAATGCCGCAATTACTGGTTCATCCAGGCGAATATCACACGGTCAATTTTTATGCTGAAAATAAGACGAACAAAACGATGGTTGCACGAGCAATTCCGAGTTTTTCGCCCGCTTTAACTAGCACTTATTTTGAGAAGGTCGAATGTTTTTGTTTTTCGGAACAGACGTTTGCCCCGCATGAAAAGAAAACCATGCCGATGCGTTTTGTGGTGAATCCAGCGTTACCGACTGATTACAAAACGATTACGTTGTCCTATACTTTTTTTGATAACACTGAAACAGCCGTAAAAAAATAACAAGGGGAAGTTTATGTCTACAAGTAATACAACTTATTACATCCCACACAAAGCGACGTGGCCTGTGCTGGCGACAGCGGGTTTGCTCACGACGTTGGTGGGATTTGCAAATTATCTTAACGGTTCATCTATCGGCTCGACGCTGATGATTGCTGGGCTAGCGATTTTGGTAGTGATGTTGGCAGGTTGGTTCACACTGCAAGCCACAGAAAGCGAAACAGGAATGTACAATCATGGCGTAGGTATTTCGTACCGTATGGGCATGATGTGGTTCATTTTTTCTGAAATCATGTTCTTCGCGGTGTTTTTTGGTACGTTGTGGTACACCCGCAATTTATCGGTACCTTGGTTAGGTGGCGCAGGTTCAAACGCGGCAACGCATGAAATGTTATGGTCTGGTTTTAACGCTACATGGCCAACTAATGGTCCTGGTAATGTTGGTGGACATTTTGAACCGATGGGTGCGTTTGGTTTACCTTTATTAAACACATTATTGCTTTTAAGCAGTGGTGTAACTTGTACTTGGGCGCATCATGGCTTGATTGCAAAAAATCGCACACAATTGATTCAAGGTTTAGCGGCAACAGTTGGTTTGGGATTTTTATTCGTACTTTGCCAAGCATTTGAATATCATGAAGCATATACCGAAATGGGCTTAACGTTAGGTTCAGGCATTTACGGTTCAACATTCTTTATGTTGACAGGTTTTCATGGTTTCCACGTTTGCGTGGGTGCAATTATTTTGAGCGTGGTTTTATTCCGTAGCGCGAAAGGTCATTTCACACCTGAAAATCACTTCGCATTTGAAGCTGCTGCGTGGTATTGGCATTTTGTTGACGTGGTTTGGTTAGGTTTGTTTATTTTCGTTTACTTAATGTAAATCGAAAATTTTTAACCATTAAAAAAGCCTGTTTCTGTAAAAGAAACGGGCTTTTTTTTGTGCCGTTTATTACAACGAATTCACCGCATTTAATTCCGTAAAGGCTTGTTCGATTCGCGCTACCATGCTGATTTGACTGGCACGTTGCCAAACACGCGGGTCATAGTATTTTTTGTTGGGTTTATCGTCGCCGTCAGGATTACCAATTTGACCTTGTAAATAACCTTCGTTGGTTTTGTAATAATCCATTACTCCCGCCCATGCAGCCCATTGTGTATCGGTATCGATGTTCATTTTGATAACACCGTAACCAATTGCTTCTTCAATTTCAGCAGCTGACGACCCAGAACCGCCGTGAAATACAAAATCCAAACTATTCGTCGGTAAACCAAATTTTTCTGAAACGTGTGTCTGTGAATCACACAAAATTGTTGGTGTTAATTTTACATTTCCAGGTTTATAAACACCGTGAACATTGCCAAATGACGCAGCAATAGTGAAACGTGGACTGATTTTAATAAGTTGTTCATACGCATACGCAACATCTTCAGGTTGCGTGTAAAGCGCGTCTTGATGTAAATGGCTATTGTCCACGCCATCTTCTTCACCACCCGTGCAACCGAGTTCGATTTCTAACGTCATGCCAATTTTGCTCATGCGTTCCAAATAACGTCCACAAATTTCAATGTTTTCATGCAGCGATTCTTCGGATAAATCGAGCATGTGTGAACTGAAAAGCGGTTGCCCCGTCGCAGCGAAATGTTTTTCACCTTCGTCCAACAATCCATCAATCCACGGCAATAATTTTTTCGCAGCGTGGTCGGTGTGCAAAATAACGGGTATATCGTAATGTTTTGCAACACGATGAACGTGTTCAGCACCTGCAATCGCCCCTAAAATCGCCCCTTGCTGACCATCAAGTTTCAAACCTTTACCAGCAACAAATTGTGCGCCGCCATTTGAGAATTGCACGATAACGGCAGATTTTGATTTTGCCGCTGCTTCCAAAACCGCGTTAATCGAATCACTATTCACCACATTAACTGCGGGCAATGCCATTTTATTGGCTTTGCAAAATGCGAAAATCTTTTGTACATCATCGCCTGTAACTACACCTGCGCTGACAATATCGGATAATTTTTGAACCATAAGAATCTCCAGTTAAAACAGTGAAAAATTGAAATGAATGATAGGCGCGAATTTATCCACGCAGTTTAATCATAACGGCTTTCGGCTTAAACACAATCAGCGTTCAAAACAGATATAATAAAATCCTAAAATTTAACCAAAAGTGAGTTGATTATGTGTTTAGCCGTTCCTGCCAAAATTGTAAGTTTAAATGCCAACGTCGATGATTTACTTCGCACAGGAAATGTTGATTTTTCAGGCGTTCAAAAAGAAATCAGTTTGGCTTATGTTCCTGAAGCGCAGATTGGTGATTATGTGATTGTTCATGCAGGTTTTGCGCTTTCGGTTTTGGATGAAAATGAAGCCTTAGCCAGTTTGCAAGTCTTTCAAGATTTAGCTGATTTTCAGGCAGATTTATGAATTACACACAAGCGTTTCGTAATCCAGAACTTGCACAAAAATGGGTTAGCTCAATTAAATCACTGACCACAAAACGCTGGCGAATTATGGAAGTGTGTGGCGGTCAAACGCACAGTATTATTAAATACGGCATTGACCAATTGCTTGCTGATGACATTGAATTAATTCATGGACCTGGTTGTCCAGTTTGTGTCACGCCATTAGCCTACATCGACAAAGCCTTAGCGATTGCGACGCAGCCAAATGTGATTTTTTGTTCGTTTGGCGATATGTTGCGTGTGCCAAGTTCACACCAAGATTTATTGAGCTTAAAAGCACAAGGTGCGGATATTCGGATTGTGTATTCGCCGTTAGACGCATTGACAATTGCGGAACAATCGCCCGATAAAGAAGTTGTTTTTTTTGGCGTGGGGTTTGAAACGACTGCGCCCACGACAGCATTGGCGGCGTATCAAGCAAAGCTAAAACATCTTCAAAACTTTTCATTATTAATTTGCCACGTTCGCGTTCCACCTGTAATGCAAGCATTATTGGCGACAGAAAATTATCGTGTGCAAGGTTTTTTGGGGGCAGGGCATGTTTGTTCGATTATGGGGTTTCATGAATATGCGCCGATTAGCTTGCAACACAAAATGCCGATTGTCATTACAGGATTTGAACCTGTTGATATTTTGCAAGGCATTTATGGTTGTGTGAAACAGCTCGAAGAAGGGCGTTTTGTGGTCGAAAATCAATATGCCCGAATCGTCAAAGAAGCGGGGAATTTACCTGCCCAAGCCTTGATGCAAAAAGTATTTAACGTCGTGAATCGAAATTGGCGCGGATTGGGTGAAATTGCAAACAGCGGTTTGGCGTTAAGTACAGAATATGACGAGTGGAATGCAGAAAATCGTTTTTTAGTGGGCGACATTAACACGTTAGAACCTGTCGAATGTCGAAGTGGTGACGTATTACAAGGATTGATAAAACCTGTCGAATGTGCGGAATTTGGTAAAAACTGCACACCAGAACACCCACTTGGTGCGACAATGGTTTCCACGGAAGGCGCATGTGCAGCGTACTATCGTTATAGACAAATATAAAAATTATAAAATTGCATTCACTTTTTAGGAGGGCTTACCATCATGCCTATGAACACTGGATTTTTACTTCAATTTATTCAGCTTGCCTCACCATTTTGGCAATCCGAAAATAAAACCACCATTCGCCGCTTAACGTTGGCGTTATTTGCTTTAACGCTTATTCAAATTGTAGTCGCTGTTGTTATTACTGAATGGAGCGCGAACTTATTTAATGCGCTTGAGCAGCGTTCAATGTCGGGCGTATTGACACAAGTTGGAATGATTGTTCTGATTTTTATTGCCAATATCGCAGTGACTGTAACGCATTTCAAAGTGAAGCGAACATTGCAGCTTGATTGGAGAAATTGGCTTACTGCAAAGTTAATTGCTCAATGGATGAGTGACGGACGACATTATTTGGTAACACATATTCAAAGTGAAAATACTGCGAGTAATCCTGATGGGCGAATTGCTGAAGATGTTCGTATTGCGACAGAATCGGCAATTGATTTAGCACATTCTTTAATTTTTTGTTTATTGCTTTTGGTCAGTTTTAGCAAAATTTTGTGGACATTATCTGGCGTTATTACGCTAGATTTTGGACTTTTTGAAATCCCAATTCACGGGCATTTAGTTTGGTTGGCGATGCTTTATGCAACTGGTGCATCTATTTTAGGATGGTGGATTGGTCGCCCATTAACGCAAGCGACAAATAATCGTCAAAATGTCGAAGCTAACTTCCGATTTGGTTTGGTTAATGCGCGTGAAAACTCACTCGCTATTTCATTGGTACATGGTGAACACACAGAACAAAAGCGTTTTTACGAACTTTTTAACGATATTATTGATGCTTGGAAACGACAAACAGATGCTTGGTCACATATTTTCATGTTCTCGTCTGGGCATTCGGTTTTGCTAATGGCATTTCCAATTTTAGTTTCTGCACCACGATTTGTGTTAGGTAGCATTTCTTTAGGTGGACTAATGCAATCAGCACAAGCCTTTCAACAAATGGCTTCGGCATTATCTTGGCCTGTTGATAATATGGCGAAAATTGCCGAATGGCGGGCTTCAGTAGAACGTGTTTTAAGTTTAGTTCATGCTTTAGATACATTAGAACAGGAAATTTCTTATCGCGATCCACATCGAATTCAACGCATTCAAACTGACAAGCAAGTATTGAAATTAAGTGACTTGTGTATTGTTCGCTTAGATGGCGTGGTTTGTATGCACAAAATAAATTTAGACATCAAAATGGGAGAGCGTGTTTTAATCGTTGGCAATGCGTTTACAGGTTCAAAACTCTTTAAGGCAATCGTCGGCTTTTGGCCGTGGGGCGAAGGAAAAATTGAATTACCTAATGATGAAGTCGTTTTTGTTCCACCACGTCCATATTTACCAATCGGCACGTTACGCGCAGCTATTTGTTATCCGCTCACTGTTTCAGAAATAAACCAAAATGAATTAGTAGAAAAAATGGCGGAAGTTGGTTTGACCGATTTGTGTGAAAACTTGGATGAAAATGTTGAAAGTTGGGATGCGACGTTGTCACGCGAACAACAGCAGCGATTAGGCATTGTGCGGTTGTTGTTACAAAAACCAAAATGGATTTTATTGCAACAAGCATTTGACTCGCTCGACTCAGATGATGAAATTGCAATGTTGCGTTTAATTTGCCAAGAATTACCGAAATCGGCGATTTTAACAATTACACATGAATCACGCGCCGAAGCCTTTCATCAGCGCAAAATTACTTTATAACGAGGTGTTTTCCATGACAAAAAAAATAGAACAAGCACGCGGTAAAAAATTGCGTGGTGTAAATTTAGGTGGCTGGTTGGTGTTAGAAAAATGGATGACACCGAGCATTTTTGAAGGTTTAGACGCGACTGACGAAACCACGTTTTGTGCTGAATTAGGTGATAAAGCAGACACGGTTTTAAAAGCGCATTGGAACAGTTTTATTACGCACGATGATTTTCAATGGTTGTCGGAACGTGGTATTAACGCGGTTCGTATTCCGATTGGACATTGGATTTTTGGTGCGGATTATCCCTATCATCGCAGTTACGGCGAGCATAAACATCCGTTTGTGGTTGGTGGCATTGAGATTTTAGATAAAGCTTTCGATTGGGCAGAAGAATTCGGTTTAAACATAGTCGTTGATTTGCACGCTGCACCTGGTTGTCAAAATGGTTTTGATAATGGCGGCATTAAAGATGTGTGCGAATGGCACACGGAAGAAGTCTATTTAAAGCATTCGTTAAATGTGTTGGAAAAACTTGCAGAACGTTATTCAAATCGTCCTGCATTGCACGCGATTGAAGTGTTAAATGAACCGCGTTGGGACGTGCCAACTGATTATTTGAAAAATTACAACACGCTGGCTTATCAACGCATTCGCCAACATTGTTCACCCGATAAAGTGGCAGTGGTTTTTCACGATGGTTTTCGTTCGTTTCGTGAATATATTGGTTTTATGCCAGAACCTGAATTTCAAAATGTCGTTTTTGATATGCACCGTTATCAATGTTTTGACCGCGCCGATATTGATTCGGATATTTACACGCATATTCACAAAGCTAGCGGCGAATGGAAACAAGAAGCGGATGATGTTATTCACGAGTTGAAGCAGCAAACGTATTTGGGTGAGTGGAGTTTGGGATTAGATTTAAAAGTGGTGTCACTTTGGGCGGAAGGTCCTTTTAATCATGCGTTAGAAACGATGGATGATTTTCAAATGAACGTCGCTTATCGTGGTTATGCAGCGGCGCAATTGGCGACGTTTGAAAAATATCTTGGTTGGTTTTTTTGGAGTTATAAAACCGAAACAACGCCCGCGTGGTGTTTTCGAGATTGTGTAAATAATGGTTGGTTGCCAAATAAATTCGACTAATCCAAAACACCATCGACGTAAAACCAGCGTCCAGCAATTTTCTTGAAGCGGCTGATTTCGTGCATCAGCCGTATTTCATTATCCTGAACATAAAACGCGTTAAATTCCACTCGACCTTTATCATCTTTTGCACCGCCTTTTTTTGTGTTCAAAATTTCCAGTTTTTTCCACGTTGTATTATCTTGCGAAAAATCGAGTTGTTTTGGTCGCGTGTTTTTATGCCATGTCATTAGCAAATAATCAGAATTCTTAAAAACATACGCGCTGTAACGTGATCGCATTAACGCTTCGGCTGTAACAGGTAAATCTTCACCAACATGAAATGGTTGGCAACATTCGGTGTAATTTTGATTTGAGCCACAAGGGCAAAGGCTTGAATTAGAAGTCGTCATTATTTTCTTCAATACATTTCCACTGTGTTTCGGTTACGGGCAAGATTGACAATCGATTGCCTCGTTGAATCAATTGAAAATCAGCTAATTCAGTTCGTTTTTTTAGTTCATGTAACGTAATGGTGCGTTCAAATTTCCGCACAAATTGCACATCAACGCGCCACCAACGTGGCTTTTCAAGGGTACTTTTTGAATCAAAATACGGACTTTTTTCATCGAATGCGCTGTCATCAATATAAGCGGACTTTACGATTTTCATTACGCCAACAATGCCTGCTTCTTTGCAGTTTGAATGATAAAAAAAGGCTAAATCGTCACATTCCATTTCACGCATAAAATTTCGCGCTTGATAATTTCGCACGCCTTCCCACGGTTCAATTTGATTAGGACGCGCCATTAAATCACCAATACTGAATACATTTGGTTCAGATTTCATTAGCCAAAATCGCATCGTTATTTCGCCAAGTAAGTATAAGAATTTAAACCCGCCAGCAATTCGCTTTCATAATTTTGTTTTTCTACATCGGTTAAATCGCTAGCCGCTAATTTTTCCCGATAGGCTTGCATCAATTCGTCACTGCTGATGTGAACGTAATCCAACAGTTCTGAAACGTCTTCGCCTTCTTGCAAATCTTCAAAATGATAACCGTCGTTGTCCAACTTAATGTTAATCGAATGCGTGTCACCAAATAAATTGTGCATATCACCTAAAATTTCTTGATACGCGCCCAACATAAAAAAGCCAATCAAATACGGTTTTTCCGAGTCGATTTCATGAATCGGCAAGGTGTTTTCTAAATTCTGCCCATCAATATAACAATCAATTCGACCGTCCGAATCACAGGTTAAATCTTGAATTACCGCACGGCGGGTTGGTGTTTCGTTCAATCGGTGAATCGGCATAATCGGGAAAATTTGGTCAATTCCCCATACATCTGGCAATGATTGAAATAACGAAAAATTACAGAAAATTTTGTCCGCCAATTTTTCATTTAATTCATCTAAAATCGTTTCTTCACTTTGATTTTGTGGATTTAATTGCGTTTGAATTTTTTGGCACAACAGCGCGTACATATTTTCTGCTTGCGCTAAATTTGCCAATGAACATTGGTCTTGAGCGAATCTTTCACGCGCTTGCGCTAAATCAAAATGTGCGTCGTGATACGCTTCGACAGGATTTTGAATAGTGAGTAATTTTTCCAATTCGGCTTCATTGCGATAAATCGATTCGATGTCCGTCACGTCAGTAATTAACACAGCATGATGCGCGGTCAAAGCCCGTCCCGATTCTGTAAAAATATCGGGTTGCGGCACATTTTTTTCAGCGCAAACTTCAGCAAAACCTCGCACGATATTAAGCGCATATTCATTCAAACTGTAATTTATTGACGATTCGCGACGTGATTTACTGCCATCATAATCCACACCCAAACCGCCGCCCGTATCAACAATTTGAATTTCTGCGCCTAAACGGTGTAATTCCACATAAAACTGTCCTGCTTCTTTAAGGGCGATTTTAATATCGTGAATGTTGGCAATTTGCGACCCCATGTGGAAGTGCATCAATTTTAACGCACTCAACATATTAGCTTGTTTCAAGCGTTCAACGAGTTGTAAAAGTTCATGCGCGTGTAATCCAAATTTTGATTTTTCTCCGCCACTGTTTTGCCATTTTCCCGCGCTGATACTCGATAAACGTACTCGCACGCCCATTTGTGGCATCACGTTTAATTTTGCGGCTTCGTCAATAATCAATTCAAGCTCAAGCGGTTTTTCAATCACTAAATTGACATTCAAGCCCATTTTCAAACCAATCAACGCCAATCGAATATACGCGCGATCTTTGTAACCATTGCAAACAATCACGCCGTTTTTGGATTTCGATAACGCCATAATCGCCAATAATTCTGGCTTGCTTCCCGCTTCTAAACCGATATTTTCCGCCGCTAAAATACCTTCAACGACTTTCCGTTGTTGGTTTACTTTAATCGGATAAACAGGTGTGTAACTGCCTTGATAGTTCAACGTTTTTCGCGCTTTTTGAAATGCGGCATCTAAACGTGTGGCGCGATCTTTTAAAATATCGGTAAAACGGACTAAAACAGGTAACGCTAAATTTTTATCATTCAACGATTGCGCGATTTCGTATAAATCAATTTCAATCGTTTTATCTGCGCTGGGTTTGACGCATACATTTCCTTTTTCATTGATTGAAAAATAACCATCGCCCCATGAATCGATAGCATAAGTTTTAGCGGATTGTTTAAGTATTGAATTCATTTTGTTTCCTGAGTTTTGGCTTGTAAAAATTCTAAAATATCTTCGTTTTGCACACGGTTATAAATCGATTCAACTGAGAGCGTTAAATCAATCGATTCAAATGTCACATCATCACCTAAAAAATAGCGTTCTGAAATCCAATGATTATTTCTGCGACACACTTCGACTTCCGCAAAATCTTGTTCTATTAAAACGTATTCCTGCAAACTTGGTAGCATTTTGTAAGCAACCATTTTGATAGTTTGATCTGTTTTGCGGGTATTTTTTGATAAGACTTCGACGATGATAAGTGGTTTATCGGTGAAATAATTATGTTCATTTTCATCTGAACACAAAACAACAACATCAGGATAAAAAAAGCAGTCATTGGTTTTTACTTTTAAATCAGATGAAACGGCTGTGCAACGTGTACCCTCTAAATGATTACCAAAGTGGCGCGATACGGTACTTGTGATGATATTGTGTCTCAGACTTGCGCCTGCCATTGCCCACACTTCGCCATCAATATATTCGTGTTTGATTTCGCTAATTTTTTCACCTTCCAAATACTCGTCTTCGCTAATGTAATTTACTGCATATTTTAAATTCATAATTTTGTCCTTTTTATCCGAAGGTTTTGCGGCAAAATTCTAACATAACACAGCATTCAAGAATTTTGGATGATAATCGTGGATACAATGTAATTGTTGTCAATTCATAACTTAATCGTAATTTTGCAACAATAAAGATGATTTTGTTGCGCTGTCACTAAAATGTCATTGAAAAGTCATTAAACTGTCATTTAATTTTTTTAATCTAGCGCAAATTTTTAACTTCTTCACTCATTTTGAGAAACTCATGAAATTATCAAAACTCACTTTGGCAGTTGCTACAGTTTTAACTGCAAATTTCACAACGTCAGCATTTGCAATGGTTTTATATGTTGATAGTAAAACCAAGCAACTTTACACCGAAGCAGGTCCAGGCAGACAAATTTTAGGTTCATTTGAACAGGTTCAAGAAGGCGTACCAGTTAAAAGTGGCGGCGATGTTTCTGAATTACGCAGCAAGTTAGAATTACAAGACAATCAAATCAAAGCGTTAGAAGAACACGCAAAAGAATCTCATGATGAAGGTGTTGTTGAAATTAAAAAAGACGGTGGCATCGAATTCAAAAGTCGTGACGGTAATTTCAAAATGGCAATCAATGGGCGAATGCAAGTGGACTCCCAAGTCAATGCGAATAACCAAGTTTTACCCCCCGCTGCTACAGCAGGTACATTACCTAACGAATTAAATGATGGTGTTGCTCTTCGTCGCGCTCGTTTGGGTGTTGAAGGTACCTTCTTCAAAGATACTATTTACAAATTTGAATACGATTTCACACGCGGTAATGGTTCAGTTGCTGCTGGCGTTACCGACGCTTACATCGGTTACAACTTTTCCAAGCCCCTCCAAATTAAATTTGGTTCATTCAAAGAACCTTTCAGTATGGAAGAAGCAACCAGTAACCGTTACATAACATTTATTGAACGTAACATGATTACCAACACTTTCGTTGACAACTTGAATACTTACAAAATGGGTATGGGTGCAACTTATGCAGAAGATCGTTGGCAGGTTGCAGGCTCGTTACAAACCGAAGCAGTTGGTCAAAACTTTAACGGTCTTGGTGCTTCTGGAGCAACTGGTGGATCAAGTCCTAGTTCTATCGGTGCAAACGGCGGTGTAAACCGTAACGGCGGCGGCGGTGATACAGGTTGGGAAGTCAATGCTCGTGTAAGTGGTACACCATGGATGGAAAGTAAATCGAAATTCTTGCACATTGGTACTTCAGGCTCTTATATCAATCTTAATAACAATTACGACGGTACAAATGCTTTTGCTAATGGTGGTGCTGTATTCACAGCGAATCCAGATACTAACGTAGATCGTCAAGGCATATTGAGCACAGGTAACTTAACTGGTGGTTCGAGAGCAACAGGACGTAGAGCCGATCACCTTACTCGTTTTGGTGCAGAAAGTGCGGTGGTTTATGGATCATTCTCAGCACAAGGCGAATATATCCGAACAGATATTTCAGGTCAAGGTTATGGAAATGGCGTAGCTTTAGACGGTTACTATGGTTATATGAGCTATTTCGTAACGGGTGAATCTCGTGCTTACAAATCTAAAACAGGTGCGTGGGATCGTTTAACACCTACGCGCAATTTCGATATGAAAGGCGGCTGGGGTGCATGGGAAGTTGCAACAGGTTATGATTTCATCAATTTGAATGATGGTGTTATGAACGGAGGACGTTTATCAACTGCGAAACTCGGTATCAACTGGTATCCGAATCCACACGTTCGAGTAATGACCAACTATGTTCACGCTTTAGACATCAACACGGACATTGCAGGTGGTGGTAAGTTTACAGGTTTAAATGCCCGTAGTTCAGCATTTAACAATACCGACTTCGACATTATCGAAACTCGTGTTCAGTTAGATTGGTAAGTTAAAAAGTTAAGTTCATAGCTTGATGCCTCGCTGATTTCAAATCAGCGGGGCTTTTTTTTCGCCGTCAAAATTAGTTGCTACCAATTATTCAATCGGCAAAATTAAATAATCCGTCCATTTTCTTTCACCAGTGGCTTCTTTGGGCGTTGGTAATAATTTTTCATTCCAACCGCCGCCCAAGGCTTTTATCAATAAAACAGAAGCCATAAGTTGTTCACCTTGCAATAACACAGCTGTTTGACGATTTGATAACGTAGCCGTTTGTGCGGTCATGACATTCAAATAACTAATCGTTCCAGCTTGATATTGATTGGTTGTGAGCATCAATGCCTGATTTGCCGCCTCAACAGCTTTATTTTGCGTTTCGATTTCTTCTTTTAAAATCCGTAACGCAGCTAAATTGTCTTCCACTTCTTGAAAACCCGTTAAAACGGTTTGTCGATATGCGGCAACGCTGGCATCAAAACCATCAATGGTTTGTTTATATTGGGCATTTTTAGTT
>CAIPQN010000006.1 GCA_903867225.1 uncultured Pseudomonadota bacterium | reverse complement strand
TTTTTTTGTTAATGCCAACGTCAGCCGCTATTTTGCTGATCGGTTCACGCGATTCCGTTACTAACTTAACCATCGAATCTTTAAATTCCTGAGTGTAACGGCTTTTGTTTTTGTTTTCTTCAGTTTTCATGACACACCTTTTGGCTTCTGTTAAAAATGTGTCCTAAAAATTGTAGCGCGATCACTTTTATGCGTAACTCGATTAAAGCACGAATAGTTAGCAATAGAGTAATAGTGCGCTGCTGACCATCAACAATGTTTTTCTTGTTGCCTTCCTCATAAAACACGATGGTACCAAGTCGGTAAGATGATTTGTCTTTGTGATTTGCTATATCAGTAAATAATTGATATTTTTACCCGTCCATTTATACGGGCGTTGGTACTGGGGGATTACAAGAGTTTTCTCGTAGAGCAATCTATTGACACTAATAATTTCTGTAGGAACTTTTTGTTTGTTGTTACCATTCATTTTATTTTTCTCCAGTTGCTGTAGTTGACTTGCATTGCAATAAAGTAAATTTGCTTTTCGCACGAGTAATCGCTGTGTAATAGAGTTCTTTCGATAAAACTTTGACATCATCACTTGGTAAAACAAACAAAGTATGCTTAAACTCCGAACCTTGTGATTTATGAACGGTCAGTGCAAAAGCTGTTTGAACATCAGAAATTCTTGACGTTGAAAACCAACTAATTTTTTTATCACGGTCATCATTGCTAAAAAAGGCGACTTGCAAATTGCCCTCTTTTTTTAATGCAATGCCAATATCGCCATTCATCAAGCCGAGATTGTAATCATTTTTGGTAATCATCACAGGTCGTCCTTCAAACCAAATGTTTTTTTCTTTCGGAAATAACCACTCTTGGACTTTATCGTTTAACGCATTTGTGCCGAATTCGTTTTCGTGAACAGCACATAAAATTCGGAATTTGTCGAAAGCATTTAAAACCGCTTCAGCCCACTTATCCTTATTATCAGTCGAGGGATTTTCAATTTTATTTTTATAATGTCCATAATTAGCTTTTGAAACAGTTCTTAATTCATTAAAGCTATCTATTTTGTGTAAATCTTTTGGATGATTTGTAAAAATAGCATCGGTATCAAACATATTGTCTTTATCGGTTTCATTCACAAAATTGGCTAATTGACCAATGCCACTATCTTGATTGAAACGATGACTGTATTTGAGCATGACCGTTTGTTGATTTATCGCTGAAATATAGCCTGACTTTGGCTTAATTTTTTCATCGGTATAGTTTGAAATCCAATCAAGTGTCTCTTTATCGTAAGCATCTTTTTCGGCATCCAAGCACAACTCGCCAAACACATAACCAGGTTCAACTGAAGAAAGCTGATCTTTATCGCCAAGCAAAATAAGTTGGGCATTTTCAGGCAACGCATCAAGTAAAGCCGCCATCATTTCTAAATCAATCATCGACGCTTCATCAACAATCACAATATCTGCATTCAATGGATTATGACTATTATGTTTTTTCAATCGACTATTTGCGCTACTGCCAAGCAAACGATGAATTGTACTGGCTTTTTTAGGAATTAATGCTTTAATTTCTGGCTCAATATCCTCTAATTTTTCTAATGCTTTATTGATAGATTCACTCACGCGATTTGCGGCTTTTCCTGTGGGTGCAGCAAGTAAAATTTTAGGGTTAGGATTTTTTTCTCGCATTAACAAAACTAACAAAATTAAAAGTTTTGTTACAGTGGTTGTTTTACCAGTACCAGGACCACCCGTAATAATTGCAAACTTAGAACGCAACGCAACCGCACAGGCTATTTTTTGCCAATCTGGTTTTTGTGCTGTTTTTCCTTCTTCGGGTAAAAAAAGTTCATGTAATTTCGCCGTTATTTCAGCAGATAATGTTGTTTCAGCAGTTAGTGTAAGACGTTTCGCAATCATGTCATCAACGGTTTTTTGATAAGTCCAATAACGTCTTAAATACAAACGCTGGTGTGTTTTATCCCAAACTAATGGTGAATTTCCCGCGCCACAACCAATAATTTCAGTCGCTTGTGAAAACGCTTTTTCCCAGTTTTTGAAATGTAATTTTTCAGAAGTTATATCAATCTCGTGGAATTCTTCCTCTGCTTCAAAAAATTTATTCAAATCAAGAAAAACTTCGCCACGACTTAATTCATAACTCACAAAAGCCGCTGCTAATAAAACAACAGGATCTGCATTATTACCGCTTTGCTCCTTTAAAAATGTTGCAAATGCTTTACTCAAATAAGGAAGTGGTAACTCATCCATGATTTTCTCCTGAAAAAAGGTTATCTAACTGTTCAATAAATTCGCGTGAAGGTTTATCAAAAATTTTGGTATTACCACGCAAAAAGACATAAATTGCACCGCCAATGTGAGTGTCGTAATCGTAATCTTTAAGCCGAAGTTTTAATAAACGATGCAACGCAAGTAAATAAAGCGAGTATTGCAAGTCGTAACGATTATTTAGCATGACTTTTTTGATTTTGGCTTGACTATAATCTTCGGGCGAGTTACCCAAATAATTGAATTTATAATCCACAACGTAGTATTTATCTTTGTGACAAAATACTAAGTCGATAAAGCCTTTTACAAAACCATTGAGTTGATTTTTTTCAAGTCCAGGACGTGGTTCATTATTCAATGTTGCCTTCGTTATCAATTCATCAAGTGTTTCAACATTGACAGAATTAGTACCAATTAAAAATTCCAATTCACTTTTATAGTTTGATTTCGCTAAGTCAATAAAACGCGCATTTTCAACTTTTTCAATCAAGGGAATTTCGAGCCATGTTGGAAGTGCATTTCCGATAACCTCGCGTTTCTCATCATTCCACAAATGACCTGTGAAAATATCTTCAATGGTACTGTCGCGCCAATATTGATCACTATGCGCTTGTGCAAAACCATAACCACCGCATTTTTCAAATAATTCGTGAATCAACACACCAGGTTTCGCGCCTTTGGGTAATCCATAAACGTCTGAATTATCGGATGTTTCAACTGAAAATTCTGTATCGTCATCGTTATTATCTTCAGGCGATTCAATTTCAGGGACTTCCCCCCGTTTGTTTTTATAATCGAGTTTTAATGCGCTATAACTTGCCGCCCACCAAATTTCTCGCGTATTAACGTTGGATTCTCGTACAGAATCGTTTGAATCATTTTCTGTTTGTGAAATAAATTTATCGTTTGTCGGTTTGGGTAAATCTACGATTTGTATCGAATCACAATCATCTTTGACAGTTTCTAAATTAGCGATGCTTTGTCCAATTAAATGACCAATTGCCGATTGCGCTAACCGATTTGTGGAAGCAATACCCAACCAACAAGCATATTTCGCACGAGTTACAGCAACATAAAGTATGCGTAAATCTTCTTGTAAAAGTTCTTCAATATGTTGTTTTTGGTGTTCGTCCGTTTTATCTAAATCAATACATAAATCCCGATTTTCATTGTGATACTTAAAATAATTCTCTTTTTTAGAAATCTCTTTTATATCACTCACAAAAGGTAAAAAGACTAATGGATATTCCAAGCCTTTTGATTTATGAATCGTGACAATTTTGATTAGATTTGCATCACTCTCAAGTCGAATAACGCTGTTGTTCCCAGAACGATAATTTTTAGATTCGAGTAATTGAGCAAAATGGTGAATTAACGCCTCTTCACCTTCAATTTTGCTCGAATGTTGTTGCAATAATTCTGCTAAATGCAAAACATTGGTTAATTTACGTTCGCTTTCATTGTCATCATCCACGCTTAAATGCAAACCATAATCGTGAATCAATAAACGAAGTGCGGGCAAAATACCGCTTTCTTGCCAACGAATTTGATAAATTTGAAAACGAGTTAAATGGTTTTCCCATTGCACGTCTTCTAACGTAAGTGAATAAAGGGCTTCTTTTGAAAAACCTAATGTTCCTGTACTGACGGCGGCTCTTACTTTGCCTTCATCACGCGGATTTGCCATTGCGTTTAGCCATATCAAAACGTCTGGAGCTTCATCCGTGTCATAAATTGAATCTTGCTCTGACAAATAAACGCTTTTTAAATTTCGACGATTTAATTCATTGCGAATAATTTTGGCTTCGTTTCGATTTCTGACCAGAATCGCAATGTCTTTAAGTTCTACGGGTTTAAAATCAGATTCGGATTGAAAACCTGTTTGTTCAGTTTTGAGTAATTTAACAATTTCACTGGCTGTGACTTTTGCCATTTGTTCACGGTAAAACTCCATCGAAATTCTATCTTCTTGCCACGTCCAAAACGTTAAAGCTGGTGCGGGTTGATTATTTATAAACCAATCCTCTTTGCGTCCATTTGCTTTAACGCCGATAAATGGCAACTGATTACCAAAACGAAACGCATCTTTATGAGCAAATAATTTATTTACCGCTGTAACTAATGGTTCTGTTGAACGAAAATTAGTATCGAGAGTGTGATGATTTTTGATTGCCTGATGCGCTTTCAAATAAGTGTAAATATCTGCCCCACGAAATGAATAAATCGCTTGTTTGGGGTCGCCAATTAAAAAACAGCTTGAATTCGCCTGATTTTGATAAATGTTTGAAAAAATACGGTATTGAATTGGGTCTGTATCTTGAAATTCATCAATTAACGCAACGGGATATTGAGTACGAATGACTTCGCCAAGACGTGATTTTTCATTTTGAAGTGCGTTATCCAAATTACTCAACATATCGTCAAACGTCACACGCGAAAGTTTCTTTTTTTCTTCTGCGTAGCGATTGCGAATCCATTTAATAGCATGTTGCTTGATTTGAATGACAATGTTATCTGCTTGTTCGATATGACTGTGATTAACAAAGTCATCTATTGCTTGAAATGCTGAAAAATGAAATTTCTCTGCTTTATTTTGATGCGCTCTAACCAAACCATTAGTTAAGTTTTCCAACCCAAATTTTACAAGAACATTTAATTCACAAGATTGATTTTTAATTGCCCAATCATTTACTTCATTGAGTTTATTATTAAATGTGTTTTTCTTATATTTAGTTCCATTTAACCAACTTTCTGAATTAGCTTGATTTAGCAAATCGTTAATAGCTTCAAAATCATTTTTCCAACTCGCTTTTGCAATCTTTTCTAATTCTAAACTTTCCTTTTTCCAATCAATCCATTCTGCAAAAATATCAGCAAATTCCATTTGAAAATCATCTAACTTCAATGCTTCTGTTTCTTTTAGCAAACCTTGAATTTTCTCGGCAAAATCATCGGGCGACTTTGCTAAATTTTTAACAATAAATTCACATTGGCTTTTATCTAAACCATAAAAATGAACCCGCCAATAATCACGAATCACATTATTGAGTAACTCTGCATCATCGGTATTAACATCTTGTTTAAACGGACTGCCACTATCAAAAGCGTGTTGTTGCAACATTCTGTTACACCAACTATGAATTGTAAAAACGGCAGCTTCATCCATGTAATTTGCGGCGACTTCTAAATTTTTAGCACACCAATTCCATTTTGTTTCAACATAACTTTTTCGTAGTTCAATTAAAAATTTATCTTCTGATTCTATTTGCTTACGAAAATACTGCGCCGATTCACTTAAACGTTTTCTAATTCTGTCGCGTAATTCTTCTGTTGCGGCATCAGTAAAAGTCACGACTAATATGTCTTTGGGCGTTAATTTTTTTTCTAAAATCAATCGAACATACAATGCAGCAATGGTGTAAGTTTTTCCTGTTCCAGCACTGGCTTCAATTAAATGTGAGCCTTGTAATGAAAGTGTTAAGGGATTTAAAGAATTCATTTTTTACACCTCGTTCGTATTTTGTTGAATTGGCAGATAAAGTTCTTTTGCCCATTTTTCAAATTCACCATTGGCATTTAATTCATCAAAGGTTGGAAATAGTCGTTTTAAATAAGCATCCGTATCTATTTCGCCTTGATTAAATCCACCTTCATATTTTGCTTTTGCTTTACTCAAATTTTGAGTAGATAAATACTCAAAAGTGGTTTCAATGGCGATAGGTAAAACAGCATTTCGATTTTGATGCCAAGCTGAAACGATCTTTTCTAACTCTTCCATCGCTTTTGTTTTTCCAATGTTTAGAATCACAACATCAATATCAGAACCACAAATACAAGACTTCTCAAAATTATCCAACGTTGCACAAAGCACTAGATGTTTAATCCAGTGTTGGCAAAGGTTTTGTGGTTTATTTTTTAATTTTTGCGCGACGATTAAAATCAAAGCTAAGTCGTTGTTAGCATTCTTTCTCACATTCTGCACATGATCTGATAATTGAACCGTTACGCCATTTTTAACGTTAAAAGGAATTTCAATTCGCTGCTCACATTCTGTAGGAAAAGATTTCAAATAATTTTCATAATGCCCCCACGCTTGTTGCACAGGCTCTGAAATTTCAGCAAAACTTAACTCTGCAAAACTACCAAGCGGCGATTGCCCTTTACGAATTAAATCGGCTTTTTTATCATCAAAAAATGTTGGTGATGGTTGTGGCGTATTTTTCAAATCCGACAATAAATCATCTTTGAATTTGTATTGCTCTAAACCATCAAAATTAAATGGCTCATCGTCTTCACTGATTTTGGAATCATTATTGAAATAGAACTTTAGTGTTTGATTGCAATACGTTTTGACGGGTTGTTTTAAAAAATAACCCAATGAATCTAAATTCAATTCTAATACTGCTTCAATTTCTTGAATTGGATTAGAAGAAGTCACTTGCTCATTATTTTTAACAAACCACTCACGCGAATAAGTAAATAAACGCGGATGTTCATTATGTTCTAAATAATGTTTGCTGAAAGGTTGTAGCGGGTGTTCAAGCGTGATTTCATCAAGCAACTTTTTACTTTCATCGGCTAATGTCCAAGTGCGTTCAATGGTGTCGCACAGTTGACTGATTAAAACAGAAGGGGGAATTTCACTGTTATCACGAACATTCTTCCCTACCCAACTGACATAAAAATGTTGTCGTGCCGAAAGCAAGGCTTCTAAAAACACATATTGATCATCTTGTCTGCGTGAACGATCACCAGGTCGATATTGCCCCGCTAAACTCATTAAATCGAAACTTTGCAGCGGTTTTTGACGTGGAAATTCACCGTCATTCATCCCTAAAACACAAATCACTTTAAAAGGAATAGAGCGCATTGGCATTAACGTACAGAAATTGACTTTGCCACTTAAAAAGATTTTTTGAAAACTCGCTTCATCAATGCCTGAAAGCCATGAATCACAAACCACATTTCGTGATAACAAATCACTTTCGGTTAAATTCGCTTGTTTGCAATGGACTTCCCAATTTTTCAATGCCGATTGCAAAGAGTCTAATGTTTTGCGTTCGGTGTCATCATCGGGTTTGAAAAAATCTGTGAGTAATTCATTTAACAAAGTTACCCATTCTTGATAACTGCAATCTTGATTGAATTTGGTGGCATAGTTTTCAAGTAAATCCATTAACTGACATAAACCGCCCAATGTTTGCGCTTCAAGTCCGCCAATTTCTTCATAAGGTTCAATATCATTAAACGCTTCACCACTTCCAACGGCATAACCTAAAAGCATTCGATTTAAACCGAATTTCCAAGTATTGGCTTCTAAACCTTCATTTATTCCGAACGTTTTACGATGTTCAGAATTTAAACCCCAGCGAATTTGTGCGCCTTCAATCCATTGACATAATTTCGGCACACTACTTTCTTCAATTTCCAAACGATTTCTAATCGCGGGAATTTCAAGCAACCAACGAATCTGACTGACCGTAAAACGTGAATTCGGCAAACTTAATAAAAATTCTGTCGCCATCACTAATGAATTATGTCCGCGCTCTTGTTGGTCGGTGACGCTGTAAGGAATAAAGCGTTTATCGTTCGGTTGAATTTGCCCAAAAACGGCATGAATATGCGGCGCATATTTATTGATGTCAGGCACCATCACTAAAATTTCACGCGGTTTTAATTTCTCGTCCGTTTTTTCATTAAACAACGCCAATAACTGGTCATGCAAAATTTCAACTTCACGTTGCGGACTGTGGGCAATATGAAATGCAATCGAATTATCGGATTGATTTAATTTTATTTTTTCAGTCGGAATTGGCTCTAAATCTAAAATCGTTTGCTGTAATTTGTGCAATAAACAGGCGTTTTCATCTTCGGCATAATTATCAAACCAATCGACTTTATCTTTTGCCCAATTCCAGTTTTGATACGCATTGCGCTCATCAAATTGATCCAGCAAACGAATGTAATCACGTCCTTGTTTTCCCCATGCCGCAAGCAACGGATTCGCGTAAAGATGCAAATCTTCATCAGATAACGAAACATTTTCCATGCTTGGTTTTTTCGCTTGGCGGCGATTTTCAGCTTTTAACAATTCTTTATCTTCAATAATGTCTGCCCAATAGTATTGGCAAGGATTCGTAATGAATAAAATGACTTGGCAAAATGGGCTGATTTTTGCCAACACTTCAATATGCTGCTGCGCTAGCGTTGGAATGCCAAAAACGATAATCCGTTTAGGTAGATTTTCAGGAGGGTTTTTTAACGTTTGAATTTCTTTCAAAAATAAATCATGAACAGATGAACGACTGGCATTTTTCTTTTCTGCTGCACTCATATCTTGCAAAATTTCACGCCACAATTTTGCTTGCCAAACTTGTTCTTGTGGCAGAGGCTTTGCCTCATTGTGACCGTCTCGAATGCTGTCTTTTCCTTGTTCCCAATCGAGCAACCAATCCGCCCGATACATTTGATATTGGTCGAATAAATCCGCTAATTGTTCTGCAAGTTGATGACGTTTAACTTCGTTTTCATCGCCAGTTAGAAATTGTTTAAGATTTTCAAAAACAAAATTTCCAGAGTCGTCCGTTTTTTCTATCAATGCTGGCAAAAGACGATATAAACGCCACGTTAAAGGTTTTTTTGCAAGCGGTTGGTCTTTCGGAATATCTTGACCTAAAACAGCGCGATAAATTTCCCAAATAAAATTAGACGGCAATTTCACGTCTAAACCTGCGGCAATTCCCAACACGCTATTTTGAGCAAGATGTTGTTTTAACCATTGCCCGACACCGTTGTTGTAAATTAAAAAGGTTTCATTTTCTAAAGGTGAAAGTGGATGCGCTTTCATCCATTCGGTAACAACTTCAACTAATGATTCCAGTTTGTTGCCATGTACGATGGCAAGTCCTTTGTTTAATGACATGGCGTGTCCTTTGTTTTGGGTTAGGTTGTGAAACGCATGGTTTTGATTTGACGTTTATTTTAGAATGGTCACGATTTGCTTGTATCTACTTTCGACATCAAGATTGTTAGGAATGGGTTCAATATCCAACTCTTTTCCGTCATAAAACACAGTCCACGCTGGATTTTTTCCATCCCTAGTTTGTCCATTTATATTCTTCCTTCCCTTGTTCCACACAGAAATTACCCATTTACCGTTTTCAGATAAAAATGCTCTCTTGAGTTTCATTTCATATCGCGTCATCCGATCATGTATGGGATTGAGAATCACATTAACATTTTTATCTTTATCTTTATCTTTATCTTTATCTTTATCTTTATCAAAAATAGCTTCTACGCGATGTTCGACTTTTTTAGTTGAAAGCATGACCCATTTTCCTGCAAAGTTGTTCTACCAAAAGCAACTCAAATCAGGAGAAGAGCCATGCCGCTTGAAGACTTTATCATTTATGTGTATTGCTGTGTAGAAGAA
>CAIPQN010000005.1 GCA_903867225.1 uncultured Pseudomonadota bacterium | reverse complement strand
TCCCTTGATGATCTAAAACTAGAATTTTCACAAATACATCCTGATTCAACATAATAATTTCGCGGTAAAGAAAAACCGCTATTTTGAATCAAGGGGGTCAATTTTATTCCGTCGTTAGGGGGTCATTTTTACTCCGTTGGTAACACGCGGGCTAGGGGAAGGAATGGAGGCGCAATGACTACGGCAAAATTACGGTTAGCTCAGGTGGCGATGGAAAACAAAGAAACAAAAATCAGCGAATTGTGCAAAGAATTGGGAATTACGCGACAAACACTTTATCGTCATATTTCACCCGATGGAGAATTGAGAAATGATGGTAAAAAGTTACTCAAAATTCCTTAACGGGGTATTTGCTCCATTTCGTGCGTCGACCCGAAATTCTCACCTGCATTGGTTTGTGGGGACTATCGAATTAATTAACGTTGCAAACAATGAAATGGAAGCACTTGAGGTATTGCGTACTGAATTAGGTGTGAAAATTGGCGAAAAAAGAACGATTATAACGCCAGTTGGCAATGTGTTAATTGATGATGCGTGGTTGCCGCATATTGTAGAAAAACGTAATGCCGCTCGTGAGCGTTTCTCAAAATGGATTATTCCAACGCTTGAAAATCCAAATGAGGTTTGGTTCGCTAATCATGGAGGCGATGATTTTAGAAAACGATATATCAAGCTATTTTCTGATAGTGATAAGCAACTACTTGTTGTGATTAGTATTTTGAATGATTCGGCAATTTGGAATGTGATACCAATGCCTATAAGGTCAATGGATAATCAGAGAAACGGGGAATTACTATTGAAAAACTACTAACAGTGGGAAGTAATCTATCCACGCAAATACTAGGTTTTACGATTCATCTGGCAGGCGGTTAGCGACCGTTCAACCGCTTTCGTGCCTTCCCACTTGTTAGCTTGGTTAAATCCTATAACTAAACCACACAAACATCAAATGATAAAATTACACAACGCCGATTGCTTTGAAATAATGGCAAAGATTGAAACTGGCAGTATTGACATGATTTTAACTGACCCGCCTTATTATTCTACTAACTTGAAATTCGACAAAGCACCGCGCATGGATTTTGCATTTTGGCTGAAGGAATGCCAACGCATCCTAAAACCACACGGCGTATTAGTGACCTTTGCGGATTTTAATTTGCTTGCTGATTTGCGCTCGAAAAGTCCGTTTAAATCGACGTATTAGATAACCAGCGAAAGATTTCGCACGTTAAAAATGATAGGCGTAAAAGAAACCACTAACAATTGCGGCGTGTTATCGCCATGTCTAAACGGATTCTCACGTCCGCACCGCTGTTGCAGTGCGCCGATAGATTAGCCGTCACGTTGGGATTAGTCAAACTCATTTCGCCCCCTCAAAGCTATTCAATATCTTCGACGCGCCACGCAACAGAACGTGCGCTGATTTTTACAGGTTTGGGATATTTACCTTCAGCAATTCCCGCATACCATGATGCTTTGCTAACGGGAAAAATAGGCTCGATGCCTTCTTTTTTTATTGCCGATGATTTGTTTTAGACGTAATAACGCTAAATCAGTTGGTGTTGCCATTTTTTGAACTCCGTTGGATAAAAAATTTTGGCAACTATATTGGAAAATACTTTTTTGAAAGATGGGACTAAGCGAGAATTTTTTGGTTGTTTTCCCCCCTGTGATTAACGCATATCAAAAATGATGCTTAATCACAGGGGGCTATGTTTATATTTGAAATCCTTTAAGGCATCTCTAATTGTGGATTCTGATATATCGTAATCGCCTAGTGCGACGCTACAATAATTTGCAAAGGTTCGATAAAGTGGCGTACCAAAAGTATTCAGCCAAAAGTTGGCATATAACACACGGATGAAAACAGTTGTTTTGTTGCTAGTTCTTTCTGTGATTCTATCTTCGACTTTTACAAAATCAGCATAAGCATCTGATTCCGAAGCAAGTAATTCGAGAGCCATAGACATTTTAGGCGAGTTATAAGGCATAAGGTCGAGTGAAAACCATTGTTTAGTATCATTAGCAACAAAAGTATTCACGCAACCAACATAATGTATAGCACCTTTGAAATTAAATTTATCTTCATCTGTAATCGCGCAATAATGCCCTATTATGTATTCTGCCTTGATTACTGAGCGGAACATTGTTCCAACTACCTCATCGGTCATATAGTAATGAATGCGCTTATCAAGATTTGAGCTTTCCAATAACTTTGCAAATTCTCGTGCTTTACTAGCGATATTTTGATAATTTTTAGATTCTTCCACTCTAGTCGGTCTTTTTTCTTCTGATAATTCAAGAGCAACTCGTGTATGAGTATACAGCCACGACAGCATATTGTTATTGCCTGCAATTTCACCATACTTATCAAAATCCTTACATCTATTCTTATACAACATCTTCCATACAGCTTGCATACGCAAATCTTTAGCTATTCGGATGCGTCATAGTCAATGGGTTTTTCTTTTTCATTTTCCTATAGTGAAATGTAATCAATCAGATATTTTGGTGTCTATTCAGGGTAATTCATTCATCTATCCAAACATTTTCTTATTTTTAACAACAAAATTTCTGTATCTACGATTCTTCATCGTCTTCGTCTTCGCGGATTTTGTTGTCGGATTCTGGATAAATCGGCGTTTCAACTTGCCTTTGTTGGAGCTGCTTTTGTGCCTATTGAATCCATTCTAACCGTGACATTAGAAACGAGTGAATCTTTTCGGGATGCGTGTGTAGTGGCGCGGATATTTTGACCTGTCCATTCGGATAAATTCGCAAACGAATGTTTTTCATTTTCTTCATCGTTACTTCAACAACAAGGTCATGGAATTTAATTTCACTAATCATCGCTGAGTTTTCAAGCCGAACGCGTCAACAAATCAAACACCACCTTCGCAAAACCCGCCGATTTCAATGGGTCAGATAGTAGCTGCATCATTTGATTTTGATGCGCCTCACCACTTTCCATAATCGCATCATCAATGGCTTTCGGAAAATCACCCAGCATCGCTTGCTGAGGCGTATTTTCTGCAATTTGCTTCATCACCAGCGTGTTTTCGCTGATTTTGTCCCGAATGGTGTAAGCGTAATTCACCATGTCTTTATCGGTTAAATGGTCGGTGATAAACAACTCATTTAAACGGGTAATAATCTGTGACAAAAACGCTTCTTCGATATTTTTCGCCGTTGCTGTCCCTAAATCACTTGCAGGCTCAAGCGGCTGTGACGCGTCTATTTGCAGTTTCAAATCTTGTTGGCGAATAATCGACACACGGTAATGACTGAGCGCAACGTCGCTTAAATCGATGTCATCTTCTTCCATAAAGGTTTCGCGCAACATTGGGCGCAAATGACGGGCAAACAAGCTGAGTTTTTCTAAATCCTTGTCGTCGTAATCAACGATTTGCGACATGAATTCATAAAAGCGAACAAATGTGCCTAAATCCTTTTTGAAAATTTCGAGTTTGTCTTTTTCCTTTTTGCATTCTTTGAAGCTGTTTTCGGCGTTGGTAATCAGCACCGCATCAGCGGTTTTCTTGGTGCGTTCAAACATAGTTTTTGCTTGTTTAAACGCTTCAACGGCAGATTGATAACGCTTTTGCCAACGCTCCACCGCAGGTTTGCAAATGTTGGCGATTGCCGCATTGCTTTTGCTTTTAACAAAAAACGCCGCGCAAAATTGTTCCACTTCATGCCAAGTAAAAATCCCTGCGGCGCGTAATTTTTCAGCCAAATCAAAAATTAAATTCGGGTCAGATACGTCAGCGAGTTCCGCTGTTTGATAATACGGCTGGAAGGCTTTGAGAATATCATCGGGGTCGTTGAAAAAATCCAACACAAATGTTCCCGTTTCAGCTTTTCCAAAATAAGTGCGATTCAAGCGCGACAAGGTTTGCACGCATTCTACGCCACCGAGTTTTTTATCAACGTACATCGCGCAAAGTTTGGGCTGGTCGAATCCCGTTTGAAATTTATTTGCCACAATCATCACTTGGTAATCGTCCGAATCGAACGCTTTACGCAAATCGCGTCCTTTTAAATTCGGATTCATGTTGCTTTCGGTGAATTTTTCACCAATCAAACCTTCTGAATTTGGGTCTTTGTCGGTGAATTCGACTTCGCCTGAAAATGCCACCATCGCATGAATGTTTTGATAGCCTTTTTCGATAATGTATTTGTCAAAGCCGTGCTTGTAACGCACCGCTTCTTTGCGCGAACTGGTGACAACCATTGCTTTGGCTTGTCCACCGAGCAAGCCCATCACGTTATCCTTGAAATGTTCAACGATGATTTGGACTTTTTGCGAAATGTTGTAATCGTGCAAACGCACCCATTGATTGAGTTTTACTTTTGCGCGTTTGCTTTCGACTTCTTGGTCGGCTTCTTGGACTTTTAACGCCAAGTTGTAAGCGACTTTGTAATTGGTGTAATTTTTCAGCACATCGAGAATAAAACCTTCTTCAATCGCTTGCCGCATACTGTAGACGTGAAACGCGGCGGGCAAATTCGTTTTCGATGCGGGTTCATTCGGATTCGGTAATCTACCGAATAATTCGAGTGTTTTGGCTTTTGGCGTAGCGGTGAAAGCAAAATAACTGACATTCGGTGAAACGCGCCGTGACGCAATCGTGGCATCTAAAATATCTTCGGCGGTTAAGTCTTCATCGTCAATTTGCGAATCGGTCATCAACACTTCTTTTAATTGTCGCGCCGTCGAGCCTGTTTGTGATGAATGCGCCTCGTCGGCAATAATCGCGTAGCAACGCTCTTTTAAACTCACGCTGTTTTCGATGGCGCGTAATACAAACGGGAACGTTTGAATTGTCACGATAATAATTGGCTGAGAATTTTCGAGCGCGGCAGCTAATTTTTCAGATTTTGAGCCGTCGCCTTCTTTGTTGTTAATCCGTCCGACAACGCCATCAACGTGTTCAAATTGATAAATCGTGTCTTGTAATTGGTCATCTAAAACGGTGCGGTCTGTGACGATAATTACCGAGTGAAATTGCTTGTTGCCGTCGGCGTTGTAAAGCGACGAAAGTTGATGCGCTGTCCATGCAATCGAATTGGATTTGCCTGAACCTGCGCTATGTTGAATCAAGTATTTTTGCCCCGTGCCTTCTGTTTTTGCGGCATGAAGTAATTTTTTCACCACGTCCCATTGATGATAACGCGGGAAAATTAAGGCTTCTTTTTTATATCGCCGACCTTCCCAATTTTCTTTTTCTTCGATGTGCAAATGAACGAAACGCGCCAAAATGTTCAGCAAATTTTCAGGCAATAACACTTCGTTCCAAAGATAAGCCGTCGCGTATTGATTCGCATCGTCGGGTGAATCGTTTCCCGCGCCACCGTCTTTTGTGCCTTTGTTGAACGGCAGAAAATAAGTGTCCGCACCTTCAAGGCGCGTGGTCATATAAACTTCGTACTGGCTCACGGCAAAATGCACCAACGCGCCACGCTTAAACGTCAGCAACGGTTCGGGCTTTTTGGTTGTTGGGTCAATCGGTAAGCGCGTGGTTTTATATTGCTTAATCGCGTTGTGTACCGCTTGTTTGAACTCGGATTTGAGTTCGAGGGTCGCAATCGGCAAGCCATTCACAAATAACACTAAATCAATTCGCGCCAAATTTCCCCACGCGCTATAAACCAATTCAGGTACAACGCGGCAACGGTTCTTTTCATAACGCGCCAACGTATCAGGGTTTAAATCGTGTTCGGGTTTGAATTGGCACAACCGAAAGCGCGTGTTTCGGTCTTTGATTTCGTGACGCAAAACGCCCAACGTGCCGAAGGTTCGCATTTCTTTGTTTGCGGCGTTTGGGTCGGATTTGTTGAGTTGACCAGCAACACGTTCTAAAAACTTTTCGTCAGCATTATTCGGGTACAACGCACAAAATTTTTGCCATTGTTGCGGCTGGGTTTCTTGCACAAAACCGAGCAAGTCTTCCGAATACAACGCCAATTTTTGATTGTAGTTTTCAGATTTTCCGAGTAACCAACCACTCGCGCATAATTGCGAAATGATGTCGTTTTGAAACGGTAATTCGTTGGCTTTGCTCATAAATCTTCACCCAAAATCACGCTTAAATAATTTTCTAAGGTGCGTTGTTCTAATTCTGCAACCAGTTCAATAAAAGGCGCGTAATTGCCGTCAACGTGTGCGATGTCAAGAGCTTCGTAATACTTAAAACGCGCTTCAACAGGAATAATCACAGGCAAATAACCGCGCCGCATCAATTCAAAATTCATCAGCAAACGCGAAGTGCGTCCTCCGTTGCCATCCACAAACGGATGAATGCCAACAAAATCAACGTGCAAACGTGCGGCGCATTCGACGGCGTTTAAATCAGCGGCGTTTTTGTACCACGTCATCAAATCCGCCATAAGTTCGGGGATTTTCAAGAAATTGGGTGGTCGATGCTGCGCCCCTGCAATCACCACGTTTTCTTGTCGGTACGCGCCCGCGTTTTTACTGTCGATATTTTTTAAAACCAAATGATGAATGGATTTAATTTGCCATTCGTCTAACGCTTCTTGACCGCTCACAATCGCTTCAACATAATCAATTGCATCTTTATGATTGATGACTTCAAAATGTTCGCGTAACGGTTTGCCGCCGATTGTGATGCCTTCCAAAACCACTTTGGTTTCTTTTAAGGTTAGCGTGTTGCCTTCGATGGCGTTGGAATGGTACGTCCATTCTAAAACCTGTTGTTCGTGCAAAGTACGGACGGTGTTTTCAGGCAATGGGCGCAAGTTATCGAGTTGCGTTTTTAATTGGTCGATTTCGGTAAAAATGCTCATTCCCATTCCCTCACATCAATTTTCCCCGTCACTGCCGCTGAAATTAGGGCGGTGCGGCGTTCTTGCAATAAAGCCACCATTGATTTGCCATCTTTTGACTGACCAATTAAAGAACTTCCAACCAGTTTTTCTATCAGCGTATCGATTTTGGCGGTTTCGTGGTCGAGGAATTGGGCGATTTTTTGTTGTTCTGTTTCGGACGGAAAAGGAATTTCAAAACTGTTTAAATTTCCAGTTGTTAATTGATTGATAGTAGCTGTAAGAAAAGAACCTGATTGATATTCAAACAAAGCGGAATTAAAAACTTTGGACAAGTAATCGTTGTATGAACTTCTGAAAATTGTCATAAATGCACCAAAAGTCATGCTTTCAGAGCAATCATCAATTTGAACATTTTTTCCAATTAGAGCGCGGCTACCATTTCGAGAACAAATCAAAATGTCGCCTTTCTGAACAAGTAATTTTTCAGAAACTGTTTTATTGACGAAAACATTATCATCAAATGCCAGTTGTTTATTTTGCACATTTGACGACCTAAGAACCAAAATGCCGTCACCTTCATCAACTACGTCATCGGGTGAATAAGTCAAACCGATAATTGCTTCACCAAGATATTTTAATCGCTTAACTTCCCAGTGATTTGGAATGTTGTGTAACCAACCTAAATGCGTTGGTTTATACTCGGGGTACGTTTGGTATTTCATAGCGTTCACGCTGCCATTTTCTGCATTTGAGCAAGCAACATACTTTCAATGCTCAAGTGATAATCAAGGTCAGTCCATTCGATGCCTGTACCTTTACAAATAAAACGATAATTTTTTAGTTGCAGGAGCGATGAATTTTGCAGGGTTTTATACCAATTCATCGGCGTTGAAATAATGCGTCCGTCTTCGAGTTCGACATGAAGATAACGGTCATCAAAGTGAACCGATTTGCCGCTAATTAAAGTATTCATTCCACGCGCTCACAAAATGTTGTTGATTGGCTTTTACGATTAAAAGTGCTTTTTTGAGGTCTTTAGGTTTCATGTAATTGCTGACGACGCGAAGGGTTGCGAGTTCAATTTTGGCAAAATCGCCGCCACGTTCAACGTGAATATGTTGCGGTTCGTGGTCGTTGGCGTAGAAAAAGAATTTGAAACCGTCTTCGAGTAATAATGTTGGCATTTTAGGAATGCACCTCTTGCAATAGTTTCATAATTTCTGCGCTAACGGCATCTAAATCGGCATCAATTTCCACTAAATCACGCGGCGGCTGATATTGATAAAAATGACGATTAAACGGGATTTCATAACCCACAATGCCAATTTCGCCGTCTTTGTCATCACGTTTGCTGGCATCAATCCACGCATCGGGAACGTGCGGCAACACTTCTTTTTTAAAATACACTTCGTTGATTTCATTGACGCTTAACGCAGGATTGAGCGTGATGTTTTCATTATCGCGTAATTCGGAATCGGCTTGATATTCGATGATTTTGCCACCGACTTCAAATAAACCATAAAGCGGATTGGCTTTGCCTTTGTGAATTTTCTTGATGACTTTTTCGGCGGCAGGATTGCGCCAGCTCACGGCATCTTTGAGTTGTTTTTTCTCTTTGGTGTCGAGTGTGATGGCGGCTTTTTTACAGGCGATTTTCAACGCATCTTCAAAACCATTCATGTCGTCGAATTGCCCTAAACCGATAACGCTTTGCAGTTTTTGAGCTTTTTCTAATAACGCTTTTTGGTCTTGCCAAAGTTTGGGTTCTAAAACGTCTTTGATTTGTTTTTCTTTGAAGTCGGGGAAATGAATTTTGAGATGTTTGCGGATTTCCTCAGGGTCGCTTAAATCTTCGCCAAACTCAGCATAAATGGATTTCATTGGCGCGTTCAACGCACCTGCCGCAAAACGACATTCGGCAATTCGTTCATCGCTAAATTGATACGATTCACGCAATGGGCGTTCAATCGTGATGCGACGATAACCAAACTCATAACTGCTGAAAATTTTACTGGCAAACGTTTTAGCGACTTCTGCTTTTTTGTTGGCGGATTGGCGACCACGATTGCTTTTTTGTTCCGCTGGCTTATCAAGTTCACGCGCTTCAATTTCGGCAAATTCACCAAACGCACGAGTGACGATTGCAATGTCATCTGCATCCATTTCGTTACGTTTTGAACCGAGTGACTTCCGCATTTTGCCGCATAAATTCACAGCGTTAATCAGTTGGACTTTGCCTTTGCGTTCACTCGCTTTTTTGTTCGATAAAACCCAAATGTAAGTTGAAATGCCTGTGTTGTAGAACATATCGGTCGGCAACGCGACAATCGCTTCGAGCAAATCCGCTTCTAAAATATAACGGCGGATTTCAGATTCACCCGAACCTGCGCCACCTGTGAACAAAGGTGAGCCATTCAAAATAATCCCAATCCGTGCGCCACCTTTGTCTGCCTCGCGTAATTTGCTGATGAGATGCAACAGAAATAACAACGAACCGTCTGAAACACGCGGCAGCCCTGCACCAAATCGCCCATCAAACCCTTTTAGTGTATGTTCGTCTTTGATGTCGCCTTCAATCTTTTTCCAGTCCACACCAAACGGCGGATTCGACAACATATAATCGAATTTATCGCTGTAAAGTTGGTCATTGGAAAGCGTGTTGCCGAGTTTGATATTTTGAACTTCTTGCCCTTTGATGAGCATATCGGCTTTGCAAATCGCGTAACTTTCGGGGTTGAGTTCTTGCCCAAATGCCCGAATCACTGCGTTAGGATTGAGTTCATGGACATATTCCATGCCTGATGAAAGAAAACCGCCTGTTCCAGCGGTTGGGTCATAAATCGTGCGAATAATACCGACTTTAGTGAGTACGTCATCGTCTTCCATAAAAACCAACGAAGTCGTTAAACGTACAATGTCACGCGGCGTAAAATGTTCACCAGCGGTTTCATTTGAACTTTCAGCAAAACGACGAATTAATTCTTCAAACACCAGCCCCATTTCGTGATTTGAAATCGCTTTCGGGCTTAAATCTGTTGCTCGAACTTTTTGCACTATTTTGTAGAGCAAATTCGCGTCGTTGAGTTGCCCAATAAATTCTAAAAATTTGAAATGTTCAAAAATTTCACGGGCATCTTTGGAAAAAGAAAGGAGGTAAGATTCGAGATTGGCAGCAATGCCTGATTCGCCTAATTTAGACAAATCCATTTTTGAGGTATTAAAAAACGACAATCCGCCTGTGGCTTTGAGCAAAAACTTTTCTTGTGCTTCTTCAGGCAGATTCATGGCTTGCAGTCTGTCAAATTCTGCCAGTACCGCTTCTTTTTTATCTTCTAAAACGCCTTCGAGTCGGCGTAGTAATGTGAAGGGTAAGATAATGCGCCCGTATTGGCTTTGCTTGAAATCGCCGCGCAGTAAATCCGCTAATGACCAAATGAAGGCAGCTTGGTTGTTGGTGTTTTGGCTCATGGTTGATTTTGATTAAATTTGAAAATATTGGCGATAGTTTATCATTTTAACTACCGACACAATTCATAACCAAAACATCTGTCATTTAGTATTGATGAAAGTTTTAATGATTTAGGAAGTGATTGCGCTTGATTTTTCTATCTCACAAAATTGCGCCCAATCTTCCATCAGGTAGCGTCGCTTTTCGAGTAAATTTCCACGTCGATAAGCCGCTTCTGTTGCATTTTTAATTGTGTGAGCTAATGCCATTTCTACTACCTCATTTGAATAATCTGTTGATTCTGCGACCCAATCTCTAAATGTTGAACGAAATCCATGTACTGTAATTTCGGTTTGTTGCATACGCTTTAAGACTTGAAGCATTGCCATACTACCCAATTTTTGTTTTACACCTGCAAAAATATAATCGTTATGTTGAAGCAATTGCATTTTTTTATAATTGCTAAAGCCGATTTACCAAAAATTCCGCAAAGCCCCGTCTCTTCAGGTCGGGGATGTAAGGAATATCGGCGTAGCCCCGCTTTAAAATTTAAGTAGGGCGTTGCTGTTGTTCAATATACTGTTTCAGAACGGATAAAGGCGCACCACCAC
>CAIPQN010000004.1 GCA_903867225.1 uncultured Pseudomonadota bacterium | reverse complement strand
ATCCATTTAACGAAAAATAGAATATCGTAGAAATCAATAACGACAATGGATTGAAGTCATAAACCACACTTCAATAGGGGGTCAATTAAAAACGATGTTTTTTGTTAAAAAGGGGTCAAAATTCAGCCGTTGGTAACACCCATTCTGTGAAATTCAAAACCAAATCATAACACACAAAAAAACCGCCCCTCGGTTTCCCGAAAGGCGGTTTTTTAAGATAAAACTAAAGCAAATTAAGCAACGATGTCAGTTGCGGTAATGCCAGTTGCGCCTATTAATTGAATAACATCTGTGTAACCAATGCCATCACTATCTGTTACCAAATAAGAATCAGAGCCGACTTGTCCGACATAATATTTAACGGTTCCGTTAAGAGCTGTGTCTGCAGCAGTTAATAATGCAGTTAAATTAGCAGCAGGTGTACTGTCTGATTTAAAGTTAGCAGCTGTTCCCGCCACACCTAAACCGTTAATAGTATTTGCAGTATCTCCTGTCACTTTGAAATCAGTAATGATGTCAGTGACTTTGCCAAGTGTAGAGTCTAAATCAGTAGCATTTGTCAACGTAGCAAATACAAATTTATCAGCACCAGCACCACCTGTCATAGAATCTACGCCAGTCCCGCCAGTTATTGAATCCGCTCCTGCACCACCATTGATAGTGTCATTACCTGCACCACCATCTAATGTATCTCTTTTATCACCGCCAACAAGACTATCATTACCCGAACCACCGTTTACGTTGCCACCAAGAAAGCTTGGAGAACTTGGATTGATGGTTTTCACAACAATAACATCATCCCCTGCTGTGCCATTGAAAGTCACCACACCTGCTGTTGTAGTATAAAATTGTGATTTCGCAGTTGTAATCATTGCTGAGCTAGGAGCAGCATCAGTATCGCCAAAGCCACTAACCTTATCTACAAGTTTGCTGAATTCGTTAGCTGCGGGATCTGCTTTCTTAACTTCTAATGAATAAAAACCATCGGCAACTTTGTAGCTAAGGGCTTTGTAATCAAGCGCAGCTGCTGCATCACCAGTTTTTTGTGTTCCAACCACAGTACCAACTGCATCAATTGTAAAACCGAACGCATCTTTAAGATGATAGTTTAAATTAGTAACAACTGTGTCAGTGAATTTGCCAGCTGCTACGTCTGTTTTAACCAGATTTTTAGTGGCATTTGCGCTATAAACAAGGCTTTCTTTTGTTGCTGTGTTGTTGTAGTTGTAATTCGCTGCTTGTGATTGAGCGAGATTTTCAACATTGCCAGCAATAACATCATTGGTTACAGTTTTTACAGTCGAAACAATAGCAAGACCACTGTTATCATGATAGTTATAAGCTTTTGAAACTGCATCACTTAACGCTTTCGTTGTGCCAGAAACGTTGTATTTGTGGTTGTTCGCGTAGTTATAAGCCGAAGAAATACCTTTGTTTCCATTAGCATAAGAAACATTGTGTGCTTCGTTTACTACGTCAACTGTACCCGCTGTATTTGCAGTAACAATTGTATGATTATCAACCAATTTATCGTTGTCAGTTCCAACAAAAGCAACAACTTGTTTTACTGTACCATTAGAAGCTGTGCCAGATTTAGCAGCAGCTACGGTTAAAAGTCCTGTTCCAACTTTAGATTGCAATGTAAACACATCAGCGGTTGGTGTACCAATTACTGTAAATGCAGCAGGTGCATAAGCTGCAAATGTTGAAGTCGCAGCAGCTGTATTTACACCGTTTAATGGCAATGAAACATTAGTTAGATTGAGGAATGCTGATGTAGTATTGGTTGTTGCTGGAGTTGTAAAATTAGGCGTTAACGGCACTGTTGCATTTGTTGCAGCTGTCAATGCGTTGTTAAAACCCGTAGAAAGAATTTGGCTTGTAGAAGAATTTAATAATGGTGTTGTCATAAGAAGTCTCTCAATGTGTTATAAAAAAGGTGTTTCAGCTTTAAAATCGAGCTGTAAAAAATATAGTATATTTAACAAGTGAGTGCAATGTGTTTTTAATCTAAAGTTGTAAAACTGCAAAAATATGTTGTTAAATTTATATTGCCAAGGTCAGCTGACAACTGTTTGCCATTGTAAAGCAATCGAGCGGTGAAATCACCCTAAAACTCCCCATTTTCCAGCACGGGTGAAACCCAATATTGAATTCCAGAACCCGTGAAATCTTGGCGTAATTGCACTAATAATGCAGCTAAATCCGTGCCATTGACATACATTTGAAACCGAATCCGTTTTTGTCGTCCTGTGACTTGTTCTGCCACAGACAATCCTTTATTTTCGTGATGATGGGCATAAACGGTAAACCCTGAAAATCCACATTCAAATTCCATCATCAATAAATTATCGACCACTGTACCTTCTAACGCGGGTGGTACATTTAAAGTCACTAAGTATTCTTTGCTCATATTTGCGCGTCCTTCGTCTGCCCAAACAACCGAAATAAAATCGGCAATAAAAATAACGTCAAAAATGTCGATGACACCAAACCGCCAATTACTACAATGGCGAGTGGTCGTTGAATTTCAGATCCTGGTCCTGTTGCATATAATAATGGTATAAGACCGAATGCCGCGATGCTCGCTGTCATCAAAACGGGACGTAATCGTCGTGATGAACCAATCATCACCACTTTTGCTATGTCCATTCCCGTGACTAACAATTGATTAAAATAACTCACCATCACCACACCATTTAAAACTGCGATACCCAACAAAGCGATAAATCCTACCGACGCGGGAACTGAAAGATATTCGCCTGAAATCCACAATCCAAACACGCCGCCAATCATGGCTAATGGAATGTTCGACAACACCAAAACCGCTTGTTTCACCGAGCCAAAGGTCGAAAATAACAACAGAAAAATCAAACTCAACGAAATCGGAATAACGATTGAAAGTGTTTTTGCGGCACGTTGTTGATTTTCAAATTGACCGCCAAATTGCACAGTGTAACCCGTTGGCAATTTCACTTTTTCAAGCACCGCCGCCCGCGCTTCTTCCACAAAACTGACCAAATCGCGCCCATCAACATTGCTACGAATTACTGCAAAACGCTGTCCTTTTTCACGCGCAATCGACACCACGCCTTCGACTTGTTCAATTTTCGCAATTTCAGTCACGGGAACACGCCCGCCATTATTGGGTAACGAAATCTGCAAACTATCAAAATCGGAACTCGTAGTGTCGCCGCGTAAAATCAACGGTGTGCGGCGAATTCCTTCTTGCACAATACCCAATTTCAGCCCTTCAACTTCCGAACGCAACAACGTTTCAATCGTGTCGCTGTCTAAACCTAATCGTCCCGCTGCGGTTTTATCAATTTTCAACTGCAAAAATTTCATGCCGTCATTTTGTTTCGCCACCACATCGCTTGAGCCTTTAATTTGTTTCAAAACGTCCGAAATTTCGTGCGCCTTTTCGTTCAAAACCGCTAAATCCGATCCAAACAATTTCACCGCGACATCGCCGCGCGTTCCCGTCAACATTTCAGAAACGCGCATTTCAATCGGTTGCGTAAAACTGAAACCTAATCCTGGTGTGTCTGCCATCACGGTACGGATTTTTTCAATCAACGCCGCTTTGTCTGTGACTTGCCATTGTTCTTTCGGTTTCAAAACCAAAAACGTGTCAGTTTCATTCAAACCCATCGGATCTAAACCCAATTCGTCCGCACCAGTTCGAGCTAAAACACTTTCGATTTCGGGGATATTTTTCAGCAAATTTTTCTGAATTTGCCCGTCCAACATCACGGATTGCGCCAAGGTAATCGACGGCAATTTTTCGACCTGCAAAATAATATCGCCTTCGTCCATATTCGGCATAAACGTGCTGCCAATTTGCCCAAACACAAACACCGTCACCACCAACATACTGCCAACCAAAACAAACACTTTTTTGCTGTTATCCAAACACCACGCCAGCGACGGCTGATAAAGTTGCTGTAATTTGCGCGGCAACCACGGTTCTTCGTGCGAAACTTTCGTCATCAAATACGACGCAACCACGGGAATCACCGTCAGCGATAAAATCAACGAACCGCTCAACGCAAACACAATCGTTAACGCAACGGGTGTGAACAATTTACCTTCCAGCTCTTGCAACGTCAGCAACGGCAAAAACACGATGATGATAATCAAAATGCCCGACGTGACTGAGCTGGCGACTTCTGCCGTGGCGCGATAAATAACGTGCAAACGCGGCAAACGGTTTGCGGTTTTTGCGTGTGCCAAATGGGTAATCAAATTTTCAACGACCACCACCGCCGCATCCACCAACATACCAATCGCAATCGCCAAACCGCCCAAACTCATAAGATTCGCGGACATATCCATCACGCTCATCAAAATAAACGTGAACAACGCCGAAAGCGGCAACACAATTGCCACGACAATCGCCGCGCGTAAATTCCCCAAAAATAATAGCAATAACACCAACACCAACGCAATTGCTTCGCCGAGCGCATGAATCACGGTATCGACAGCTTTATTTACCAAAATTCCACGGTTATAAAACACCTCCAGATGCACGCCGTTTGGCAAACTGGGCGCAAGTTCGGCAATTTTCGCTTCAATGCCTTCGACCGTTGAACGTGCATTCGCGCCACGCAAACTTAACACCACGCCCGTCACGGCTTCGCCCAATCCATTTTTACTGACCGCGCCATAACGAGTCATCGAACCAATGCGAACATCCACCGCCACATCACTCACTTTAATCGGTGATTGCCCCGCGCCACTCACCACAATTCCACGCACATCGTCCAACGTTTTAATGCGCCCTTCGGCACGCACAATTAAGGCTTCTTCGCCTTCGGTCAAACGCCCCGCGCCGTCGTTTCGATTATTACTTTCTAAGGCTTTGATTAAATCGGCAATCGTAATGCCTCGCGCCGACATTTTCATATTGTCAGGAATGACTTCAAACGTGCGAACAAATCCGCCCAACGCATTGACATCCGCCACGCCAGAAACGGTGCGTAATGCGGGACGAATTACCCAATCGAGCAAATCGCGCCGTTGCATTAAGGTCAAATCACCGCCGTCAATCGAAAACATAAACATCTCGCCCAACGGCGTAGTCATTGGCGCAATGCCGCCTTCTACACCTGCTGGCAAATTGCTCCACAAGGTATTTAAACGTTCGGCGATTTGTTGCCGCGCCCAAAAAATATCCGTGCCTTCTTCAAAATCAATCGTAATGTCGGTCAGCGCGTATTTCGCAATCGAGCGCAACATACTTTGATGCGGAATGCCGAGCAATTCGACTTCAATCGGCGCAGTAATGCGAGATTCCACTTCTTCGGGAGTCATGCCCGCCGCTTTGACGATGATTTTTACTTGCGTCGGCGACACTTCGGGAAAGGCATCAATCGGCAAATGTTTAAACGCATAAAAACCGCCGCCGCTCAACATCACCACAAACACCATCATCAACAAACGTTGACTGAGTGCAAAACGAATTAAACCTGTCATATTTTTAACCCGTTAAATCGCTAATTCTTGTTTATGTTTGTGTTTGGATTGGGATTTAGGAATCAACATCATACCTTTTGCTTTCGCAACATAACCCAATGCCCGCATCAATTCTTTACTGTCACCCCCATTCAAAACTTGAAATAGATATTCTTTAATCGCTTCGTCACTGTCTAATAATGACACCATATCAAATGGCAATAATTCTTCGCTCATGATTTAAATCTCCTTCGCTAACTTAATCGCTCGTTTTATGTCGGCTTGTTGCGTGGCTTTATCACCACCTGCAAGTAAAATAACTAATTCGTTGTTACGCAATGTGAAATAAACGCGATAACCTGCGCCAACATCAATACGCATTTCAGAAATACCATCACCTACCGATTTTACGTCGCCTAAATTACCGTTTTCGGCACGTTCAATCCGCCTTGCAATAGCGATTTTGGCGCGTAAATCCCGCAATGTTTTATGCCATTGAGAAAAACTGGTCGTTTGTTCAATGGTGTAACTCATTGTTCAGCACTCCCCACGCCCAACCAATTGGCTTTCAAGACCGCCGCGCCTTTAATTGCAATAGTTTCGTCGCCCGTGAATGCACCACTGATAATCGATTCTTCATCTTGTTTGCCGACAATGGTGATAGGTTTTGCATCAAAACCCGTTGTACTGCGAACAAATAAAAACGCATTGTTGTCATTTTGAGCAATCGCCGTGTTCGGTACTTTAAACACAATTTGTTTGCTGATTTGCTTGATTTGAACGTTCAATTTTTGTCCCGCGCGAATTTGTTTCGGAGCATTTTTGATAACCGCTCGTGCCAAAATGGTTTGATTTTCAGCATTTACACTTTGCCCCAGTAAACTGATTTCAGCATTAAACTTGGTATTTTCAATGTCTACCGAATCGCCCACTTTCACATCTGCAATACGTTCTTGTGGAATTGCAATTTCTAGCCACAACGTGTGTAAATCAGCGACACGATATAACGGCGTGAGGCTATCAATGCGCGTTCCAGCGACTGCCATGCGCTCAATGACTACGCCAGAAATCGGCGAACGAATCGCTAAATGACTGTTTAATTGACCATTCGCACTACCGCCCGAAATTTCCAAAAGACGTTTCGTTTCTTGAACATCGAGCGACGCGGCGTTGAATTGGCTTTGCGTTTCTTGCACGCGCCGATTCGCAATAATGCCTTCGTGTGCCAAGGTTTTATCACGTTGATATGCCTGTTGTGCTAATTGCATCACGCCAGTTGCTTTCAAATAATTGCTTTGCAAACTCAATAAATTTGGGCTGTCGATTTGTGCTAACACTTCGCCTTTTTTCACTTCATCACCGAGCGACGCATTAAGTTGGTTAATAATGCCCGATTGTGAAGCACTGACAATGTATTCATTATTGGGTGGAATTAGCACTTTTGCGGGTGCAAATAACACGGGGATTTCAGTCGTGCGAACTAATTTTCCTTGCACAATTCCCAAGCGTTCAATATGTTCAGCGGTTAATTGCACATTTTGTTCAGCAGCAAAAATCGATGAACTTAAAGCTAATAAAAATATAAAACGTTTCATGGTAAAAGTCCGACTGCTTGATTATAAAAAGCAAAATCACGTTGTAATGTAATAGCGCGTTCTTTCGCAGTTAATACCGCGAGTTGAGTTTGAGATTGGATTTTTAATAAATCAATCAAATCAATTTCACCCACTGAAAAACTCAGTTGTGTCATTTTCAAATGCTTTTCAGCAACCGTTTTTAGTTCGTTTGAAATTTCTAATTCAACTTGATTGACTTGTAAATTATGTTCAGCTTCGTGGTGATTTTGTTCTAAATCCCGAAAAAGTTGATCACGCTCAGAACGGAGTTTGTTTAATTCGACATTTAACGCTGCGGTTTGTGGTGCGAGATGTTTTTCACCTCCAAATGGCACAGTGATTCCGAGGCTCAAACTTTCCAGATTATTACTAATTTCCTTTCCGCCTTTTCCCGCGCTATAACGATCACTGTTAATGCCAAACACCACGCTAGATTGCCCAGAACCCACTAAATGTAACGCTTCCAACTCTGCTTGCTTACGTTCGATTTGTGAATTTATCGCTTGCAACGCAGGGTGTGTTTGTTCGATTTCTTTCTGTTTCGTTAACGTTTCTTGAAAATTTGCAGGGACTTTTATCGATTGGGTAATGGAACTGTAGCGTTTGCGAGCGTGCATGACTTCGGCTTCGGCTAATGTTTGCGCGGAACGTTTTTGCAACACTTCGGTTTGGGCTAATAGTGAATCGGTTTCAGCTAAATCACCTGTTTGAACACGACGTTTTACATCGTTTACTAATTGTTCAGCGGTGGCGAGTTCGGTTTGAACTTGTTGCAAACGTAATTCTTGCAACGAAATATCCCATAATGCCGCACGGACTAAACCTGCCACGCGCCATTTTGTGGCTGCCGCTTGCATGGAGCTATCAACTTGCGCTTTATCGCCCATTCGTTGCTGTGCATCACGTTGCCCCACATTCCACAACGGTACTTGCACCGTTGCATCGTTATAATGCAAATGCAAACTGCTGGCTTCTTGAAAACGATAAAACGCTTGCGCTGAACCCGAAAACCAACTATCTCCACGTTGTTTAATCGCGGACGCTTCGTTTTCTAACGAATCCAGCCATTGTGAATCAGGATATTTTTCGAGGGTTAAATCGACCAGTTGCGCTAACGAAAGTTGCGAGTCCACAATCATCGGATCGTGATGTTCGACACGCGGCAAATTTTCAGCGTGCGCGAAAATCGACATTAAAAGTAACGGAAGTAAAAAAGGTAAAAACATGAAAATTCCACGTTGTTAGTAAAAATAACGCAAAGCATACCAGCATTGCGTGACTAAACGATTAACGAAACGTGAAAAATGGCGGAGCGCGTGGCGCAGTGAAATTCAGGAAAAATGGGCGGAGAATCGGCTCGGTTTTGAACGAAAAACAACACAGTGATTCTGATTTTCTCACCATAAAAAACAAACACAGAAGCAGAACAAAAATCGTGTTTTCAGTTTGAAAAAGTTGAGACGTTTCATTTTTGATGCCCGAACTCATCGTGACCATATCGTCATTTTGAGAACTAAAGACAACAAATTCAGGCGCGTGTTTAGGTAAAGCGTTAACTTCTTCAAATTCGGGCAAATGTACAGACACGCCAAAATGCGTCACATTATTCGTGTGAGCGTGAATCAGCGGTGCCGCTAATTGCAGCAGCATCAACAGAAAAACTAAAGTGGCTCGAATTTGTAAAATCATGGCGCGAATGCTATGCGATAATGCGCTCTAACGCAAATGACAACGCGGTTGTTACCCATTCAAATTAACGAAGGAGAAAACTTTATGAACCCAATTCTTTTAGGCGTAAACATTGACCACGTCGCCACCATTCGTCAAGCGCGTGGCACAAATTACCCCAACATTTTGCAAGCCGCATTAATCGCTGAACAAGCGGGTGCAGACGGTATCACCGCGCATTTGCGTGAAGATCGTCGTCACATTCAAGACCGCGATATTGCGTTACTCAAAGAAAATATCCACACCCGTTTGAATTTTGAAATGGCGGTTACTGATGAAATGTTGGCGATTGCGTGCAAAATTTTGCCTTTCGCCTGTTGTTTAGTTCCTGAAAAACGCACGGAATTAACCACCGAAGGCGGTTTAAATGTGCGTGACAATTTGCCACGTTTGCAAATAGCGTGCGCGAAATTAGCTAACGCGGGCATTGAAGTTTCACTTTTTATCGACCCCGACGAAGCCCAAATTGATGCCGCCATAAAAGCAGGCGTACCCGTGATTGAATTACATACAGGCGCGTATGCCGACGCGCCAAATCGTGTCGAACAACTCAATGAATTAACACGAATTCAACACGCCGCAAAATATGCTCATGCCGCTGGTTTGCAAGTGAACGCAGGACACGGTTTGCATTTTCATAACGTCCAAGCCATTTGTGCAATTCCAGAAATTGTTGAACTCAACATCGGACATTCAATCATCGCACAAGCCATTTTTTCAGGTTTAGGGCAAACCGTTTCCGAATTAAAAATGCTGATGCAAAACTCCCGATAAAAAATATACTTTTGAGAAAAAGCGCATAATCCAAGCCTTAAACACAAAATTAAGAGGATTTTAATGCACGCTAAACAGTTCAAATGTAATGCCAACGTTTTAGATAATCTCAGCGTAAATATCGTCATTTTAGATTGCAATCACATCGTCACGCACATCAACACAGCTGCGTTAAACTTTTTTAATAACAGTAACACCACGTTTCGTGACAAATTTCCTCACGCAACAGCGAGTGATTTAATTGGAAAAAGTTTGAATGAATTCCATCAGAATTCCGCATATCAAAGGGAGCTGCTTGATAATCTGAACGACACCATAAAATTTAGTTTTAAATTGGGCAGTGCCATCGTAGAAATGACAATTAGTCAGTTAAATGATGAACACGGGCAAAAATTAGGCGCGATGATGGAATGGGAAAATGTAACCATTGAAATGTCTATATCGCACGCTTTAGGTATCGCACACAAAAAAGCCGCTTTTAACAAGAAAGAAAAAGGAAAACGCGCTGATGAATTAGCTATTGCGAATACAGAATTAAAATTCCAAAACAGTGAAAAAGAAAAACGCGCCTCAGAATTACTCATCGCCAATGCGGAGTTGTACTGGCAAAACTGCGAAAAAGAAAAGCGTGCGGTGGAATTGGCGATTGCCAATGAAAATATCGCCGTGATGAATGAAGAATATATCGCCAGTAACGAAGAACTGATTTATCAAAACTGCGAAAAAGAAAAACGCGCTGATGAATTGGTGATTGCGAATAAAGAATTAGCCTATCAAAATCTCGAAAAAGGAAAACGCGCTGATGAACTTGAGTTAATTATTACCCAAAATGAAGTGCTGAATCAGCAAGTGAATCATTTGCAAAAATTAGAAAGTATCGGACGAATGTCAGCGGGGATTGCTCACGATTTCAATAACATTTTGGCGTGCATAATGGGCTACAACGAAATGAATAATGACGTTCGTAATGACATGAAAGATGAAGGTTTAAAAGCGGAATTAGCCTCAAATACCGAACAAATTGCAAATGCAGGTCAACGAGCGATGTCATTAATAGAAAAAATGATGACTTATTCGCGTCAAGATACACAAAGCGCGAAAGAAATTAGTGTAGAACATACTGCCATTGCCATTAGTGATGTGTTAGAAATGTTACGACCCGCGTTGACCAGTCGAATTCAGCTTGAATTTATTCATGGTGATGAATTTATAGACATCAGAGGCGTTGACACAAATACCGATAATTACGATTCAGACATTCAAATTGATGTGGTTGCGTTGCATCAAATTGTCACGAATTTAGCGGTTAATGCGCGTGATGCCATGAAAGAACATGGCGGATTGATTAAAATTTCGTTATCAAAAGTGATTGAGAAAAATACGCAATGTGTCGCGTGTCGCGCCCTGACAGATGGCGAATTTATTGAGTTATCGGTATCAGATAAAGGCACGGGCATTGAACCCAAAGTTATCAATCGAATTTTCGATCCATTTTTCACCACCAAACCGCAAGGCGAAGGCACTGGTTTGGGATTATCAACATTAACAGGCTTGGTGCATTCTGCGCTTGGGCATATTATTGTCAATTCCGACATGAGCGAATCGAATCACGGCACGACGTTTAGATTGTTATTTCCCATTATGAAATACGGTATTTAAAATATCGTGGCAAAGTTCACGCATTATTTATATGAAACCAATGAAAAATCAAAAACTAACGACTTTAAAAGATTTTTTACAACATAAAATTTACCCCATCGCTCAAATTATTTTTCTCGCATTTTCTTGTTACATCACAGGATATTTTGGGACGTTAATAGCCATTCCACCTGATTATGCGACGGCAATTTATCCGCCTTCGGGCATCGCATTAGCGGGTGTTTTACTGCTGGGTTATCGCGCTGGATTTGGCGTTTTTATCGGTTCATTTTTCATCAATTTGTCTACCGTGTTATTGAATACCGCGATAGATGATGTCGATTATAAAGCTGTCCTCCTCGCTGTTGTGATGGCATTAGGCGCAACCTCACAAGCTATCGTTGGCACCTATCTCGTTAAACGATTTGCAGATTTTCCGAATCCACTAGCCACTGAAAAACACATTATTAGTTTCATGTTTTATGGTGCGATGTTGAGTTCTTTAGTGAATGCCAGCATTTCCATTTTGACTTTATCATTTGCCAATAAAATTCCGTGGCTGAATTCGTTAGATAATTGGTTAACATGGTGGATTGGTGATGCGATTGGAATTGCTATTTTTACCCCGTTAATTCTTGTTTTTTTCTCTCCCCAATATCATTACGCCAAAGACAGAAAACTCACGATTGCGATTAGTTCATTTATTGCATTTTTTTGCATTACCATTTTCTTTTTTCACCAAAGGCAAAAAGAATTAGAAAATATAAAATTAACATTTGCCAAGCAATCGTTTGAAATACAAATGGCATTTGAAGAAATGGTAGAAAAAAATTTAGACGTTTTATCGACGCTGCAAATTTTTTACAACGCGTCAGAGCAAGTGACTCGCCATGATTTTTATATCGTTACGTCTTCTTTTCTTAAAAATTTAAAAGGCATTCATGCGATTGGTTGGAGTCCGATAATTTTTGATAAAAATAGAAAAGATTTTGAATCGTCTGTAAGAAAAGAAAGTGAAGAAGTGAATTCAGAGTTTGAAATTACGCAATTAGATGAAAACAAAAAAAAGATACGCGCCAATACCCAAGAAAAGTATGTGCCTGTAACCTACATTGAACCACTTTTACTCAATTCAGCGGCAATTGGATACAACTTATATTCTGAAAAATCCCGTCGAGAAGTTTTGGATTATGCGCGAGATTTTAATACGATTAGTTTGACACCTAAAATTACATTAGTTCAAAGCCAACAAAAACAATACGGTGCATTTATCGCCTATATTCCTATCTATAAAAATAATTATCCCCATGAAACAGTAACGCAACGCCAAGAAAATATCGTGAGTTATGTGAGTGCGGTATTTGAAATAGATGAATTAATAAAAAGCGTAGTAAATTCAAAATTATTAAGTCCAGAAACACATGAAGTAATCAACACGAATAAATTGAATTTTCTGTTGACCGATGAATCACCAATACATTCACAAGGCGTTTTATTTTCCAATCAAATAGCTTTCTCTCCTGCGTTTGCTAAAGAGTCTATTTTTAGCGTATCGAAAATTTTAGCGGGAAATCATAAATGGCGATTTGAAATTACACCAACACCTGATTACTTTACTTATTACCATGAAAGAGAAAGTATTTTACTCAGTTTGATTGTCAGTTTTCTGTTATCGAGTATTTTAAATATCGCGGTGTTGATTTCGTCTGGACGCGGATATTTGTTAAAAGTATTGGTGGAAGAAAAAGCCGATGCGTTGGCAAAAAGTGAGCAACGATTACATGAAATCATCAATTTGATGCCTCTGCCTGTTTTTGTTAAAGATAGTCAATGTCGAATCGTTCTGATGAATTTCGCCTGTGAAATGCAGTGGGGAATGAAATTTTCTGATTTGAAAAACACCACGGGCAGTCAGTTTTTTCCTGTGGAACAAATCACAAAATTTTTAGAAAACGACAACGCAATTTTTGATAGCAATAATCTTGTTGAATTTGAAGAAGCAGTTTGGAATGCCGATTTGCGTCAAAATAGAATCGTACATACTTATAAAAAACCTGTTTTGAATGAAATGGGTGAACCTGATTATCTCATTGGTATCTCGGTTGATATAACAGAAAACAAAGAACATGAAAAAATGATGTTAGAAGCAAAAGTCGCGGCAGAAACTTTAGCGCAATCAAAATCCGATTTTTTAGCGAATATGAGCCATGAAATTCGCACGCCGATGAATGGAATTATTGGTTTATCTCAATTAGCTCTCAACAAACAATTATCACCTGAAATACGCGATTATCTGGAGAAAATTTACACGTCTTCGGTCAGTTTATTGGCGATTCTCAACGATATTTTAGATTTTTCTAAAATCGAATCGGGGAAATTTGTGATCGAAAAAACTGATTTTAAGCTCGTCACGCTGTTACGCAATTTACATAATTTATTTTCAATTTCAGCTGAAAATAAAGCGATTGAATTTAGCATCGAATCCGATTCAAACATTCCGACAAATTTGGTCGGTGACATGGCGAGAATTCAACAAATTCTTTCTAATTTGCTGGGTAATGCGTTCAAATTTACCGAACAAGGTGAAATTCAATTAAAACTTGAGTTACTCGAACATGAACAAGAACGTGTCCAATTGCGTTTTAGTGTGAATGATACGGGAATTGGCATTGCTGAAAATGACCGAGAAAAATTATGCAAACCATTTAGCCAAGTCGATGCGTCGATTACACGTCGTTTTGGTGGTACAGGACTTGGATTAGCGATTAGTCATAATATGTTACAGCTTATGGATTCACAGTTTGAAATTGACAGCGAATTAGGAAAAGGCAGTTCATTTTCGTTTAATTTATGGCTCGATGTGGGTTCTGAATCGGCAAAAGTTAATAATGCCACCGTCCAACACAGCGTTAAAAAACAAGGCACATTATCGTTAAAACTCCACGAATACGCGGGATTACTGGCAGGTTCAACCGTTTTGGTCGCCGAAGATAATTTAATCAATCAACAAGTGGTGTGTGAATTTTTAAAACTTACCAAGATAAACGTCGATGTTGCCCAAACTGGACTTGAAGTATTGGCATTACTTGAACAGCATACTTATGACGCGATTCTCATGGATGTAAATATGCCTGAAATGGGAGGATTGGAAGCGACAACAAAAATTCGGTCAAAAGAAATTTACGCGAATTTACCGATTATCGCCTTAACCGCTGGCGTGACTAGCGAAGAGCAACAAAAATGTTTAGACATTGGTATGAATTATTTCATTAGAAAACCTGTAAATCCCGAAGAATTGATTCGAGTTTTATGTCAGGCGATACATCCAAATTCAACTGAAATTTAATGGTTAATAAGCAATTTTTGAATTAACACCAATGCCGATTCGTAATCATAACTTTTTATTTTTTTGATTAAGAGTTCAATATCATCGTTGAGCAAATTTGATTTCATATTGTTTTTTAACGATTCAAATAATACTGGAGAAATTAGCTCATCATTTTGTAAACGCCCCGCAATTTCAGTTAAATCATTTTCAAATGCTGATAAATCAGTGGTGTTGAAATGATTAACCGTATCAACAAGAATGTCCCAAGCATGATAAAGCTCAGACATTTTTTCATTTGCATCGCCGCTGTTTTTAACAATCGATTCTATTTCAGCGGCTAAATTTGCTATTTCATTTGCGCCAATGGTAAATGCAGACCCTTTTAATGTATGAAGTTTATTACACGCTAAATCATTTTGTGCTGTTTCTAGCAAATTTTTGATTTCTTGTGGATAGTCCTGAAAACCATTTAAAAACTGCTTAACAGTTTCAAAAACCTTTTCCTGAGAACCACCAAACATTTTTTCCAAAATAGACAATCTTTCTGCATTTAATCCTGGTAACGAACTGTAAATCTCAAGCATTTCAGTCGGCGGTTTCAATTGAGACGGTACTTCTAACATTGTTTTTTGAATATCAGGTTTTACATTATTCTGAAATGTTTCAATGATTTGTAACAAATGTATCGGACTAAATGGCTTGGATAAATACATATCAGCTCCAGCATCTACACCGCGTTCAATACAAGACATTTCAGTGTTGGCTGAAATTAAAATAATGGCAATATCTTTGTTTATCGACGATTTAATTTGTCTACACACTTCAATGCCATCTAACTCGCCACTCATTTTGACATCTAACAAAATAACCTCTGGATGGCACTGATTTACTATGCTTAATGCTTCTTCACCATTTGTTGCCTGAAGGATTTCATGGTTAGCATGTTGGGCAAATGTAAGCGTTAACAAAGTACGCATTTGTTCGTTGTCATCAACAATTAAAATTTTCATGTTTCGTATGTGTATTTATTCAAAGGTTGTATTAGAATGATGAATTATCAGATTTATTTAACCGCATTGTAATATATAACCAGTTTCATTTTGACAAGAAATTATGCCTAAAGAAAAACGTAGATTAAAGACCAGTTTTGACAGTCTTAGCACAGCCGTTATTATCGTGGATTGTAATCACATCATTACGCATACTAACGCGGCAGCGGTAAAATTATTCAATAATATAAAATTTGATGATAATCACAATAAATTACAGCAAGACAATGCCAACGATTTGATTGGCAAAAATGTATGTGATTTCCACCAAAAACTTGAATATCAAAAAAATTTACTTAGTAATTTGGACGACAAAATAGAACTCAGCTTTATGCTGGGAGATTCTGCTGTAAAAATGAAGATTAGTCCGTTAATTAATGAATCTGGAGAACGTTTAGGTTCAATTTCTGAGTGGGAAGAAATCACGGAAAAAGACAAAATTCTTATTGAATTAGAAGCGGCGAATCAAAAATTGATTGTCCAAAACACAGAAAAAGAAAAACGCGCTGAAGAACTTGAAAATCTTCACGTTGAATTGATGACTGAAATTATGATTCAGTACAACGAAAAGGTGAAACGTACTAATGAACTAAAAATTGCGAATCAAAAATTAATTATTCAAAACTTAGAAAAAGAAAAGCACGCTGATGAACTTAGATTAATTATTGCTCAAAAAGAAATGCTCAATCAGCAAGTTAATCATTTGCAAAAATTAGAAAGCATAGGACGAATGACAGCGGGAATTGCTCACGATTTCAATAACATTTTGGCGTGTATCATGGGATACAACGAAATGAACAATGACATTCGTGAAGACATGAAGCAGGAGCATTTAAGAGCAGAGCTGGCGCAAAATACCGAACAAATTACAAATGCGGGTCTGCGGGCAGTGGCGTTAATTGAAAAAATGATGATTTATTCGCGCCAAGATACGCAAAGCATAAAAACGATAGATGTAGAACACACGCCAACTGCAATTAACGACGTATTGGAAATGTTGCGACCTGCGTTGACCAGTCGAATTAAAATTGAATTCACTAATCATTGTCGATTTGCAATCAACAATGATTGTAATGGCTGTATTAATCAAGATAGATGTGACATGGATATTCAAATTGATGTGGTTGCCTTACATCAGATTTTGACGAATTTAGCCATGAATGCGCGAGATTCGATGAAAGAATGTGGTGGTTTAATCAGTATTTCGTTATCAAAATCGGCAGCGTCAAATGCACAATGTGTGGCATGTCGAGCGATTATTGACGGTAAATTCATTGAATTATCCGTGTCAGATAAAGGCTCTGGCATCGAACCGAAAGTCCTCAATCGAATTTTTGATCCATTTTTCACTACTAAATCTCAAGGCGAAGGCACTGGTTTAGGGTTATCAACATTAACGGGGTTGGTTCATTCTGCGCTGGGGCATATTGTGATTGATTCCGATACGAGCGAATTGCATCATGGCACATCGTTTAAATTATTCTTTCCCGTACTGACAGAAAATTTTTAAAAATGAAAGGTATCCAAAAAATCTTGCTAACCAACGTTAGCATAATTACACTTTCAACTTGAACAGTGGGCGCGGCGGTTTTTTCGCCTTTATATTTTTACTTCATAATTTTTAGGTGAGACGAATGACTGAAAAAACCGCTAGTAAACATTTAATAAACCTTCAAAGCACATTTGCCATCAATAATCCTGTTTTGCAAAATGCCATTCAAGTGTTTCAAGAATTAGATCAGTTTGAATATGATTTAGGATTGCTTGGTGAAGATGAAACCACTGCAATTCAAACATCTTGGTGGCCTATTGTCAGTGTGATTGGTGGGAATTCGGGTGAAAAGGAAACTTTTTTAGCGCGATATTTAAATATCGAACTTTCACAAACGCACAAAACCACGGTGTTATTGCATAACGCTCAAGCCAATCAAACGATTTTGCCCGCGACGGCGTTAGATGTTGATTTTCGTTATCCGTTTTACCGAATTAGTCAAAAATTAGAACAAATACAAAAAGGCGAAGCCGAACGGATTAACACACATTTGGAATTGAGAACGCTGAATAGTCCGCGCTTACAAGGTAAATTGATTATTAACATTCCGAATTTCATTCACGCCACCAATTTTGAAGTTTCAAACCTGCTGACAACTTACAGCATGGAACAAGCTGACGTAGTTTTAGTATTTTGTGATATTTTCAATTCGACCACTGATTTAGCAAAAGCCTTGATTTCGACACTTGTTCGTCAACAAGAAAGCAATAAATTGGTGTATTTATTTGACGATACGACATCTGGCGCAACTGCTTGGCAGAAAAAATTAGCCGATTTGGGGCTTACCATCGGGCAGTTTATTGGTACGTCACAACTTGAAAATCAAGCCGCTGCCGATTTCATTTTATTGGAACAACGTCTTGCAAATGCGGGATTACAGCGTTCATATCGCGTGTTGCATTCATTAGAAAAAAGCATTCTCGATGTTGATCGTGTGTTAATTCACGAAGTCAAAGCGGCGCAATTTCATTGGAAAGAAGGTTCAGTTTTTTCAAGTTTGGTGGTGTTGGGCTTTTTTGCGATGTTGGCGGTTTTTGCCGAAGTCGCAGGCATGGGATTTTTAGAATTATTAATTGATCCGATTGTGGGTTCAGCCATGATTCTAACAACGGTTGCGTTTATGATTCCGACACATATTTTGTTTAGCAAAATGGTCGCTAAAATGACGATTCGTACTTTGACAAAACGTCAAAAACAACTGCATTTGACTGAAAATTTAATCACATTATTTGAAAAAAACATCACCTTTTCACGCATGATGTTACCGATTAACGAACCTGTTGGCTGGAACAAAAAATCAAAAGCGCAACTCGCAAATTTGCTCAGTAAGGCGAAAGATTTAGTTCAATCGTTGAATGATAATTTCAGCATTTATAATTCGGTGTCTGCTTCAGCACAATCGACAATTTTACCAACAGCTACACAGACTGAAAGGTCAATTTCACCAACGATAACAATGTCTGAACCCGTTATTTCAACGCCGATTTCACAACCTTCAACGCCACAACGTCAATCTGCGTTAATGCAAAAAATCCTTAAAAAATAATTTGAATTCCAACAGCCTAAATCGAGATGCGTTTTCGTATCTCGATTTTTCACTTCCCGAAAACTTTTTTGCAAATTCGAGTGTTTTTGTTTCTGAAAAGGCTTTAGAACAACAACGTAAAATTATTGCCGCGATTGAACACATCATCGCCCTGCCTTCGTATCAAAAGCTCGTTTTAAATGACGCGCCATTAACGGCTCAATTTGTACCAAAAGCATACGGTGTCTTTTTTGGTTATGATTTTCATATTGATGAAAATGGCAAACCACAGTTGATTGAAATCAATACGAATGCGGGTGGCGCGTTGTTAAACGCATTAGAATTTAATGAAAACGTGAGTCAGTTTATTGAGATGTTTCAAAATGAATGGCAACTTTCACGCGATTCTCAGCCTTTACGGACGATTGCGATTGTCGATGAAACCCCAAATCAGCAATATCTTTACGCTGAATTTATTTTATTCAAACAACTTTTCGAGCAACACAGCATTCACACAATTATTTGTGCGCCCGAAAATTTACGTTATCACTCGCAAAAACTGTGGCATGAAAATACGTCGATTGATTTGGTTTATAACCGTTTAACCGATTTTGCGTTGCTCGAACCGAATCAACAAGCATTAGCGGCAGCATATTTAGCAAACAACGTTATCATTACACCGCACCCGAGAGCGCATGCACTGTATGCCGATAAACGTAATTTAGCCATTTTGAGTAATGCAACTATTTTGGAAGTATTGGGTGTAGATGAAAAAACACGCCACATTTTAATTAACGGTGTTGCACCAACGATTTTAGTCGAAACAAAAAATGCGGATTGTTTATGGTCAGGACGGAAACAACTTTTTTTCAAACCCGCAAAAGGTTACGGTAGCAAAGCGGCTTATCGTGGCGACAAATTAACAAAACGTGTTTTTGCTGAAATTTTAGCAAATGATTATGTCGCGCAAACTTTTATTCCACCCAGTACGCAACAGTTACACATTAACAACCAGCTCGAAACATTCAAATTTGATTGTCGAGCTTACGTTTACAACGGAGAAATTCAACTCACTTGTGCGCGGTTGTATCAAGGTCAAACGACCAATTTTCGAACAATCGGTGGTGGTTTTGCGCCTGTTGTCACTCACTTTTAAGGTTAAAAAATGCTCATTCAATGGTTTCCAGGTCACATGCACAAAGCCAGCAAAGAAATTAAAGCGGCGATGGAACACATCGACTTAATGATTGAAATTCTCGACGCACGGATTCCGTTTAGCAGCCAAAATCCTACAATGGCAAAACTTCGCGGTGATAAACCGTGTATCAAAGTGTTAAGCAAATGTGATTTAGCCGACGATTCACGCACCCAACTTTGGCAAGAATACTTAGAACGTGAACAAGGCGTTAAAACGTTAGCCGTCGCGATGAGCCAACCTGAGAAAATAAAACAACTCAACACGCTTTGTCACAAATTAGTGCCGCGTTTAGAAAGTCGCTCGAAACCTTTACATGCGTTAATTACAGGCATTCCTAACGTAGGAAAATCGACGATTATTAACATTCTCGCAGGTCGAACGATTGCCAAAACAGGCGATGAACCTGCTGTAACGAAACATCAACAACGCATTGATTTGGGCGACGGTTTAGTTTTATTCGATACACCTGGTGTACTTTGGGGAAATATCGAAAATGAAAACAGTGGCTATCGATTGGCTGCAACTGGTGCAATTAAAGACACCGCTTTTACGCACGAAGACGTGGCTTCGTGGACAGCGGAATTTTTGTTGCGTGATTATCCCGAATTGATTAAAGCGCGTTATCAACTCGATATATTGCCAAAAAATGAAAATGAATTGCTAGATATTATTGGCAAAAAACGCGGCTGTTTAAAGTCAGGTGGCAAAATAAATTTAGATCAAGTATCGAAAATTTTAATTGGCGAACTGCGCTCTACAACGCTGGGACGCATTACGTTAGAAACACCTGAAATGGTTGAAATTGAACTCGCTAAACTTGACATTATTCGCGCTGAAAAAGCTGCCAAAAAACTCGCTCGTGAACAAGCAAAGAAACGTGGACACTAATTTAAAATCTTACGATGCGATTGATGCGCGATTGATTAACCATTTACAAAATGGTTTCCCTGTGTGTGAATCGCCTTATTTACAGGTTGCCAATGAATTGGATTTGACCGAATCGGATGTTTTGGAACGATTGGAAAATCTACTCGAAAATGGCACGCTTACCCGATTTGGCGCGTTATACAATGCAGAAAAAATGGGCGGTGCGTTGACATTGGCGGCAATAAAAGTACCTGAAAACGATTTTGAAACGATTACTCAAATCGTGAATGCGTTTCCAGAAGTGGCTCATAATTACGCTCGAAATCATGAACTGAATATGTGGTTTGTGGTGGCGACTGAAACCCCAGAACAACTCGCAACGACATTGACAGAAATTGCGTTACAAACCAATTTACACGTTTTTAATATGCCAAAAATTAACGAGTATTTTGTTGGTTTGAAATTGGAGGCGTAAATGAATTTTGATGAAATCGATTTGATGATTATGCGTGCGACACAAACAGGTTTGCCAATAGTTCCGCAACCTTATCACGCGATTGCTAAACAACTAAATTTGCCTGTTGAATTAATTATGGCGCGTTTTGCCGCGATGCAAGAAAGTGGCGTAATTCGTCGAATTGGTGCGGTGCCAAATCATTACAAATTGGGTTATAAATTTAACGGAATGACAGTGTGGAATGTTCCTGATAAATATGTTGCTTTGCTCGGTGAAAAGATTGGCAAGCTACCATTTGTAAGTCATTGCTATCATCGTCCACGTCATTTACCCGATTGGAATTACAATTTATTTGCGATGGTTCACGGCAAAAGTCAGGACGAGGTGAATGAACAAATTGAAATAATCGCCAAATTATTGGGCGATTGTAATTTAGGAAGTGACGTTCTATACAGCACGCGAATTCTCAAAAAAACAGGATTTCGTAGTAACGTTGGCTAAAATTTAAGCGTCCGCATAACGCATCGCCACCGACTTAAACTCTGTTTGTAATACTAAAAATGTGTCTACCAAATCGGGATCAAAATGCGTTCCTTTTCCTTCCATAATAATTTTTACTACTTGGGAATCATCAAATTTTTCTTTGTAAATCCGCCGAGTTATTAACGCATCATAAACATCAGCAATCGCCATCAATCGAGCAGAAATGGGAATCGCATCACCGATTAAACCTTCGGGATAACCCGAACCGTCCCATTTTTCATGGTGGTAATAAACAATATCTTTGGCGTGTTTTAAAAACGGTGCCTCAATTCCTAAATCTTTTTCCGCTTTCAGAAGTGCATTCAGTCCTAATTCAGGATGCGTTTTCATAATTTCAAATTCTTCAAATATAAACTTACCTGGTTTGAGCAAAATTCTATCGGGAATTCCAACTTTACCAATATCGTGCAGTGGCGCATATTTGAATAACATTTCGATGGTGCTGTCATCATCTAAAAAATGAGAAAAACGTGGATGAAAACGTAATTTTTCAGCCAATAATTTAATGTAATGTTGTGTGCGGTGAAGATGATTACCTGTATCGTTATCGCGTGTTTCCGCTAACGATGCTAATGCGTAAATGGCAATATCTTGAACAGCAACCACTTCTTGAGTGCGCGTCTTAACTTCGGCTTCTAAAAATTTATTTTGATGACTCAAAAAATCCTGCATTTTTTTCATCGCAAGATGAGTTTTAATACGTGAAATGACAATCGGAGGACTAATGGGTTTAGTAATATAATCGACTGCCCCTAGTTCTAATCCTTTTGTTTCATCAGCAATTTCACTTTTTGCCGTTAAAAAAATGACGGGGATACGCTTTGTTTTACTTTCTACTTTTAAACGGTAACAAACTTCATAACCGTCCATTTCTGGCATCATAATATCTAACAAAATCAAATCAGGTGGCGCATCAGATTGAGCAATTTTAAGGGCTTTTTCACCACTATTTGCCACTTTCACTTTGTAAATATCTTTGAGCAATGCGCTCATCAACGACAAATTGTCGGGCGTATCGTCCACAACTAAAATGGTCGCTTTTTCGAGCAAAGATTCTGTTACTGTCATAATTTTTATCTGAAGTTAAATGGGGTCAAAGCGTCGCTATCTTTAAAATACAAGAGCATTATTGTTTCAATAACAAAATGGCTTGCTCAAAATCGAAATTCTTAATCGCGTGGTCTACTTTGCCAAACGTATCTGCGCCAAGTACAAACTGTAACAAATCAACATTATCGTCTAAAACATCACTGGCTTCACTGTCATCATCTTTTAATAATTCATTCAATCGATTTAAAATTTCAGCAGATTTTGACGAATCTATCGTGCCTATAATATCACTTATATTGTCAGACTTATCGGGCGGCAATGCTATTTTGAGTGATGAAATCATAGCGGATTGCACCCGTTCAAATGAAACAATTTGTGCTTCAATCGCATCATTCGATGCTTGTGTGTTAATCAGTTTTTCTAATTCAGTTGCCATATTTTGCAGACCTGTTGCGCCGATATTTCCGTTCACGCTTTTTGCCGAATGAGCGATCCGTTCCGCTGATTCATAATTGTTGTCTGCTAACGCCATACGCAATTCCGTAATTGTATTTTCTTGATTGATAACATATTTACGCAGCATATTTAAATACAGCGGTTTTTTTCCCATCATTCGTTTTAAGCCCAATTCCACATCTAAACCACCAACACGCGGTAATTCATTGTCGATGGGTAAATTGGCGATTATTTTTTGCGTCGTTGGCAACGTTTTAGAAGACGATTTTTTAGGTTTTACCCATTTAATCAATGCGCGGAATAATTCATCGGGATCAATGGGTTTCGCAACATGATCATTCATGCCAGCCTTCGCGCACATTTCCTTGTCTTGCTCCATCGCATTCGCTGTCATCGCGATAATTGGCAGCTCTTTGAATCGAGGATCTTTACGAATTTCGATAGTAGCGGTCACGCCATCCATCACAGGCATTTGCATATCCATTAACACAATGTCGTAATTTCCTTTTGCCACCATTTCAACCGCTTCGCGACCATCATTAGCAATATCAACACTCAAATCAAAATCTTCCAACAATCCAATCGCAACTTCTTGATTAAGAATGTTATCTTCTACAATCAAAATCGACGCACCTTTAATCACAACTAATTCGTCTACAACGCTAGATATTTTATAAAAATTATCATTTGGTGTTGCATCATTTTGACCCAATATTTGCATCGCGGTATCAAATAACAATGATGCAGTGACGGGCTTAACTAAAATATATTCTAAGTCGGCTAATTCAAATTCTTTACTTACATTTTCACCGCTGTGCGCTGTTACCATCACCAACTGTGGATAAATATCCAACGGTAATAATCGAATCGCTTTTGCAGCTTCAATGCCGCTCATTTCAGGCATTTGCCAATCTAAAAATACAATTTCATAATGCTGACCTAACTCTGCTGCTTTCTGCACCATTTCAATCGCTTCTTGCCCGCTCGCCACTTGATCGACATTAAATGACATACTCGATAACATTTCATTTAAAACTAATCTCGCAATTTCATTGTCATCAACCACTAAAACATTACAGCCACGCAAATCAGAATTCGGTACTAATTTTCTAACATCACTTTTACCTTTTCCCAATCGTGCCGTGAAGGAAAACGTACTACCTTTACCAATTTCACTTTCTACACCTACATCACCGCCCATTAAACTTGCGAGTTGTTTGGCAATCGCTAAACCTAAACCTGTGCCGCCATATTTTCGACTGGTTGACGTATCTGCTTGTTGAAAAGATTGAAATAATTTTGCTTTCGCTTCGGGTGTTAAACCAATTCCTGTGTCACGAACAGCAAAATATAACAAAACATCTGTTTCTGTTTCTTCCCATACTTTCACAGAAATGACGATTTCACCTTCATTCGTAAATTTAACTGCATTGTTGCCATAATTGATAAGAATTTGACTTAATCGTAATGAATCGCCCTTAAGTGATTTAGGTACATTTTGATCAATATCAAAAACCAGTTCCAATCCTTTTTCATTGGCTTTTTCTGAAATCAAATTCGCTAAATTTCTCAATACTTTGTCTAATTCAAATTCAACATGTTCAATCTTCAATTTACCTGCTTCGATTTTTGAAAAATCTAAAATGTCATTCACAATGCCTAATAAATGTTGACCTGAACTCTGAATTTTTTGAATGTAATCGCGTTGTTTATGCGTCAAATCTGTTTTTAATGTTAAATGTGACATACCGATAATCGCATTCATTGGCGTGCGAATTTCGTGACTCATGTTCGCTAAGAAATCTGATTTTATTTTGGTCGCTTCTTCTGCGAGTTCTTTCGCTGCTCGCACTTCATCGGCGGCTTTTTTAGCCACCGAAACATCTCGTACCGTGACGCAAATGTTTTTAAGACCTACTTCTAATTCAGGCATGTGACTTAAACCGACTTCAACGGGAATTTCACTACCGTCTTTACGAACACCTCTTAATTCCAAACTCGTTCCCATTGCCCGTGAGGCATCACCCATTTCCGACATAAATTTCGCACGCATTTTGGGGTGTTCAGCGCGAACGTCTATTGGCACAAGTAAATCAACATTTTTCCAATCTAATTCCCCCGATTCATAACCAAATGTCTTTTCAAGCGTGTGATTACACAACACGATTTGTCCCGCTTCATTCACAACAAAAATACCCATCGGCGCAAATTCAATAATGCTGTTGTACCACTGTTCAGTTTGTTTCAACTCTACTTGCTGTGCATCCATGCGTCGTGCTTGTTCGCGTGATTCATCAAGTAAACGCAACGTATTTATATTTCGCTCAAGAATTTGTAAGCTCATTGCAAATCTGGGCATCAACTCATCAAGCAATAATTGCTCTTCATTTGTAATAGTATGAAATGTCGCAAACTCCAAAATTCCCACTAAAATATCGCCATTCAAAATGGGCAAAATCATAATGTTATTAGGCGTAGATTCTCCTAAACCCGATTGAATAGTGATGTAATCAGCAGGGGGATTTGTAATGATAATTGGCTTTTTTTCTATAGCACATTGACCAATCAGTCCTTCACCTAACACAAAATTATGATTCATATTTTTACTTTCACAGTAACCATAACTCGCTAACAAGCGTAATTGATTTCCAGTGTAAATATAAAAAACACCATGCCCCGAATTGATGAGCGGGCAAACTGAAGACATAAATTTTTGAGCCAACAAAGAAAGTTTTTCTGCGTCTTGAAGTTCGGTAGAAATCTTTGTGACATTTTCTTTCACCCAATGTGCAGACTTTAAGCCGCGACAAGTATTTCGTAGAATGGTTAAAGCGTTTGTGAACGTTCCATATTGACGTGAAAGATATAAATGTGGGACTTCCACGTCCAAATTATTATGAGCTAAATCTTCGATAAAATTTTGTAAGCGTTCAATAGAATTTGAAACTGAACGAACGATAAGAAATCCTGAAAAACCACCAAAAAATAATCCAAAAAACATCAATACAAAGGAAAACGTTTGGTTTTGTTCACTCATTTTTTTGAGTGATTCAGCCATTTTGTATGCGTCTTTTTCTTTAATAGTGGCAATCTCAGCCAAAAGCGTGTCTGCATTTTCACCAATTTCTACAAAAATAGGACTTAAAAAAATTTGTTTTGCTTGAATTTTTTTCGATTCATCACCTTCTACGAGTGAACTAATTTGTTCAATATAATGTCTATATTGCTCAATCAATCTCAAAAACTCACTTAACTGTTGTTTATTTTCTGCACTATCAAGCGTTACAGTGATTTCATTGATTTGAGACTGCAACTCAGAATCTGCTTTGTCTAAATTTTCAATCGCTTTTTTTTGAGTAAATATGTTTTCTGCAAATACCATTTGCCTTACATTTTTTCTCATGTGGTTGAGATTAATACTCGCTTCTTTGATATGAGAAATACCGATAAGATGCTTATCGTAAAGTATATTTGTTTCAACATTCAGTTTTTGCAAACTGACAATAGTATTCAAACCAATCAAAAAAATAATCAACAAACTAAAACCCCCACTCCAAAAAAGTTTGGTGGTTAAATTTACTTTTTTTGAAGAAGGTATGAATAGTTTCATGTAATAAACTCAGCTTAAATAAGTTTGGTAGATATAACGGTCATTCTAGCAAAAGGTAATCTGCATAACACGCAATAAACTAAAACCGAGTGTGCGAACAACTGCAACCTGTGCTAATTTAACGCGCATTTATAACCATTCATTTTTTCAGAGAAAATAACATGACAACATTAGCTATTATTGGCGGTACAGGTTTAAGTGAACTCGCGGCATTTAATCCAACTCGCCGCGAAAGCATTGATACGCCTTATGGCAAACCATCGACTGATTTTTTAATCGGTGAAATTCAAGATAAAAACGTTGTTTTTCTAGCGCGTCACGGTAATCCACACGCCATTCCACCGCATAAAATTAACTACCGCGCCAACATCTGGGCATTAAAACATTTAGGCGTGAAAGATATTATTGCAGTTGCCGCAGTAGGGGGGATTACACCTGAAATGGTACCCGCGCATTTGGCAATTCCTGACCAAATTATTGATTACACTTATTCACGCGAACATACTTTTTTTGATGGTGAAGATGGTAAAGTCACGCACATTGATTTTACTTATCCATACAGTCAAAAATTACGCGCTAACTTAATTCGAGCAGCGGCTTCAGCAAATTTAAAAGTCAGTCCAATCGGTACTTACGGTTGCACACAAGGTCCCCGATTAGAAACCGCCGCTGAAATTGCCCGCATGGAACGTGATGGCTGTGATTTAGTGGGAATGACAGGAATGCCAGAAGCCAATTTAGCGAAAGAATTAGAAATGGATTACGCCGCATTAGCCGTCATGGCGAATTGGGGCGCGGGCAAAACAGCGGGGGAAATTACGATGGCAGAAATTGAAGAAAACTTACATCACGGCATGGCAAATGCCGCGATTTTATTGCAAGCATTTATGGCAGCGTATTAAAAAATGTCTAACATTTTTAAATTTGCTCAAATCGCATTACATGAAAGTAGCTGTAATGATTTACTCGATTTAACACATGAAGCACAACGGCTTGCGCTAAAAGGTGAATTGAATTTTGAATCTATTATTTCTGTGCAATCCATTGAAAAAGTAAAATTTCCTGAGCATCCTTTACTCTTGCCGCCGCGAGAAATGCCGAAACGAAAACTCGGAACACCTACAGGTTTAGCAGCATTTTTTCACGCTATTGCTCACGTTGAATTTGTAGCAATTTATTTAGCGTGGGATATTGTTTATCGATTTCGAGGCTTACCAGAAGAATTTTATCGTGACTGGTTGCGCGTTGCCGATGAAGAAGCACAGCATTTTGAACTGTTACGCGTGAAATTGCAGACCTTTGGCGTGGATTATGGTGATTTGCCTGCACACAGTGGTTTATGGGATTTAGCACAAGATACCGCACACGATATTTTAGTGCGTTTAGCGTTAGTACCACGTTGTATGGAAGCACATGGTTTAGATGTAACACCGCCGTTAATCGAAAAATTTAAACAACTTGGCGATGATAATGCTGTCGATATTTTGAGCCGAATTTTAACTGATGAAGTGGGTCACGTTGCACTTGGCTCGAAATGGTTTAAATTTTTGTGTGACCAACAAAACTTTGATGTTGAAAACCAATATCAATCCTTGCTGTTGAAGTATTACAAAGGCGGCATGCTGAAAGGTGGCTTTAATCGTGAATTACGTTTGAGTGCGGGATTTTCAGAAACGGAACTCGATTGGCTCGTCGCCCATAGTCATTAAAAAATAGCATCACTATCGTTGATTGATGTTTGTTATAATTCTGCCCGCGTTAGGGCTTATTAAAAAACTACGCAATCAACTTTGAATTTCACTCTTTTATTTCGGTATATCGAATGACTACAAAATCTAACTCGTTTACGCCAGACCTTGATTGGACGCAAATCCGAGAAACTTCAAAATTACTTAATTTATCGGCTGGACAAGTTGAAGATATGTTAATTACTGCGGATATTTCAGTGAATACACTGACAGATTCGTTTACGTCGATGGTTGAGCATATGCAAACTATCTACAATCATTTACAAGATTTAGATGATTCGCCTTCTCGTGAAGAAGCGTTAAAATCCTGTACCGAAACAAGTGCGCGTATTCAAGATTCGATTATCGCGTTTCAGTTTTATGATCGTTTACAACAATGTCTGCATCATGTGACTTCTAATTTAAAAGGTTTATCATCACTCGTTGAAAGTCCAGAGCGTTTGTATAATCCATTTGAATGGCATAAATTCCAAATGGAGATTCGTTCACGTTATACTATGGAATCTGAGAAAATTATGTTCGATGCCGTTTTACAAGGTAAAACGATTGAAGAAGCCTTAGTTATCAAAGAAGCCGCCGAAGCAGAACAAACTGATGACGATGATATTGAGTTATTTTAAATTTCATGACAAAAATAAATTTGATTAGAAAAACGATTTTAATGGGTGGCGTGCTGCCAATTTTTATTACGGGTTGTACAGGATTAAGTGGTACACAACCGCCTGCGCCCGTTTATACCAATAATCGTCCGTATAATGCGCCGATGCCCAAACAAGCCGCTGTAATTATTCCAAAGGCAAAAGCCGATAAAATCGATGATGTAATTCAAATTATACCGTTGGCAGACACAACGATTGTTGAAGCGGTTGAAATTAAACCTGAACCAATTGCAGTGCCAGTTCCTAGTATTTCATCAATAGATTCGGGAATTCCAAAAGTTATTGAAGTACAGCCGCCATCTAGGCATTTATTAATGCCTACTGCGCCTACAGAAACAGGGGTTCCAAAATTTGAACCCACTGCTCCCATTGAGTTTAAACCCGCAGAATCAGGTGCTGCGTTATCGCCCGCCGTATCTGCGTTGGTCACAGCGGCAAATCAAAGCACCAAATCAGGAGATATTGAATCAGCGGCTGCAGCGATTGAACGAGCAATTCGTATTGACCCACGCAACGGTGAATTATTATATAAATTAGCAGTGTTGCGTTTGAAACAATCGAAACCAATTTTAGCGGAAGATTTAGCAAAAAAAGCGGCATTATTAGCGGGTAAAGACAACACGCTGAAGAAAAATAGTTGGTTATTGATTGCTCATGCAAAAGAAATGCAAAGTGACACGGTAGGTGCTGCTGAAGCCAGCGCAAAAGCGGCTGGATTTTAGACAAAAAAAAGCGACTTAAAACAAAAGTCGCCGAGGTATTAGGAAGGATATAACACAACTGTCTTAGCTATCAACTATATGAAAATAGTTAGAAATCTAAAAATGTTGGCTAATCATAACAACAAATCATCTGAAGCAGAATGTGACAAATTGTCGCAGGCAAGCATCTCTGTTTAAATTACAAAATCACTCTAAAATATACACAACTTAATTTTCGTTGTGAGTTCTCATGTTTTCTTATGTTTCTTCTAAATCTGAATTAGCCGTTCGGCAAAATTTAAAATGGCTGTTTGTTTTGCGTAATTTAATGCTGTTTAGCGAAGCCTTTTTAATTTTCTTATCGACTTATGGCTTGTATATTCATTTACCACTTCGTCCCTTGTGGCTTGTGATTGCGAGTATTGCTGCGATTAACATTTACACATGGTTGCGATTACAAGACCAATTACCCGTCACTACACATGAAATTTTTTCACAACTGGTATTAGATGTTTTTGGTATTACGGCGTTACTTTATCTAACAGGCGGTGCAGCAAATCCAATTATTTGGGTTTATTTGCTGCCGCTCATGATTACCGCGATTATGTTACCGCCATCATTTGCGTGGTATATGGTGATTCTGACGACGACGATGTACACGATGCTAATGGTCTATAACATTCCATTACCCTCAATTGCACCGCATGTAAATCATTCGCCAAATATGAACTTTTCGGAGATGACCAATGTCGAAATGCTCAATCAATTACACACGCTAAACGACCAAAGCTATTTCAATTTACACATTTTTGGAATGTGGTTCGGTTTTGTATTTAGTGCAGGATTAGTGGCGTTTTTTGTGGTGGAATTGGCGAAAACGTTGAAAATTCGCGAACGTAGTTTAGCTGAAGCGCGTGAAAATGCGTTACGCAATGAACGTGTCGTAGCTCTCGGCACATTAGCGGCAAGTGCTGCTCACGATATGGGAACTCCTTTAGGTACAATGGCGATTGTGGTACATGAATTAACGCAAGATTATGCTTATTGCAATCATCCCGATTTATACGAAAAAATGGCAATTCTTCAAGATCAAATTAACCGCTGTAAAGAAGCCTTATCAGTAATGTCTGCATCAGCAGGTGAAATGCGAGCAGAATCGGGCAATGTAATGTCCCTTAGTGATTATTTAGATGATGTCATTAAACAATGGCGCACTCATAAAGTGAGTACAAAATTAAATTTCCTTATCGATCCAGACGTAGATTTAGAGGCGAAAATCATTGCAGAACAAACACTGACGCACTCGTTAATTAACATACTTAACAATGCTACCGATGCAACAAATGCAGATTTAGGGATTGAATTTCGTGCTAATTGGGATAGACGGCAAGCCATACTTAAAATTTGTGATTTTGGCACAGGGTTTTCTGATGAAATTATTAAATTTGCGGGACAAAAACCCGTTATCAGTGACAAACACGGTTTGGGCGTTGGTTTATTTTTGAGTTGTTCAACGTTACAACGATTGGGCGGAAAAATAGAATTTAGCAACCATTCCGATGGTGGCGCACAAGTGATGATTACTCTCCCCTTATTAACTAATGAGACAGAAGATGACAGCTATTGATACCCTTGATAATCCACGTTTATTGTTGGTTGATGACGATAGAACTTTTTGCATGGTGCTAAAAAGTGCATTAGAAAAACGGCACTATGATGTTTTAGTGGCACATGATGTAGCTGCGGGAATGTCACTTGCTGAACAAAATCTTCCCGAATATGCCGTTATTGATTTGAGAATTGGATTGGAATCGGGTTTGGAATTAGTGAAAAAGCTCATTTCGCTCGATGACAATACAAGAATTGTAATGTTGACGGGCTTTGCGAGCATCGCAACAGCAGTGGAATCCATTAAATTGGGCGCAACTCATTATTTGACAAAACCAGCAAACGCTGACGAAATTGTTGCGGCTTTGCTCAAAAACGAAGGTGATACTTCGACCACGATTAGCGATGCTCCTTTATCTGTCAAACGATTAGAATGGGAGCATCTACAAAAAGTTTTGATGCAACACGACGGCAATGTTTCTGCCGCCGCACGCGCTTTGAATATGCACCGTCGGTCATTGCAACGCAAATTAGAAAAACGTCCTGTGTCATCTTGAAAACGAAATCTCGTACCCACCAAATTTTCGCACATTCAAAACACCGTTATTGAATAATAAATACTGCCCTTTTATCCCATTTAAAACGCCCGAAATTTGTGGCGTTTTATCGAAATTCAACGCGGTCACTTTCAGCGGTGCGATTTCAATCGGATAATTTAAATTAACCACTTTTTCATCGACTAAAAATTCAATTTCACCTTGATGATTATTCATCAAATCGTGCAATTCATTCGTGCAAATCGCCAATAATTTATCGCGTTCAGTGATTAAATTTAATGGTTCAATTTGATGTTTCAACATTCGCTGCCATTGGGTTTTATCAGCAACGTGTTGAGCAATTAACGTTTCGATTAACCCAGATAAACGCCGCGTCGTTACTTTAAAAATCGGCAACGCTTGAATTGCACCTTGATCAATCCAACGTGTAGGAATTTGCGTGTGGCGCGTAATACCAACTTTCAAACCGCTGGTATTCGACAAATAAACGATGTGTGGTTGAAAACAAAATGATTCTGCCCACTTTGAATCACGACACGTTCCAGCTGCATGATGACAAATTTCAGGTTTCATCATGCACATATCACATTGTGCCAGTCGTGAAAAACACGGATAGCAATAACCTTGATTAAAACTTTTTCGCATTGGCATATTGCAATGTAGGCAATATAACGCGCCTGTATGACGTAACGTAATTGTTTGTCCAATTAGCGGATTCAGCGGCACCCGCTGGTAATTTAAAACTAATTCATAACGGATTGGCGTGTCATGAATTGCGCCCATTTTTTCTAATCGACCTTGCATTTATTTCCTCGTTAAAAAGCACAACATAAGTCTGGTATAATGCCCGAATTCACTAAATTTAACCCTAAAAAAGGATAAAACCATGTCATTAAGAGGTGTGCCATCTGGCAACGATTTACCTAACGAAATTAACGTTATCATTGAAATTCCTGCATACAGCGATCCTGTCAAATATGAAGTTGACAAAGAAACGGGAATTTTAACCGTTGATCGTTTTATGGGAACGGCGATGCAATATCCAACCAACTACGGTTATGTGCCACAAACACTTTCCGACGATGGCGATCCAGTGGACGTTCTAGTCATTGCACCTGCACCATTGTTGAGTGGTTGTGTAGTGAAATGTCGTCCAATCGGCGTATTAAAAATGACTGACGAATCGGGCGAAGATGCAAAAATTTTAGCAGTGCCTGTAGACAAACTCACACCGTTTTATAAAAAAGTATTGAGTTACGACGATATTCCAGAAATTACGCTTGTAAAAATCGCGCATTTCTTTCAGCATTACAAAGATTTAGAAGAAGGCAAATGGGTCAAAATTGAAGGCTGGTTTGGCATCGAAGAAGCACAAAAAGAAATCGTCGATAGCGTTGCACGTTATAACGCTGAATAAAATAAAAAATTCACATTTGAAAAGCTCAATCAATTTTGAGCTTTTCAAAATTGGTCACAATCCAATTTGGTATTTCTCGTTTTTTCCAAGAAAACATTCGTGTTTTTTCACCTAAATAATAATTTCGATACGATGTTATCGCGTCGCCGTTAATTTTATATTGTTCTGGCATTGCCAGCGTTGGCTCAATAAACTTATTCTTTGAAATTCGATTTGGCAAGATTTGCAATGGCATTAACAATCGATTTGTTGCATGAATTTTTTCATAGCGAAACGTGTATTCTTCTAACAAGCAACGAAATAATTGCCATAAAAAAATGTAATTTTCATCACTTTGACGAGTCCAAATTGCTGATGGATGTTGAATATGTGTGGCTTCATACAAACTCGTATCGCGTTCATCGGGCAATACCCAACGTTTTACTTTTTTGCCAGAATTCGATGTAGTTAAAACTTCAGTTCCATCTAAAACTCGATGTGTCGTTGAAAGTAATTGAGCATATTCCAAAATCATTTTCACAATGTGTTTATCGACGTGTTGTTGAGCGCAAATTTCAGGCTCAGGATGTAAATAAAAAATGTTCAAATAAATTGCTCATCGTACAAATAATTCTTCGCCAAACATATCCATCAAAAAATGACGATATTTTTCAGCTTTTGCGGTTTGCAAGTGTTCCAGCGGATTAAAATTATCAGTCAAAATCACACCGTCTTTGTCATCAATAGGAAACATACGATTTTGTAACCACGCTTGTTGTTCAACTTTTAAACGTTCGTTGTGAATATCGAAAAGTTGCGCCGAAGCGAGAAAAATAAAATCGTTAAAATCTTTGTTAGGTTCAGAAATGAAAGACATTTGTTGTGGAAAAACTTGCGCTAATGTTTTACTAACCGTGTTTAACGCGCTTTGTTTGCCGTTCGCCAACGCCACAAAATTCACCGCTAAAATGCCTTGCTCGGTTAGCAAACCCTGTAATTGTTTCAATGTTTCAACTGTTAGCAAATGCGCGGGTTCTGAGCCACCCGTAAAACAATCATGAATAATTAAATCGTATTGCCCTGTTAAATGGCGAATTTCATAACGGGCATCGCCCACAATCGCTTTGCCTGTGGGTTTAAAACCAAAATAATCCACCGCTGCTTGCGCGACAGCAGGGTCAATTTCTAATGTATCAACGATAATTCCATAACGGTCGTTTAGCACTTTTGCCATGTGACCCGCGCCTAAACCGACAATTAACGCTTTTTTCATTTCAGGGCGCAGTGCGGGAATTAAACCGACAATATCTTGATAACTTAATTGGCTTTCACCTGTTTTAATACTCGATGCACCAATTGCTGAACCATCGGAAGTCAGCAAACGCAAATCCCGTCCCGCAACATCAATCACTCGCACCCAACCGTATAAACTTTCTTGTTCAAAAAGTACGTTGAATTTTGCATTTGGGCGAACTTGCCCCGCTTTGACAACGCTGGGCAAAAATCCTAATCCCAAAACAATTAAAAATACGCTCGGCAACAATGACGCAACCGACTGTAATTGTTTACGTTCGATTAAACCAATCCCAATGGCGAGAGTAAAAAGTATCAAACTCGTGGCAATTAAAATTTCGCGTGAACCAAATAATGGGAATAAAAATAAACCCAAAATCAACGTACCAAAAACACTGCCTAGCGTACTGACTGCGTAGATTGTGCCTGAGCTGTTGCCGATATTATCGAGTTGTGACGTTGATAATTTAATGGCAAATGGGCTAACCATACCGAGCATCATCAAACTAGGTAAAAACAAAACTAATGCGCTCACAAATGCACCACCTCGCAAACCCAATGAATCTGTCGCCAATAAAACAGGACGTGTCAGCCACGGAATCATCAATGTCAAAAATGCTGCCAACGCGATAATGAGCGACAAACCTGTGCGTTTTGCCGAATCTGACCAACGTCCACCGATAAAATATCCCAGCGTCAACGCAACCATCGTTACCGAAATCAGCGACGACCAAACGTATAAACTTGTTCCGTAAAAAGGTGCAATTAAGCGTGTCCCCAGTAATTCAATCACCATGACTGATGCGCCGCTGATTATCACGGTAGTTAATAAACCTAAACGTCCAAGTGGCGAAATGGGTTGCTCGTTTGTGTTCGACATAATTTTTCTCTTGTTAATGATTTTTCAAAACCCAGCGTGTTTGACTGGTTGCCAATTTTTCCAATTTCCAAAATGGCGCATTGGCTTTTAATTCTTCCATTAAATAACGACACGCTTCAAATGCTTCATTTCGATGTGCTGACCAAACTGAAACTAAAACAATCGGTTCATTCGGCAAGATTTTCCCCACACGATGTACAATCAAACAATCCAAAATTTGCCATTGTGTTTTTGCAGCAGCGATAATTTTTGTTAACTGTTTTTGTGTCATACCGTCGTAATGCTCCAATGTCATTGCTTGTACATTATCGCCTTCGTTGAAATCACGCATCGTACCGATAAAAATACTCGTTGCACCAAATTTACCGTTTAATGCTAACTCGTGTTGAAAATTTTGAATTTCAACAAATGGTTCAAACGCTACATCACAAATTTTAACCGTCATTTTCATCCACCCGTAACGGGGGGGAAAAATGCGATTTCATCTCCATTTTTAACAACGTGCGACGGCAACACATAATCCATATTCACTGCAGTTAATACATTTTCTGGTAACTCGAAATCAGGATTTACTAATTTCCACACGCTTAAAACGGTATGCGGTTCAAAAATATCTAATTGCACCGTTGAATGCCCGAGTAATTCTCGCAAACTAGCGAAATAGCGTAGTGTAATCATGATTTTTTAAATAGTGTGTAAAAATTGCGAGTCGAAATATCTGCAATTGAATTCAATGAAATGCCGCGTAAGTCTGCGACTGTTTGTGCAACGTGTGTGACATAGTGCGGATAATTGGGTCTGCCTCGATGTGGCACGGGCGATAAATACGGTGAATCGGTTTCAATTAACAAACGATCAGCAGGCAATTTTTTGGCAACTTCATGAATGTTTTTCGCGCTATTGAATGTCACAATGCCTGAAAATGAAATGTAAAAATTCAAATCTAATGCTGCTTTGGCAAATTCCCAATCTTCCGTGAAACAATGAATAATACCGCCGACTTCGCCCGCATTTTCTTCACGCAAAATATCCAACGCATCCTGTTTTGCTTCGCGGGTATGAATAATTAAGGGTTTATTTAAGGTTTTTGCAGCATGAATATGATTGCGAAAACGATTATGTTGCCACGTTAAATCGCCTTCACTGCGAAAATAATCCAAACCCGTTTCACCAATACCAATGACTTTTTCATCTTGACCCAATGCGATTAACTCTGCAATTGTTGGTTCTTGTCCTTCGTGTTCATTGGGATGTACACCGACCGTCACCGAAATATCATCGTAATCCGCCACCAATTCACGCATCGCTGGATAGGCTTCTAAATCAATCGCAATACACAGTAAATGTTCAATTTGTTGGGCGCGAATATGCTCCATCAAACAGGAAAAATCGTTTTGATAAGGTTTTAAATCAAGACGGTCAAGGTGGCAATGCGAGTCAATAAGCATAAAAATCCTTTTTTACATCGAATAAGTGGGGCGATCAGATTCCAATATGCCCGCTAAATAAGTTTCAATTTTGTTTTTTACCGCAACATCATCCACACCAAATTGCACACCAATTCCTGTGGAACGATAACCATCCGAACCAGGTGGTGTTTTCCAGATAACTTTACCGTTAATCGGAAAACGTTCAGTTTCTGTCATCAAGCTCAGTAACATAAACACATCTTGTCCCATTTCATATTCCCGCGTCGTTGGAATAAAAATTCCGCCATTTATCACAAACGGCATATATGAAACATATAACGCATTTTTATCTTTAAGCGAAAACGACAAGACACTTTGATTTTGACTTTCAGCCATAACTTAACTCCGATTGAGCATTGCCCATGAGATTAAAATTTCTTCCCATAATACTTGTTTGTTGATTTGCGTTTCAATACGTCGCCGACTTTGCAATAACAAATCATAAAATTCGTACAGTTTCATGGGATTTATATGTGACGACAGTTCGCTTAATTCACGTTTAAAATCGGCATGATACAAATTCTTTGGCGTGGATTGATGACGATAACGCATTAAATCAATCACCCATGAACTCAACCAAAATAACAATGTTGCTTCAGGCAATTTTAACCATCGTTCTGCAACAATCACAGGATGACTTTGTTGTTTAGCGATTGCTAACCATCCGTCAAAACATTCGCGTCGTTGTGTCAAATGCTCATCGGTTGCGTATTTTTGTGCAAGCAATGGCGAACCTTGCGCTAAATTGAAAACTACTTCAGCATTATTGGTTTGTTGTGAAAGCCACGGCAGAACTAAATTTTTTTCAGGCATTGCCATTGTAAATTTCTGGCAACGACTTTTAATCGTCGCGGGTAATTTATTCATGCGGTGCGTGACTAAAATTAAAACGGTTCTTTCTGTTGGCTCTTCCAAGTATTTCAAAAACGCATTTGCCGCCGCATTATTTAACGCATCAGCAGGATGAATTAAAACGACGCGATAACGTTCAAATTGAGGTTTTAAACTCAACTTTTCCATCAACGTGCGAATTTGAGCAATCGTGATATTTTTACCCTCTTCCTCAGGTTTTACATCCATAAAATCAGGATGCGTGTCAGCTTTCACCAGCAAACAACGACTGCATTTTCCACAACTAAAACCTTCAACTGTTGGATATTCACAAAGCAAAGCGTGAGCAAACTTTTCGGCTAAATGTTGTTTGCCAATGCCTAACGCGCCATTGATGAGTAAGGCTTGTGGCACACGGTTTTGTTGAACATAATTTTGTAATTGTTGCCAATCGTTTTGTTGCCATGGATAAATGTGATTAGTCATTGATGGGTTCTTTTTCTTCAAATCTATCGAGTAAAATCGCCACTAACATATCACTCATCACATTCACGACAGAACGGCAACGGGCAATAATCCAATCAATGGTCGCGATTAACGGAATGATTGCCACAATCAATTGTTCAGATAATCCAATCGTGCTTAAAACTAATGGCAATGCGATTAAGCCCGCTTCGGGAATACCTGAAATCCCCACACCAACCATCACCGCTGCGGCAACAATCAATAATTGCTGCGAAATATCTAAATTCAAACCAATTGCTTGCGCTAAAAATAACGCGGTCATCGCTTCGTACAAAATGATGCCGTCGTTGTTTAGATTCGTACCGATTAAAGCAGAAAGTCGAGCAGAACGTGTGGACACGCCCATTTTTTCAGTTAAACAACGTAATGTAACGGGAACAGTAACCAAACTGCTGTTTGTTGAAAAGCCCATTACAATTGCATCTGCGCCCTGCCCTAAATAACGTTTGATAGGCATTCTGCCGACCAAACTCGCCATCAATGGATAATAAATAAAGCAGTGAATTAGCAAACCCGCCAATAAAGTTACCAAGAAAATACTCAGTAAAACAAAAACGCTTAATCCAGATTTTCCAACGACTTGTGCGACAACACCTGTTATTGCAATAGGAATTGCTAAAATTACCCACGACAACATTTGCAATAAAACGTGATAACAAGCGGTAATCAGTTTTTCTAATAAGTGAATGCCCGTATTATCGCCAACGTAGGAATGTTGTTTGAGATAACGTATCGCGCCACCACTCAATAAAGCCAACAAAATCACGGAAATAACGTTGTTTTTGATAAATGGATCAATCAAATTTTCTGGAATATAACCCGCAATGTTTTTTAACGGATTGAGCGTCATACCTTCGGGAGCAGTTTTAAGCGATGTTTTTGAGACTTCCGAATGCAACTGCGAGGTCAATTCCTCAATGTGATTACTCCACGATTCGCCTGGTGTGAAAACATTCATGATCGTCAAACCAATCACGATTGCAACAACCAAATTCACACCACAAATCGCTAATAATCGCCGTCCATGTCGAAATTTAATTTCAGTGTGAATCATCGCGTCTAAAATCGCCACGAAAATTAACGGGGTCGCCAACGTTTTTAACAACCGAATCACGAGCATTCCCAATTGCCCTAAGGTTTCATTTTTTAGCCAGCCACCTAGATAAGGTTCTGAGCCAAAAAATACACCCAATAATGTCCCAACGCAGACACCGATAATGACTTGTACAGACAACGGTAATTTAGTTTTGATTAGCATGATTATTTTGAAAAAGTAACGTATGTGTTCTATGTTATCGCAACAACGGACTTAGCACGTTAATAATCGTTTGTTGAACATCGGCGAGTGGTTGATTTGCTTTGATAAGTTTAATACGTTGTGGATGAATTTCAGCTTGTAACAAATAGGCGCGGCGCACGTCTTCAAAAAACTGTATCGTTTCAGATTCAAAACGATCAAATGCACCACGTTTACCCGCGCGTTCCATGCCAATTTTGACAGGTGCATCAAGTAACAACGTTAAATCGGGTCGTAAATTTCCTTGTACCAAATTTTCCAATCCTTCGATGGTGCTGATTTTCATATTTCGTCCGCCGCCTTGATACGCATAAGTTGCATCCGTAAAACGGTCACATATTACCCAATCACCACGCGCTAAAGCAGGTTCGATAACGTGTTTAATATGTTGCGCTCTCGCGGCAAACATCAAAAGTAATTCAGCTTCTTCGGCAATCGCTTCGCTTTTTTTGCTGAGTAATAACGTGCGTAGTTTTTCAGCTAACGGTGTTCCACCAGGTTCACGAGTAACGACAAATGGGATATTTCGCGCTTGTAAATAGCTTTCAACAAATGCCACATTGGTTGTTTTACCAACGCCTTCGCCACCTTCAAAAGTGATAAATTTTCCTCTAGTCATAGTTAATTCGCTTGTTTGGCTTTCATCAATTCGATAATTTCTTTCAAATAGGTAATTTCTGTTTTTTGTGCTTCGATAATGAGATGAGATTTTTCTAGTTCAGCTTTTGAATTTTGAATAACGCCAACGTTGTAAGTAGGATGTTCGTGTTCTCCACCTGTTAAAAACACCACATTTCTCTCACCAAAACTCACCAATTCCATAAAATCCGAATCTAACACTTCTGCAATTTGTTGAATTCTCGATGAGGCAACATCTGTTTCGCCGCGTTCAATGTTTGCATAGCCGTTAAGCGATAAACCGAGTTTTTCTGCCATTTGTTCTTGTGATAATTCTTTCGCTTGCCGCATAAATTTAATTTTGTCGCACATTCTCATAAATACCCACTCAGACTATGTAAATCAACAGTTTTTCTTGATTGTAGCAGGTTGACGGTAAATTTATAATTATCAAACAATTTTTAATTTTAGAAGTAATTATTTATGACAAATGAAAAACATTTTACAGACGAATTAGCTAATGAGATTCAAGCAGACCCAAGTTTAAGTGATGAAGCAAAAACGCAAGTTTTATTCAATCTTCAAAAACTCAAAAAAACCAAAGTCAATATGCTTATCACAGGTGCGACGGGTTGCGGAAAATCATCAACCATTAACGCACTTTTTGGTTATGAAAAAGCTAAAGTTGGTCAAGGTGCTAGTCCTGAAACAATGGATATTCAAAAATTTGAATACAACAATATCATCTTGTGGGATTCACCTGGTCTTGGAGATGGCAAAGAAGCGGATATAAGACATTCAAAAAACATCATTGACAAACTATATGAAAAAAATAGTGATGGCGAAATGTTAATTGATTTGGTGTTAGTGCTTCTTGAAGGTGGAAGCCGTGATTTAGGCACTTCATTTGAACTCATCAATCAAGTGATTATTCCGAATCTGGGTGAAGACAAAAAACGATTGCTGGTTGCTATCAATCAAGCAGATATGGCAATGAAAGGACGCTATTGGAATCATGCAGAAAATTTCCCCGAACCTGAATTAGTGAAATTTCTTGATGAAAAAGTCACCTCTACCAGAAATAGAATAAAATGTTACCAACGGCTGAATTTTGACCCCTTTTTAACAAAAAACATCGTTTTTAATTGACCCCCTATTGAAGTGTGGTTTATGACTTCAATCCATTGTCGTTATTGATTTCTACGATATTCTATTTTTCGTTAAATGGATT
>CAIPQN010000003.1 GCA_903867225.1 uncultured Pseudomonadota bacterium | reverse complement strand
TTTTTAATTGACCCCCTATTGAAGTGTGGTTTATGACTTCAATCCATTGTCGTTATTGATTTCTACGATATTCTATTTTTCGTTAAATGGATTAGCTTATTCCGTTGCTAAGGGGTCAAATTTAAAGCGTTGGTAACACTACCTGGTGAAGATGGACTATCTATTGCAAAACGATTATCGATTCGGGCTGATTTTAGAATTGTGATGTTAACTGCGCGAGTCATGACAGATGATCGAATTTCTGGATTTGAAGCAGGAGCGGATGTTTACCTAAACAAACCCGTAGATTTTAGGGAATTAGTAACGGTTCTTCGACGATTATGTAAACGATTAGAAAATGTTACATCTCAACAATGGCAGTTAAAAACCAATTTATTTCTTCTCGTTGCACCAAATGGTGAGCAAATAAAAATAACAACTAATGAAGCGGCTTTTTTACACTATTTAATTTGTGCTGAAAAAAATTATCTCACTCGATATGAGCTGGAACAAAAAATGTGGGGGATTAGTAATGCACATACCTCCCGCCGCCTCGAAGTATTAGTCAGTAGATTGCGCCAAAAATTATCTATCGTGAACAATGAACTAATTCAAACTTATCGATGCGAAGGATATGGTTTGATAATGCCGTTAAATAAGATCGAAACGAAATTGGATACATGATTATATATACGCGACGTTCGAAAAGCATGATCCATTTTCTGATCCGTCAACAGTAATCAGGACAAAAAAGTTAAGCCACTTTTCGAAAGATTTCGAAATTGGCGGGTGACATCAGGTTTTTAGCCGAATGCCGACGTTTACGGTTATAAAAAATTTCAATGTACTCGAAGATGGAAGTCTTGGCTTGCTCTCTTGTTTTGTAGCGTTCGTGAAAAACCAATTCGGTTTTCACCGCGTTATCCCAGCAATCGCCTTTATTGTTGGATGTGATGTTGTTGGAGCAAAGCGCGATGTTCTTTCGACGCATACCGACTACCGCGATCAGTGTGCCAAATCAGTCCTTTAGTTTAAAGTTACGATTCAATAAGTTAGGCAAAATAGACTCATTGTGTTTTGAATTCGTTGTCGCCTTAAATTTTTTGACTGTTTTACAAGTCAATCCCGCTTTTGAATGAATTAAACTTTCTGCTGTATTCATTTTGAGTTTCCTCTTGTGTTGAGCTTTGAGCTGTTCACATGTTGGAAACTCTTGTGATTTTATGGAATTGTCAAACTTTTGGAGTCTCCCCAGCAGAGCTGGGGGCTTACCTTGTGGGATTAGTTATCCATTATTTTTAATTTCTTTAATGCAATCTTTTAGTACAGCTAAAGCATTATGCAGCGACAGTTCTTTAATATCCAAAAGAACAACCTGCTTAAATGTTTCAAGGTCTTCAGGAGGCATCAATTCTGGCTCACCACTGCCTTCATTTACACTTTCTGGTGATAGTCCCTTAGCTTTAGCAATTTCAGCCTTAATTTGGGCAACAGAGAGGTTTTTACCTAGTGCGGCTTGATAGACCTTATCTGCTACGTCAGTGTTGATTGGTGCGCTGATTTCGTAGCAAGCTGTTAATGATATTCCTATGATTTCTCTATTTTCAAAAAATCGGGCTAAATTCATCAATTTAGTTCTATGTTGACGACCGACGGAGCATAATGCTCCACCTGTTTGTTCGATCCAAATTCCAAATTCATTAGTTGATTTGAATCTACGCCGAGCTTCTAATAAAATTTGTCCTTGTAACAATTGTCCTTGCTGTTCAATTTGTTCGAAACGATTAGCCAAATCATCTAATGTTAATGCAGTTAAATTATCGCGTTCGACACCATCAATAAATTTAGACTCTATTTCGTTGATAACTTTATTTTCACGAACTGACTGGGGAATTCTTTTTTTTACCATGTCATAATTTCCATTATTAAACTTTCAACTTCTAATTTTGCTTTGTCATTGTCCATTTCTGTCACACCATATCCAGTAGCAATAGCATCTCTATAAACTTTACGTTCGCTAATAATTGTATTGAGCAATTTTATATCTGGATAATCATCTAGGTAAGCAATTGAGTCTGCTTTTTCGGTAATGGTGTGATTAGTGGGTGTCATTGTTAAAACACAAAATGCTTTTAAATTTTCATTTATTTCACGCGCTGTATTTATAACCCCTATCATAATAGGGATAGTGTCCAAATCAGGCTGAGAAGGTTTGCAAGGAATGATACAAATATCTGCTGCCAGCAATCCTGTTCTTAATTCAATTGAATCTCGTCCTTGGCAATCCACAATAACATGTTCATAACGCCGACTTAAATCTATCAATGTTTTACGAATGTTATCGTATTGACGTACACATTCTAATTGTGGCAAATTTGATTCACTACGGTCATGCGCCCAGTTAGCACTGGTACTTTGTCGATCGGAATCAACAAGAACAATATCTTTACCTTTTTTTATCAAAAAAGCAGCTATGTTTGTTGCAAGTGTAGATTTTCCAACACCACCTTTTTTACTGCCAATAAGAATAATCATAAATCAATCCATTTTCGTCTAATCAAACTTTAGTTTTTCATTTATTTTATCAATAAACGAAAGATTATTTGGTTTCATCATACACGAATTATGTTTTAGTTGGCTGCTTAGAAAGTACAAGAATAAGTCATAATTTATATGACAAACTTTTTGTTTGTTGTTTTTAACATTTTTATGTTTTTATGTTTTTAGGGGCGCTAAAATATAAATAAAATCAATGTATTGAGAGCCAATATAACCCGTATATTGGTGTGATATAACCCGTATATTGGTGTTAAAATAGAGGTAAAAATTGACAAAAAACATCATAAAATGCACGATTTTCCTGACATAAATTCTTTAACAGTTGTTAAACACAATCGTATTATTGATGCTGAGTACAGTATGAGTGTTTGCGAACAGCGAATACTTTTAACTTGTATTGCTAGAGTAGATTCATCAAAAGAGATGAATGAAAACCGCATCTTTGTTGTATCCGTTGAGGATATTGTTGATTTGGTAGATTTGCGTAAAGATTCCGCGTACTCACACTTGAAAAGGACATGTGAAACACTTTTTACCAACGTCGTGACTGTTGAATTACCCGATAATTTTGAAATAATAAGAACTAGATGGGTTGATGCGGTGAGTTATATGGAAAAGGAAGGCAAAATAAAACTTCGTTTCACTCCTGAAATGATTCCGTTTCTCACGCAACTTAACCGTGATTTCACCAAATACAAACTCATCCACGTTCTAAAATTCAAATCAGCGTATAGCTATCGTCTTTATGAATTGATATGTCGATGGGGTAATACTGAACATACT
>CAIPQN010000002.1 GCA_903867225.1 uncultured Pseudomonadota bacterium | reverse complement strand
TGGAATAAGAGAATGGACTTGTGCCGAGTGTGGCACGACGCATGACAGAGATGTTAATGCGGCTAAGAACATTCTCGCGCTTGGACATAAGCGTCTAGCTGTAGGAATCACCGCCTCTTTAGGGCGGTGAGGATGTCAAGTCTACATCGAATGATTTTTTTTCATTTTCCCCAGTTTTGAAATAAGCCATTTCACTTACCAGATTTCGGGTTTGCTCACTCAAGGAACCCGCCGCTGCCGCCGCTTCTTCAACTAATGCGGCATTTTGTTGAGTGACACCATCCATGCTGATAATGGCTTCATGGACTTGATCAATACCATTATGTTGATCTACTGAAGCCGTTGCAATCCCTGACACAAGAACCGACACCTCTTGAATCGCATCAACAATTTCTTCCATTGTTTTACCTGCTTCTTCAACTTGTTTGCTTCCGCCATTCACTCGCTCAACGGATTCACCAATTAACTGTTTTACTTCCGCCGCTGCGTTTGCCGCTCGTTGCGCCAAACTGCGAACTTCTACGGCAACAACAGCAAATCCTTTGCCTTGTTCACCTGCACGAGCAGCTTCGACAGCAGCATTTAACGCTAAGATATTGGTTTGAAATGCAATATCGTCAATAACAGACACAATATCAACAATTCGATGTGACGATTCATTGATACTTACCATCGTTGAAACCACGTTATTTACAACATCTACCCCTTTTTGCGCGGTTTTATAAGCATCGACAGCTAATTCATTCGCGTGTTTCGCATTTTCAGTATTAGCCTGAACAGTCAACGCTAATTCTTCCATGCTTGCAGCGGTTTCTTCTAAACTTGCCGCTTGCTCTTCGGTTCGATGCGATAAATCATGATTGCCTTCTGAAATTTGATCAGATGCACACGCAATGACTTCGGTAGTATCTTTAATTTCATTGAGTAGATTTTTCAGATTTTCGACGGTCATATTCATGCCGACTTTTACTGCTGCAAATGCTCCCACATAATCATCTTCAATGTGTTGTGTTAAATCGCCATCTGCTAAAGATTCAGAAACACGAAGCACATCTTTCAAACTTTTTTCAGTCGTAATAAACAATTTGTTAATCAATTCGGCTAAACGTTTATTAAACCCAGCTTTATCATGCGTAGTCATTTTGACACTAAAATCACCACAATCCGCACCCGAATAAACAATGTTGGCAATTTCTTCTTCTATGGCAATTTCTGTTGTTCTATTGTGCCATTCCACCACCGTTCCACATCGCTCACCGTGGAGATTTTTAATCGGATTGGCGACCAGTCTAAATGAACAACCTGCTATGACAATTTCACTTGTGTAAGTTGCGTTTAAATCGCGCAATAATTGTTTTGAATGTTCAGGATTTTGATGAAATGTGTCTACATTTGCGCCCAGTAATTTACTCACATCAAATTGCGGCAACGCTTTTTGCAAATCTTTTTCAGCTTGTTTTAGCATTGAACGTACTGCGATGTTCATGTAAATAATGTTTCGTTCATTGTCCGCCACCATCACATTAGAGCTGATATTATCTAAAGCGTTTCTTAAATAAAGCGATTCATCAGCGGCTTTTCGTTCTGCTGTTATGCGGTCAAAAAGTTGTTGCTGCATGATTTTCATCGTCGCCAATAAACTATTGGAGTCATTCTTTTTGGTTACAATGTTATTGTCTAATTTATTATTAGCGATTTTTCTTGCTAAATTAGCAACTTCGCTAGGTTCAGCTCCTAATTCGTTCATTAAACTTCTAGTAATTAAAAGTCCGATAAAAATTGAAATCGTTAATCCAAAAATTAACACAAAAATAGAAGTCATCAGCATCGTTTGGTAACGACTTTGAGCGGCTTCATATTCTTGTTTAGCGACAATTAATTGAACATCAACCAGTTCTGCGAATTTTTCGCTAATGGGGTCGATGGCAGGATAAAGTTCGTTAATCGAAAAATCACTGACGGCAGCATTGTCATTTCGACTCAAAATTGCTTGTAATTTATCAACTTTTATTTGTGTTGAAGTGAATAGTGGTTTGATTTCATCTACTAATTTTTTTTCTTCAGCCACTAAGATGGTCGCTAAATAAGCATCCCATTTTTCTTTGATTGTTTTTTCAGCATCATCAATATTTTTACTCGCTTCTTGCCAAGAGATATTGCCATTTCTGACTTTATGCGTAGTATCAACGACAATCACGGCGTACATATCCGCGATAATTTTCAAATCTTTTAATGGTACAACACGGTCTGTATAGACCGTTTGTAAACCGTCGTTAGCTTTTTTCATGCCATATAAACCACCAAAACTAAGTGATATAACGAACAGTAACATCACGCCGATTAAGCAAAATAAACGAGTTCTGACAGTGAGATTATTAAACATTTAATTTTTCCTTTTGTTAAAAAATGAAACGTATTTTTAAAATGAAAAACGCTCAAAATAATTCTCAAAAAAGAGAAATAAATGTTACATGAAGCGTTGCTTTATGAGGCGTATCGCACAACCTTATAAAATTTAGCGTTAAATTATATTGTCGTTTTTTATCGGCATGACAACAAGTATTTTGAATCAAATGTGACAATAAATAACGGATTCAAGCTAACTTCTTTACACTTAAAAAAAACGTTATTCGTTTAGAATATCGGTTTTTTTTATCAACTCAACCTTGGTGTGATTTATGTCCAAAAACATCCGTATTGAACGTAAAAGTGGCGCGGCTTTAGAACGTCACATTTCAGATTTAGCAAGACTTCGTATTGAAGTGTTTCGTGATTTTCCGTATTTGTACGACGGTGATTTTGAATACGAAAAAAAATATCTACAAACTTATCTCGATTGCCCAGAAAGTGTGATTGTTTTGGCATTTGACGGGGATGAAGTGGTTGGAGCATCAACCGCGATGCCGATGAAACATGAAACTGCCGAAATTCAAAAGCCATTTATCGAAAGTGGCTACAACCTTGACGAAGTTTTTTATTGCAGCGAATCGGTGTTGAATAAAAATTATCGTGGTTTAGGCATTGGCGTGAAATTTTTTGATGAACGTGAAGCGCACGCTGCTGAATTAGGGGGATTTAAACACATTACGTTTTGTTGTGTTCAACGTCCTGAAAATCATCCGCGTCGTCCAGCCGATTACGTTTCACTCGATGAGTTTTGGACTAAACGCGGCTATATTAAACATCCTGAATTACACACTGAATACGTTTGGAAAGATTTAGACGATACAGACGAAACCGCTAAACCCATGACTTTTTGGCTCAAACATGACTGTTAAAATTGCAACCGCTCAATACGATATTTCCTTTTTAGAAACGTGGGAAAATTACCAACTAAAAACGGAACGTTGGGTTAAACAAGCCGCCGAACAAGCCGCGAAGATTCTACTTTTCCCTGAATACAACACCATGGAACTTGCTTCATTGTTTCCTGAAGTTATTTATTCATCATTGAATGACCAGCTGATTGCGTTGCAAACACTTCATGACGCATATTTGAATTTGTTTCAAGGATTGGCGCAGGAATATCAGTGTTACATTCAAGCAGGAAGTTTTCCTGTTCAAATTTCTGAAGGCATTTATCACAATCGCGCTTACTTGTTTATGCCAAATGGTCAGCATGATTTTCAAGATAAAATCATGATGACACGCTTTGAAAATGAACATTGGCTCATTAGTGCAGGCAATCAATTAAAAACATTCGATACGGAATATGGTTGCATTGCTATTAACATTTGTTACGACAGTGAATTTCCATTGTTAGCACGACAACAAGTGGAAGCTGGCGCAAATCTGATTCTTGTGCCGAGTTGCACTGACACTGTTGCAGGTTTTCATCGGGTGAAAATTGGTTGCCAAGCCAGAGCGTTGGAAAATCAATGTTATGTCGCGCAAGCGTGTTTAGTTGGAAATGCTGCATGGTCGCCTGCGGTTGATGTCAATGTCGGAGCGGCGGGAATTTATACGCCTGTCGATTATGGATTTCCTGATAATGGCGTTTTGGCGAGCGGTGAATTTAACGTGCCTCAATGGGTTTATGCCACGATTGATTTGCATAATTGTGAAAAGATACGCGCCAGAGGGCAAGTTTTTAATTACAGAGATTGGTCGTTACAAAAAAATGCTATTTTACGGTAAGTAAGTGAAACGGAGGTGTTTCAACTTTGTGGATGTGCGCTAAAGAAGACCAAATTCATATCGATTGATAAATAATCCCCAATTGTCGGCGCAAAGACGTTTAATCGCCCCCATTTTTTTGTTCCGTGTATTATTAAGTTTCCGTTACTTAATTTTAGGAAGTTACTATGAGTAAACAAGCTAATTACATTCGCTGGTTTAATGAATTAACGATTGATGATGTGCCGTTGGTCGGCGGAAAAAATGCCTCGTTGGGCGAAATGTACCGTGAACTCGGTTCACAAGGCGTACAAGTTCCCAATGGTTTCGCAATTACAGCAGAAGCGTATCGTTACATTTTAGACGAATCTAATAGTTGGACAGCTTTACATGAAGCGTTAGATGATTTGAATCCAGAAGACGTTACTGATTTAGCAAAACGCGCTCGAAAAGCGCGTGAAATTATTTATGCCGCGCCATTACCCAACGATTTACAACAACAAATTCTCACCGCATTTAAACAATTACAAACACAATACGGCGAAGAATTAAGCGTCGCAGTTCGCAGTTCAGCTACCGCCGAAGATTTACCAACCGCAAGTTTCGCGGGACAACAAGACACTTATTTGAATATCCGTGGTGAATCTGAATTGCTTGAATCTTGCAAACGCTGTTTTGCGAGTTTATTCACCGACCGCGCCATTCATTACCGTGTTGATCAAGGTTTTGACCATTTCAAACTCGCGCTTTCTATCGGTATCATGAAAATGGTGCGTTCTGATTTATCAGCAAGCGGTGTGATGTTTTCGCTTGATACCGAATCAGGTTTTAGCGATGTCGTTTTCATTACAGGTGCTTATGGTTTGGGTGAAAATGTTGTCCAAGGTGCAGTTGATCCTGATGAATTTTACGTTCATAAACAAACTTTCAATCAGGGACATCGTGCAGTTTTACGCCGAACATTGGGCGCGAAAAAAATCAAAATGATTTACAGCGACCAAGGCACCCGCGAATCAGTACACAATATCGTTACCTCGAATGAAGAACGAAATCGGTTTTGTATCACCGATGCTGACGTGTTGACGCTTGCCGATTATGCGATAAAAATCGAAAACCATTACAGTGCGAAAGCGGGTCATACGAAACCGATGGATATGGAGTGGGCGAAAGACGGACTTGATGGCGTGTTGTATATCGTTCAAGCGCGACCCGAAACTGTCGTTTCACAATTAAGCGGCATGATGCTGGAACAATATACGCTCAGAGAAGTTGCAGCACCGATTATTACAGGACATTCAGTTGGCAGCAAAATTGCCACAGGTAATGCGCGAATTATTGAAAATGCTCAACAACTTGGTGATTTCAAAGCAGGTGATATTTTAGTTGCTGATATGACCACGCCTGATTGGGAACCTGTAATGAAAATCGCCTCGGCGATTGTGACAAATCGAGGTGGAAGAACTTGCCACGCAGCAATTATTTCCCGTGAATTAGGTGTTCCCGCTGTTGTCGGCTGTGAAAATGCAACCACGATGATTAAAAATAATGCGCTGGTGACAGTTTCATGTGCAGAAGGTGATGTCGGTAAAGTTTATGAAGGCAAGTTAGCGTTTGACGTGACACGCACCGATTTGGCTGGCATGAAACGTCCTAAAACTAAAATCATGCTCAACATTGCAAACCCAGAAATTGCGTTTAAAACGAGCTTTTTACCGAATGATGGCGTGGGGTTAATGCGTATGGAATTCATCATTACGGAATATATCAAAGCGCATCCGATGGCATTGATTCACCCAGAGCGCGTGCAAGATGCTAAAGAACGTGAACAACTCGCGCAACTATCCGCAAATTATGCGACCCCTCAAGAATTTTTTATTAGCAAATTAGCGGAAGGCGTTGGCACAATTGGCGCGGCGTTTTATCCAAAACCTGTTGTGGTACGAATGTCGGATTTTAAAACCAACGAATACGCCACATTATTGGGCGGACAGTGGTTTGAATTCGATGAAGAAAATCCAATGATTGGTTTCCGTGGTGCGTCACGTTATACCCATCCCGCTTATGCTGAAGGTTTTGCGTTGGAATGTGCCGCTATGAAACGAATCCGTGACGATATGGGTTTAACGAATGTAATTTTGATGATTCCGTTTTGTCGTCGTGTGCAAGAAGCCAAAAAAGTGTTGGATTACATGGAACAGCTTGGTTTAAAACGTGGCGAAAATGGTTTGGAAGTTTATGTGATGTGCGAAATTCCGAACAACGTGATTTCAATTGATGCGTTTTCAGAACAGTTCGACGGTTTCTCGATTGGCTCGAATGATTTAACGCAACTCACGTTAGGTGTTGACCGCGATTCGGCGATTTTGGCAGAAGATTTTGATGAACGTGATGACGGCGTGAAAGAGATGATTCGGCTTGCGGTGACGGGTTCAAAACGTAATCACAGACATTGTGGTTTATGCGGACAAGCTCCATCAGATTATCCAGAAATGGCAGAGTTTTTAGTGGAAATCGGTATTGATTCAATGAGTTTGAATCCCGACACTGTGCTAAAAACAACACAATTAGTGTTAGCAACTGAAGCAAAAATGGGAGGTGTTTAAACTCTGTGATGACACCAAAACGTATCTGTAGAATATCCTTCTTTTGAGTTGATACGTTATGAGCAAATTTTTTCACGGTAACAAAGTCTGTTTTGCTAAATTGATTTTAGTAGCAAGATAATTTGAACCGCCGCGATCGGGATGGACTTTTTGCATCAATTTACGATGTGCAGTCACAATGTCTAATTCGGTGGCGGCGGACGTTAATCCTAAAATTTCCAACGCTTCGGCACGGGATATTTTGCCTGAATGATTAGGTTTTGATTGACCCGATTCTTGTTGAGCGTTTGAGCTTTTCCATTGAAACCACAAGTGGCGAATTTGTAACCAATGCGGCAAAAGTTGTAATGCTGATGGTAATAATCGGAATAAAAATGTCACGGACATAATCACAAAAGCAAAAAAAACATTCAATCGTCCCGTGGCTAACAAATAGCTCAAAATCATGCCAATGAAACTAATGATTAAAATCTTTCCGTACTTTTTCAAAATTGCAGGCGGTTTTTTGAGTAGAAATTGAACCGTTAAAAAAGCGACCACGAATAAAATGACCTGAAACACAAATAACCTCTTTAAGTTTTACTAACGATTTTCTATTTTACTTCTTGATTCATGACACGCCTACATTCACAAATTCCATTTTTAGGTTTTGCAGCTGCCAGCGGCACAGGTAAAACCACATTATTGACAAAACTTTTACCGTTGCTGAATCAAGCAGGATTGCGCGTCGGCTTAATTAAACACAGTCACCACGATTTTGAAATCGACCACGTTGGCAAAGATAGTTTTCGATTACGACAAGCTGGGGCAACGCCTGTTGTTTTAGTATCACAATATCGTCGCGCGATAATTGAAGAATTTTCAAACCCAACCGAACCCAAACTCATTGACCAAATTGCCTTATTTAATCCTTCTGACATTGATTTGATTTTGGTTGAAGGTTTTCGGAATGAAGCGTTTGCGAAAATTGAATTGCATCGTGCCGATTTACACAAACCGCTTTTATATTTGAATGATGCTCACGTCATAGCTGTGGCAACGGATACGCTTTTAACTACCGATTTACCTCAATTAAATTTGAATCAACCCGCTGACATCGCGGATTTTATTTTGCACACTTTTTTGAAATTATGACTCTTGAATCTTGCGTTATCACTGAAAAAAAACCATTACTCACCGTTGAAGAAGCTCAACAACGTATCCATGACGCAATTTTACCGCTAACAGAAAATGTTTCTGTTCAGTTAAAACAAGCCTTTGGGCGCGTGTTAGCAGAAACTATCTTTTCTACGATTGATTTACCTTCGGCTCGAAATTCAGCGATGGACGGTTACGCATTCGCCAGCGAAAATTTTGTGACAACCTTAACAAATGTCTGTATTTCATGGGCGGGTAAACCGTTTGAAGGTGAATTGAAAAAAGGCGAATGTGTACGAATTTTTACGGGAGCCGTTTTGCCCGAAAATGCAGATTCTGTGGTGATGCAAGAACACGTCACCGTTGATGACACACAAATTCATTTTCCAGACGACGTAAAATTAAAAAAAAATGTCCGTGAAATTGGCGAAGATGTGCGTGTGAGTGATGTCCTTTGTAACGCTGGCAAAAAAATCACAGCTTTCGATTTAGGTCTGTTAGCGGCTTCTGGTATTGAAAGCGTGTCGATTATTCGCCCGTTGAAAATCGTTTATTTTTCGACAGGTGATGAACTTGTGCCATTAGGTGAACCGTTAACACGCGGTAAAATCTACGACAGCAATCGTTATAGTTTGCACGGTTTATTGCAAAATCCATGTTACGACGTGACGGACGGTGGTGTTATTCCTGATAATAAAGCCGAATTAAAACGTACCTTAATACAAGCAGCACATGACTTTGATGTGATTATTACCACGGGTGGCGCGTCTGTGGGTGATGCGGATTTTGTGAAAGAAGTGTTGGCAGAATGCGGCGATGTGAATTTTTGGAAAATCGCCATTAAACCAGGGAAGCCACTCGCATTTGGCAAAATTGGCGCGTGTTATTTTTTTGGATTGCCTGGCAATCCCGTTGCCGTCACAACGACATTTGATATTATCGTTAAACCAGCATTGGCGCGTTTAGCGGGAACAAACTTCATAAAACCGTGGCAATTCAAAGCCATTTGCACCACGCCTTTGAAAAAATCACGCGGTCGCCAAGAATATCAACGCGGTATTTTGCAACAATCTGAATCAGGTGAATTTTACGTTGCTTCAACAGGACAACAAGGTTCACATATTTTAAGTACGGCGATTTTGGCAAATTGTTATATTATTATGCCCAATAATTGCACCGACGTTGAAGTCGGTGAAACTGTTACCGTTATTTCAATTTAAATATCAAATATCAAAGAAAAATATGAAATCCGAAGAAAACTATAAAGATTTAATTCGAGCTTTAAATAACTCAGCCATCATCACGGAAACTGATAAAAATGGCGTTATCATTTTTGCGAATGAAAAATTTTGTGAAATATCGGGTTACAGTGAAAGTGAATTATTGGGGAAAACGCATGCGGTAGTGAAATCAGGTGTCCACCCAAAACATTTTTTTACTGCAATGTGGAATGCAGTTAGTTCAGGAAAAGTATGGTTTGGCGAAGTATGTAATCGCAAAAAAAATGGCGATTTGTATTGGCTAAACGCCACCGTTTTTTCTATACATAACGAAGTCACTAACGAAATTTACAAATATGCTTCGATTCGTTTCGACATCACCGAAAAAAAGATGATGGAAATGGAATTTCAAAATCGCGCCGAACGTTATCAAGCGGTGATTGAAACGACAGATGGTTTTTGCCGTATCAATCAAAAAGGCGATTTATTGGAAGTAAGTGATCATTATTGTAAAAATTCTGGCTTTTCGCGTGATGAATTGTTGGGCATGAACATCATGGATAGAGATGCGTGCGAAACACCAGAACAATGTGACCAAAATTTTAGAATGATTATGAGCGGTGACGGCAAAACATTTGAATGCCTTCGTAAGCGTAAAGATAACAGTCTTTGGACAGCTGAAGTTACCGCCAATTATTCGCCTGTTGATGATGGGAGTATTTTTGTTTTTTTACGCGATATTACCGAACGTAAAGAAATGACACGTCGCAATGAAGATTTGCGTCAGCAATTAAATCACATGCAAAAACTCGACAGTATTGGACGTTTGACGGCGGGAATTGCACACGATTTCAATAACATTTTGGCGAGTATTTTGGGTTATACCGAAATGAGTCAGTTGATGAGTGAAGATATTTCTGATGAAAATTTGAAAAAAAGCATTACCAATAATTTACGACAAGTGGAAGTAGCGGGAAAACGTGCCGCTGAGTTAATCGAAAAAATGATGATGTTCTGTCGTCAAACGCCGCAGAAAAAAGACATTGAAACGAAGCCAACAGATAGTGTGATTAACGAAGTCGTGAAAATGTTACGCGCTGGATTGACCGAAGCTATCAAACTTGAATTAACGATTGAGCAAACGCCGAATATCGTCATTGATGCGATTGAGTTACACCAAGTTCTGATGAATTTATTGGTGAATGCGCGTGATGCGATGAAAAATCGCGAAATCCACGGCGTTATAAAAGTTAAGCTCGCCACCGTTAAGCAAGTTTCTTCTTATTGCAGTGTGTGCATGATGCCGATTGAAGGCGAATTTATTGAGTTGAGTGTATCTGATAATGGTTCGGGAATTACCGAAGAAACGATTGTGAGAATGTTTGATCCATTTTTCACTACAAAAGATGTCGGTGAAGGAACAGGATTAGGATTATCAATGGTGAGCGGCATTGTGCATCATTCGCGTGGACATATTGTGATTAATTCAGAATTAGGTGTTGGAACGACGTTTAGATTACTTTTTCCGATGGAAGTTTTGTCGCGGAGAGCTTCAGATAACCTGTAAATCAATATTGAATGATGAAATAAAAAAAGGGGCTTTCGCCCCTTTTTGTTGTGCCGTGATTTAGTTGTTTGTCGAACCCACCCACGTTTCTTTTAAATCCAATGATTTTTTGACTTTATCTGAATACGCATCGGCTTCTGATTTAGTTTTAAAACCACCGACTTTTAAACGGAAACTGGTACCTGGTTTCGTTGGATCAGTTGGTACAACTTCAACAGGAATGCCTTTTTGTTTAAATTCAGCGGCTTTACTTTGAGCAAACCATTCTTGTTGATAAGAAAGCATATTCACTGAGTATTTCCCAACCACGGCTGGTTTTTCTGGTTTAACAGCGGTGTTTAATACTTCTTTTTTAGGTTTCGCTTTTGCTGCTTCCGCCGCTGAGTCTGCTGCACCATGTGCCATACCGCGAGTCATTCGTCCTTTGTAACGATCAACTTTAAGTTGTGCGATCAATTTACGTTCTTCATCTACTTTCGCATTTTCAGCTTTTGCATTTTCAGCTTTCGCATTAGCGGTTGCCACGTTAGCTTTAGTTGCTTTTTGACTCAAGGATTCAGCGGCAGCTTTCACAGCGGCTTTTTCTGCTTCAGCTTTCGCAGCAGCTTTTTCTGCATCTGCTTTTGATGTGGCTTTTGCGGCAGCAATCGCTTTATCGTTATTCGGTTTTTTTGTCATTTCCGCCAATTTTGCAGGTTCTGCTGCTTTTGTGGAAATGTGTGCTGCCATTTCCCCCATTGCTGGGACGGCAAGTTCAGGAATTTTTGAACCTTCGGCATTCGGTTCTGTTTTTTGACTGTTCAATAAATCAACTGATGAATTCGCTTGTGCGATGGGTGCAACTAGTTTGCCTTCTGCATCAACAGCAGGGGCAGGCGTAGCAGGTACAGCAGCCTCTGCAACAACAGGTGGCGCGAGCATGGCAGCTTGTGCAACGGTTAACTTTTCTACTTTTTGATTTAATTGATCCACCGATACTTTGATGTTTTCAATTTCTTTTTCGGGATTTTTTGCCAAAAATGTATCAACTTTGCCTTCTAATTCAGCGACAGTTTCTGTCAAAGTAGTGGTTTCGGTTTTTGTACCGTAAGAGAACCAACCGATTCCCGCACTTCCCAACACGCCAATAAGACCAACGCCTAACGCAATATAACCAAACGTGGCTGATTTTTTATTTTTGCTTTCCGCTTCTGCGAATTGCATTCTGCTTTTACCTTCAATGCTATCTTGATCAGCGCGTAATTGTGAAAGCGCGTGATTTTGTTCCTCTTTGAATTGACTAATCGCTACGCCAGCGGCTTTTGCAATGAGGGCATCTTCATCAATCGCTTTTGCTTGATTGACGGCGGGTTGTGGTGCTTCATCAGCGATATTAAATTTATCACCACTATCGCTGTTACTTTTTTCTTCAGCTTTGGTCTCTGAATCATGCGTTGCATCCATCAACATTGCTGCTGTATCTTCATCGTGATCATCAAGACCGTCTAACTGTTTCATCCAATCTGAATCATCAGCAGGTTCTTCGGCAGTTTTTTCTAAATTAACAGGCGTTGATGGTTTTTCATCTTCATCAATTCCTTCTAACTGTTTCATCCAATCTGAATCATCAGCAGGTTCTTCGGCAGTTTTTTCTAAATTAACTGAAGTAGATGGTGATGCAGTATCTGAATCAGAATTTTCTAAATCTTCCAATTGCTTCATCCAATCTGAATCATCAGAAGATTCTGCTGGTATTTGAGAAGCCGTTTCTTCTTCTAAGCCTTCTAACTGTTTCATCCAATCCAAATCATCCGCAGATTCTTCGGTATTATTTTCGTCAGTTTTTTCTAAATTGACGGAAGGGGCGAACTCTTCTTCGATTTCATCTTCAACAGGTTCTAATTGCTTCAACCAAGATAAATCATCATCTTCAAGTTCAGTGATTGGTGTTGAATTTTCTTTTCCTGCTGCGTTGTCATCTAGTAAATCAAAACCAGCGGCAGTCGTATCTTTTTTGTTTTCCATAGCATCATTTAAACCATTCAATTGTTGCATTTCGTCTAAATCGTCATCGAATGATTCGATAGAGGCGGACATTTCCACAAGGGGTGCATCAATATCGGCAACATTATCAAAGTCATTAAATTCTTCTTGAATTTCGTCTAGTTCATCATCGTTTTTATCAACAATTAACGTTTCTTCAAATGGAACGGTGTCCACTAAATCATCTAAAGCGACTTCAGGATCAACCGTTAATTCTGCGTCAGATTCAAATTCATTTTCTTCTGGTTCAACAATTTCATCGGCAATAATTTCTGGTTCAACTTCGGGTGCAAGTTCAACGATTTCGTCTGCAATGATTTCAGGTTCAACTTCGGGTGCAAGTTCAACGATTTCGTCTGCAATGATTTCAGGTTCAACTTCGGGTGCAAGCTCAACGATTTCGTCAGCAATGATTTCTGGTTCAACTTCGGGTTTAAGTTCAACGATTTCATCGGCAATGATTTCAGGTTCAACTTCAGGTGCAAGTTCAACAATTTCGTCCGCAATGATTTCAGGTTTAACTTCAGGTGCAAGTTCAACGATTTCATCAGTAATGATTTTTGGTTCAACTTCAGGTTCAAGCTCAACGATTTCGTCTGCAATGATTTCAGGTTCAACTTCGGGTTTAAGTTCAACGATTTCATCGGCAATGATTTCAGGTTCAACTTCAGGTGCAAGTTCAACGATTTCATCGGCAATGATTTCAGGTTCAACTTCGGGTGCAAGTTCAACAATTTCGTCTGCAATGATTTCAGGTTCAACTTCGGGTGCAAGTTCAACGATTTCATCGGCAATGATTTCAGGTTCAACTTCAGGTGCAAGTTCAACGATTTCATCGGCAATGATTTCAGGTTCAACTTCAGGTGTAAGTTCAACAATTTCGTCGGCAATACTTTCTGGTTCTTCTGTAGATGTTCCGATATTCAATAATTCATCAACGGCAGCCATTAAATCTTCGTCGTTTGTATCGGTTGTTAATTCATCGCTAACGGCTTCGCCTAAAAGTGAATCAAAGTCATAGCCAGCACCACCGAGCAAATCATCTAATTCTTCGTCGGATACCACCGTTGAATCCATTGCCGCAGCTAATTGATTTTCCAATGACGACATTGCAGCAGACTGAATTGGTTGAAAAGGGTGTGAATCGTCATTTTCTAAATCAATATCAACTTCTGGTAAGAAATCATCTAAGTTATCAATTTCATCGACTTCTTCTGCTGCTGGTAACAAAGTTTCTTTGGGTAGCGTTTCTTTTGGTAGATTAGTATCGAGTTCTTTTTTTGCGTGTGCTAAAACTTGATCCAGTGCATCGCCGACCACAGGTTCATTATCTAACGATACTGATAAAGTTGAAGTGGCTTGATCTAAACGCGCATCTAAATCCAAATCTAAATTTTCGCGTGAGGCTTTTGCTGGTTTTTTTGTTGAATTCGTCATAGTTAGATTGGATTATGAAGTAAAGAAAACGCCGTTTATTAAAAAGATGTTAGATTGTCGTCGGCGTGTTTTGTTATGCTAATGTCCGTCAAAGTGAACAGATGTTAATTTTCGTTCATTTAATGCTAAATTCCTAAAAATTCTCAGAGAAAATATTGCCATGCAACTTGCTATTACTGTTTTAAGCGACAGCCCGTTTAATGCTATTTCTGAACTCATACTTTCAACGGCAACGTGTGGGTGTCGTATTAGCGATATTAAATCGTCACGTTTTGGCGACTTACACTGTGCGTATTTACTGGTTGAAGGTAATTGGAATCAACTTGCTAAATATGAAAGCACGTTACATGCCACAGAAAAAAAATTACAACTAAAAATTCATAGTACCCGCATTGAAAAAAAGCGAATTGTAACCGATGAAATTCCTTATCTCGTTGAAATTATCGGTTCAGAAAGCAGTGAGATATTGAATAAAGTGGTGCATTTTTTACGCGAAAAGGACGTTGAAGTTGAAGACATCAGCGGTCATCGTTATCAAGCACCGTATTTAGACGCGCAATTATTTAGCACTCGTTTGGTGATTTCGATTTCTCAGCAAGTGTCGTTATTTCAATTGCGTGATGAGTTGATGTATTTGTGTGATCAGTTGAATGCTGATCTTATTTTTGAACCTTTTAGGAACCAATAATCATGACAAACGTAATGCTAAATGCAGTTGTGCCAAACTTCACCGCAGTCACAACGGACAATAAAACAATTCAATTAACCGATTATTTGGGCAAAAATGTAGTCCTATATTTTTATCCCAAAGATAATACGCCTGGATGCACACAAGAAGCAGAGGATTTTCGTGATAACTATCCGCAATTTGAAGCATTAAATACCGTTATTTTTGGAATTTCACGCGATAGCGTTAGTTCGCACGACGGTTTTAAATGCAAATATGCTTTACCATTCGATTTGATTTCAGATGGTGATGAAACGATTTGCCAATTATTTGACGTACTGAAACCTAAAAATGTGTATGGTAAGGAATCCATTGGCATTGAACGCAGCACATTTTTAATCAATGCCGAAGGCGTATTGATTCATGAATGGCGCAAAGTAAAAGTAGATGGGCATCATTTAGACGTGTTAGAAAAAATCAGCGCGATTTAAACGCTTAACTAGCGCATAATCAAACCCTGATGTGCTGAATAATTCTGCACACTGTATGCGTTGCAAAGGGAAATGAGTTATGAAGAAAGTAAATCTAGCGTCAATGTTGTTGGTTTTGTCGGCAGTTACAAATGTTGCTTTTGCGGATGTTGAATTAAAGTCCCGCGATGAAGTAACAGGTACTTGGAAACTTGAATCGACTAAAAACACCGCCAGCGAAAAAGAAGTCGCGCTTCCTCGTGAAGATACTTGGGTTTTCAAAGATGGAAAGGTCACAATTTTGCATATTCCCCGCGAAGGAAAATACTACGATCAAATGCCTGTGAATTATGAAGTTGAAGAAGGGAAGTTGAAAGTGGCGCAGGTTGGAAATACACGCTTTGATTTATTTTCAGTGGTTGAAAAATCCGACAACAACATGATTTTAAGAGGCAAATTTGGCGGCTTTTATTACTTTAAGAAAAAATAACGTTTCATTATTTATTTCTTTTATTCATGGCTGCAAGATTGTGTCAATTTAGATTTTTACTGTTAAACTCAACAAACATTTTAGGTACTTTAGAGGGTTAATTATGTTACACATTAAATCGAAAAAAATGATGTTGCCATTATTGATTTCTGTTATTTCAATGCTGTTATCGCCAACGATTACAAGTGCGGCATCAGAAACGGGTAGCACAGCGGCACGTCAAGCAGCGGATCAAAAAGCTGCACTTGCAAAAAAAGCGGCTGATAGAAAAAAAGCTGAAGAACAAAAAGCCGCAGAAGGACAAAAAGCGGTTGAGCCACAGACAGAAACGTCAGGCGAGAAATAATTCAAAATAACAAAAAGCCCCGATTTGCATTTGCAGATTGGGGCTTTTTTGTGTGTTATATTTTATGCGTCACAAGCTCAACACCCGCTTGTTTATATATTCGATAACGTTCACGACCTCCGATTTTAGTCATTTCACTGTTATCTAAAATTTCCAAAACTCGCGCTGTTTTCTGCCATTCGTGGGGAAGTTGCGACGACAAATTAAACACTATATTTTGCCAATCGGGCGGCACATTTTCAGTGCCAATCAATACTTGCGACGTAATGTCTGGCGATATGCCGTTAAAAATTTGATGCGGAATAAAACTACCTGCTCGAAACGTCCACAACATATCGTCTAAGCGTTGACATTGCTCAAGGTTATCAAGCAAAACATAACAAAATTTGCCCGTCTTGTAGGCTTTTTCAATCAATCGACACGCAAAAAAATAACGATCATAAAGTGATTCGCTATTTAAAACGTAAAATGTGATTTCAGGCATTGGCACGATTCAACAAGTATTGCGTTAACAATGGCACAGGACGACCTGTTGCGCCTTTTGCAGAACCTGTACGCCACGCTGTACCTGCAATGTCCAAATGCGCCCAACGAAAATCTTCTGTGAAATTCGCTAAAAAACATGCAGCAGTAATCGTTCCCGCATCTTTTCCACCGATGTTCGCCAAATCAGCAAAATTCGATTTCAACTGTTCTTGATATTCTTCCCAAAGTGGCAAACGCCAAACGCTGTCATTGGCAGTTTCACTTGCCGCGATTAAATCGTTACAAAGCGCGTCATCATTGCCTAATAATCCACTTGGCACACGACCTAAAGCGACTAAAACTGCGCCTGTCAACGTTGCTAAATCAATCACGACTTCGGGTTGAAAACGTTTGGCGTAAGTGAGTGTGTCGCACAAAATTAGGCGACCTTCTGCGTCGGTATTTAATACTTCAATCGTTTTGCCTGACATACTTGTTAAAACATCGCCAGGTTTGCAGGCTTGACCATCGGGTAAATTTTCAGTCGCAGGAATTAAACCGACGATATTAAGCGGTAAATTCAACTGGGCTGCTGCTTGCAACGTGCCTAAAACTGCCGCACCGCCGCACATGTCGTATTTCATTTCATCCATGCCTGCGCCTGGTTTAAGCGAAATTCCGCCTGCATCAAACGTTAATCCTTTACCAACCAATACGATAGGTTTTGCATTCGCTTCGCCGCCTTTATATTCAATCGAAATCAATTTTGCAGGTTCACGACTACCGCGTGTTACCGCTAATAATGAACCCATGCCGAGTTTTTCCATATCAGCAACTTCTAAAATCGTAGTGTCGATTTTTTCGAAATTTTTCGCCAACGTTAAACCTTGTTGTGCCAAAAAAGTAGGTGTGCAAATGTTCGCTGGTAAATCGGCAAGATGTTTTGCCAAGCTCACGCCGCCAGAAATCGCTAAACCTTGTGCTAATCCTGTTTCTGCTGAAGCTGAATCGGTTACATGAATCACGATATTTTTTAACGGCAATTCATCAGCGGGTTTGCTTTTGCATTCAGTGAATTGATAAATTGCATCTTCAAAAACTTCGACAATCTGGCGGGTTTTCCACGCTAAATCCACCTTTTCTACGTCACAATCCGTTAAACTAATCGCTATCGAATTTAAGCGTAATTTTTTTGCTTCGTTAATTATCGTGCTTAAAATTTTGCGATAATTTTTCACCGATAATGGTTTTTGCTCACCCAAACCAATTAATAAAATACGTTTGATGTCACTGTTTGGAATAACGTTTAAAAATAATGTTTCATTAAGTTTTCCAGCAATATCACCGAGTTTTACAACAGATGTTAATAGTCCATTGGTTTGGTCATCCAACGTTTTTGCGGCAAGACTAAGTTGTTGATTGTTGAAAATACCGACAACTAAACAATCCGATTCCAATGTTTCGAGTGGGTTTGTTTCTATAGAATAATTCATGTTTTTCCAGTTTTTATGGGAAGGCGAAAGTTGTAAATTATACCGTTTTTGCAGGAGTGCAGTTTGTTGATTAGCGTAATAAACAAAATGATTATGCGTGATTTAGTGAAAACTTTATCAGCCGTTTTATCGGTGTTAGTGGTGATTATTGTTAGCCGCAAATTTATTCGCGTGCTTGACCAAGTCATTGATGGGCAAATCGCCAGCGATACGTTGATGATGATTTTAAGTTTGAAAATTGTGATTGCGTGTATCACTTTTTTACCAGCCGCCACATTTATGGCAGTGTTGATGGTGTTGGGGCGAATGTATCGAGATCAAGAAATGGCTGCTATTTCTTCTGCGGGTGGTGGAGTTTGGACAATTTACCGCGCCGTTTTTTTAGTGTTATTGCCATTAAGTTTTGCTGCAATGGCTTTATCGTTAAACGTTTCACCGTGGGCAGAAAGTCAAATCGAAGCCCGCACGCATCATGATCAAGAATCTGCTGATTTGCGCGGTTTGGTGGCAGGGAAATTTAGCGAATACAGTCACGGTGACATTGTGTTTTACGTTGAAACTATTGATGACCACAAACAATTACACCATGTTTTTGTGCAGCATCGACAAACGGATTCCGTTGCGATTATTAACGCTGAATCGGGGCGGTTAATGGATTTAGAAGATGGACAATATATGGTTTTGAAAAATGGTGAACGCGTGCAGGGCAGGGCGGGTGAGTTAAATTATGCGATTGAACACTTTGAAGAATACGCCGTGCGAATTGATACCAAAGTTTCACCGTTAACTGTTGCCAAACAAGCCACACCGTTTGGCGAATTATGGCAATCTACCTCGAGTATTGATGCAGCTGAAATACAACGCCGTTTTTCTGTACCGTTAGGAATTTTATTACTCGGTTTTATCGCAGTTCCACTTGCTGAATTATCACCACGCGGCGGAATTTACGGCAATATGTTGGTCGGTTTCTTGATTTATTTCAGTTATGGAAATTTGTTAAGCGTGTCGCAAAGTTGGGTGTTAAAACAAACTATTTCGCCGTGGTTAGGTTTAGCGAGTGTGAATTTATTATTACTGATAATTGGTAGTTTTTTATTGGCGAGGTTTTATGGTTGGCGGTGGTTAAAATTACGACTTCTTCAAGGACGCACGGCATGAATGTTTTAACAAACTATATCGTTAAAGAAATTCTAAAAGGTTCATTTATCGCTTTGATTTTATTGTTGACGTTGTTCAATCTATTCACGCTGGCTGACGAATTAAAAGACCTCAAAGGCGCATACGATTTAACAGCAATTTTCACTTATCTCGCGCTAACATCGCCACGAGTTTGTTATGAATTAGTCCCAGCGGCAGCGTTATTGGGAAGTTTATTTGTATTGGGTGCAATGGGAAATAACCGCGAATTGATTGCAATGCGAGCCGCTGGCGTTTCTGTTTTTGACATTATTAAATCAGTATTAGTCGCTGGTGCGATTTTAGCGACATTTTCTGTTTGTGTTGGTGAATTGATTGCGCCAACAACCGAAGCTAAAGCGCAATTATTAAAAGCTACAGCACAAAATCAACGACTCGTTTCTAATGCAAAATATGGTTTGTGGTTGCGTGAAGGCGAGAAATTTATCAACGTCCGAAAACTCGAAACTAATGGTGAACTTTCTGACATCAGTATTTATGAATTAGATAATCAAGCGCACTTACAAAGCGTCACGCACGCCGACAAAGCGACCTATTTACAAAATGAACAATGGCGTTTAGAAAATTTAGCACAATCACAAATTTCAATCGAGAAAATGCAAGCGAATACTAAAACGGAACAAATTTGGCAAACAACTATTGCGCCTGATTTAGTGAAAATTGCAGTGGTGAATCCTGATAATTTATCGTTGATTGATTTGGCGCAATACATTGGTTTTTTGAAAAATAATCAACAAAAATCACAAACGTTTGAATTAGCATTTTGGGGGCGCGTGGTGAATCCGTTGGTGACATTTGTAATGTTGCTGGTTGCTACGCCGTTTGTTATTGGCGTGAAACGTGGCGTGAATGTCGGTAGTCGCATGATGATTGGAATTGTCATTGGAATGAGTTTTAACATTCTTGATAAAATCTTTGGTCATGTTGGTTTGATTTACGATTTCAGTCCGTTGTTAATGGCTATTTTTCCAAGTTTGCTGGTGAGTGGTTTGAGTTTTTATGCGTTACGACGCGCAATTTAATGGAGAATTTTATGACTGAAAAACAATCTTTAAACGCACAAATTGAACAAATTTTAGCGGAAGAAAATGCACAAATTGAATTGAAAAGTTGGCGTGGAAAACTCAAGCGTATTTGGAAATCAGACCATCGAAAACAAGCGATGAAAGCCGAACTTTTTGCACTATGGCGCGGCTTGAGTACAAAAGGCATTTTCACGTTATTTTTAATCGTGGCATTTGTGTTTGCGCTGACATTTTCAGTTTTATAATCGCGACCGTTATACTATCGTTTCAATTTAAACAGGAAGGTTAACAATGAAAATAACAAAAAAAATCTTATCTACAGCGGTTTTAAGTGTTTTAGCATTTAGCGCAAATGCGGCAGATGATTCAAAAAAAATGAATCAACTTTTTCAAGAAAATTGTGCGGGTTGTCACGGTTCAGATCAAGGTGGCTATATTGCGCCTGCTTTGAATTCGGAATCATTGAAAGGACGTAGTCCAACCGCATTACGCAGTTTAATTATGACAGGCAGTTTTGATACGTTGATGCCTCCGTTTTATGGAAGATTAAGCGATGACGACATTCGCGGTTTAGTCAAACATTTACAAACCACGCCTAAACAACCGAATCCCGCTTGGACGATTGACGATATGAAAAAATCGTTGCACGTTCACATTAAAGACGAAAGCACGTTGCCAAACAAACCGACTTACACCATCGACAGCATGGACAACATTATCGGCGTGGCGGCACGCGGAAAATTTGGACGCGGTAACGAATCGAAAGCCGTATTTATCAACAGTACAACTCATCAAAAAATCGGTGAAGTTCACACAGGAACGGCGGCGCATATTATTGAGTTCAATCCAACAAATCCGCGTTGGGCGTATGTGAAAACCGATACCGCTGAAATTTTCAAAGTCGATTTGTATTCAATGCAAATTGTCCGCAGCATCAAAACAGGCATGAATGGTCCTGGTATTGGCGTTTCGCGCGATGGCAAATACATTATGGCAGGTTCATTTGTGCCACATAACGCGGTAATTTTGAATGCTGATACGCTTGAACCGTTGAAAACATTTGAACTTGAAGGCATCGATCCAGACGGTAAACAAGTGAGTTCCGATTCAGGCATGATTATCGGAACGCCGTTTGCAGACGTATTTGCGATTGCGTTAGAAAATGCGGGGCAGGTTTGGATTGTCGATTTAAAAGACGATTTCCCTGTGACAAAAATCACCAACGTCGGTCGTCATTTACATGATGCGTTTTTAACGCACGGTGGACAAAAATTGATGGTTGCATCTTACGATGACAGTATCGTTGCGGCGATTGATTTGAAAGAGCGTAAAATTATCAAAAAATTACCCGCTGGTTGTGTGCCACACGTTGGTGGGGGTAGCGCAGTAAAAGTTGATGGACGTACATTAGGATTTGGTACGAATTTCGGCGATTGCGACAAAATGGTTGTTAGCGTTTGGGATTTAGACAAAATGGAATTAGTGAAACAAATTCCTGTTTCTGGCGGCACCGAATCCCCCGCTGCTCATGCAAATGCGCCTTATGTGGCAGTCGATATTATTTCAAAAGACACTCGCGCTCGCACCATTCAACTTATCGATAAACAAAAATTGGAAGTCGTGAAAACCTTAGATGTTGGCGGTCACGCTTATTTCCCTGAATACAGTGCGGACGGAAAATTTTTATACGTTAGCGCAGGTTATGACGGCAATGAAGTTGTCGTTTATGATTCCAAAACGTTGGATAAAGTCACGACATTGCCAATGGAAAGTCCAGCAGGGATTTTCTCGCGCGGTCGCGTTAAATATATGACTCGGGGTTTAGCACCAGACGAAATGAAAGGCACAAAATAATGAAAAAATTAGCGATTATTTTACTGGTTGCCAGTAGCAGTTGTTTTGCTGCTGAACCGTCGGCAGAAAAACAAACTGAAATTCGCACGATGTTGAAAAATATGTGCAGTGCATGTCACGGGGAAAATTTAAAAGGTGCAATTGGACCCGCACTAAAGCCTGAAACACTCAGCAATAAATCGGATGAAATGCTCATTGATACGATTTACAACGGTCGAAAAGGCACGATGATGTCATCGTGGAAAGCCTCGATGAATAAAGATGAAATCGGCTGGTTGGTTAGCATTCTGAAAAGCGGAAAATAATTTTTAAAAAAGGGCTTCAAATTATTTTGAAGCCCTTTTTTTATTGCAGTGATAAAACTAAAATCTAGCTTGCAAGCCCAAAATAAATGAAATTACGATTTAATCCAGCGTGCTGCCAACGGATGACTAGAATAAGCTTCGTGTCTATCTAAACCTTGAAATTTACAGCGTCCACCTTGCAATTCGTACTCACGTTTAAATTCATGGAAAAATTCCATCACCGTATGGTCAATTAACGTGACTTCATTTTTCTCAAAAATCAACGTTTTGCCATGCTCAATCTCTGCCAACGCTTCTTTTAACGCCAAGAAATTTGAGAAAATTGCCGCGCCTTGAATGTGAATTAAAATTGATCCATTTGCTTGAACAGTTTGAGTGAAATGAATTTTGAATAAGTTATTAAGTTTCGCGCCATGAAGTAAATGAATCGTAAGCTTCACTAAAATTCCAATTCCAACGCCAACCAATAAATCAGTCGCAATGACGCTAATAATTGTCGCTACAAAAATAAACAATTGTTCTTTACCAATACCCATAACGTTAGCAAATTCACGCGGTGAAGCCAGACGAAACCCTGTAAAAACCAATAACGATGCCAGTGCTGCTAAGGGAATACTGTGAATTAAATGAGGGAAGAAAACCACGAATATCAATAAAAACATACCGTGAAAAAAATTTGCCCATTGCGTTTTTGCACCATTGTTAACGTTGGCGGAACTCCGCACGATTTCAGCAATCATAGGCAAACCACCGATTGAACCAGCGATTAAATTACCCACGCCAACAGCTGTTAAATCTTTGTTCAAATTAGAATGTCGTTTATACGGGTCTAATTTATCAACCGCCATTACGCTCAATAAACTTTCTAAACTACCAACCAACGCAATCGCCACAACCGCTTCCCAGAACTCAAGGGTGAAAAATTTACCAAAATTGGGAAAATAAAAACTGGAGGTGAAATTATCTGAGATTGCGACTAAAAATTTAGGACCTACTTCGGCAGAATCTGCATGAGAATGTAAATAGGAACCATCAGGCTGTAGTAAATAAATATGCTGATGTTCAAGTTCAAAATAATGTCCTAAAAACATTCCTACCAACACAACAACTAGCGGTGCAGGAATCATTTTGAGCGTTTTGTCTTGTAACAATGACCAGATAATTAAAATTACCAATCCAGAAAACCCAATAACGGCAATTTCTAAATTCAAATTCGCAAAACTTTCAGGGATTTGAGCAATTGTAGAAATGAGGCTACCTTTTTCAGGTGTAACACCTAACATAACGTGGATTTGTTTCGCCATGATAATAATACCAATCGCAGCGAGCATTCCATGAACGACAGATGCAGGAAAAAACGAGCTTAATCGTCCTGCTTTGAATACCCCCATAAGAATTTGAATGACGCTGGCAACCACAATTGCGGCAAGTGCGTAACGATAACCAAGCATCGCATCACCTTCGCCAAGACTTTGAACTGCATCATAAACCACGACGATTAAACCCGCAGCGGGACCGTTAATGGTGATGAAAGAACCGTTGCCGCGTGAAACAACCATACCACCAATAATCGCAGTGATAATTCCCGCAGAAGGTGGAAAACCCGAAGCCATTGAAATACCTAAACACAATGGCAAAGCAATTAAAAAAACCAAAAAACCCGAAAGTAAATCACCGCGCCAATGGGCTTTTAATCCAGCCAAACCTGTTACGGGCAAAGATGCTGTTGTTGCATCATTCATAAAAAACCTCGTTCACAAAAACAAAAAATAAAAAGTTATTTCTGTCTTGGCGATTAACGCGCCAGACAATTTAATTATACTAAAACGTTGAACATTAGAGTGTTTTTAGAATGCAATAGTGGTTCAAATGAAAATAAACGGCGGATAAAAACCGAAGTGGTGGTTTTAAACCAACTACATTTCGTAATGGTGGGCGATATTGTGCATCGTACAAATTAACGCTACACCAGCCGCAATCAACGCAATTTGTTGTAAAGACGTTTTAATATCAGTTTTTTTGTGCAACGAAGGAATTAAATCAGCAACCGCGATGTAAATAAAACTCGAAGCCGCTAACGCTAAAAAATACGGCAAACTATCGTGTAAATCCGCCAAACTGTAATATGCCAGCATACCACCAATCACTGTCGTTAAACTTGCAAGTACATTGTAAAACAACGCTTTTTGTCGTGAATAACCGCTGTGCAACAAAATCGCAAAATCTCCCACTTCTTGCGGAATTTCATGTGCTGCCACTGCTAAACTTGTCACAATGCCTAATTGCACATCGGTTAAAAACGCAGCCCCAATCAATACGCCATCAACGAAATTATGAATACTATCACCCAAAATAATGAATGTTCCCGCTGTTTTTGAACCATGTGAATGTGAATGCGAATGCGAATGCCCGTGAGCGTGTAATTGTTCAGGATGCTGATGCTCTTCATCACCATGCGCTTCGCATTCACCAAAATGGCAATGTCGCCAAAGTAACAGTTTTTCCAACACGAAAAATCCTAAAATTCCCGCCAAAATTGTTCCTGATAAAGGTTGTATTTGTTCGGGTTTGGCGTGTTCAAAGGCTTCGGGAATTAAGCCCCAAAATGCCACCGCGAGTAATGCACCAATCGCAAAACTAATGCCGTGTGGTAACACTTTGTGCTGATTTTTTTCAGATAAAAGTAAAAAAATGCCCGCCGCTAAAACGCTTAATACGCCACCGACTGCGGTGAAAATAATGATTAAAAACAACAACGACATCAAGTTCTCCAAATTAACGTTGCCATACGTCCTGTTTGTTTTTCGCGGCGATAAGAATAAAAACGTTCTGTGTCAGTCATGGTGCAAAATTCACCACCATAAATTTCTGTAATACCTAAATGTGCCAATTCAATTCGAGCTAATTGATAAATATCTGCCAGCCAACCGTTTTTACGCGCTTTAAATGCGGTCGAATAATCAGCTGATTTTTTCAAAAAGGCCTCTCGTACATCGTCCCCAACTTCAAAACATTCCGCACCAATAGCTGCACCAAACCAAACAATTAACTCTTTTGTTTTTAATGCGGCGACAGTATTTGAAATAATGCCACTTTCTAAACCGCGCCAACCTGCATGAATCGCGGCGATTTTTGTGCCGTCTTTTGAACACATTAAGACGGGTAAACAATCCGCTGTCATCACCACACAAACTACATCTTTATTATTTGAAAAACTGGCATCGGCTTTGGGCAAAATCAAATCATTGGACGCTTCGACGACGATATTGCTATGAATTTGTTCCAGCCAAAACGGTTCGGTTGGCAATGCCAATTCTGTTTTGAGTAAACGACGATTTTCTAAAACATTTTCTAAATCATCGTCAACGTGTGTCGCCAAATTGAAACTATCGTAAGGCAATTTGCTCACGCCGCCATTTCTCGTGGTCATTACCGCGTGAACATTTGCAGGTGCATTCCAATTTGGAATAATAAAATTATCGTGCTTCTTCAACATCGTTTTTTGCCAACGCAGCTAATAACACGACCATATCTTCAGGTAATGGTTGCTCCCATTCCATGTATTCACCTGTTGTTGGATGCACTAAACCCAATTTCGCTGCGTGCAGAGCTTGACGCTTAAAGCCGCGCAAAATATCTTCCAATGCTTCACCACATTTTGCAGGCATTTTGAAACGTCCGCTATAAAGTGGATCGCCCAACAACGGAAAACGAACGTGTCCCATGTGAACGCGAATTTGATGTGTGCGTCCCGTTTCGAGTTTGACTTGAATATGCGTATGACGTTTGAAGCGCGTCATCACACGATAATGCGTCACGGCTTCTTTGCCGTCACGATTCACCGCGTAACGCAAACGGTCAGTTGGATGTCTTCCAATGGGTTCGTCAATCGTGCCGCCCGCAATCATGCGATTATGCGTAATAGCTTGATATTCGCGGTGAATGGTTCGTTCTTGTAATTGTTCAGTTAAATCGTTGTGTGCTTGCAAGGTTTTCGCCACCATCAATAAACCGCTGGTATCTTTGTCAATTCGATGCACGATGCCTGCGCGTGGCAATGTTTCTAATGTTGGCGCGTGATGCAACAACGCATTCAATAACGTCCCCGTCCAATTACCAATCGCAGGATGCACGACTAAACCCGCAGGTTTGTTCAAAATCAAAATGTCATCGTCTTCAAAAATAATATCAAGCGGGATATTTTCGGCTTCATAAGTAATAACAACTTCGGGTTCTGCATCGAGTTCAATCCATTCGCCACCCGCTAATTTATCGCGTGGTGTTAAATTTTCACCGTCTACTTTTACGCGCCCTGCTTTTATCCATGTTTGTAATTTACTGCGTGAATAATCATCGAATAATTCGGCAAGTGCCGCATCTAAACGCATTCCCGCCATTTCGTGAGGAACTTCTATTGTTAATAATTCTGTCATAACGCCTAATTTTTTTAATTCACTTGTTTGTTAAGTTATACTCACGCCACTAAATACGCCGATTTACAGGCTTTTGATTGGCGAAAATTCATTTTTAAATCTACTACTTTATGCACACCATTCTAATTAAATTTTTAACCGCTTGTTGTTTAATTCTCACTTTAACTGTTTTATCAGGTTGCGCGTCATTGCAAGAAATGCTCGGCAGCGGCGGTTCAAGTGAACAAGAAGATTACACTGGCTGGAACGCTGAAAAGTTTCGTTCTGAAGCCAAAAGCACGATGGAAGCGAGTAATTACGACAAAGCAATCAAACTCTACGAAGCCTTAGAAACTCGTTATCCGTTTGATAATGCGGCTCCACAAACGCAACTTGATAGTGCGTATGCGTATTATAAAAATAATGATGCCGAAGCAGCTATTGCCGCCGCAGACCGATTTATCAAAACGTATCCGCGTGATAATCACATTGATTATGCGTATTACTTGAAAGGATTGGTAAATTACAATCGTGGTATTACGTTTGTTGACCGTTTTTTGCCAACCGATACCTCACAACGTGACCAAGTTTATGCGAATGATGCACTAGAAAATTTTGCAGAATTGATGCGTCGTTATCCCAAAAGTCATTATGTTGCTGATGCTCAACAACGTACCGTAGCCATCAAAAATAATTTGGCAATGCACGAAATTAACATTGCGCGTTATTACATAAAACGTAATGCGTATATTGCCGCCGTTAATCGCGCCAAAACCGTGATGGAAAAATATCCGCGTTCAATTGCAGTGCCATTTGCCTTAGAGATTTTGCAAAATGCTTACACGCAATTAAATATGATGGATTTAGCTGCTGATGCGAAACGTGTTTATGATTTAAATTATCCAAACGGTGCGCCCGTTCAAGAAAATAGTGGCGCAACCTTATCGCATCAAGTTTGGGATTTTGTGGGTTTTGATAAATAAATCATGGCTGCTGACTATATTGATATTTGAATTTTCGTTTCAATAGCGTCGCGGGATCATCTGGGATTCGCTTTAACCACTGTTCATTTGCTTGTTGTTGTTCAGTGGTTATTTTTTCCGCTTCAACTTGTTCGCCTTTCTTCGGTTGCTCGTCTTTTTTAGCTTCAGTTTCTTTTTGTTTTTCGGATTCTTGCTTTGATTTTTCTTCTTTAGAATTTTCTTTTTTATCAGGATTTTCACCTGCTTTGTGTTCTTCTTTTTGATTGGGTTTTGAATCCGATTCTTTATTTTCGCCTTCTTTTTTTTGCGAATTTTTATCCGATTTCTCGTTTTCTTTCGGTTCAGATTTTTGCGAATCTTGCGGTTTATTCTCTTGGTTTTGTTTCTGTTTTTCTAATTCTTTTTCAACGATTTCTTTGTTGAATTTCGCATCATGGTCGTAAGGATTTTCTTTTACGGCTTGTTCGTAAGCGGCTAATGCTTCGGCTAATTGTCCTTTTTTCGCCAATGCGTTACCTTGATTATAAAAATTATTCGATTGTTGAAATTGTTCCGATGCTTTATCAAAATTACCTGCTTTATATTGTGCTGCTGCTTTCCATTCTGGATTTTCAAACTTTTCGGCAGCTTGTGAAAACTGCTGTTTGTCGTAAGCTCGTTGAGCTTGTTGGTCAGGCGTATGCCATAAATTTTGCCACTCAAACGCATAACTATTTTTCGGCAACGGCAATAAAAATAAAATCGCTAAATAAAACGCACCTTTCCGAAATTGCCACGCCGCCCACGGTAAAATTAGCAAAATCAACCAATATCCATTGTCTTCCCATTGTTCGAGAAATAAATCGGTTTTATCACTCGCTGATTGCGTCAATGGTGTATCGAACGTCTGCAATAAATTTTTCACATCGCTATCGTCAGCGGTCATGATTTGAAAACGCCCATTCCCAGCCGCTGCGAGTTCACTTAATTCGCCAATTTGTAATTTTGGCACGAGAATTTGTCCTGTTTCGTCTTTGGCAAAACCACCTTCTGGCAAGGCAATCGGCGCACCTTCGTTTGTTCCTACGCCTAAAACAGATAATTGAAACGCCCCTAATTTTTTTGCAAACGGCACAGCTTGTGATGATTCTGCGCTGTCGGTAATGAGCAAAATGTGACCTTGTGGCAAACCAGCTTGTTTCAAAAGTTCAACCGCTTTTGTTAAACCCGCAACAGGATTATTTCCTTCAGCTGGCATAATGTCGGTGGTTAAGGCTTCTAATTGACTGTGAATCGTTTCGATGTCGTTGGTCAATGGCGTAACCGTAAATGCCGCGCCTGAATAAACTAATAACGCAGTTTGTCCATCTTTGCGCTGTGAAAGTAAATCAGCGATTTTGTAACGCGCTCGAACTAAACGACTCGGTTTTACGTCTTCGGCATTCATCGATTCAGATAAATTTAACGCAATCACCAGTGAAGTATTATTGCGAAAAACAGGGGCGGGTAAGCGTTGCCACGTCGGTGCAGCGAGGGCAAGAATCGCTAGAAATGCAACGAAACTTCCTAGCCAAAAAGTGAGCTTTGAGTTTTTACTGCCGCTTTTTTCAAGCAAATACGGCAATAATTCGCGGTCACAAATCTTCGACCAATGCGCGGTTGAATTGGAACTGTAACGATAATTTTTTATCGCTAAGTAAATCAATGGAACCAACGCCAAAAAAGCATAAGGTCTTAAAAAATGAAAGTTCGTTAGAATCTCCATCATTTTGATTTTCTCCAATTCAACAATCTAATAAAAAAAGGCGTGACAAAAATCACGCCCAAAAACAATCAAGCAAATTACAAAACAAAATCGTCAGCAACCAAACTTTTCACGCCATTCAACTGAATTGAAAACTCAGGTTTATTATCTGCGTTGGTGCTGCCATAAAGAATGTGTGTCGTTGCATCAAAACGTAGTTGACCTGTGGCATCCGTTTTACTGAAGGCTTTTGCGCCGATGAACGTGAAACTTTGGTCAATTTGAAATCCAAAACTGTCCACGTCGGCACTATTTGCATCAATATCATACAAATCAATTTTATCGCCGTCGCTGTGTTTGAAATCGGTAATGATGTCACGGGTTTTCGCCGTCAATCCCATTTCTTCAACGTCATGAAAAGAGAATTGATCTGCACCCATTCCGCCCGTCATTTTATCTGCACCTATTCCGCCTATAATCCAATCATTTCCCGCTGAACCAGAAAGCGTATCATTTTGATCGGTGCCAGTTAGACCCCACGTTTGTTGTAAAGAATTAACGGTGAATGGCGTTGCAAGCTGTGTTGAGTTTGCAAAATCAACACCGATGTTTAACTGTACAGATTTCAAAGCAGGATTGATTGAAGATAAATCGAGATGATCAAAGAACACGCTTGTGGTTGTCATGAGTTCAAAACTGGTAGAAATGGGTTCATGTGTAATCGCATATTTTGCGAGTTCTTCTGAGCTTGGTGTTTTCGTTTGGAACCCTTTTACCATGTCAACGTCATCGACATTAACGAGTTGTCCCTTATCATCAAAAGAGATTTTTAAAGGATTGGCTGTGATTTCACCTTCTCCTAAAGCTACTGATGATATAACGCCTCCACTTAATGAAAAATACATTGACCGTTCTCCAGCCGCAGGTGCTGATCCTTGAAAAATCAATTCACCCGATGCAGGAGAAAACTCATTTGGAAAATATAAACCAGTTGCGCCAGACACCGAGGATAAATCACGAGATAACGCCGACAAATCAAGGGGGGGAAATGAATCATTGTTGATGGTTTCTGACATTTGATCGGCACCTTGATAAACCAATGCTTTTAACGGTGATAATAATGACGTTCCAAAAGTTTCAAGATTCGTATCCGTCATATCGACTGCTCCCATTGGAAATAAGTTATCTACATTAATGGGCGGCAATACATCATTATTAACAATTGGAAAATTTGTCACGGTATCGATATTTCGACCATCAACAAACACATACGCATTCCATTCATTTGCCACAGCGGTTTTCGCAAAATACGTTGAAAAAACGTGGTCATTGCCGTTTTGGTCAGTTATGTTCATTGAAACAACGCTGTTATACGTTGCAGGATTCGGCACATACGGCGCAGCATCATCGGTATGTTTCAAAAATGAAAACGCTTTGGTGATAGGTTTGTCGGTTCCGTTTAAATTCAACATCATTTCGACGTTAGTTATTGCATCGGGTGCTACGATTTTAGGGGTGTTGTTCATAGGTTGAACGGCGGCAATCATTGCAGACGTAGGTGCAATCGCTTTTTTTGGAAGAGTCATATTGTGTCCTTATAGTTAATGAGAATTTAGTGACGGTCTATGCCATACATTTGACACGTTAATGTCGCCAAACCATATCGAGCATGAATAATGCCATTCAACTAAGTTTTCGTTTCCAATTTAATAAACCCGCTAACAGCATCGCAATGGCTAACGGCACAAAATATAATTCCCGTTTTGGACGAAAATACTGTTTATCTTTTTCAACAGGTTCAAGTTCGTCGAGGCGCATATAAATGTTATTTAAATCGTCCAAATTTTTCGCACGGTAATAATAACCACCTGTACTTTCTGCAATTTTAAGCAACATTTTCTCGTCTAAATCAGCGGATGGATTCACTTTGCGATAACCAAAAAATCCACCTACTAGCATTTCGTCTGCGCCAATGCCAATTGTGTAAATTTTCAAATGATTTGCAGCGGCAAGTTCGGCAGCTTTTAACGGTGAAATTTCGCCCGCCGTGTTTGCACCATCCGTCAGCAAAATCAATACACGGCTATTTGCAGATTCATTTCGTAATCGTTTCACTGCTAAACCAATCGCATCACCAATCGCTGTATTATCGCCAGCCAACCCCAGTGCAGATTCATCTAAAAGTGTTGCCACCGTTTTTCGGTCAAATGTGAGCGGTGTTTGTAAATAGGCTTCTGAACCAAACAAAATTAACCCCACTCTATCGCCAACACGCCGCTCGATAAAATCCGTCGCAATCGATTTAATTGCGGTCAATCGGTCAACATAATCTTTATCTAAAATAAAATCTTTCTCTTGCATACTGGCAGATAAATCAACCGCTAACATTAAATCACGTCCATTTATTGCTCGCTCAATCGGTTCGCCTAACCATTGTGGACGTGCTGCCGCGAGAACTAAAAATAACCATGCCAATGCAGCGAGATATAGACGTGTGTGTTTGGGTGCAGCAATTTTTACAGGTGAGTCATACATAAAATCTGCTAAAAAAGGCACACGCAACGCGCTTTGATTTGCGTTTAATTTAGGAGGTGCAAGCCAATAAACCAATAATGGCAAAGGTAACGTAAGCAGTAACCACGGGGCGAGTAATTGAATCATGCAGTTTTTTTAGGTCGGTGGGCATTTGAATTTTGAACATTCAGCCACGTTTGTGCGAGTTGAAATAACGCAGTCAAATCGGTATTAGGCGGTAATTCTTTTTGATAAGGCGCATCGATTAAACAACGTCCAATTCCATTTTTAAATGGCGCATCTTTAAGCGAGTTATCTAAATAATCTAACCACGCCCGCCCCGTTAAACCACCAATTTCGGGTTTATAAATTACAGCTACCCGTCGCAACAATATCGATAATTCACAGACTTTTTCTAACGGTGTTAACGCGTCATTCGTTTGTAATTGTTTGAGTAATTTTTTAGCTTCTTTAATGGCAGTTTTTTGAAATAATCGCTGAATCAATGCAATCAAAAAATAAGTAATAATCGGCACAAAAATAGCGATGAACCACCAACCCATAGCAGGTGGAAACCAATTTATAGTTTCAGGTAAATGAATATCACGAATGGGTAAATCTTGAATGGGCGGCATGGCTTAAAGTTTAAATTTTCAAAGAAGCCAACGGATCGGCTTGCGTGTTGACAGGAATAAAAATCATATTGCGTTGTTTGGCTAAATCTTGCAAATGCGTTTGTTTAGCTAAAAAGTGTTGTTGATAATCGAGTGATTTTTTTACATTTGCATCGAGAATTACATCCTGACCATTTTGCGTAAAACGATATTGCCCGCTAACGGGTAAATGCTGTTCGAGTTCGTCATAAATAAACATTAAAACGACATCACAATGTTTGGCGAGTTTGGCTAAAAGTATTTCAGCTTGAGCAGTTAGTCCTCGAAAATCACTGATAATATAAACCAAACTACTCGGACGAACGTGATGCAATAAACGATTTAGCACGGGTTCTAAATCCTCATCGCCATCATGCTTAAAAGAATTTGAAGGATTTATTTTGACCAACGCATTGAGAAAATGCAAAACCGCTTGTTTGCCATTTTGGGGTTTTAATTCGTGGCAATTTTCATCGAAGAATAATTGTCCACCAATTCGATCACCGTGATGATGAGCTGTCCAAGCCAGCAATGCCGCGAGTTTTGCGGCTAATACCGATTTGAAAACGCCGCGTGTTGCAAATTGCATGGTGGCGCGACAATCCACCGAAATAAAAACAGGGCGTTCGCGTTCTTCACGAAAAATTTTGGTATGTGTTTTTCCCGTTCGGGCGGTGACGCGCCAATCAATGCTGCGAATATCGTCACCTGCTTGATATAAACGTGCTTCATCAAATTCCATTCCTCGTCCTTTGAAACGCGAAATGTAACCGCCACTTTGTTTGGCACGGATTGCACGTTTGTGAAAAGTTAAACCCGCCGCTGGACGCGCTAAATCAACAAGCATTTTTAGTGAAACAGTGGTGTATTCAGAATATACAAAAGATGCGGGCATAAGTTTCATTTATTGACGAAAAAAAACGGTGTACTATTTGCGCTCATTCAAAAAATTAGAAACATCTTAGAGGAGAGCATCATGGGTACTACTATTGTTGAAATATCTATTTTTATGTTAGTTGCTGCATCAATCGCGTTTGCACCGTTGGGTTATTTTATTTACGTTTACACCAAAAAAGGTGAAAGTCCTTTTGATCACTTTGAACAAAACGAAGAACACGGTCATTCCATCATTGATGAGTTGGCAGAAAAAGCGAAAGAAAAGCTCGTACATTAAGTTTCAAAACACGGCACGATAAAAAGTTGTTTTTCGTGCCGTTTTCAGATTTATGGAACGGGAACTCGCGCTATCAATTCTTTAATCACATCATCTGTCGTCATACCTTCTGCCTCAGCTTCATAAGACAGAATCAACCGATGGCGTAATACATCAAACGCCATTTCTTGAATATCTTCGGGCGCAACATAATCACGTTCTGAAAGCCACGCTTTCGCTCTCGCACAACGATCTAAAGCAATACTTGCACGCGGACTTGCACCGTATTGCAACCAACTGGCTAAATCATCGCCATAAACTTTTGGTTTGCGTGTCGCCAAAATAATCTGTAACAAATAATCTTCCAGAGGTTCAGCCAAATATAAATCTAAAACGGCGTTTCGCGCTTCAAATAAAGTCGCTTGTGTCATTGGTGTAAAAGATTTTTTCATACTTTTTTGACCAATTTGACGTGCTTCTGCTCGCACCAAACGCAAAATTGCTTTTTCATGTTCGGCATTTGGATAATCGACTTTCACCTGCAATAAAAATCTATCCAATTGTGCTTCGGGCAAGGGATAAGTACCTTCTTGTTCAATCGGGTTTTGCGTCGCCATTACCATAAATAACGCGGGTAATTTATACGTCGCTTGCCCCACGGTGATTTGTCGTTCTGCCATTGCTTCGAGCAACGCTGCTTGAACTTTCGCGGGTGAACGGTTGATTTCATCCGCCAAAATCAAATTGTGAAACAAAGGGCCTTTTTGAAACTCGAATGTGCCTTGTTGTGGGCGATAAATTTCAGTTCCTGTTAAATCCGCTGGCAACAAATCTGGCGTGAATTGAACACGATGAAAATCACCTTCAATACCATGACTTAACACGTTAATTGCCCGTGTTTTCGCCAGACCTGGTGCGCCTTCAACAAGAATATGTCCATCAGCTAATAAGCCAATTAACATTCGTTCAACCAACACATTTTGCCCAATAATTTCTTCGGCGATATGATTTTTTAAAGCAATTAAAGCATTTTGAATCTCTGACATAAAAACTTAAACCGTTGCGTGTTTGCGTTTGTAAAAAATGGACGAAAGAACTGACAAACCAATGAATGTTGCACCGACTAAACCTGTCACTACTTCTGGAATTTCGTGTTTCATACTAATCAACATAATGCCCGCCAATGCGCCAATCGCATAATGTGCGCCGTGTTCCAAAAACACATATTCATCGAGTGTCCCTTTACGCACTAAATACACTGTCAAACTCCGCACGAACATTGCGCCAATCGTTAAACCTAACATAATGATGACCACATCTTGGGTAATCGCAAACGCACCAATTACACCGTCGAATGAAAATGAAGCGTCTAAAATTTCCAAATACACAAAACTCATCATGCTACCGCGTTTGATGGCTTCTGAAACTTCTTCGCCTTCTTCTTCGTTTTCAAATAATGCTGACATACTATCAACAATAACAAATAAAACAACGCCTGCAACCCCTGCTACTAAAGCAGTTAAACGGTCATCAGGGTTTACAAAACTTTGCATTCCCAACAAAACTGACAACGATAAAATAATGGCGATAGATTCTAGTTTTCCAAAACTTGCAAATTTACGTTCAAAATAACCCAGCCAGTGAATTTCACGTTTTTCATCAAATAAAAATCCGAAAAATACCATTAACAAAAACATACCGCCAAACGAAGCAATTTGAACGTGTGCGCCTGTTAAATGTTCGGCATATTTTGCCGAATCATGTAACGCCATATCGGCAACCGCTATAAAATCAATGCCTGTCGCGAATTGTACAATGGCAATCGGGAAAACCAAACGCATTCCAAAAACCGCAACTAAAATACCCCATGTTAAAAAATACTGTTGCCATTTCTCGTCCATACGTTTCAAAATCGACGCATTTACCACCGCGTTGTCAAATGACAAACTGACTTCGAGTACCCCAAGAATTAACGCGATTGATGCAGCAGTCATCCCAGCATTCATACCACCTGACGAAAATCCCCAATAAAACGCGCCACTCAAACACAAAATAGCGATAATAAAAGATGCTCTAAAATGTTGCATAAAAATTCCTAAAGTTAGTTTTGAATCGCGCCACTATAAGTCGATTTAGGTTTAAATCAATAGTACAACCGTTTAAAAATGCTAAAATTGAGCTTTGGAAACCTCTATTTTTACAATTTGATTTTTAAACAATTAGAAAATGAAGTCTTGAATGATTTAACAATTTGAGTGGAGAATTCGCAAACTCCCGAAGCATGTAAAAACTGAGTTAATTTTTATCACTATTTTTGAGTAATCTATGACCAATTATCACTATCCTGAAGAATTTTATCATCACGCCGATTCACTCATTCACGCAGGAAAAATTATTGACGCTAAAGGTTGGTGTCCCGCCACAAGTGGTAATGTTTCAGCGCGTTTATCTGACGGCACTATTGCCATTACGGTTTCAGGCAAACACAAAGGTGACTTGCAACCCAGTGACATTATGCTTATCGACGCGCTCGGAAATCCGCTCGATGGAAAAGTACCGTCGGCTGAAACTTTATTACACGTTCAACTTTATCAACGCTTTCCTGATGTCCATTCTGTGCTGCATCCACATTCATTGAATAGCACCATAATTTCAATGAGTGAAAAGAAAAAAGTGGTGTTAAAAAATTATGAATTACTCAAAGCATTTAGCGGTATTAGTACGCATGAAAGCCGAATCACTGTGCCGATTTTTGCTAACAGTCAAAACATTGCGCGATTAGCAGAACACGTTGAAAATTACATGGACACAAATGATGAAATCCACGCTTATTTGTTAGCGGGTCATGGTTTGTACACTTGGGGCGGTTCGGTAATTGAAACATTACGTCACTTAGAAGCCCTAGATTTTCTATTTGCTTGCGAATTACAACGGAGTTAAAAACGCATGAGTGTATTAACGATTTATTCTGAAAACACGCCAACTCATGGCGAACGTTTTAGCAAATTCGATGATATTGAAACAAAATTAAAATCCATCGGCGTGCAGTTTGAACGCTGGACAGCGTCACAAATTTTAAATAATGATGCAAGCAACGACGATGTTTTGAATGCCTACGCCGATTCAATCGACCGTTTAAAAAATCAATACGGTTTTCAAACCGCAGATGTCATCAAATTGGATTCAACGCATCCAGATAAAATAGCAATGCGTGAAAAATTTCTTTCAGAACATACGCACAGTGAATTTGAAGTGCGTTTTTTTGTCGAAGGATGCGGACTTTTCTATTTGCACGTTGGTGAACAGATTTTTGGTGTTTTATGTGAAAAAGGCGATTTAATTAGTGTTCCCGCAAATGTCACACATTGGTTTGATATGGGTGAAAATCCAAATTTAGCGTGTATTCGTTTATTTACGAATCCTGACGGTTGGGTAGCGAATTTTACTAACAGCGACATTTCAAAATTATTTCCCACATTGGATAAATTACAAGGAGAATTGACGGCATGATTAAAGCGATTATTACCGATATTGAAGGCACAACATCGTCATTATCGTTCGTAAAAGACAGCTTATTTCCTTATGCCCGCGCTCACATTGGCGAATTTTTGCGTGAAAATGCCACGAATGAAACAGTGCAGAAACTATTGGCTGACGTAAATGTTGAAGTCGGTACTGAACTAAATTTAGAACAATCCATCACGCAGTTAATTCAATGGATTGATAACGATAAAAAAATTACATCACTGAAATCATTACAAGGATTGATTTGGGAATCAGGTTATCAGCGTGGCGAACTTACAGGGCATTTATACGCAGACGCAATTCGTAATTTACAAATGTGGAAAGCGGAAGGTTTTGATTTATATGTTTATTCTTCTGGTTCAGTGTACGCGCAAAAATTATTGTTTTCTCACACAGAAGTCGGCGACTTAACGCCTTTATTTTCGGGTTATTTCGATACGCATATTGGTGGAAAGCAAGACAGTTCTTCATACGAAAATATCGTGGCGCATATCGGTTTGCCCGCCGAACAATTGTTGTTTTTATCTGATATTGAAGCTGAATTGAATGCTGCACAAACCGCAGGATTGCAAACTATTTGGCTAATGCGTGATGATGCGCCACAAGCTGAAGCATCACATTGGCAAGTGTGTGATTTTGATGCGATTGAGTTGGAGCGATTTGGGTATGAATAAAAAATTATCGCTGCAAGAACAGTTGCTGAAATCAGGTTTAGTCAGTAGCGCGAAAGCCAAAACCATCAAAACTGAAAAGCATAAACAGCAACAAGCACAACGTCATCACAACGTCGAAATTGTTGACGAAGCGAAATTATTAGCACAAAAAACTCAAGCGGAAAAAGTTGAGCGTGACAGGCTGTTAAATTTACAACAACAAGAACAAGCAAAACAAAAAGAAATTTACGCACAAATTAAACAAATGATTGAGCAAAATCAGGTGCCAATTGACACACGAAATGCTGAAATTGCCTATCATTTTACCGATGCGCCAAAAGTAAAAACGCTTTATGTGACGGAAACGTTGCGTGACCAATTAGCCAAAGGAAAATTGGCGATTGTAAAATCGGAAACAGGTTACGCGCTTGTTAGCAGTGAAATCGCGCAAAAAATTAAAGAACGTGATGACAAACGAGTTTTGGCGTGGAATGAACCAAAATCAGATGTTGAAGTCGCTGACGATCCTTACGCTGCATTTGAAATCCCCGATGATTTAATGTGGTAAAAACTACTAATCCCATTTTTTAACTTTTTTAAATTTATACATGAATAAAAAAATCTCTCGCGCTCTCGTGAGCGTATCTGACAAAACGGACATTGTTGATTTTTGCCGCACGTTAAACCAACTTGGTATCGAAATTTTATCAACAGGCGGCACGTTTAAAATTTTAACCGAAAACAATATCACGGCAATCGAAGTAGCCGATTACACTGGGTTTCCTGAAATGATGGACGGACGAGTTAAAACGCTACATCCAAAAATTCACGGGGGCATTTTAGCGCGTCGCGGCATTGATGATGCTGTTATGGCAGACAATGATATTCGTGCAATTGACATGGTGGTGGTCAATTTGTATCCGTTTGAAGCGACGATTGCGAAACCCGATTGTGATTTTGAAACCGCCATTGAAAACATCGACATCGGCGGTCCAACAATGATTCGTGCAGCAGCAAAAAATCATGCTGACGTAGCGATTGTTGTAAATCCAAGCGATTATCCCGAAATTTTGAAAGAGTTAAATAATGCAAATGGTGCGTTATCAGGCACGACACGTTTCAATTTGGCATTAAAAAGTTTTGAACACACCGCACGTTACGACACCGCAATTGCAACCTATTTGAGCAAAATAAATAACGCGCAATTTCCCGAAACGTTAAATCTCCAATTTTATCAACAACAAACGTTGCGTTATGGCGAAAATCCACATCAAAACGCCGCATTTTATGTTGAAAAAAATTCTGCTATTGGCACGATTGCCAGCGCGAAACAATTACAAGGAAAGGAACTTTCTTATAACAACATTGCCGATGCCGATGCAGCATTGGAATGTGTTAAATCGTTTTCTGAAAAACCGACTTGTGTCATCGTAAAACACGCTAATCCTTGTGGTGTTGCCCAATCGGATAATCTTTTAACCGCTTATGATTTAGCTTACAAAACTGATTCAACATCTGCATTTGGCGGAATTATTGCGTTTAACCGTGAACTTGACGAAAAAACAGCGACTGAGATTGTGGCGCGTCAATTTGTTGAAGTTATTATTGCTCCAAGCATTAGCGAAGCGGCGCAAACGATTTTAGCCACAAAACAAAATGTGCGCGTTTTAGAAACAGGTGATTGGACAATTCACAACACGACAAAAGAATTTGATTACAAACGTGTTGCAGGTGGTTTATTAGTTCAAGACCGCGACACGGGAATTGTATTGCCTAGCGACATGAAAGTTGTCACCAAACGCACTCCAACAGAACAAGAATGGGCAGATTTATTATTTGCGTGGAAAGTCGCCAAATTTGTGAAGTCAAACGCGATTGTTTATTGTAAAAATGGACAGTTAATTGGCGTTGGCGCGGGACAAATGAGCCGAATTTATTCTGCGAAAATTGCGGGCATTAAAGCAAATGATGCGGGTTTGGAAGTACCTGGTTCAGCAATGGCATCGGATGCGTTTTTCCCTTTCCGTGACGGAATTGATGCCGCAGCAGAAGCAGGAATTACAGCGGTAATTCATCCTGGCGGTTCAATGCGCGATCAAGAAGTGATTGACGCAGCAAATGAACACAACATGGCGATGTTATTCACTGGAATGCGTCATTTCCGTCACTAATTTTTGGAATAAAAATCATGAAAGTTTTAATTATTGGAAGCGGTGGACGCGAACACGCTTTGGCGTGGAAAGTGAAACAATCGCCGAAAGTCAGTGGTGTTTTTGTTGCACCAGGAAACGCAGGAACAGCTTTGGAATCAGGCATTGAAAATGTTGAAATCGCAGTTGAAAAATTGGACGAATTGTTAACATTTGCTCAAAAAAATGCGATTGAACTCACCATCATTGGTCCTGAAGTGCCTTTGACGTTAGGCATTGTCGATAAATTTCAAGCAGCAGGTTTAGCGTGTTTTGGCGCATCAGCGTACACGTCACAATTGGAAGGCTCGAAAACATTTTGCAAAGATTTCATGATTCGCTACGGCATACCGACAGCGGCTTACGAAAGTTTCACTGATGCGAGCAAAGCGATTGCTTATATTGAAAAACACGGCGCACCGATTGTGGTTAAAGCTGATGGTTTGGCGGCTGGGAAAGGAGTGATTGTCGCGCAAACAAATGAAGAAGCGATTGCCGCTGTGAACGATATGTTGGCAGGAAATGCGTTTGGTGAAGCGGGTCATCGCGTGGTGATTGAAGAGTTTTTGGCAGGTGAAGAAGCTAGTTTTATTGTCATTGCGGACGGCAAAACCGCGTTGCCAATGGCAACATCGCAAGACCACAAAGCACTGCAAAATGGTGACAAAGGCGTGAATACAGGTGGCATGGGCGCATATTCACCAGCTCCAATTGTAACACCTGAAATTCATGCAAAAGTGATGCGTGATGTCATCAATCCAACACTTGCAGGCATGGCTTCTGAAGGTCATCCGTATTCTGGTTTTTTATATGCAGGTCTGATGATTTCACCAAATGGTGATATTAAAGTCTTGGAATATAACTGCCGTTTTGGCGACCCTGAAACTCAACCGATTATGATGCGTTTGAAAAGTGATCTAGTGGATTTATGCCAAGCGGCTCTCGCAGGTGAACTTGATAAAACAACAACTGAATGGGATGAACGTCTCTCGTTAGGTGTGGTTTTAGCAGCAGGTGGTTATCCAGATGCGTATGCAAAAGGACAAATTATTTCGGGTTTGCCAACAGATGAAAATGGCGATTCAAAAGTCTTTCATGCGGGAACAGCGCAGGTTGCCGACGATGTCGTGACGAATGGCGGACGAGTTTTATGCGCCTGTGCTTTGGGTGATTCGATTTTAGATGCTCAAACAAACGCTTATGAATTAGCGAAAAAAATCAGTTGGAATGGTATTTATTACCGCACCGATATTGGATTTAAAGCGATTCGCTGAACTTTTTAGTCGCTCAAACAATCACTTATTTTTAATCGGTTGTTAATAAGCTGCGTTAACTTGCAAAAAAGCCCCACGCCTTTTTCACCAGGGGCGGGGCTTTCGCACGTTTTACAAAAATTTAATCGCCGCAACTACCATTCCACCAACAGAAATTGTCGTGGCAAATGACCAAATCATAAAATGATCAATCCGCGAAGTCAGTAATTCAAAACGTTTATCGACTTGCTCAAAACGTTTATCGACTTGCTCAAAACGTTTTGCCGTTTCGACTTGCATTTGTTCAAACCGCTTATCCATATCTTCGCGCAACAACACCATTTCATTTCGCAAATCAATATCCAAATGAGCAAAGTGATTCGTCTGCGCTTTCAACATCAAAATCATCATCTGTTCTGGCGCGATTCCTTCTCCACTCGCTACTTTTTCCATTACTTTTTGCGCTTGAGTGTCTAACCAATCGTCAAAAAATTTATCGTCAAACATCCCGCCTCCAAAATTCAAAATTCATGCAAATTTTACCACAAAAAAGCCCCGCTCCTTTTTCACAAGGGGCGGGGCTTTCGCGTTTTACCGTCAATTAGCAAATTCAGACATAACGGCAGGCTTTTTAATTAAGATATTGGCAGAAATTCCCAAACCAGCGTTTAACTTTCTAATCATGTTAATGCTTAATTGCCGCGTGCCATTTAACACTTCGGTTACTTTTGAAGCCGAACCCAAATAAGGTGTTAAATCCTTTTGTTTCAAGCCTTGTTGTTCCATTCGGAACTTAATCGCTTCAATTGGATCTGGCGGATCAATGGGGAAGTTTTTTGCTTCATAACTTTCAATCAGTAACGCTAACAGTTCAATTTCGTCCGCTTCATGGCTACCTTCCATCGGATTTTCATCCATCAACATTAAAAGCCGCTGTAATGCCCGTTCATGTTGGTCTTGCGTTTTAATAACCTGCATTTCAAAAACTCCTCTTGTCATAGTCGGCGTGCGTGCCAACCCATTCAACCACTACAATGCCACCTTGATAACGCACTTTAACAACGAGCCGATAATGATTGCCTTTGATGTTAAAAATGACGCGATTATCCGATAAAAAATCTGCACTGGAATAACGATTTTTAATATCCTGCGGCACACGCCAATCCGCATTTGAAACCTCATCGAACCACACGTCTAGCGCGGCTTTAACGTTTGTGTGTTTTTTGCTGAAGCTAATTAGCTTATCGCGTCCCAACACTTTCAAAATTGTCACCTCCAAAATTCAAAATTCACCCAAATCTTACCACAAAAAAGCCCCGCTCCTTTTTCACAAGGGGCGGGGCTTTCGCGTTTTACTCATAATTCTGAAACATAAATATCTTCGTATTGCGTAATCAATACACCTACCAATTCCATCAATGACGCTAACGGGTGTTTTTCATTTTCGCCGACCCTATCAATCAATCAATCAATCAATCAATCAATCAAACTATACAATCACGAAACCGCTTTTTTTTAGTCACGGTCGTTATGTAACACATGAATAAACTTTGAAAAATCATTCCAAACAGGTGTTATTTGCTCAAGATGTTACCAACGCTTTAAATTTGACCCCTTAGCAACGGAATAAGCTAATCCATTTAACGAAAAATAGAATATCGTAGAAATCAATAACGACAATGGATTGAAGTCATAAACCACACTTCAATAGGGGGTCAATTAAAAAC
>CAIPQN010000001.1 GCA_903867225.1 uncultured Pseudomonadota bacterium | reverse complement strand
GATGTAGCCCAAGCAAAACAGGTTGGAAATAAATCCAGCGAAATAACCACCGTACGAGAATTTATTAAAGAAACAGGATTAGAAAGCCAAAATCTGACCCTCGATGCCCATCATTGCTATCCTGACACCATGTCGCCAATTCAAGAAGCGGATGGGACTTATTTGATTCAAGTCAAAGAAAATCAGCCAAAATTACTTGAACATTGTCGAAATCTAGCTCTACAGTCATCAATCGCTGAAATAATTGAACACGACTCAGGGCATGGGCGTATTAGTTCATATAAAAGTGATCTCTATAAATTATCTCTTTCTGATCTTGATGATCGTTGGCAAACGAGTGGGATGCGCTTTTTAGTTGTGGTGAATAGAGAAACTATTCGAAAATCAAATTCCAAACAAACCCAAGAAACGTCTTATTATGTCAGTAATTACAAAGATTTAGGAAATGAGGATGTTTCTGTTGAATTGACTAAAGCTATCCGAAAACACTGGAGTGTGGAATCAAATAATTGGCAGTTAGATGTCACATTTGACGAGGATAATGTGCGTGTTTCAGATGACAATCAATCACAAATCTTGTCTAACACCGTTCTTTTGCTATGAATTTGTTACGAATTTCAAAAAATGGAGTTCATAATTTTCAAGAACTTATTGAAAGATTCACCGACATACCAAATTCTTTAGTGTTGATGTTTCGTCAAGTTAGTTTTTTATGAGAAAGCCGTGGGTGCGATGGTTAACGCATGACGAAGCCGATGTGCTGTTATCAGAATTACCGCCGCATTTAGCCGCCATGATGCGATTTACCTTGGCAACAGAACTGCGCGAAACAAACGTCACGCAACTCGAATGGTCACAGGTTGATTTGCACAGACGTTGCGCGTCGATTCACGCTGACCAAGCAAAAGGCAAACGCGCCATCGCAGTACCATTAAACGAAGATGCGCTTTCAGTAGTTCGTGACCAAATAGGTGGGAATAAGACCTTTGTTTTTACCTATAAAGGTGAGCCAGTGACGCGGGCAAACAATCATGCATGGCATAAAGCATTAAAACGAGCTGGGATTGAGAATTTTCGCTGGCACGATTTGAGGCACACATGGGCAAGTTGGCACGTTCAAAATGGAACGCCGCTGCACGCACTTCAAGAAATGGGAGGGTGGGCTGATGGAGAAATGGTTAAAAGGTACGCTCATTTGTCACATCAACATTTAGCAGGCTATGCGGCAAATTTGAATTCTCATGGCGAAATTATGGCACACCAACAAAAAAGCCCCGACGACCGAAAGGCTGTCAGGGCTTGATTTCACTGGAGCCAATGATGCGAGTCGAACGCACGACCTACTGATTACGAATCAGACTAATTTAAAATAATTGTTTTAAAATCAAAGCGTTAAATTTTCCCAAATATCGAACTACGTCAAAAAACGCTTTAAAACGTTAATAATCTAATCAAGTAATGTCAGAATTTCGGCATACCTAAATTCGACAATCAGTTAAATCGTTTTTAATCCATTCAGCACTTCAACTAATTCATGTACAGTGGTCGAAGGATTATCACTTGCAGGTTTTGTTTCACCCTGCATAGAAACCCACGACTCAATCAAATTTTTTGCATATTTAATCGCACTGCTTTGTTGAGCGGGAATTAAATCAGGCAAGTTATCTTTACTGTATCCAATCTCTTCAACCAATTTGCGATATAACTCGTCTCGGTCAATGGGTGTATTCCTGTATTCAAAATGTAACAAATACCAAATCTCAAAACAGGGATTTGAATAGGCAACGTTAATTTTTTTCTTACTAGCTTCAGCAATAGCGCGATTAAAATTTTCTAATGGATGCCCACCACCATTCGTTCTTTCTTCATCGCGGTCAATTACAATCCATTTGTGAGTGAAGTCTTTGTAATCGTCATATTGGAGCATATCCTGTAAAACACCATAAGGATCTGTATGTCCGTGTTTTACAATGACTAGCGACGATGCGGCAATCGCATGATTTGTTATCAAGTCATGGAAAAGATTTTTAAAATACAAAGGAGGTGAAACACTATCTTCGCAAGCGATAATAACTGCTTCACGTTCTGTCCGAGTATTTTCTTTCCTTTTTTCGTTTAACTTCGTTTGTTTACGCGCTTTTTTATTGCTCACAAAGCCTTCGGCACATTTTCTCCTAGTCATAATTTAGTTCACCCAAATATGGCACAGCCCCGAAAGCCCCCAATAAATAACGCTTTTCTAAATTATCAGTCGCTCTTACATTTTTACCTTTGTTATTTTTTCTAAACTCAATCAAAGAATAGAGTTCCGTACTCCCATATTTGTCTTTTTCAGTAAACCAAATTTGGTCACGTTCAAATAGCTTTGATGCAGACAACAAATGGACATCGTGTGTAACAAAAATCAATTGAGCATTGTTCCGATTAAAATTTTTATTATTGAATAATCTTACAAAATACTCGGTCAGTTTTGGATGTAAGCTGGCATCCAATTCGTCAATAACTAACACCTTGCCATGCTCTAATGTATTCAAGATAGGAGCGGACAAAGTAAAAAATTTTTGCGTCCCCCGTGATTCATCACTATTTAGCTCAAATAGCACCGAACCAATAACATTGTTCTCGGCATCAAATTTCGTGTGGCTGGTGTGTAATTCAACTGAAAACAGCCTACCGTCTCGAGTATGTTCTTTTTCATTTCCTCAGTAAAAGGGGCATTCCTAACGAAATCCTGTGTAATGTCTTTTTCTTCAAGAGCAATTGATTCAATACCCAAATCAGCAAATTTAACCAATTTTAGTAATTTTGACTTAGCATTGGTGTTTTGAATTTGATTAAATGCTGCGTCGAGATAACGTTCATCTTCTAATCCATCGATAAAATTGAAATTATCAAACCATTGCAGAATTTTTCTGGAAATTTCGCCGTCGTTTTGGTCACACTTCCAGATGAATAAATGATTATCCGAAACTTTTACACCAATACCTTCTTTGAATTTTTGCTTGTTGATATAGCGTGTACCTTGATTGCCTTCTCGCTCACGTTCAAATAAGCGAGCTTCTTTTCCTTTTTCATCGATATAAAGCCATTCAGCATAAACAACGGAGCTATCTGCTTCAAAGCCGTAACGATACTTAACATCATCAATGAAAAACACAATTTCAAACCAGCTAGATGCCTGCTCAGTTTCTGTATTTAAGCGAAATGGTTCATGTGGGAGTCTGTCTGTTGACTGTGTAATTTTAGGTTTATTAAGCACTAAATGGCGCATGAAACGCATTGCTTTAAGTACATTACTTTTACCACTCGCATTCGAACCTTGACATCCTCCCCGCCCTAAAGGGAACGGGGATTCCTTATTGCTAAGGAGCAGGCGTGTATCGCTACTACCTGCTGGTTTCTGCTGCTGACGGCATTACAGCACCGTTCACTTCACAGACTAGCCCCCGATAGACCTC